>NZ_JAVDWJ010000012.1:0-177920 GCF_031457295.1 Caulobacter sp. BE254 | reverse complement strand
TCGGCGATGTCCACGCAGGTCTTGGCCCCGCACAGCGTCGCCGCCAGCGCCACAAACAGGATCGAGGCCAGATCATGCCGCGCATTGACGTCGCGCGGATCAGCAACTTCCCTGAAAATCGTGATCAACCCGTCCAAATCAGCGCCTCCTCATTACGGAAACACTGTCAGAATCGATCAGCAAATCTCTGGCAACTCCCCAGCCGCATCAAATGCGATTCCCCTGCCCACAGGGGGAGGACCGAAGAACACCATGGCTCAGCTTGTTCTCCTCCTCTCGCCGCCTATTGTCCGCCTCGGGATTCCAAGGTTGGGGCAGGGGCCGGGTGACCGTCGACCGCGACGTCTTTCAGTTCATTCGCGAGCATGTGCGTTCCGTCTGGGCGCTGGAATTGCTGCTGCGGCTCAAGCGTGATCCCGAGCGGTGCTGGACCGTCGAGGAGCTGGTGAGCGACCTGCGGGCCAGCCACAGCCTGGTGAGCGACAACCTGGCCGCCTTCGTCGAGGCCGCCCTGGTGGTCGCCGATGACCGCGGCGGCTTTCGCTACCAGCCGGCCGCCGCCGTCCTGGTCAAGGTCTGCGACGAGCTGGACGCCGCCTATCGCGCCAAGCCCGTCACGGTGATCCGCTGGATCTCGGCCCCGACCGAGCGCCTGCAGTCCCTGGCTGACGCCTTCAAGTTCAAGGGGAAAGACCGATGAGCGGGCCGACGGTGGTCTACATCCTCTGCATGCTGGCCAGCATGACCTGCGCGGGTCTGCTGGCGCGAGCCTGGCGGGCCAGCCGCTCGCGCCTGCTGCTCTGGACCGCGGTCAGCTTCGGTTTCCTGGCCTTGAACAACCTGCTGCTGGTGGCCGACCTGGTGGTCTTCATCACCCAGGTGAACCTGCTGCCCTACCGCCAGGCCAGCGCCGGCCTGGCCGTCGCCACGCTGCTGTATGGTTTCATCTGGGAGGTGGACGAATGAGCGTCCCGATCACGCCGGTCGAGGGCCTGATCGCCGGCGCCCTGGCCATGGGATTCCTGATCGCCGGCCTGTTCTTCCTGAAGTTCTGGCGGCGGACGGGCGACCGGCTGTTTCTGGCCTTCGCGGCCGCGTTCGGCCTGCTGGCCGTCGGCAACGCCCTGCCGGTGCTGCTGGGCACGCCGCACGAGGAGCGCGGCGGCATCTACCTGTTCCGCCTGGCGGCCTTCGTGCTGATCATCGTGGCCGTGCTGGGCAAGAACCTGCGGCGGGGCCGGCAGTAGCGCCTCACCCCTCCAGGAACTGCTCCACTTCGCGCCGGCTAGGCATGGACGGCGCGGCGCCAGGTTTTTGGACCGAGAGGGCGGCGGCGGCGTTGGCGTGCTCGACGGCCTCGCGCAGGTCCATGCCCGTGCTCAGGCAGGCGGCCAGGACGCCGCAGAAGCAGTCGCCGGCCCCCGTGGTGTCGACCGCCTTGACCTTGCGGCCCTCGACCAGGAAGGCCTCGTCGCGGCGCACCGCGGCCACGCCCGCCGCGCCGAGGGTGACGATCACCGTCTGGTCCGGGCGGCTCATCAGCTTGCGGGAGACGCGCGACACCTCTTCCAGGCGCGAGGGCTCGTGGTCCAGGCGGGCGTAGGTGGCCAGTTCGGTCTGGTTGAGGATCAGGATGTCGGTCAGCGGGAACAGCGCCGCGCCCTGGGGCAGGGCCGGGGCGGCGTTGAGGATCCGCAGGGCGCCCTTGGCGACGCCGGCCCGGAACAGGGCCTCGATGGCCGGGGCGGGGGTCTCTAACTGGCACAGTAGCACCCGCTGGCCCTCCAGCGCCGTGGCCGCCACCTGCTGCGGCGAGAGGGTGGCGTTGGCGCCGCTAGTGACGACGATCATGTTCTCGCCGCTGGACGACACCCAGACATGGGCCTGGCCGGTCGGGATCAGCGGCAGTTCGGTGACGTCGGAGACCTGCACGCCATAGCCGGCCAGCTTGGCCTTCAGGCTGGGGCCGCTGTCTTCCTTGCCGACCGCCCCCATCAGCCGCGTCGGGGCGCCGAAGCGGGCGGCCGCGACCGCCTGGTTGGCGCCCTTGCCGCCGGGGAACAGCTCCAACGAGATGCCGGCCACGGTCTCGCCCGGCCGCGGCAGGTCGTCGACCCGCGCCACGGCGTCCAGATTGATCGACCCCAGTACGAAAACGCCCATCTGTTCTTCTTCTCTAGGTTCTTCGGTCTACGCGCCGTCTTCGCGCGAGCCGTTTTTCTTTTCGCTGAAAAGCGCGCTAGCCGCCGCCGGACCCGCGCTGGAAACTCTCGACCAGACTGCCGGCGACCAGTCGCCAGCCGTCCACCAGCACGAAGAAGATCAGCTTGAACGGCAGGCTGACCGTCGCCGGCGGCAGCATCATCATGCCCATGCTCATCAGCACGCTGGCGACCACCAGGTCGATGACCAGGAACGGGATGAACAGCAGGAAGCCGATCTCGAACGCGCGCTTCAGCTCCGAGATCATGAAGGCCGGCGTCACCACCTTCAGCGGCGTGTCGACGGCGGTCTTGGGCTTTTCGATCTTCGACAGGCGGATGAACAGCGCCAGGTCGTCCTGGTCGACCTGGCGCAGCATGAACACCTTGACCGGCTGGGCGGCGGCGTCGAACGCCTCGGGCATCTCCATCTGCTTGTCCAGCAGCGGCTTGACCCCGGCGTCGTACGACTGCTCGAAGGTAGGGCCCATGACGATGGCGGTCAGGAACAGCGCCAGGCTGATGATCACCGGGTTGGGCGGGCTCTGTTGGACGCCGATGGCGGTGCGCAGCAGGCCCAGCACCACCACGATCCGCACGAACGAGGTGGTCATGATCACGATCGACGGGGCCAGGCTGAGCACGGTCAGCAGGCCCACCATCTGGACCACGCGCTCGGACAGGCCCGCGCCGGTGCCCAGGTCGACATTGATCGCCGACTGGGCCATGGCCGCGGCGGGGCCGAGCACGGTGACCAGCCCGGCCAGGACCGAGATGATCGCGGCCTGGCGAAGGTCCTTGGGGTCGGCGCCGGTGATCAGCTTGAGCAGGCCGCGCATCAGACCACGGTCTCCCCGGACAGGGTGGACGCCGATTTCGGCGGGGCAGGGGGCTTCCTGGACTTCCTGGGGCCCCAGTCCAGCAGTTGGCCCTCGCCCAGCATCAGCAGGCGCTCCTCCCCGTCCAGGGTGAACAGCACCAGGCGGCGGGTGGGGTCCAGGACCAGGGTTTCGACCACCTGCATCCGGCGATCCTTGCGCAAGGCGGTGATGCGCGACATCGCGTCGGGCCCGAACTTGCGCAGGGCCACCCCGGCCAGCCCGATCAGGCCCAGGGTGATGGCCAGGGCGGCGACGGCGCGGATCAGTAGGAAGATGTCCATGACGCCTGGTCGGAAGGAGTGACGGGAAGCGAGTCGGGAGCAGGATAGCGCAGGCCGCGGCGCGGAGCCGCACCCCTGGTGTGCCGCAGGGTCCTTAATGGCCGATTAACCCTGTTTCTTCACCATGACCGGCATGGGTCCCGACGACATTCCCCTTTTCGCGATGCTGAAGAGCCGCATGGGCTATCTGTCCCAGCGGCAGAAGGTCATCGCCCAGAACGTCGCCAACGGCGATACGCCCGACTACCAGCCGCGCGACCTGAAGGCCTACAGCTTCAAGGCGACGCTGGACCAGCAGGCGACGGGCCAGCCCTATCGCGGCGGGCCGGTGTCGCCGACGGCCACTAACGGCGTGCAGATGATGGCCACCAGCGCCGCCCACATGGCGCCGTCCAGGCCGGTCAGCCCATGGCGCTCGCCCGAGCAGGCCGATAGCGAGACCACCCTCGACGGCAATTCGGTGACGCTCGAGGACCAGATGCTCAAGATGACCGACGCACGGATGAATTACGACGCGGCGGTCAGCTTCTACCAGAAGTCCATGGCCATGCTGCGGACGTCCACCCGTCGGCCGGGCGGCTAGGGGAACTAGATGACCGAGATCCGCTCCCAGTCGATGGCGACCATGGCGATCGCCGCCAGCGCCCTGAAGGCCCAGCAGGGCCGCATGCGGGTGATCGCCGAGAACATCGCCAACGCCAATTCGACGGCCCGTACGGCCGGCGGCGACCCCTATCGCCGGCAGGTGCCGGTGTTCAAGCCGGCCCAGGTGGCCGGCGGCGAGGGCGTGGCCATGGCCTCGGTCGATCCCGACCGCAGCGACTTCCGCACCGAGTACGACCCCGGCAACCCGGCCGCCGACGCCAAGGGCTACGTCAAGCTGCCCAACGTCGACACCCTGGTCGAGGCGTTGGACATGAAGGAGGCGCAGCGCGCCTACGAAGCCAACATGAACGTCATCGAGACTTCGCGCGCCATGGAATCGCGCACGCTCGACATCCTGCGCAAGTAAGGGGCTAGCCGATGATCACCGCGCTTGCGGCCGCCAAGGCCTACGCCGCCCAGGGCTCGATGGCCGCGCCCTCGCTGGGCGGGGCCGGCGAGGCCAAGAAAGCCATGGACTTCGGCGCCCTGCTGAAGTCGGCCATGACCGACACCCTGCACCAGACCCGCGCGGCCGAAACCAAGATGGCCCAGCAGGCCTCCGGCAAGGCCGAGCTGATCGACGTCGTCACCGCCATCTCCTCGGCCGAGGCCAGCCTCGACACGGTGATGGCCGTCCGCGACCAGGTGATCTCGGCCTACCAGGAAATCATGCGGATGCCGATCTAGGGCAACGCTCCGGGTCGGTCAGGCCGCCCGGTAGGTCTGCGCCACCGCCCCGCCCGGAAAGGCCTTGGCGTTCACCAGCTTCAGGGGCATGGGCGCGGCGAGGTCCGAGAACAGCGGCAGGCCCTTGCCTAGCGCCATGGGGGCCACGACCAGGACGAACGCGTCGACCAGGCCCTGGGCGACCAGGCTGCGGGCGAAGCCGACTCCGCCGTGGGCGATGATCGGCTTGCCGTCCTGGGCCTTCAATTTCGCGATCTCCTCGGCCAGGTCGCCGCTCGCCACATAGGCCTCCGCCCAGCTTTCCGCGCCGGGCTGCGGCGCCGCGGCCTGGCCGGTCCCTGCGTTCTGTCGGCGAGTCTCTTCGAGCGAGGCCGACGTTTCGATCTTCTTCAGGATCGCCGCCCCTTGTCGCGAGAAGACGGCCTTGGGGATCTGGTTCATCGGCGCCGCGAACGCGTCGGTGGAGGTCGGCCACCAGGCGGCCATGTCCTGGAAGCTGCGGCTGCCCATGATGTGCAGGCCGGCGTTCCACAGGGTGTCGACGGCCCAGGCCTTGGCCTCGTCGTCGGCGCCGAACATCCATGTGTTTCGGCCTTCCAGGTCGCTGACGAAGCCGTCGAGCGACACGGACATCTTCAGGATCAGGTCTCTCACGGCTTCAGCTCCTCGTGGCGGTTCCTGGCCCAAGGACGGGCCGGACCGACACGTTCCGACACCTCGCGATGATTTCTTCGCGAACGATGTCCGGCAAGGCGTTGGAGCGACGCCCGACGACAGGAGAGGTCTCAGCGCGAGATCGTGACGCTCACCTGCGGCAGCGCCGCGACCCAACTGGCCCCCAGCGCCCAGGCCTGGTCCGCCAGCTGGTGCACGTCGATCAGGCCGCGCGCGGTGGCGACCATGCCGCCCCAGACGACGAGGTTGAGCAGGACCATCAGCACGACGGCCTCGCGCAGGCGCGCGTCGATGGCGCGAGCGCGCTTCTGGGCGGGGGTGACGCGAGCTTCGAAGGGCCGGTCGAGGATCAGGGTCATGGTCGGTCTCCGCGAGCCGTCTCCCGTCGCGTCCAACCGTGCCGGGAATCAGCTGTCGCATTAGGCTTCCCACGCCGCGCGTTCTGGCTGACTGTGACAGGACGTCCCTGCGACAGCCTGTCCAGGACGTTCCTTGTTCTTTCTGGCCTTGTTCCTTGCCTGGGAGCCGCATGACCGACGCCATCGTCCTGGACCAGGTTCGCAAGGCCTATGACGGCGCGAGCGTCCTGCAGCCCGCCAGCCTGTCCATCGGGCGGGGCCAGTTCGTCGCCCTGGTCGGCGGCTCGGGCGCGGGCAAGACCACCCTGCTCAAGACCATCAACGGCCTGGTCGTCCCCGACGGCGGGCAGGTGCGGATCGACGGGGCGGCGGCCGCCGACCTCGACGGCCCGACCCTGCGCCGGCGGATCGGCTACGTGTTCCAGGAGGTGGGCCTGTTCCCGCACTTGAGCGTGGCCGAGAACATCGGGATCGTGCCGACCCTGCTGGGCTGGGACGCCGCCGCCATCGCCGCGCGGACGGCCGAGCTGCTGGACCTGGTCGCCCTGCCCGGGGATGTCGCCCAACGCCGGCCTGCCGCCCTGTCCGGCGGTCAGCGCCAGCGGGTGGGCGTGGCCAGGGCCTTGGCGGCCCGGCCCTCGATCCTGCTGATGGACGAGCCGTTCGGGGCGCTGGACTCGGTGACCCGCACGGCCCTGGCCGACGACGTGCGCCGCCTGCACGACCAGCTGTCCCTGACCACGGTGATGGTCACCCACGACATCGCCGAGGCCGTGCTGCTGGCCGACCGGATCGTGGTGATGGCGGCGGGACGGGTGGTCGCAGACGACACGCCTCGCGCCCTGCTGGCCGGCCATCCCGACCCGGCGGTCGAGGCTCTGATGCAGGCTCCCCGCCGCCAGGCCGCGCGGATGCGGGAGATCGCCGGTGAATAGCGGCCTGCTGTCATTGCTACCCGAACGGCTGGCCTGGCACGTGGCGCTGTCGGCGGCGGCCCTCGCCCTCGGCCTGGCGGTCGCCCTGCCGCTGGGCGTGCTGGCCGCCCGCAGCCCGCGCTTGCGCTGGCCATCCCTGGCCCTGGCGGGGCTGGTGCAGACCATTCCCAGCCTGGCCCTGCTGGCCCTGTTCTATCCGCTGCTGCTGGGGCTCTCGAACCTGGCCAAGGGCGCATTCGGCCACGGCTTCTCGGCCCTGGGCTTCCTGCCGTCGCTGCTGGCCCTGACGCTCTATTCGATGCTGCCGATCCTGCGCAACACGGTGACCGGCCTGACGGGCGTCGACCCGGCGGTGGTCGAGGCGGCGCGCGGCGTGGGCATGACCGACCGCCAGCGGCTATGGCGGGTGGAGCTGCCCCTGGCCGGGCCGGTGATCATGGCCGGGGTGCGCACCGCGGCGGTGTGGACCATCGGGGCGGCCACCCTGTCCACGCCCGTCGGCCAGACCTCGCTGGGCGACTACATCTTCTCCGGCCTGCAGACCGAGAACTGGGCCATGGTCCTGACCGGTTGCGTTGCCTCGGCCGCGCTGGCCCTGGTCGTCGACCAGCTGCTGGGCCTGATCGAACGCGGGACCGAGCGGCGCGACCGGCGGCTGTGGGGCGCGGGCCTGGCGGGCCTGGCCATCGGCCTGGCGGTCGCCGTCGCGCCGCTGGCCGCCGACCTGGCCCCGCGGCCCGCCCGCTACGTGGTCGGGGCCAAGAACTTCTCCGAGCAGTACATCCTGGCCGAGCTGATGGCCGACCGGCTGGAAGGGCAGGGCGCCAGCGTCACCCGCAAGATCAACCTCGGTTCGGCCGTGGCCTACCGCGCCCTGGCCGCCGGCGAGATCGACGCCTATGTCGACTATTCCGGCACGCTGTGGGCTAACGTCCTGGGCCGCAGGGACAATCCCGGCCGCGCCGCCGTGCTGGCTGGGCTGCGGACCGAGCTGAAGCGCCGCGACGGCGTGGTGCTGCTGGCCCCGCTTGGGTTCGAGAACGCCTACGCCCTGGCCATGCGCCGCGACCGGGCCCAGGCGCTGGGGATCACGACCCTGGCCGACCTGGCCGCCAAGGCCCCGCAGCTGACCCTGGGCGGCGACCTGGAGTTCTTCTCGCGTCCCGAATGGGCCAGCGTCGAGACCGCCTACGGCCTGCGCTTCAAGAGCAAGCGACAGTTCCAGCCGACCTTCATGTACCGCGCCCTGGGCTCGGGCGAGGCCGACGTGATCTCGGCCTTCTCCAGCGACGGCCGCATCGCCGCCGACGACCTGGTGGTGCTGGCCGACCCCAAGGGCGCCCTGCCGCCCTACGACGCGGTGCTGCTGATCGCCCCGGGCCGGGCGGAGGACGCGCGACTACGCAAGGCGCTGGCGGGACTGGACGGGGCGATCACGGTCGAGGCCATGCAGAAGGCGAACTATTCGGTGGACCGGGATACGGGGAAGGTCTCGCCAGGCGAGGCGGCGAAGGCGCTGGAGAAGACGCTCAAATAGATCCTCCCCCTGTGGGGGAGGTGTCGACGCAGCCGACGGAGGGGGGAGTTTGCTGGAGTGGGACCTATAGAGCCGATAGTCCATAGGTCCCTGCGTGCCCTGACGCTGGCGACCACAAACGCGTGACGGCTGGGTCGGCGGGATCAGCGGCGGACGCGGTAGCGGATGTGCGTGGCCTCGGGCGTATCGATCACCCGAACGATCTCCAACTCGACGCGCGACGGTAAGACGTCGAACAGTCGGCGGCCAGATCCGAACAGGACTGGAACCTGGTGTATTTGCAGTTCGTCGAGCGCGCCGGCTTCCAGCGCCCGTTGCGCCGTATACGCCCCAAGCATCAGCACGTCCCGGTCCCCGGCGGCGGCCTTCGCCTGCGCCATGGCGCTCGTGATCCCGTCGCTCACATATTTGACCAAGGGATAGTTCGCGACGGATGGCCCGGGCGGCCTGTGACTGGGTACGAAGATCGGGACGCCCTGATTGTCACCGCCCCAGTGATCGACCTGCTCCACGGTTCGCCGACCCGCCAGAATGGCGCCTGGGGCGTTCCATTCGTCCCACAATTGTCCGACCGGTCCGGTCGGCCGGGAAAAATCCCCGTACCACGCGTGCAGCCGCATGAAGTCGTCGCCGCCGGGATTGCCCACGTCATCGTTGGGCCCGGCGATGTACCCGTCCAGGGACATGGACATAAAGAGCACTGATGCGGACACTTCTATCTCCTGTGGTCTTTTCCAAACTGGGGCGGTGGGAATTCGCTCGGAGAGCGCGAGCGGACGGCCTTGATGTTCCAAGGACGCTCAAGCGACGCTGACGCCGACATTCTGAATACGGATTTTGGGCGCCGCCCTGTCTCACAGGCGCCCGACCCTAATCCTCTTCCAGCGACACCGGGATCGTCAGCCCGCGCTTGACCACGCCCAGGGCCACGTTGGTGGTGAACTTGCGGACGTTGGGGTTCTCGGTGGCCAGCCGGGCCATCAGAGCGTCGTAGGTCTCGGTGTCGGGGGCGGTGACCACCAGGACGAAGTCGGCCTCGCCGGTCACGTAGAAGGCCTGCTGTACGTGTTCCTGGCCGGCCAGCCAGGCGCGCAGCTGAGTCAGCAGTTCGGGCCGGTCGCGCTCGATCTCCAGCGAGACGATGAAGAAGGTCGGCCGGCCCACCTTGCGCGGCTCCAGCACGGCGGTGTGGCGGACGATGACGCCGGCTTCCTTCAGCTTGCGCAGGCGGCGCTGCACGGCCGAGGGCGACAAGGCTACGCGCTGGGCCAGGTCTTCCGACGTGCGGCCGGCGTCCTCCTGGACCAGGTTCAGCAGCTGGCGATCGAAGCGGTCGAGTTTCATGGCCCCGAGCCTAAGCCAGATCCACGCCTTGGAACGCCGAATTTCCGCGTTGTGGCGCTGATCTTCGCCGCCAAACGCCGCAGTGGCGCGGCTACACGTCATGGCGTCGTTTCACCGCTCCCCTGAAAGGCCGCTCCCTTGCTCGATCACCTGGAAATCCGCACCCGCCGTCTCGACGACTGCGTGGCCTTCTACCGGCAGGTCCTGGAGCCCACCGGCTATCGCCTGGTCGTCGACGGCCCAAAGAAGGGCTTCGGCTCGAACGGCGGCCGCCTCGACTTCTGGATCGTCGAGGGCGAGCCGTCGATCGACGTGCACTACGCCTTTCTGGCCGCCGACCGCGCCGCCGTCGACCGCGCCTATGTCCGGTCCGGCCAGTACGGCGGCGTGCAGGAGCGGGCCCCGGCCGTGCTGCCGCAGATCCATCCGCACTACTATGCCGGCTTCGCCCACGATCCGGACGGCCGCCTGATCGAGTTCGTCAGCCACGTCCCGGTCTAGGTGAAAAGGCCGGATCCGCGTCAGTTCCGGCTTGCGACGGTTTTGTGACGATGCTTGTTGGCGGCCATGTTCAGCTTGTCCAAATCCGTCGCCGCGGCGGGCCTGATCGCCGCCGTCCTCGCCGCCCCCCTCTCGCCAGCCCTCGCCGCGCCGGTCCAGGCGCCCAGGCCCAAGCTGGTGGTGGTGATCTCGATCGACCAGTTCGGCGCCAGCCTGTTCGAGCAGTACCGCGCCGACTTCCACGGCGGCCTGGGGCGGCTGGCGCGGCAAGGGACGGTCTATCCCAGCGGCTACCAGTCGCACGGCATGACCGAGACCTGCCCCGGCCACTCCACCCTGCTGACCGGCAAGTCGCCCAACAAGACCGGCATCGTCGCCAACGACTTCTACGACCTGGCGACCGGCCAGAAGACCTATTGCCTGGCCGACCCGTCGGTGACCCTGGCCAACGACCCGTCGGGCGGCGGCCGGTTGGTCAGCCCCAAGCTGCTGATGGCCGCCACCTATGGCGACTGGCTCAAGGCGGTGTCGCCCGCGAGCCGGGTCTATGCGGTGTCGGGCAAGGATCGCGGGGCGATCAACATGGCCGGCCACCAGGGCGACGGGGTGTTCTGGCTGGAGACGCGTTTCGGCATGACCACCTGGGTCGAGCCCGGCCAGGACGCCAAGGCCCGGCTGGCGCCGGTGGCGGCGTTCAACGCCAAGCTGGTCGCCGACCAGAAGGCGCACCCGTTCACCTGGACCTATGGCGACAAGCGCTGCGCGGCCCTGGAGGACGACTATGTCACCGGCGGCCGGGCCTGGCGCGCGGCCCTGCCTCGCCCCGCGCCGAAGGACGCCGCGGCGGCGACCGACGACCTGGCGGTCAGCCCCTATACCGACCGGGTGACGCTCGATGCGGCCCAGATGCTGCGCGACCAGTTCAAGCTGGGCGACGGCGAGGCCACCGACGTCCTGGCCATCAGCCTGTCGGCCACCGACTTCATCGGCCACCGCTTCGGGACCAAGGGGCCGGAGATGTGCGACCACCTGATGCGGCTGGACGACCGTCTGGGCGCGTTCCTCGACAGCCTGGACAAGGTCAAGGGCCAGGTGCTGGTCGTGCTGACCGCCGACCACGGCGGGTCGGACTTTCCCGAGCGCCTGGTCCAGCAGGGCTACGGCGCCGGCCGCGTACCGCCCGTCCAGTGGCTGAAGGACATCAACGCCGCCGTGCGCGGCCAACTGCAGTTGGCCTACGATCCGCTGGTCCAGGCCGGCGGCGTCGAGTCGCTGTACGTGGTCGGGGCCGACGGCAAGGCGCCCACCGCCGTCGACCACGCCCGGATCACCGCCGCCGCCCTGGCCGTCCTGGCCAAGCGGCCGGAGGTGTTCGCGGCCTATGACGCTGACGCCCTGGTCACCGCCGCCCCGCCGCCCCGGGGGACGCCGCCGGACGAGATCAGCGTCGCCGAACGCATGCGCCGCAGCGCTTATCCCGGCCGGGTCGGCGACATCCTGGTGGCCTTCCAGCCCTACCAGACCCCGGCCTCGGCGGGGGCGACCTATGTCGCCAGTCACGGCAGCCCGTGGAACTACGACCGCCGGGTGCCGATCCTGTTCTGGTGGAAGGGCGGCCCGGCGCGCGAGCGCGTGCTGCCGATCGAGACCGTCGACATCGCCCCGACCCTCGCGGCGGTGACCGGCGTGCCGATCCCGGCCGACGTCGACGGGCGCTGCCTGCCGCTGGGGGCGGGGCCGGGCTGCTAAGGGTCTCCCGAACACGTCGGGGATGACGGACTTCGACGGCGAGGGTTAGGGTCTGGCGAATCCCGGGGAGGCTCCATGCCACGACGCCTGATCGCGCTCACCGCCTTGGCCCTCGCCGCCACGGGCGCCCACGCCCAGCCCAGGCAGGCCCAGCTCGATCGCTTCGCCGCCACGCTCGACGTCCGCTATGCGGTGCTCGACAACCGCCCCGGTCCCGCCGCCTGCGCGCCGGCCCTGGCATGCCACCTGGCCGAACTGACCCTGGCCGCGCCGCAAGCCCCGGCCGCCGGCTGGTCGCTGTATTTCAGCAGCGTCACCCCGATCCTGAACGCCGACAGCGACGCCTTCGCCCTGACCCACATCAACGGCGACCTCTATCGCCTGGCGCCGACGGCGGCCTTCGGCGGCTTCGCGCTCGGACGGCCGATCCGCATCCCCCTGAAGCTGGAAGGCCACCAGCTGTCCGAGCTCTACCCGATGCCCAACTACTATGTGGCGGCCGAGGGCGTGGCGGCGCGGACCATCGCCAGCACCCGGCCCGTCGTCGATCCCGAGACCGGGCTGGAGAGCCTGCCGTTCGTGGCGCCGTTCACCGACGAGGCCCGACTGGCCGGCGGCTCGGCGGCCGACGCGACGGTGTGGGCCACCGCGCCCAGGGTCTTCGCCGTCAACGCCGCCGCCGGGGGCCGCGTCCAACCGATCCCGCGCGGCGCCGTCCTGCCCACGCCGCTGCGGACCCGGCTGGATCCGGGCGGCGGCGCGCTGGACCTGTCGCGCGGGGTGAAGGTTTCGATCAGCGGCGTTGCGCGCCCGGCCCTGGCGGCGGGCCTGGCGCACCTGGCCAAGGCTGGGGCGGGAGAGGCAGCCGCCGGCGTCCCCCTGCGGATCCGGCTGGCGCCCGCCGAGAAGCTGGCGGCCGGCGGCTACCAGCTGGCGATCCGGGCGGACCGGATCCAGATCCTCGCCTCGGACCCCGAAGGCGCGGCCAATGGCCTGGCCTCGCTGGCCCAGCTGGTCGACGCCCACCGTACGGTCCCGTTGCTGGCCATCGACGACGCCCCGCGCTTCGACTTCCGCGGCCTGCACATTGACGTGGCCCGCAACTTCCATTCCAAGGCCGAGATCCTGGCCATCCTCGACCAGATGGCGGCCTACAAGCTGAACCGCCTGCACCTGCACCTGGCCGACGATGAGGGCTGGCGGGTCGAGATCGCCGGCCTGCCGGAGCTGACCGACATCGGTTCGCGCCGTTGCCACGACCTGACCGAGCGGACCTGCCTGCTGCCGCAACTCGGCTCGGGGCCGGACCCGTCGACCCCTGTCAACGGCTTCTATTCCCGCGCCGACTACATCGAGATCGTTCGCGCGGCCCAGGCGCGGCATATCCAGGTGATTCCGTCGTTCGACATGCCGGGCCATTCGCGGGCGGCGATCAAGGCGATGGAGGCCCGCGCGGCCAGGCTGCGCGCCGAGGGCAGGCCGGAGGTCGAGGCCGGCCGCTACCTGCTGAGCGAGGCCGCCAACGCCTCGGTCTACAGCAGCATCCAGCACTATGACGACAACACCATCAATGTCTGCCTGGACAGCGCCTACGCCTTCCTCGGCAAGGTGGTGGACGAGATGGCCGCCCTGCACGCCGCCGCCGGCCAGCCGCTGACCCGCTACCACATCGGCGCCGACGAGACCCCGGGCGCCTGGAGCGCCTCGCCGGCCTGCGCGGCCTACGAAGCCAGGACCGGGGTCAAGCCGGCCGACCTGAGCGGCCACTTCATCGAGAAGGTCTCGGCCCTGCTGGCGGCGCGGGGCGTGGTGGTGGCCGGCTGGAGCGACGGCATGAGCCACGCCAAGCCCGACCGCATGCCGGCCAAGGTCCATTCCAACAATTGGGGCGCCCTGGCCGGCGAGGGACCGGCCAGCGCCCACGTCCAGGCCAACCAGGGCTGGGAGGTGGTGATCTCCACCCCCGAGGTCCTGTACTTCGACAGCCCCCAAGCCGCCGACCCCAAGGAGCGCGGCTACGACTGGCCCTCGCGCGCCACCGACACCCGCAAGGTGTTCGACTTCATGCCCGAGAACCTGCCGGCCCACGCCGAGCTGTGGCCCGACCTGCAGGGCAGGCCCCAGGCTTCCAAGGACGACCACCCGCTGGAGCCCGGCGTGCGCTTCGACGGGCTGCAGGGCCAGCTGTGGAGCGAGACGATCCGTTCGGACGCCCAGGTCGACTACATGCTGTATCCGCGCCTGCTGGCCCTGGCCGAGCGGGCCTGGCACGGCGCCAGCTGGGAAACGCCCTATACGCCCGGCAAGGCCTACGACTCCACGACCGGGGCCTTCACGGCCGACATGCGGGCCCGGCGCGACGCCGACTGGGCCGCCTTCGCTAACCTGCTGGGCGGGCGCGAGCTGGCCAGGCTGGACGCGGCGGGCGTGGCCTATCGCATCCCGACGGTCGGGGCGGTGGTCGAGAACGGCCGGTTGCGGGCCAATGTCGAGTTCCCCGGCTTGCCGATCGAGTACCGCGTCGATGGCGGCGCCTGGCGGCCCTATGCGCCCGACACGCCGGTCGCCGGCAAGGTCGAGGTGCGGGCCCGCTCGGCCGACGGCAAACGGGCCGGGCGGGCCGTCGTCATCCCCTGAGAAGGCTTTCAGGCCGCCGCAAAGGCGCCCCAATCGTGACCATCGCATTGCACAAAAATCGTGGCCGGCGCCGTCCAAAGGGGCGCCGAAGCCTCTCAGGACGTCCGTGACGATCCGACGACGGTTGCGGCGCTTGCAGAAATTTCAGCTTCGACGAAATGTTTCAATCGCGTCATCGACGTGAATTCAGAGTATTCGTGCAAACCAAAAAGAACACGCTTAACGGGAAACGCCAGAGAGGAGAAAACAATCGCGCTTAGATAGCGCATGAGGGGGTATGAATGAATAACCGTTCGCGTAGCATCCTGTTTTCCGGGGTGTCCGCTGTCAGCATGATCTTTGCTTATGGTGTCAATGCTTATGCCGCCGAGGCCCCCGAGCCTTCGCCGGACACGGCCGAGCTCGAGGCCGTCATCGTCACCGGGACGCGCACCACCGGCATGAAGGCCGTCGACAGCCCCGCGCCGATCACGGTCCTGGGCGCCGACATCCTCAAGAAGACCGGCCAGCCGGACATGATCCAGGCCTTGGCCCAGAACGTCCCGTCGTTCAACGCCCAGGCCTTCGGTGGCGACACCGCCGCCCTGACCCTGTCGGCCAAGCTGCGCGGCATCAGCCCCAACCACACCCTGGTCCTGCTGAACGGAAAACGCCGTCACGGCACGGCCAACCTCGCCGTTCTCGGTGGAGCCTATCAGGGCGGCGCGGCCGCTGACCTGAACTTCATCCCCCTGGCCTCGGTCGACCACATCGAGGTGCTGCTGGAAGGCGCGGCCGCTCAATATGGCACCGACGCCATCGCCGGCGTCATCAACATCATCCAGAAGAAGGCCACCTCGGGCGGCGAGGTCATCATCAACGGCGGCGGTTATATCGACGGCGGCGGCACGACGGGCGATTTCACCGCCAATATCGGCATCGCCCCGACCGACAAGTCGTACCTGAACCTGACCGGCGAGACCAAGTACCACGGCTACAGCTTCCGCGGCGACTACGACCCGCGCGTGGTGAACACGCCCTACAACACCGGCGCCACCAACAGTCCGGCCAAGAGCTATCCGCAGGTCGTCAACGCGCCGAACTGGCCCTATGTGAACCGCATCGCCGGCGACGCCCAGTACCGCCAGACGGTGCTGGCCTACAACGCCGGCTACGAGATCACGCCCGACATCGAGGCCTACAGCTTCGGCACCATCGGCCGCAAATGGAGCGCCGCCCACGAGAACTACCGCCTGCCCAACGTGGTCAAGGGCAAGATGGCGACCGACATTCCGTACCCGCTGGGCTTCGATCCCAAGGAGTCGATCACCGAGACCGACTACGCCGTCACCGGCGGCGTCAGCGGCGTGACCAACGCCTGGAACTGGGACCTGAGCTCGACCTACGGAAAGGACGACGACTCGGTCAACGTCCTGGATACCGCCAATGCGTCGCTCTACGCCGACACCTCGACGACGACGACCAAGGGCTATTCGCCCACGGACATCCATGCGGGCGGCTTCATCAACACCCAATGGAGCAACACCCTCGACGTCAGCCACGACTTCGAGGTCGGCCTGGCCGGTCCGATGACCTTCGCGGCGGGCGCCGAGTATCGCAAGGAAAGCTACGAGATCACGGCGGGCGACCCGGCCACCTACTATGGCGGCGGTTCGCAGTCGTATTTCGGCTTCGCGCCGGTCAACGCCGGCAAGCACAAGCGCAACAACAAGGCCGTCTATGTCGACCTGGCGGTTAGCCCGGTCGAGGCGCTGAAGCTGGACGCCGCGGTCCGCTACGAGGACTTCAGCGACTTCGGCGACACCACGGTCGCCAAGCTGACCGGTCGCTACGACTTCTCGCCGGCCATCGCCGTGCGCGGCACGGCCAGCACGGGCTTCCGGGCCCCGACCCTGGCGGAGTCGTACTATTCAGGCATCAACGTTTCGCCCAGTTCGATCAGCGGCCAACTGCCGCCGAACTCGCCGGGCGCCAGCCTGCTGGGCATCAACGGCCTGAAGCCCGAGAAGTCGAACAACTTCAGCATCGGTCTGGTCACCCATCTGGCGCCCAAGCTGACGATGACGCTGGACGCCTACCAGATCACCATCAAGAACCGCATCGTCAGCTCGGGCACGCTGTACGGCGAGAACGTCGTCACCCAGACCGTTACCGACCCGGTCACGGGCGCCAAAACCACGAAGCAAGTGACGAATGGCATCGTCTCGCCGGCGGTCGTCGCCGCCCTCGCGGCGAACGGCGTCAACGTGGATCCCTCGATCCGCAGCAACGCGACCTACAGCGTCGGCGCCAACATGTTCGTCAACGGCCTGGACACGCGCACCCGCGGAATCGATTTCGTCTCGACCTACTACAGCGATTTCGACGACTGGGGTCGGGTCGATTGGTCGTTGAGCGCCAGCTACAACAAGACCGAAGTGACCAAGATCGCGCCCAACCCACCGGGCCTGGATCCGAAATTGACCCTGTTCGACGCCATTGCGATCGCCAACCTGGAAGACACCTCGCCCAAGTTCAAGATCATCGCGGGCGCCTATTGGACCCTCGGCAAGTTCTCGATGAACCTGAAGGAGAGCGTCTACGGCAAGTCTTCGGGCCTGAGCAACGACAGCGGTTCGCCGGCGCTGATGAGGACCACCGTCAAGACGGCGCTGATCACCGACCTGGACCTGGGCTACCAGGTGCTGCCGAGCGTGAAGGTGTCCATTGGGGCCAACAACCTGCTCAACCGCTATCCCAATCGGATCAACGGTCTGCTGCGCGAGCACTACCTGAAGAACAACAGCAACGGCTTCGTCACCCAGTTCCCCTCGTTCTCGCCCTTCGGCATCAACGGCGGCTACTATTACGGCAAGGTCACCTACAGCTTCTAGGCTCCGGAGCGGTCCTGGCGTCCACGGTTCGGATGTCTGGACCGCGATCGGACCAGATCCTCGAGCCGGGCGTTCGCGTCCGGCTCGTCCTGTTTCAGGGCCGCGAGGGGCTTTCGCGCGGCCCGGACGCCAAGCCGATGATCAGAAGACGGCCAAAAGGCGCCGTGGGCGCCGCGCAAAGGGGCGCCGGGGCCGATCTGGCGCCGCGCCGGCGTCCATAAGCGCAGCGGCTATTGCCGAACTTTACCCCCTGAGGAAGTCTTCGATCGGCGGCGGTCGGCCGCCGCTTGTATATGTGATCAGCGCTTAAAATATTCTTCCTACGGTTGACAGCATCCAGACTCAAAAAAAGAAAAGATCTATCGGGGGATTCCACAGGCGGCGAAAACCACAGCGCGTTTGTAACGCCACCAGGGGATCTTAATGAATAAGTGTTCGCGGAATATCCTGCTTGCCGGGATCTCAACTCTTTCGCTCGGCATGGCGAGCGCCAGCCTGGCCTATGCCGCCGACGCGCCGGCTGACCCGGCCACCACCGAGGTCGAGACGGTCATCGTCACCGGCACGCGCACCACCGGCATGAAGGCCGTCGACAGCGCCGCGCCGATCCAGGTCGTCGATTCCGCGTCGCTGAAGCGGGCCGGCAAGCCGGACCTGATCGCGGCCCTGGCCCAGGCGATTCCCTCGTTCAACGCGCAATCCTTCGGCGGCGACACCGCGGCCCTGACCCTGTCGGCCCGGCTTCGCGGCCTGAGCGCCAACCACACCCTGGTGCTGATCAACGGCAAGCGCCGGCACGGCACGGCCAACCTGGCGGTCCTGGGCGGACCCTACCAGGGCGGCGCGGCGGCCGACCTGAACTTCATCCCGCTGTCGGCGATCGACCATATCGAAGTGCTGACCGACGGCGCCGCGGCTCAGTACGGCACCGACGCCATCGCCGGCGTGGTCAACATCATCCTGAAGAAGAACACCTCCGGCGGCTCGCTGGACGTCACGGCCGGCCGCTACTACGGCGGCGACGGCAAGACCGGCAACGTGTCGGGCAATATCGGCCTGTCGCCGTTCGCCAACTCCTACCTGAACCTCACCGCCGAGACCCGCTACCACGACTTCAGCGACTGGGGCGGCGACGACCAGCGGGTGATCCGCGGAAACACCGCCGCCAACGGTTGGAGCACGATCCTCGCCGGCTATCCGCACACCAACAAGATCTCGGGCGACGCCCGCTACCAGCTGACCACCCTGGCCTATAACAGCGGCGTCGAGATCGGCGACCTGGAGCTCTATTCGTTCGGCACCTACGGCCACAAATACGCTGGCGCCTACGAGAACTACCGCACCCCCACCCGCCTGCCGCAGCTGTATCCGCTGGGCTTCAACCCGATGGAGACCATCAAGGAAGAGGACTACGCCGTCACCGGCGGCGTGAAGGGCAAGGTGTTCGGCGACTGGGACTGGGACCTGAGCTCGACCTACGGCCGCGACTTCGACGACATCAATGTCACCAACTCGGTCAACAAGGACCTCTATCTCGCGGATTCGAGCGTCCCCGGTCATGGTTCGACCCAGTCAGCCTTCGACGTCGGCGCCTTCCTCTCCACCCAGTGGACCACCACCCTGGACGTCAGCCGTCCCTTCGACGTCGGCCTGGCCGGACCGCTGACCGTCGCCTTCGGCGTCGAGCAGCGTCACGAGACCTACAAGATCAAGTCCGGCGAATACGCCTCGCGCTACATCGGCGGCTCGCAGTCCTATCCGGGCTTCTCGCTGACCGATGCGGGCAAGCACGAACGCGACAACGTCGCGGCCTATCTGGACCTGGCGGTCAAGCCGGTGGAGGCCCTGCAACTGGACGCCGCCGTCCGCTACGAGCACTTCAGCGACTTCGGCGACACCACGGTCGCCAAGCTGACCAGCCGCTACGACTTCTCGCCGGCCTTCGCCCTGCGCGGCACGGCCAGCACCGGCTTCCGCGCCCCGACCCTGGCCGAGGAATACTATTCGGCCACCAATGTCGGGCCAAGCTCGGCCTATGTGCAGCTGGCGCCCAACTCCTCCGCCGCCAAGCTGATCGGCGTCAACGGCCTGAAGCCCGAGAAGTCGACCAACTACAGCGTCGGCTTCGTGACCCATCCGGTTTCCGGCCTGACAGCGACGCTCGACGTCTATCAGATCGAAGTCAGGGACCGCATCGCCGGCAGCGGAACGCTTTGCGCGGCGGGCTGCGCGCAAAACTATCCGGCCGTGGCCGCCGCCATCAAGGCCGCCGGCAATTCGATTTCCGACGACGCCGAGTTCATCGGCATCAACATCTTCTCCAACGGTCTGGACACCCGCACCCGCGGCGTGGAAGCCGTCGTCACCTATCCGACGAGCTTGGGCGACTGGGGCCACGTCGATTGGAGCCTGGCGGCCAACTACAACAAGACCGAGGTCACCAAGATCGCCGCTCCGCCAGCCGAACTCGGCGGGGCCTTGCTGTACGACCGGACCTCGATCTCCGACCTGGAAACCGCTTCGCCGGAATACAAGATTTCTGGCGGCGCTCTCTACAGCTTCGGACCGGTGACCATCAACCTGCACGAAACCTATTACGGACTGGCGTCGGAGGATGTCAGCTACAACGGCGGTGGCAAAGACGGAAAGTTTTGGACGAACAAGGTCAAGCAGGCTTTCATCACGGACCTGGAAGTCGATTGGCGCGTAATGGATCAATTCAAGATTTCGGTCGGCGCTAATAACCTGTTCGATAAACATCCGAACAAGAAGAGCGCCTTGGAAATTGACGACGAAGCCAACAATGGCAATGGGGCGCAAGATATCTATTCCAGCATCTCGCCCTACGGCCTAAACGGCGGCTACTACTACGCCAAGTTCGCCTACAACTTCTGATCCCTGGAAGGCGTTATCGAACAAGGAAAGCCGGGCCTCGCGCCCGGCTTTTCTGCGTTTTCGTCAACGATGTCCGTCGACGGATTTTCCGGCGGTGAAATCTTGATTTCTGGCGTGAAATTTCACGCCGCCCGCTCTCCGCACATGCCTTGCCGCGGGCGCCCAAGGGCATGGCGCCGGAGGGTTTTCTCATAAGACTGACAAGTTTTTCGCATTGTCGTTGGGCGGGCTTGGTCTGACATAGCCAAGGCGGCCGTTTGGCTCGCAGGCGTTTTCGCGACAAGAAAAAATCGGGGACCAGTATGGGTGATCAATCGGCGGCCGCGCCCCTGAGCGAGGCGGGCGGCGTGCTGACGCGGCGGCGGTTCTTCGAGAGCCTGGCGGCGTTCGGCGGCGTGTCGCTGGCCATGGCCGGCATGGACGCCCTGGGCTTCGGCTTCGCCTCGGCCCAGACCGCCCCGCCCAAGCTGGAAGGCGATCCCAAGGGGACCAAGGTCGTGGTGCTGGGCGCGGGCCTGGCCGGCATGACCGCGGCCTACGAACTGACCAAGGCCGGCTACCAGGTGCAGGTGATCGAGGCCCGGTCCTTCGCCGGCGGCCGCTGCCAGACGGCCCGCAAGGGCTTCCAGCACACCGACCTGGTCGGCAACAACCAGACCTGCGAGTTCGACGAGGGGCTGTACATCAACCACGGCCCGTGGCGGATCCCGTACCACCACCGCTCGACCCTGCACTACACCAAGCTGTTCGGCGTGCAGCTGGAGAGCTTCGTCAACGACAACGACGCGGCCTATGTCTATTTCGAGAAGGGCGACGGGCCGCTGGCCGGCAAGCCGATCCGCAAGGGCCAGATCGCCGCCGACGTCCGCGGCTACGCCGCCGAGATGATCGCCAAGGCCGCCTCCAAGGGCCAGCTCGACGCGCCCCTGACCGCCGCGGACCGTGACCTGTTCGTGGCCTACATGATCAACGAGGGCCGCCTCTCGCCCACCGACCTGGCCTATACCGGCACGGAAGGCCGCGGCTTCGACGTCCATCCCGGAGCCGGCGTGGATCCGGGCCCAGGCAAGCCCTCGACGCCCTACAGCCTGTCGGACGTGCTGCACTCCAACGCCTGGCGGGTGCTCAGCTCGGTCTCCGGCTACGAGCAGCAGCGCACCATGCTGCAGCCGGTCGGCGGCATGGACCAGATCGCCAAGGGCTTCGAAAAGCGCGTCGGAACGCTGATCCGCTATTCCTGCGTGGTCGACAAGATCAAGCAGGGCCCCAAGGGCGTGGTGGTCACCTATACCGACAAGTTCGGCGAGCAGGACACGATCACCGCCGACTACTGCGTCTGCACCATCCCGCTCAGCGTGCTCAAGAACATCGACGCCGACTTCTCCAAGCCGTTCAAGGCGGCGATGTCGGGCGTGGCCTATGCGCCGGTCAACAAGATCGGCCTGCAGATGAAGACCCGGTTCTGGGAAGAGAACCACCACATCTACGGCGGCCATATCTACAACGACATGCCCGGCATCGGCACGATCACCCTGCCGTCCACCGGCTGGCAGGGCCAGAAGGGCGTGCTGCTGGGCTACTACGCGTTCGGCGGCGAGGCGGCCAAGATCAGCGCCAAGCCGCCGGCCGAGCGCGCGGCCTTCGCCGTGGCCGCCGGCCAGAAGATCTTCCCCGAATACGCCGAGAACTTCGAGAACGCCTTCTCGTTCAGCTGGCACCTGGCGCCGTTCAATCTGGGCGGCTGGGCCGAGTGGGGCGAGGAGGGGCGCAAGGCGGCCTATCCGGTGCTGTGCGAGCCCGACGGCCGCATCTACCTGGCGGGCGAGCACCTGACCTATCTGGGCGGCTGGCAGGCGGGGGCCATCGAGTCGGCCTGGCAGCAGATCGGCAAGCTGCACGCCCGCGTGCTCACGGCGTGAAGTCGCGCTATGCCTGTCCAAAGGTTGCTTGAGGAGTTTCCATGAGTCGTTCAATCGTCTTCCTCGCCGGCGTGCTGGCCGCCTCCGCCGTCTCGGCGGCCGCCTTCGCCGCCACCCCTTCGGCCCTGTTCAACGACAACTGCTCGGCCTGCCACCAGACGACCGGCAAGGGCGTGAAGGGCGCGTTCCCGGCCCTGGCCGGCGACCCGTTCGTCCAGGGCGATCCGGCCCCGATGATGGCCACGGTCCTGGCCGGCCGGGCCGGCATGCCGTCGTTCAAGGACGACCTGAACGATCTGGAGCTGGCCTCGGTGCTGACCTATGTCCGCACCTCGTGGGGCAACAAGGGCAAGCCGGTCAGCGCCTCCGATATCGCCGCCGCCCGCGCCAAGCTCAAGTCCGGCAAGAAGAAGCCCGCCAGCCTGCAGGCCCACTAGAGCATCGGATCGCGGGCGCCGTCCGCCATCCCGGAATTTCGCAACGGATAGTCCCTGGAGACGACCATGAAGCGCCTGATCCTCGCCGCCGCCGCTCTCGCCAGCCTCGCCGGAACCGCCGTCCACGCCCAGGAGATCGTCCGGGGCGGCGCGCCGACCTCGCCGATCGCCAGCGTGGTCACCGTGCCGGCCGGCTACGACACCATCTATGTCAGCGGCATGACCCCGCCGCCGCTCGACCCCAAGGGCGACCCGGCCCTGCCCGCCACCTTCGGCGACACCAAGACCCAGACCATGGGCGTGCTGACCCGCATCCAGGAGGCGCTCAAGAGCCAGGGCGCGACCATGGGCGACGTGGTGATGATGCGCGTCCTGCTGGTGGGCGACCCGGCCAAGGGCGGCAAGATGGACTTCATGGGCATGATGGAGGCCTACAAGACCTTCTTCGGCACCGCCGAACAGCCCAACAAGCCCTCGCGCATCACCAGCCAGATCACTTCGCTGGTCCAACCGGGCATGCTGGTGGAGATCGAGGTGCAGGCGGCGCGCAAGCCGAAGTAGGCGGGCAGGCCCGCCGTTCCGCCCCCTATGGGGGCGGACAGACCGCGCAGCGGTCAGGTGGGGGCAAGTAGCTAGCCGCACCGAGGGCGAACACTTGCCCCCTACGGGCCGCTTCGCGGCCGTCTTCCCCCAGAGGGGGAAGAGCCTTCCCCGGCGACCTTTCGCCACGCGCGCAACCGCCCTCTGTTAATCCTCCCTAACCGGCTGTTAACCATGACGGACGATGGTGCGAGTCACCGTCAGTTCCCGCGTACGCGCGTCACCTAGAGGCCTTCCGATGAGCGGAGCCGAAGTCCTGGATGTCGGCCGCGACGCCATCTGGCTGACCCTGCAGCTCTGCGCGCCGATTCTGATCGTTGGCCTGGTGGTCGGCGTGGCCATCGGCCTGTTCCAGGCCCTGACCCAGATCCAGGAGGCCACCCTGGTCTATGCGCCCAAGATCGTGGCGATCTTCGTGGCCCTGCTGCTGTTCCTGCCGCTGATGGGCGCGCTGATGTCCGGCTTCATGAAGGAAATCGCCGCCAAGATCGCTGGAATGTAGGGGGCAAGGCTTGGACAGCTTCGCCACCGTTCTGCAGGTCTACGCCGGCGGCCTGGTCTTCGCCCGGATCGGCGCGATGGTCATGCTGATGCCCGGCATCGGCGAGAATGTCGTGCCGCCGCGCATCCGGCTGTCGTTCGCGGTGCTGATGGCCCTGCTGCTGGCCCCCCTGGTCTCCAAGTCGATCGTCACCGTGCCCTCCAGCGTCGGGGCCATGAGCGGGGCGGTGCTGCACGAGGTGCTGGTGGGGCTGATGATCGGGGCGGTGCTCAAGCTGTTCGTCAGCTCGCTGACCACGGCCGGCGAGATCATCTCGCTGCAGACCACCCTGTCGTTCGCCCAGACCACCAACCCGGCCGGGGCCCAGACCAGCACGGCGGTGGCCACCTTCCTGTCGATGCTGGGCCTGACCCTGATCATGGTCACCGACCTGCACCACCTGTTCATCGGGGCGATGGTCAAGTCCTACGACCTGTTCCCGTTCAGCCGCCCGGTGCCGGTGGGCGACGCCGCCGAACTGGCCGTGCGCACGGTCGCCGACTCGTTCAAGCTGGGCCTGCAGCTGTCGGCCCCGGTCCTGGTGTTCTCGATCGTCTTCAACCTGGCCACCGGCCTGGTCGGCCGGGTCATGCCGTCGTTCCAGATCTTCTTCGTCACCTCGCCGCTCAGCGTCATCCTGGGCCTCTCCTTGCTGGGCCTTTCGCTCGGCGGCATCGCCATGGTGTGGACCGATCGCTATCGGGACCTGCTGGCGGTGTTCAACTAGGGGCGCGCCATGGCCGACGAGCAGGACGACGCGTCAAAGACAGAAGAACCAACAGCCAAGAAGCTGTCGGACGCGCGCGCCAAGGGCGACGTCCCCAAATCCGCCGACATCTCACAACTGGCCTCGCTGTCCGGGGCGTTCGGCGTGGTGGTCATCGCCGGCGGCTGGCTGACCCGCGACATGGTCCAGTCCCTGACGCCCTTCCTGGCCCACGCCGGCACCATGGACGTCGAGGGCGGCGTCCGCGCCATCGCCAGGACGGCGGTCATGGCCGCCTTGCCGGCCTTGATCCTGGTGATGGTGGTCTCGGGCCTGCTGGGCGCGGCGGCCAACGTCGCCCAGTCCGGATTCATCCTGTCGGCCGACAAGATCAAGCCGGACCTGAAGAAGCTGGACCTGATCAAGGGGCTCCAGCGGATCTTCGGCCCCGACGGCTTCGTGCAGTTCGCCAAGTCGGCGTTGAAGTTCCTGGTCACCGGCGTCATCGCCTGGTTCGTGGTCAAGCCTGACGCAGCCCTGATCACCAACCTGGTCGGCATGGACGTCGGGGCGATCATCCCGATGTCGATGAAGCTGTGCACCAAGCTGTTCTGGATGGTGCTGATCTTCCTGATCGCCACCGCCGGCTTCGACTGGTTCTGGCAGCGCATCCGCTTCAACAAGCGCATGCGGATGAGCCTGCAGGACGTCAAGGACGAGATGAAGCAGTCCGAGGGCGACCCGCACGTCAAGGGCAAGCAGAAGCAGATCCGCATGCAGCGCTCGCGCCAGCGCATGATGGCGGCCGTGCCCAAGGCGACCGTCGTGGTCATGAACCCGACCCACTACGCCGTGGCGCTGAAGTACGAACAGGGCGAGACCGCCGCGCCGATCTGCGTGGCCAAGGGCGTCGACGACCTGGCCCTGAGGATCCGCGCCGTGGCCGAGGAGGCCGGGGTCTACGTGCTGGAAGACCCGCCCCTGGCCCGCGCCCTCTACGCCGCGATGGACGTCGACGAACAGATCCCCGCCGAGCACTTCGAGGCCGTCGCCAAGGTCATCGGCTTCGTGATGAGCAACAAGCAGGCCAAGAAGCGCGGCTGGGCGGACTGATGTCCTTGGGGGCAATGGTTGCCCCCGCGCCATGAGCCGGGATCAAGGGGAGGGGACAATGGCAAGGTTGGCGCTGTTCGTGGTCGGGCTGGTGATCGGCGCGGCGGGCGTGACGGCGTCGGCGGCCGGGCTACGCGATCCGGTGGACGCGTCGGCCCATGTCGCTCGCGAGTGCCGCCTGATCGCCGCTCTGGAGCACGAACGGATGGGCTATGAGGTCCTGCGAGCACGGGACACGCCCTTGCCCTACCAGGTCTTCCGCGCTCAGCGGGTGATCGGCGCGCCGAAGGCCTTCGAGCCCAGGAGCTGGCGCTGGAAGCTCATCGACCGGCTACTGGCGCGTCAGGGACGCAAGGCCGTGGCGCCGATCGATTGCGGAGCCGCTCTCGACGCCGCCAAGGTTCCGGCTTCAGTTCTGTACCTACCCGGCAAACCTCGCTCGGTCCTGCGCTCGGCCTATTCCCGTGCGGCATTCTGGCCGGGCGACCGCTTCGCACTGGTCAGTTGGCGGTCGTGCGATCTGTTGCCCCAGGGCTGGAGCCAGGAGACCCAGGCGATGCTATTGCGCCGCGACGGCGAGAACTGGCGACAGGTCGAGCATAAGGATCAGACTCTGCTCTTGGTGACACAGCCCTACAACGGTCGCGCCATGCCCTGCTTCGCCGACTGAGACCTCAGGCAATGTACCGCGCGGACACCATTCCGACGACGGCGATCATCAGCAGGCCGGCGGCGATCCGCTGGCTGCGAGCGGGGTTCGCCCGGTCGGCCAGTTGGACGATCAAGGCGGTTAGAGAGGCGATGATGGCGACCATCAGCACCTGTTCGGTGCGTCCAAAGGCGCCGCCATGCACCCAGGCGCCCAGGCCCGCGCCGGTCAGCACGGCGACGACGGCCGCGCCGATCTGCGGCCGACGCAGGGCCTCGATGCCGACTCCGCCGGTCCGGGCCAGGACGAAGGTCGTACCGGCCCAGAAGATGGCGGCCAGCACGTGGAACGACAGCAGCAGGATCAATCCGATGTTCATGACGGGCTCCTCTCGTGAACCGCCGTTCTGGCGGCGCGATATAGATAGACATCGAATCATTCGATGTCTATCTATCGAGTCATGAGCACCCCAGGTCCGCCGTCCGCCCCGCCGATCGGCTTCGTGCTGTCCCAGGTCTCCAAGGCCGTGGCCCGGGCCTTCGACGAGGCGATGAACGAAGCGGGCGGTTCGCTGCCGACCTGGCTGGTCCTGCTGTCGCTGATGCCCGGCGGCGATCGGCCTCAGGCGGATCTGGCCCTGGCCGTCGGCGTCCAGGGGCCGACCCTGACCCACCACCTGAACGGCCTGGAAGCCCAGGGCCTGATCATCCGTACCCGTGACCATGCCGACCGTCGCGCCCACCGGGTGGCCCTGACGCCGGAGGGGCGGGCGATGTTCCTGCGCCTGCGCCAGACGGCCGAGCGCTTCGACGCCCGCCTGCGCGGCGACCTGACCGGCCAGGAGACCGACCTGCTGCGCAACCTGCTGAACCGCCTGCGCGCCAACGTGGCGGACGAGGTCCGGCGACCATAATCCCGTCACGGAATCAGGAATCGATCACGGATCGCGCTCCGCGAGCGGGTTGGGGCTATCCTATCCCGCGAATCGATGGGCTGGATGCCCGCAAGGCTGCAGAAGGATTTCGGTCGACCATGACCGAGACGCCCATGAAAGACCTTTCCGGCGAGGCAAAGCGTCGCCCCGACCTGCTGATCTGGGGCGCGGCGGTGTTCCTGGTCCTGGCCGCCGTGTTCGCCGCCGCTCCCGCCCTGCGGGCCGGTCCCGCCACCCTGGCGGGCCTGCTGCTGCTGGGCGGCGTTGCTGGCGTGGCGATCCTGGGCCTGGTGGCCATCCGCGCCTCGACCGCGGTCGGCGATCCTGATCCCGAGGGCGCCGAGGCCTTCGTCGAGGCCCTGCCCGAACCGGCGGCCGTCACCGCCGCCGACGGCCGGCTGCTGGCCGCCAACGCCGCCTGGGTCCAGGCCGTGGGCGACGCCCGCCGCCTGCCCCGGGGCGCGGCCGGGGCTCGCCTGTTCGCCGCCCTGGTCAAGGCCCGCGACGGCCAGCGCGCCGAGGGGACGCTGATCATCGCCGGCCAGGAGCGCCGCGCCGAGGCCGCCCGCCTGCGCGGCGACCGCCTGCTGGTCCGCCTGCCGGCCGTGGTCGAGAAGGAGGTCTACGTCCCGACCGCCGCGCCCGCCCCGGTGGTCGCCCAGTCCGCCCCCGCCCCACGCACGCTGGACGCCTTCTCCGGCGCCTCGCCGTTCGGCGCGGCCCTGCTGGAGGGGCTGGACCCGTTCAACTCGCGCGTCCTCGAGGCCAATCCGGCCCTGGCCGCCATGACCGGCGCCGTGCCGTCGGGCACGCTGTTCGGCGCCCTGATCGACCCGCCGTCCCGCGCCGAGGCCGAGACCCGCCTGGCCGAGGGCAAGAGCGGCCCGTTCGAGGTCCGCCTGGCCCGCGACCCGACCCGCATCGCCCACCTCTATCTCTACCGCGCCGAAGGCCGGCTGGTGGCCTATCTGATCGATGTCTCCGAGCAGAAGCAGATGGAGCTGCAACTCGCCCAGGCCCAGAAGATGCAGGCCATCGGCCAGTTGGCCGGCGGCGTGGCCCACGACTTCAACAACCTGCTGACCGCCATCCAGCTGCGCCTGGACGAGCTGCTGCACCGCCACCCGGTCGGCGATCCGTCCTACGAAGGCCTCAACGAGATCCGCCAGACCGGCGTGCGCGCCGCCGACCTGGTCCGCAAGCTGCTGGCCTTCAGCCGCAAGCAGACCGTGCAGCGCGAGGTGCTGGAGCTGGGCGAGCTGATCAGCGAGTTCGAGGTCCTGCTGCGCCGCCTGCTGCGCGAGGACGTCAAGCTGATCACCGACTACGGCCGCGACCTGCCGCAGGTGCGGGCCGACAAGAGCCAGCTCGAGACCGCCGTCATGAACCTGGCCGTCAACGCCCGCGACGCGGTGCGGGCGGCCAAGGGCGGCGGCGTCGTGCGCATCCGCACTGCCCGTCTGTCCCAGGACGAAGCCCAGTCGCTCGGTTTCCCCGGCGCCGAGGGCGACCAGGCCTTCATCGAGGTCAGCGACGACGGCCCCGGCATCCCGCCCGAGGTGATGGGCAAGATCTTCGATCCGTTCTTCACCACCAAGCCGGTGGGCGAGGGCACGGGCCTGGGGCTGGCCACGGTCTACGGCATCGTCAAGCAGAGCGACGGCTGGATCCACGTCCACAGCCGTCCGGGCGAGGGCGCGGCCTTCCGGATCTTCCTGCCCGTCTATGAAGCCACCCCGGCCCAACAGGCCGCCGCCGCGGCCGCCCTGGCGGTCGCCGAACCGGCCAAGCCGCGCCCGCCCCGCGACCTGTCGGGCGCCGGCCGCATCCTGTTCGTCGAGGACGAGGACGCCGTGCGCGGCGTCGCCGCCCGCCTCCTTCGAGCCAGGGGCTACGAGGTGCTGGAGGCCAGCGACGGCGAGGAGGCCCTGATCATCGCCGAGGAGCACGCCGGCACCATCGACCTGTTGATCAGCGACGTGATCATGCCGGGCATCGACGGCCCGACCCTGCTGAAGAAGGCCCGCGCCTATCTGGGCAACGCGCCGGTGATGTTCATCAGCGGCTATGCCGAGGCCGAGTTCAGCGACCTGCTGGAAGGCGAGACGGGCGTGACCTTCCTGCCCAAACCGATCGACATCAAGACCCTGGCCGAGCGAGTGAAGCAGCAGCTGCAGGCGGCCTGACTGGCGCGAAACGGGAGCGGGCGGCCGACCGCACCTTCGGTTGCTGTCGGTGATCCGGCGCTTGAGGCAAGTTGCCGTCGGGATTCGTGTCGCCGTCGGGGGCAGCTTGCAACTTCACACCATAGTCTCTCTCGGCCTGGCCGTGGGAACCGCGGGCTTGGCCTTGAAGTACGGCGACCAGACCGCGCGAAGGATGGGTTGCGCGTTCCTGGCGTCCTGGGTGACCTCCCTGGCCGTCAACAACGCCAGCACCCGGGACACAGGCTTGGCGATGTTCTGCGTCGACAGCGCGACCCTGGTCTATTTCGTCTGGGTTTCGCTGCGGTCCCGACGGATCTGGACGGTGGTCGCGGCGGCCTTCATGACCCTCATCGTGGCCTCCCACGTCGCCACCGCGATCGATTTCCGGCTGGCGATCAACACCTTCCGGCTGAGCATGGCGCTCTGGAGCTACGGCATCCTCGCCTGCATCGGGTTCGGAACCTGGTCGAGCCAGAGGGAGCGGTCCGCCGCGCCGTCTCACCCTCGCCGCAGCAGCACCGTTGGCGCGTCGCGATAGGTGGTGCGCGCCACCTCCAGGAAACCCATCTTCCAGGCCAGCTTCAGGGACGGAGCATTGTCGGGGTCGATGATGCAGACCACCGGCGCGTCGCCCCATTGCTCGCGGGCCCAGGATAGGGCGCCCACGATGGCCTCGCTGGCGAAGCCCTTGCCGTGGGCCCAGCTGGCCAGGGCCCAGCCCATTTCCGGGACGCCGTCGATCGAGGGCTGAAGGCCGCGGCGGAAGTCGGCGAAGCCGAGCTCGCCGACATAGCGGCCGCTGGCGGTCTCGCGCGCCGCCCAGTAGCCGTAGCCCAGCACCGCCCACAGCCCCCGGGCCCGCAGCAGGCGCTGCCAGCTCTCCTCGGGCGTCGAGGTGCGGCCGCCGATGTGGCGGGTGACCATCGGGTCGCTCCACATGGCGGCGCTGTCCTCGAAGTCAGACGCCTGGGGCGGGCTGAGCGTGAGGCGGGCGGTGGTCAGGGTCGGCGGGGTCGCGGACGGAATCATCGAGGTCCTGTTCGGCTTTGCACGGCCAGCCTATACGGGCTGGCGTCGCCCGCCAGACCCGGAAAGACCGCATGACCGCGCCGCAAGACGCCATCGCCGCCCGCCGCAAGCTGACCAACAGGCTGATCGCCGGCAAGGACGCCCGCCGCCTGGCGCCGTTCTTCGCGCCGGACGTCAAGGTGATCGTCGGCGACGGCTCGCTGATCCTGGGCGCGCGCGACGTCCTGGAGGCCTTCGCCAGCCAGTTCGCCGACCCGGCCTTCGTCGCCTATGTTCGCACCACCGACCGGATCGAGCTGGACGCCGCTGGCCAGCGCGCCGCCGAGCACGGGACCTGGGTCGGGACGACGCGCGGCGCGGCCGACACCAGCGGGTCCTATCTGGCGACCTGGCGCAAGGTCACCGGCCAGTGGGTGATCGAGAACGAGCTGTTCGTGACCTTGAGCTAGACGCGGTTCTCGGCCGCACGAAACGTGCGCTCCGCCGCAAGATGACGGGAAATTAATGCCAGCGCCGTTGCCCAGGGGGAAAAGGCCCTCTACCCCTTGGCGTCCGAAGATCCAGGGAAGGGGCCCCGCCTTGCAAAACCGCCGTCAGATGCTGCTGTCCACCGTCGCCGTCGGCCTGGCGGCCGCGACCCCAGGCCTCGCCCTGGCTCAGGCCGCGCCGGCCTCCGGCGAGAGCGCCAAGCTCAACGCCCTGTTCGACGCCATCATGGCCAAGCAGCTGCGCCAGTCGCCCGAGACGGCCACGGGCCTGGGCCTGGACGTCGGCGACCTGGCCTGGACCAAGTCGCAGCTGGGCGACCGCTCGTTCGCCGCCATCGCCGCCGGGATCGCCCAGACCAAGCAGCAACTGGCCGACCTGCGCGCCATCGACCGCAAGCAGCTGACCGGCATGGACGTGGTCAACTACGACACGGTCGAATTCACCCTGGCCGTGCAGGACGAGGGCAACAGCAAGTTCACCTACGCCGGCGGCGGTTCGGGCGCGCCCTACGTGCTCAGCCAGCTGACCGGTTCTTACCAGTCCTATCCCGACTTTCTCGACACCCAGCATTCGATCGAGACCAAGGCCGACGCCGACGCCTATCTGTCGCGGATGGAGGCCTTCGCCCGGCTGATGGACCAGGAAGCCGCCATCGCCGCCCGCGACTACGCCGACGGCGTGATCCCGCCGGACTTCGTGATCGACAAGGCCCTGGTCCAGATGAAGGCCTTCGCCGGCACGCCCACCGCCGAGGCGCCGCTGGTGCTGTCGGTGGCCCGCCGGACCAAGGACAAGAACATCCCCGGCGACTGGGCCGGCGAGGCGAGCAAGATCTACGAGAACTCGGTGCTGCCCGCCCTGAAACGCCAGATCGCCCTGCTGGAGAGCGTCCGCCCCAAGGCCACCCACGACGCCGGCGTCTGGCGCCTGAAGGACGGCGGCGACTACTACGCCGTGTCGCTGAAAAACTACACGACCTCGACCCTGACCCCCGACGAGATCCACCAGCTGGGCCTGGACCTGGTGAAGTCGATCTCGGTCCAGGCCGACAAGCTGTTCAAGAGCATCGGCATGTCCAAGGGCACGGTCGGCGAGCGGATGGCCGAGCTGGGCAAGGACATCTACGACAACACCGACGCGGCCAAGGAACAGCTGATCAAGGACCTGAACGTCAAGGCGGCCTGGATCCAGAAGCAGCTGCCGGCCTATTTCGGCGCCCTGCCCAAGGCTTCGCTGGAGATCCGCCGCGTGCCCAAGGCCATCGAGGCCGGCGCGCCGGGCGGCTACTACAACTCGCCCTCGCTGGATGGCAAGCGCCCGGGGATCTACTGGATCAATCTGCGCGACACCAAGGAGCAGGCCAAGTACACCCTGACCACCCTGACGGTGCACGAAGGCGTTCCCGGCCACCACCTGCAGCTGTCGCTGTCGAACGAAGCCCAGGGCCTGCCCCTGCTGCGCAAGACGATCGGCAATTCGGGCTACGCCGAGGGCTGGGCGCTCTATTCCGAAGAGCTGGCCGTCGAGATGGGCATCTACAAGGACGATCCGCGGGGCCACATCGGCATGCTGCACGACGCCCTGTTCCGGGCCGTCCGCCTGGTGGTCGACAGCGGCATGCACTACAAGAAGTGGACCCGCGAGCAGGCCGTCAAGTACATGGCCGAGACCATGGGCGACGAGGAAAGCGGCACGATCACCGAGATTGAACGCTATGTGGTCTGGCCGGGCCAGGCCTGCAGCTACATGATCGGCAAGATCACCTGGCTTCGGGCCCGTGAGCGCGCCAAGAAGGCGCTGGGCAAGGCGTTCGACATCCGCCAGTTCCACGACGCCGGCCTGCTGGCGGGCATGACCCCGCTGACCGTGCTTGACCGCGTGATTGACAGCTACATCGCCAAGACCAAGGCGGGGAAGTAAAAGGAAAGCGTTTTCCCTCCTCTTTATGGGTCTTTATGGGGGCCCTGGCAGCGCCAGGGTCGGATGGGGTTTGCTGACACAGCGAACAAACTCGCGGAAACGCCCTGCACCGATCCCCCACCCGACGCGCTACGCGGGCCACCCCCACGGGGCTGATCCGCGCGGCATCAATGCGCGGCATGATCTGGCCTCGATCCTGTTTGTGGCGCTGGCGGCGACGCTTTGCGGGACCAAGACCTGCGTGGACATCGCCGACTTCGCCGCATCGCGACCGCGTCCTCCACGGAGGCAGGCCCTGGCGCGCCTCCAACACGCTTCCGCGCCCGGTGACCACCAAGGCGATTTCCACATCGCTTGAAACCGCGCTATGCAGCCCCGACTTCCGGTTCGACCGGACCCAGTACGAACACCCGAGACGCCGATGACCAGCCTGCCCAGCCTCAACGAGATCCGCAGCACCTTCCTGAACTATTTCGGCGCGGCCGATCACGCCATCGTCCCGTCGGCGCCGCTGGTGCCGCAGAACGATCCGACCCTGCTGTTCGTCAACGCCGGCATGGTGCCGTTCAAGAACGTGTTCACGGGCGCCGAGACCCCGCCGCATCCGCGCGCGACCTCGTCGCAGAAGTGCGTCCGGGCCGGCGGCAAGCACAACGACCTGGACAATGTCGGCTACACCGCCCGCCACCACACCTTCTTCGAGATGCTGGGCAATTTCTCGTTCGGCGACTACTTCAAGGAACAGGCGATCACCCACGCCTGGACCCTGCTGACCCGCGACTTCGCCCTGCCCAAGGACAAGCTGCTGGTCACCGTCTACCACACCGACGACGAGGCCGCCGATCTCTGGAAGAAGATCGCGGGGCTGGACGACGGCCGCATCATCCGCATCCCGACCAACGACAATTTCTGGTCGATGGGCGACACCGGCCCCTGCGGCCCGTGCTCGGAAATCTTCTTCGATCACGGCCCCCATATCGCCGGCGGCCCGCCCGGCAGTCCCGATGAAGACGGCGACCGGTTCATCGAGATCTGGAACCTGGTGTTCATGCAGTTCGAGCAGATGGCCGGCGGCGAGCGCGTCTCGCTGCCCAAGCCGTCGATCGACACCGGCATGGGCCTGGAGCGCGTCGCCGCCGTCCTGCAGGGCGTGCACGACAACTACGACATCGACCTGTTCAAGGCCCTGATCGCCGCCAGCGTCGAACTGACCGGCGTCAAGGCGCAGGGCGACCAGGCCCCGTCGCACCGGGTGATCGCCGACCACCTGCGCTCGTCCTCGTTCCTGCTGGCCGACGGCGTCACCCCCTCGAACGAAGGCCGCGGCTACGTCCTGCGCCGGATCATGCGCCGGGCCATGCGCCACGCCTATCTGCTGGGCGCCAATGAGCCCCTGATGCACCGCCTGGCCCCGACCCTGGTGGCCGAGATGGGCGCGGCCTATCCCGAGCTGCGCCGCGCCGAGGCCTCGATCGTCGAGACTCTGCGCCAGGAGGAGGAGCGCTTCCGCGTCACCCTCGGCCGCGGCATGGGCCTTCTCGACGAAGCCACCGCCAACCTGGCCGCCGGCGGCGTGCTGGACGGCGAGACCGCCTTCAAGCTCTACGACACCTACGGCTTCCCGCTGGACCTGACCCAGGACGCCGTGCGCGCCAAGGGCATCACGGTCGACACCGACGGCTTCGACGTGGCCATGGATCGCCAGCGCACCATGGCCCGCGCCAACTGGGCCGGCTCGGGCCAGCAGGGCGCGGCGGCCGCCTGGTTCCCGATCCGCGAGGCCAACGGCCCGACCAGCTTCGTCGGCTACGACACCACGGAGACCACCGGGACCGTCAAGGCCATCGTGCTGGACGGCGCGCCCGTCGAAGCCGCCCCGGCCGGAGCCACGGTCGACGTCCTGCTGGACCGCACCAGCTTCTACGCCGAGAGCGGCGGCCAGGCCGGCGACACCGGGGTGATCGAGGCCGGCGGCGTCGAAAGCCGCGTGGTCGACACCCAGAAGCAGGCCGGCGACCTGCACGTCCATCGCGTCGAGCTGGCCGGCCCGCTGAAGGTCGGCGACCCCGTCGTGGCCTCGGTGGACGCGGCCAAGCGCACCACCACCCGCGCCAACCACTCGGCCGCCCACCTGGTGCACGCCGCCCTGCACCACGTGCTGGGCCCTCACGTCGCCCAGAAGGGCCAGATGGTCGACGGCGACCGCATGCGCTTCGACTTCAGCCATGGCGGCCCGCTGAGCGCCGACGAGATCGAGCGCATCGAGGCCGAGGTCAACGCGGTGATCCGCCAGAACGTCCCGGCCCAGACCCAGGAGATGGCGCCGCAGGAGGCCATTGAGGCCGGCGCCGTGGCGTTGTTCGGCGAGAAGTACGGCGACAGCGTCCGGGTGCTGACCCTGGGCGAGTCCCTGACCGAGGCCGGCAAGGCCTATTCGGTCGAGCTGTGCGGCGGCACCCACGTGGCCCGCACCGGCGACATCGCCCTGTTCAAGATCGTTTCCGAGCAGGGCGTGGCGGCCGGCGTGCGCCGTATCGAGGCCCTGACCGGCGAGGCGGCCCGCCGCTTCCTGCTGGACCAGGCCGGCGTCGCCAAGGCCCTGGCCGACCAGTTCAAGACCCCGGTCGCCGAGGTCCTGGCCCGCGTCGACGCCCTGGTCGCCGAGCGCAAGGCCCTGGAAAAGCAGCTGGCCGAGGCCAAGAAGCAGCTGGCCCTGGGCGGCGGCTCGGGCGGCGGCGCGGCGGGTCCTGAAGACGTCGCGGGCACGGCCCTGATCGCCCGCGTCCTGGACGGCGTCGGCGGCAAGGAGCTGCGCGGCGTGGCCGAGGAGTTCAAGAAGCAGCTGAGCTCGGGCGTCGTGGCCCTGGTCGGCACGACCGACGGCAAGGCCGCCGTCACCGTCGCCGTCACCGCCGACCTTACGGCCAAGTTCAGCGCCGCCGACCTGGCCAAGGCCGCCGTGATCGCCATGGGCGGCCAGGGCGCCGGCGGCAAGCCCGACTTCGCCCAGGGCGGCGCCCCGGACGCCACCAAGGCCCAGGATGGCCTGGCCGCTATCAAGGCGGCCCTGGCGGGGTAATCGCCCCGGCGACCCTCGTCCCGGACGGTTCGGCAAGCCGCCGAGCCGTTCCATCGTTCGCCTGACGTCGACGCCGATCCGGATATGGCGATCGTTGGCAGGGGGGCGGACGTCGGGACCTGCTCCCTCTCCCATGGGGAGAGGGTCGGGGTGAGGGGCTACGGGGCCAGACGGAGTGCCGGCACGCCGTCAAACCTCATAACCCCTCACCCTCCCGCTGCTGCACAGCGGGCCCCTCCCTCTCCCTATGGGAGAGGGGTCAACTTTCGACTAGGATCGCAAGCGGGCGCTCGACTTAGCCTGTTGGCGCTGCCATCCCGGCGTTGTTGAGCCGTATCAGAAGTATTGCAACCCACCCATGAGATTGGTCGTTGAGAGCGGCCCAGATCGGCCAGCTGGGGGCGGCCTCGATTGAATGGAGAATTGTCCAATTCAGTCCGAAAGCGGTGTCGCCATTTGCCGGCAAGACTGACAAAAGCGCCCATACCTCTTCCTCTGAAAGGGGCGAGACGAGTCGGTCCAACAAGCCCTCCGCCACTTCAAGAGAGGCTTGATCAAGGCTGTCTGTAAGCTGCGGCGTGGTCGTAACCAGCCGTGTGACCGCGTCCTGCATGGTTGCCTCGTCCCTCCTTCAGCAGATACGCAAGCCCGCGAGTCCAGTCCACCGTAAGGTCCGATGGGGCCTATGCCGACTTCACTCTGTTCCCGTTTCCGACCCTCTGCCCCTATCACCGCCGATCCTCCAGGATCATCGCCGCGCCCTTCTCGGCGATCATCACGGTAGGGGCGTTGGTGTTGCCGGAGGTGATGGCCGGCATCACCGAGGCGTCCACCACGCGCAGGCCCCGCAGGCCGCGCACCCTCAGGCGCTCGTCCACCACCGCCAGCGGCTTGTCGGCCGTCCCCATGGCCGCCGTGCCGACCGGGTGGAAGATCGTGGTGGCCAGGGCCTTGGCCGCCGCCAGCAGGTCCTCGTCGGTCTCGATCGCCGCCCCGGGCCGGAACTCCTGGGGCGCGTAGCGGGCCAAAGCGGGCTGGCCGGCGATCCGGCGCGCCCAGCGCAGCGAGGCGACGGCGACGTCGCGGTCCTCCTCGGTGGTCAGGTAGTTGGGATCGATCCGGGGCGGGTCGGCCAGACCCGGCCCCGACAGGCCGACGCTACCCCGGCTGGTGGGGCGCAGGTTGCAGACGCTGGCGGTGAAGGCGCCGAACCGGTGCAGGCCCTCGCCCCAGCGGTCCAGGCTCAGCGGCTGGAAGTGGAACTGCAGGTTCGGCGTGGCCCGGCCGGGGTCCGAGCGGCAGAACATCCCCAGCTGCGACGGCGCCATGGTCAGCGGGCCAGACCGGCGCAGCGCGTAGTCGACGCCCATGGCCAGGCGCCGGGCCAGGTTGGCGTAGTCGGTGTTGAGGGTGCGCACGCCGGAGACCTTGTAGACCGGCCGGATCTGCAGGTGGTCCTGCAGGTTGGCGCCGACCCCAGGCAGGGCATGCCGCACGGCGACGCCGGCGCGCGCCAGGCGTTCCGGATCGCCGATCCCCGACCGCTGCAGGATCAGCGGCGAGCCGATCGCGCCTGCGGCCAGGATCAGTTCGCCGGCCACCCGGGCGGTCAGGACCTGGCCGCCGCGCACGGCGCGCAGACCCGTCACCCGTCGTCCGTCCAGCTCCATCCGCTGGACCTCGACCCCGGTCTCCAGCCGCAGATTGCCCCGCGCCAGCACGGGTTTCAGGAAGGCCGAGGCGGTGCTCCACCGCCGGCCCGCCCGCTGGTTGACCTGGAAATAGGACGAGCCGGAATTGTCGCCGCCGTTGAAATCCTCGACCATGGGAACGCCCGCCTGCCGCCCGGCCTCGCGGATGGCGTCCAGGATCTCCCAGCGCACCCGGGGATGCTCCACCCGGTATTCGCCGCCCGACCGGTGATGTTCGCCGCGCGGCGCGATGTGGTCCTCGTGGCGCAGGAAGAACGGCAGGACGTCGGCCCATCCCCAGCCCACCAGCCCGTTCTGTCGCCAAGCGTCATAGTCCTGGGCCTGGCCGCGCATGTAGATCATGGCGTTGATCGACGAGGAGCCGCCGATCACCTTGCCGCGCGGATAGGCCAGGGCCCGGCCGTCGAGGCCGGGCTGGGCGATGGTCTCGAACAACCAGTCGGCGCGGGGATGGCCGATGGCGAACAGGTAGCCGACGGGAATGTGGAACCAGATCCAGTCGTCGCGGCCACCGGCCTCCAGCAACAGCACCCTGACCGAGGGATCAGCCGACAGGCGGTTGGCCAGCACGCACCCGGCCGAGCCGGCGCCCACCACCACATAGTCGAACGTTCCCAGGTCGGTCTCGTCCGCCATCGCGCCGGCTCCTCCTTGCGCCGCGCCTTCGTCGGGCCGGTCGAAGCGCTCAGGCTGAGGCAAGCGCGCCGCGTTGGGAAGCCTCCAGCTTAGGGCGCCGTGTCCGGTTGCCGACGAGATCGTCCAGCGCCCCGTCCAGCGCGGGGTGGACGAACCGGAAGCCACTGGCCAGCGCGGCGGCGGGCGTGACTCGCTGGCCCTTCAGCAGCAGCTCGTCGGCGAAGGCGCCCAGGGCCAGCCGCAGGGGCGCGGCCGGGGCCGGCAGCAGGGCCGGGCGGTTCAGGGCGCGGCCGAGCGCGCGGGCGAAGGCGGCGTTGCGCACCGGCTCCGGCGCCGTGCCGTTGAGCGGTCCCGCCAGGCCCGGCGTGGCGATGGCGTGGGCGATCAGGCGCACCAGGTCGTCCAGGTGGATCCAGCTCATCCAGTGGCGTCCCGCCCCGAACGGTCCGCCCAGGCCGAACTCGAACGGCGTCAGCATGCGCGACAGGGCCCCGCCGTCGAGGGCCAGGACCAGGCCGATGCGCAGGCGCACCACGCGTACGCCCAGGTCCTCGGCTTGCTGGGCCGCGCGCTCCCAGCGCCGGCAGACCGTGCGCGAGAAGCAGTCGAGCCCGTCGGCGGTCTCGTCCAGCACCTCGTCGCCGCGCAGGCCGTACCAGCCGATCGCCGAGCCGTTGACCAGCACGGCTGGCCGGCGGTCCAATCGGGCGATCAGGGCGACCACGGCCCGGGTCACCGCCAAGCGCGAGCCGACGATCCGCCGGCGCTTGGCGGGCGTCCACAAGCCATCGGAGATCGGCTCGCCGGCGAGGTTGACGATGGCGTCGATCCGCGCGTCGTCGGTGATCTGGTCCAGGTCGGTGACGATGCGGATCGGGGCCGGCAGGCCGGCGGCGGTGGCGCTGTCGCGGGTCAGGGCGGTGACCTCGTGTCCGGCGCCGACCAGGGCCGCAACCAGGCGCCGGCCGATCAGGCCCGTGGCGCCGGTGACCAAGACCGACTGTCCGGACGGCAGGGCCGCGACCAGCGGAACGGGATCGCTCGCCACGATCCGCCCGGCCCGCGCCGCGGCGGCCAGGTCGCGCAGGCCGAACAGCACCACCGCCAGGGCGGCTAGGGCGCACAGACCGCTCCAGGCGCCATAGGCGGCGGGGACCAGCGCGGTCGGACGCGTCGCCCAGCCGGCCAGGACCGGCAGGACCAGCGCCAGGAACACGCCGTAGTTCAGGGTCAGCAGGGTGTGGGTGATCCGTTCGCTGGCCGGCAGCTTGCGGGTGCGGTCCTCCTCAACGAAGTCCCACAGGGTCAGGACCAGCTCGCCCAGCATCAGGGCGATCAGGGCGATCGCCAGCGCGCCTTGCGGCCGGCTCCAGCCCAGCAGCAGGAACATCGCCGCATAGGCCAGGTTGCGCACGCCGTGCAGCCGCAGCTCGCGGGCCTGGGACGGCCGCCAGGCCAGGCGCTCGGTCAGTTCGTGGTGGTAGAGGGTGTCGAACCCGCCCATCGCCACCTGGATGAACACCAGGGTCCAGATCAGATCGGTCATCGGCGGGTCTCCTGGAGATAGGCCGGCCGCTCGCGGAACATCCCGACCTGGCGAAGCATCTGGCCCAGCAGCGGGTGGCGCAGGTCGAGCACGAAGGCGAAGCCGCCGTCGCCCTGGTCGACGTGGCTGATGGTCAGGGCGCCCGGAGCCAGCCAGGCCGGCAGGCGCAGGCGCAGCCCCAGCCGCGCCGGGCCCAGCGCCAGGAAGTAGCCGTGGCTGTGGAAGTGCAGCGCGGTCTCGTCGGCGCTGACCGCCAACGCGATGCCGAAGCCCCAGCCCAGATATTCCTCCAGGCCCGTGGGGCCGGCGAAGCGCTTGCTGCTGTGGATCACCTGCGGGAAGCCGTGGGCCCGGTTGTACATCCGGGTCCAGAACTGGCCGCCGGCCGGGCCGTCCTCGGTGACCGTCACGACCGCGGCGACGCCCAGGTCGTCATGGAGGGGCAGGGGCGCTCCGATCAGGCGGCACAGCTGGGCCAAGACGCGGCCGGCCCCATTCCGGCGGCTCTCGGTGATCTCGCCGACATAGGTCACAGCCATGCCGGGGCCCAAGCGCTTGCTGAACCGGTCGCGCACGGCCTGGGGCAGGCGGTTCCAGCCGGCCTCGCCCAGCAGGGCGCGGAAGCGCAGGTCGCGCAGGTCGGCGGGCGCGGGCGGTGGAAGGTCTTGGTCCGGCGCCGGGCGGGCTTCTGCGATCCTGTTCATGACCAACTTCCTCTTCCGGTCTTGCCTGTTATTTCTGTCCAAAGAGAAATTACCGGCGAAATTTTTTAGGTCGTCCTGTCCGGCTTGCCGCGACCCATGCCCAGCAGGCCGACCACCTTCGAGCCCATCTTGATCAGCGACATCAGGGTGCTGGGCGGCACGCTCAGCATCTGGCCGTACCAGCTGTCGATCGTGGTGACGAAGCTATGCATCTCGCTCAGGCGCTTGCGGGCGACCTTACTGAGGGTAGGGTCGTTCTCGGCCGCCGCCAGGACCGGGCCCAGCGCCTCGACCATCGGGTCGATCTCGCGTTCCTTTCGGCCCTGGGCGATGCGGGTCAGCATCTGCCACAGATCGGCTTCGGCCTCGTAGTGGTCGCGCCGGTCGCCCAGCTGGGGCACGCGGCGGATCAGCTTCCAGCCGATCAGCTCGCGGATGCTGTTGGAGACGTTGGAGCGAGCCATGCCCAGGCTCTCGGCGATGTCCTCGGCGGTCATCGGCCGGTCGGCCAGGTAGAGCAGGGCGTGGATCTGGGCGACGGAGCGGTTGACGCCCCACTGCCCGCCCATGTCGCCCCAGCGCAGGACGAACTGCTCGACCGCGGCGGGGAGGCGCTTCGTATTGTCTGCAATTTCTGTCATGACAGAAATATAGAGACAGGTTGAGCGATCGTCAACCGGACCCGCCGGCCCGGACATCGAGGGCCAAGGCGGCCTGGCCCGAGGTCAGTCCGTGGCCGGATTGGCGATTTCCACCAGGTTGCCATCCGGGTCGCGCACATAGATCGACAGGATCGGGCCTGTCGCGCCGGTGCGCCGCACCGGGCCTTCCTCGATCGCCACGCCCAGCGCTTCGACATGGGCCGCCACCTGCTCCAGCGGCGTCGCGGCGAGGAAGCACAGGTCCGCCGAACCGCGTGTCGGCCGCAGGGCCTTGGGCTCGAATTCGTGTCCGGCCTGGTGCAGGTTGATCTTCTGGTCGCCGAACGTCAGCGCCTTGCGCCCCTGGCCGAACGTCTCGAGCCGCATGCCCAGGACGTCGCGATAGAAGGCAATGGTCCGGTCCAGGTCGGCGACGGTCAGCACCAGGTGATCGAGACGGTCGAGGACGATCATGCCGTTTCCCTTGGCAGGCGCGGTCTCAATCGGCCCCGACCACGCCAGGCGGCGCCGAAATAGTGAACGCCGATCGATCAAAGACGAAATTCGTGATCACGAAGGCTCGTCGTCGCCGGTGAACCGCGCAAGCGTGACTCGGGACAGTGGCGAGAAGGGGACGGTCATGAGCGAGGAAACCGCCGGCGGCGGCGTCAGCTACGAGAAGGTCGACGACGCCTATTTCGACAAGCGCGGACTCAAGCGCTATGCGGGGGTGTTCTCGCTGTGGGCCCTGGGGGTGGGGGCGGTGATCGCCGGCCAGTTCTCGGGCTGGAACCTGGGCATGGGGACCGGCGGCTGGGGCGGCATGCTGGTCGCCACCCTGATCATCACCGTCATGTACCTGGGCCTGACCTTCTCGATCGCCGAGATGGCCGCGGCCCAGCCGCACACCGGCGGCGCCTACAGCTTCGCCCGCGCCGCCATGGGGCCGTGGGGCGGCTTCATCACCGGCCTGTGCGAGAATGTCGAATATGTGCTGACCGCCGCGGTGGTCTGCTTCTTCATCGGCAGCTATCTGGGCGGCATCTTCGAGACGCCGGCCTGGGTGCAGCCGCTCTACTGGATCGGAGCCTACGCCGTCTTCGTCGGGCTGAACGCCGGCGGGGTGGCGATGTCGTTCAAGTTCACGGTGTTCATCACCCTGCTGGCCCTGGCCTGTCTGGCGGTGTTCTGGGTCAGCGCCCTGCCGCACGCCGACTTCTTCAAATACGCCATGAACGTCGGCCCGGGCGGGGCCGAGCTGAAGGACGGCCACGGGCCGTTCCTGCCGGCCGGCATCGGCGGGGCCCTGGCCCAGCTGCCGTTCGCGGTCTGGCTGTTCCTGGCCATCGAGCAACTGCCGCTGGCGGCCGAGGAGTCGCACACCCCGGCCCGCGACCTGCCCAAGGGCATCATCCTGGGCATCTCGACCCTGATCGTCTCGGCCCTGCTGGTGCTGTGGCTCAACAGCGCCATTTCGCCGGGCACCTTCGCCCTGGCCAAGTCGGGCGAGCCGATCCTGGAAGGCTTCCGCACCATCTATGGCGGCGGCCTGGCCAAGGTGCTGGCGGCGGTGGCGGTGGCCGGCCTGGTCGCCAGCTTCCATGCGGTGATCTTCGCCTATGGCCGGCAGATCTATTCGCTGTCGCGCGCCGGCTACTTCCCCCGCGCCCTGTCGGTGACCCACGGGGTGCGCAAGACCCCGGACGTGGCCCTGATCACCGGGGCTGTGGCCGGCCTGGCGGTGATGCTGGCGGTGTGGTTCATCCTCGGGGCCGAGAAGGGCGCGGCGGTGATCGGCGGCACGCTGCTGAACATGGCGGTGTTCGGGGCCATGCTGTCCTACCTGGCCCAGGGCCTGTCGTTCATCCTGCTGCGCCGCAAGTTCCCCAACCTGGAGCGCCCCTACAGGAGCCGCTTTGGCCTGACCGGGGCGGTGCTGACGGTGGCCATCTCGCTGGTGACGATCTTCTACCAGCTGAAGGACCCGATCTATCGCACCGGGGTGATCGGGGTGGCGATCTGGTTCGCGGTCGGCATCGCCTATTTCGCCCTGTTCGGGCGCAAGAAGCTGGTGCTGTCGCCGGAGGAGGCCTTCGCGATCAGCGGCGGCAAGGCCGCCTACGAGACGCACTGACAAGCCGGCGCGCCCTTTCCGGGACGTCAGGTCAATGTAACGCATTGTAAAAACCGGAGTTCGCCCTCTGGTGGATTGACGGTCCATGGCCTTTAAATCCGTCCCGCAATTGTCGGGGGTCGGATCGATGGCTTGGTCGGAGGCCGGAAGGCGGAACCTGGAGAGGGTCGCGAGCGGGGTCGCGATCCTCAACCCGCTGGTCGGCGAGATCGCCGAGGCCTTGCTGGACCTGGGCGGCGCGGCCCATCGCGACCTCGTCGTGGCCTATATCGCCAAGCGCCGGGGCGTGTACCGGCCGTCCGAGGCGATGCGGCGCGAACTGGACGAGGCCTTCGCGGCCTATTGCCTGGGCGCCAGCGACCCGCGGGCCGCCAACCTGCTGCACCTGCCCTATGGTCCGCACAGCCAGCGCTGGGCCTTGACCGACCACGCCTACGGCATGATGCGCGGCCGGGCGAACGCCGGGGTCCGTTGACGATGGAACTGGCCCTGCGCGCCCTGGCCGACCGGCTCGGCCTGGACCCCGCCTTTCGGCGCCCGCGCCTGCTGCTGGTCGCCTCGCTGCTGAGCCTGGTGCTGTGGAGCGTGATCGCCTGGGGGCTGTCGTGGCTGGTCGGGCGGATGGTCCACGGCTAGAGCATCGCGCGGAAAAGTGGATGCCGATTTTCCGCAAAAGCGATGCGAAAACAAAAATCTAGAGCAAGCCGAGCGATTCCCAAATCGCACGGCTTGCTCTAGGATGGCCGCCAAGGGCCGTCGGGGGTTTTCCATGCGTATGTTGTCGATGACCCTGGTCGCGGGGCTGCTGCTGGGCGGCTGCGCGACGCCCCCGCAGGTGGCGCACGAGGGCGATCTGGGCGTGCTGGCGGGACAAGCCGTCGCGATGCAGGCCGCAGGGCCCGCCGACCCCGACCACATCCTGGTCCAGGCGATCCAGGCCCGGGCGGCCAGTCGCATGGGCGAGGTCGGCGCCGTCCGGCCGGGGCCCATGCCGGCCCGCTACCGGTTGCAGGTGACGGTCGGGACCTCCCCGGCCGGGGTCGGGATCTCCACCGCCGTCGGCCCGCAGGTCGGGGTCGCGCCCTGGCGCAGCGCCCCGACCCGGCTGCGCCCCTGGTCGCGCCGTGGACCGGTCCGCACGGCGGCCCTGGCGGTGCTGGACCTGTCGAGCGGCAAGGTCGTGGCCTGGGCGACGGTCCGCGCGTCGAGCGACGATCCCATCGACCTGGCCGACCGCCTGGTCGCGGCCCTGAAGCCGGCCCAGACGTAAGGGGCGGCGTAGTCCGCGGGCCGGCGACCTTGAACGGTTGTCATCCCGGAAGCTTCGCAGAGGCTGTCCGGGACCCAGGGGACTGGGCAGATTCGGTGTGGTTCACCTGGATCCCGGCTCTACGCTTGGCTACGGCCGGGATGACAACATCGTGTGGATCGGAAGACGAGACCTAAGGGCCGCCCGCAAGCTATCCCCAGCTTCTCCCGGAAAACGCGCGGGGATCTCGAATACCGATGTTCACCCGGGCGATGCGACGCGCTATCGAGGGGAAACAAAGGTGAGGAAGCCCATGACGTCGCGGTCCTTGATCTCCGTCCCCGGCCTGGCGGGCTGGGCGGTCGCCCTGGCGCTCGGCCTGTCCGCCGCGCCCGGCTTCGCCCAGGTCCCGGCCAACCTGACGGCCGCCCTGGCCGACCCAGCCCGGCCGACCGCCGACACCGCCCGCGACGCCGCGCGCCATCCGGCCGAACTGCTGGCCCTGGCCGACATCAAGCCGGGCGGCAAGGTGGCGGACTTCATCATCGGCGGCGGCTATTTCACCCGCATCCTGTCGGCGGCGGTGGGCCCGACGGGAACGGTCTACGCCTACCAGCCGGCCGAGTTCATCAAGTTCCAGGCCAAGTACGGCGACGACCTGAAGACCGTCGCGGCGGCCTACAAGAACGTCACCCCGCTGGATGGTAGCTTGACAGGCCTGGACCTGCCCGACGGCCTGGATGCGGTGATCACCGTCCAGAACTACCACGACCTGCACCTCAAGCCGTTCCCGGCCGACACCGCCGCCAAGGTCAATGCCGAGGTGTTCAAGTCGCTGAAGCCGGGCGGGGTGTTCCTGGTCGTCGACCACTACGCCGCCGACGGCTCGGGCCTGTCGGCTGCGGACACCCTGCACCGGATCGACATCGCGGCCGTCAAGTCCGAGGTCGAGGCCGCCGGCTTCAAGCTGGCCGCGGAAAGCCCGCTGCTGCACAACCCCGCCGACCCACGCACCGCCAGCGTCTTCGACCCCGCCATCCGCGGCAAGACCGACCAGTTCGTCCTCAAGTTCGTCAAGCCCTAGGGGAGGGGAGGAGGGGACACGCCCGCGCCGGGCGTGTCCTTTTCAATGGTCCTCCCCCTGTGGGGGAGGCGATCGCGGAGCGATCGGTGGGGGGAGTTTTGGGATCGTCGATCCGGGATCCGGCCATCGGCCGATCACTCCCCCCTCCGTCGCCCTTTGGGCGACACCTCCCCCACAGGGGGAGGATCTTGGATGCACGGCTCCGTTCCTGCCACGCACGGCCTTGAAGGTCGTGCCCGCCTAGGCCGGCATCTCCGGCAGCCGCAGCGTGAAGGTCGCGCCGCCGCCGGGCGTGCTTCGGCAGCTGACCCCACCGCCGTGCCGGGTGGCGGCGGCCTGGACGAAGGCCAGGCCCAGGCCCGCACCGCCGGCGGCCTCGGCGCCCGGGCGGTCGAAGCGCTGGAACGGCCGGAAGGCCAGGGCCGCCTCCTCGACGGTCAGGCCCGGTCCCTGGTCGGCCACCGACAGGTCGACATAGGTGCGGCCGCCGTCCAGCACCGTGGCCGCGCGCACCATGATGGTCGAGCCGTCCGGACCGTACTTCACCGCGTTGCCGATCAGGTTGACCAGGGCGCGGGCCAGCACGCCGCGGTCGCCCAGGGCCATCATCGGCCCGTTGCAACCCTCCTGGCGGATCTCGATATGGCGCTGGCGGCACTGGGGCCACAGCTCGTCGATCGCCTCGACCGCCACGTCGCACAGGTCGACCGGCTCCATCGCCGTCTGGGTGACCTCGGCGCGGGCCAGTTGCACGAAGCCATCGGCCAGGGCCAGGGTGCGCCGGGCATAGGCCGCCAGGCGCTCGGACAGCTCGGGCGGCAGGCCGGGCGTCGTCGCCAGCAGGGCCAGGATCGAGGTCTGCGGCGAGCGCATGTCGTGGGTCAGCAGCTGCAGCGCCTGCTCGCGCTGGCGCATGGCGGCGGTCAGGGGCGTGATGTCGGCCAGGCGCACGATCCAGCCCGCGCCGTCCCCCGCCTCGTCGCGCCGGAACACGGTCTGGATCTGGAAGGCGCGACCGTCGGCCAGGTGCAGGTCGATCGGATGGCCCCCGTCGCCCTCGGCTGGCCAGCTGGCCGGAAAGGTGCGGCCCAGGGGCGACAGGGCGTTGAGGACGTCGGCCAGGCCGCCGCCGTCCAGCACCGGGCGGCGATCGGCCAGCAAGGCCTGGGCCGCGGCGTTGGCGGCGATCACCCGCCGCTCGGCGTCGGCCACCAGGGTGGCGTCGGGCAGGCTGAACAGGGCGTCGGCCGAGAACCGCCGCAGGTCGTCGATCCGGGTGATGGCCGCGCCGAGGCTGAGCGCCTGGCGGGCGACGAGGTCGCTTTCGAATTCGGCGTCGGCATGGACCCCGCCGGTCGGATCCACCGCGCGCAGGCGGTCGAGCTGATGGCCTAGCAGATCGTTGACCCGTCCCAGCCGACCCCAGCCCCAGACCAGGGAGACCAGGCCCATGCCGATGATCGCCGCCACCGGCGACAGCCACAGGTGGCCCCTGGAGAACAGGGCCGCGCTGGTCCCCAGGGCCGCGGCCAGCAGCACCGCCAGCAGCAGCAGGCTGGCCCGGGGCGGCAGCACCAGCAGCCCGGCCAGCAGCAGCCACAGCAGGCTGAGGGCGAAGACCAGCCGCGCGGCCAGGCCGGCCTGCCGGATCATCGTCCCGCCGCGCAGGCCGTCCAGCACGCTGGCCTGCAGCTGCACGCCGGTCATGCTAGCGGCGTCGGGGGTGACCGGGGTGGGGAAGGCGGGACCCAGGCCCGGCGCGGTCAGGCCGACGAACACCGTCCGGCCAGCGATCAACTCGCGCGGCACCTCGCCGGCCAGGACGCTGGAAAAGGCCACCTGGCGATAGCGGTCCGGTGGGCCCGCGAACGGGATCAGCAGGGTCGGGGCCTCGCCGCGCGTGGCGTCGGGGGCGTCGAACGGCTTGGTGGCGCGGTGGACCACGGTCATCAGGTCGGGCGCCAGGCGCGAGCCGTCGGCCTCGAACGGCGCCATGCGGCGGACCATGCCGTCGCGGTCGAACCGCACGTGCACCAGGCCGACGGCCGCCGCGCCCTGGGCGATGCTCGGCATCGGCCCGACCAGGGTTGGCGGCGCGCCCTCCTGGGGCGAAGGCTCCAGGAACTGCGGCAGGTAGACCTTGCCCGAGCGGGCGACGGCGGCGGCCAGGGCGTCGTCGGCGGCGGGGTCCTGGGACGGCTGGCCGAACAGCACGTCATAGACGATCGCCTTGGCGCCGGCCTGGCTGAGCCGGTCGATCATCTGGGCATGGCGCGCGCGGTTCCACGGCCAGGCGCCCAAGGCGCGCAGGCTGCGCTCGTCGACGCCGACGATCAGGATCGAGGAATCGACCGGCCGCTCCGAAGCGCGCACCAGCCGATCGTAGAGGATGTTGTCCAGCCGCGTGGTCAGCGAACTGGCGGTCAGGCCGGCCAGGGCCAGGCCGGTGAGGACGGTGACGATCAGCCAGCGCGCCAGCCGCCGGCGCGGGGATCGCGGCGGTCCGGGCCTCAGCCGCCGAAGCGGCGCCAGGCGGGAGAGCGGCGCAGGGGGAAAGGTGGCCAAGGCCTAGCTTCCGATCTTCAGCGACTGCAGCGGCGCGACCTTCTCGGTGACGATGCCGTTCTTCACCCGCGTGGCGCTGATCCGCCAGCTGTAGAGGCCCGGCGGCAGGTCGGTCAGGGTCAGCTGCGGCGCGACCAGGCCCGGCTGGTCGACGATCGGCTTGGTCGGTTCGGTCCCGGCGAACAGCTGGAAGCGGAAGCTGCGCACGCCGCCGCCCGCCGCGCTCCAGCGGAACAGGAAACGGCGATGCTTGCCGCTGACCTCGGCGACCGGCGGAGCGCCCGGCTCCAGCAGGTCCAGGTCGCGGTCGAAGCTGTAGTCGGCGGGCGCGCCCTCCAAGCCGGCGGGGTCCAGGGCGGTGACGCGGACGAAATAGACGCCGTCCTCCAGCGGACCGAAGTCGGCCGTGGAGTCAGCCTGGGTCGCCTCGGCGAACAGGTCGACGAAGCCGGCGTCGTGCGACAGCAGCAGCCGGTAGCCGGCGGCTCCGGCCTGGGGCTGGACGGCGAAGCGCACGGTGCGGCCGGTCTGGTTCTGGCCGGCCTCGTCCAGCCGGGGCGGGGGCAGCAGGGCGACGGGGGCGCTGACACCGGCGATCCCCGGCGTAACAGTGACGCCGAAGCCGGCCGGGACCGGCGGCCCGGCGGGGGGCGCTTCGCCAGGGCCCACGCCGACCGCGCCCTTCAGCACCTCGGTCCGGGCCCGACCCTCCGACGCCGCCACCCGGAATTCGGTGCCGCGCACGGCCGAGATCGACACCGGGGTGCGCACCTCGAAGCGGGCGTTGGGATTGGGGTTGGGTGTCGCCTGGATGGCGCTGCGGCCTTCGTCCAGCTTGAACACCCGCTGCGGGGCGTTGGTCAGCACGACGCTGCGCAGCCGCACCACGCGCATGGCGGTGTTGGAGGGCAGGGTGACGCGCGAGGCGTCCTCCATCTCGAACGTCGCGAAGGCGCCGGGGCCGGTGATCACGCGCTGGCCTTCCCGAAGGGGCATGCCCGTCTGGGCCGGGGCCCGACGGCCGTCGGTCTCGATCTCGACCCTGCCGCTGAAGGCGCTGAGCCGGGCGTCGATCGGCACGGTCTTGAGCAGGTCGGCGTCGATGGTCAGGGTCTTGCCCACCGGCATGACGCGCGGCCGGCTGATCTGGTTGGCGCGCTGCACATGGCGATAGTCGTTGACCTGGCGCAGATAGGCGCGGCCCAGGTCGAACAGGGTGTCGCCACGTCGCACGACATAGCGGACCGGCGGGTCGGCCGGGCTGGCCACGGGCTTGGAGGGCTTCGCCGGGGCCCGCGGCGCGCACAGGGCCGGGCCGGACGCCAGGGCCAGGACGGAGGCCAGGGCGAACAGCGAAGGTCGAAGAATCATTCAGCGGCTCCGGACGCGGCGTCAGCCTCGGGCTCGCAGACTTCCAGGCGGTAGCCGAACCCATAGACCGTCGTCAGTCTAAAGCCGTTCGCGGGGCGCAGGTGAAGCTTCGATCTCAGGCGCGAGACGTGGGCGTCCAGGGTGCGGGTCTCCAGGTCGGGCCGTTGGCCCCAGACCCGGCGCAGCAGGTATTCGCGCGACAGCGGCCGGGCCAGGTTGTTGAACAGCAGGGCCGCCAGCTGGAATTCCTTGGGCGTCAGGGTCTCGACAGTATCGCCCCAGCTGACGGTCTGGGCGCCGGGGTCCAGGCGATAGGGGCCGTGCTGCTCGACCTGGGGCACGGCGGTCGGGCGATAGGCGCGCCGGGCCAAGGCGTTGACGCGGGCCAGCAGCACGGGCGGCTGCAGCGGCTTGACGATGTAGTCGTCGGCCCCGGCGTTCAGCCCCTCGACCAGGTCGGCCTCGACCGAGCGGCTGGTCAGCAGCAGTACCGGCGGCGACGGGCTCAGCAGCTCGCCGACCCGGCGCAGGGTCTCGATGCCGCTGAGCTCGGGCATGTTCCAGTCCAGGATCAGCAGGTCGAAGGTCTGGCGGCGCAGCTCGGCCAGCAGGCGCTCGGGGCGGGTGAAGCTGGTGCAGTCATAGCCCGCCGGCCCCAGTAGGGCGGCGACCAGCGCGTTGTGGCTGTCGTCGTCGTCGAGCAGGGCGACTTTCATGCGTTCACTTGCAACCAGGGTAACTCGCGCGCCCCGTGGGGGTGGGGAGCGGGGCGCGCGGCGGCGGGGCGCCGTCCGAGAAGGATCAAGGCGACCATCCGCGTTGGCAAGCGTACCGTGCGGAAGCCCCCTACGCCCGGTTAGGACGGCCAAATTTACAATGGTTTACAGTCTGGGGTTTACGCGCCGGCCGCCCCGTTCCGCTCGTCCGGGACTGGCCGGGACGAGCGGGATCTGGATCTAGCCGCCGAACCCGCGACCACCGCCGCCGAAGCCGCCGCGCGAGATCACCGCGCTGCGGCTCTGGACGCGGGCCGGGGCGCGCATTTCCGGGGCGTTGAAGCTGTCGGTGCGCACGCGGGTGCGGCCGGTGACATAGTCGCGCGACAGCGGATAGCCCGAGCCGCCGTAATAGGTCCCTTCGCGGTCGCGATACATCGGCGCGCCGTAGTAGCGGCCGCCGCCGCCGCCCAGGTTGTTCAGCGCCTGGCCGACGATGAAGCCGGTCAGCAGCGGGGTGAAGAAGCTGCCGCCGCCGCCGTTGTTGCGCGGCACGCACTGGTCGACGCCGTAGCGCTCCTCGCAACTCTGCTGGTCGCCGAACTTGGGGGCGTTGGCGGCGCTGTCCTTCTGGGCCTGGGCGTAGGCGGTGTCGCACTGCTCGGCGGTCATGTCGCCCGAGCTCTTGCAGTCGGCCAGCGAGGCGTAGGTCTTGGCGTCGACCTCGCTGGAGGCGGCCGGCGGGTCGCCCCACTGGGTGGCCGTGCCGGGATCGTCGCAGGCGCTGACCGAGATCGCCGTGCCGGCCATCAGGCCGGTCAGGGCCAGGCTGCTGGAGCGCAGGCGGCGTTTCGCCCGCGAGGTCTGGGGGCGCGAGGTCTGGGGGATGGAGGTCTGATCGGTCATGGCGCGCCTCAGGCCGTCATGCAGGCGGCGTTGAGCAGGCCCACCGCCAGGGAGATGCTCATCAGATAGAGGCCGGCGGCGATCTCGCCCTTCTCGATCCGGGCGGAGACGTCCTTCATGGCCACCATGCGCACCACGGTGAAGGCGGCGATCTGGATCACGCCCGCCAGGGCCGCCCAGGCGCAGAACTCGACCAGCGATACGGTGTTGCTGAGCGCCGAGGCCAGGGGCAGCACATAGCCGACCAGCGCTCCGCCCAGGGCCAGGGCCGCGGCGACGTTCCCCTCGCGGATCAGCTTGGCCTCGTTATAGGGCGTCACCCACTGGTAGATCAGCTTGAAGACGACGGTGAACAGGCCGGCCACCACGAAGGCCACCACGAAGGCCAGGGCGTTGCCGCCAAATCCGTGCAGATCGCTCATGTCTTTCCCCCTAAAAGGCCTAGGCCCGGAATTCGCCGACGCCCAAGGCGACGCCGACCATGATCTCGAACGACATCTCGCGCTGGCGCGTGTCCTCGTTCTCGTTTTCCTGCTGGATGGCCAGCAGAAGCTCGCGGCCGTCGCCCGGCAAGTCGCGGGAGAACAGCATGCAGGTCTGGAAGATCCGCCGGTCCGGAACGCCGTCACGGTCGTCGTGGACGTCTTCCCAGAAGCTGACCGGTTCCTGGCTCTCGGCCTCGTCACCGAACCAGTCGCGCCGGTACTCCGGCAAGCCCGGGCCGGTGAAGGTGCGCGCCCGCAGCCGCTTGGCCCAGGCCTCCTCGTCGGCCCGGCCGCCCGGATAGGCGCTGTCCCAGGGGATGAAGAGCGTGATGTCGGTGACGCGCTGGCCCTCGCGGTCGTCGGACACCGCCTGGAACATGATGTTGTCGTCGGTATAGAACCGGTGGACGAAGCCGCCCTCGCGCAGCTCGACCAGGCCCTGGGCGGTGATTTCCAGCGTGTCGGTGTCGAGCGCGAACTTCAGGTCGTCGCCCAGGCGTCGCCAGGCCAGGGTGTCCAACCAGACCGTGCGGCCCAGGGTGACGTTGCGGATCGCCGGCAGGGCCGAGGCGGGCGCGGCGTCCTTGCGGCCGAAGAGCTTACCGAACATGAAGCGACCCGATGCGAAACTCCCGTCACATGTACGACGCCAATCCCGGCGACAAAAGAGGGAAGGGGATTACCAACTTGTCATGAGCGCACGTAAGGTTGCGCTCTCGACGACTGGCGTTCGCCGGCCCATCTAGTATGAAACGGCCCCAAGATCGGTTCGCCGCAAGACACGCTCCCGAGGAGACACCGCCCGATGACGACCCCCGCCTGGACTGTTCGCTCGCTGAAGACGGCGCTTTCCGACGGTTTCAGTGACGCCATGACGGCCCGCGTGGTCGAGGGCGCCGACCCGATCCTGCTGGTGACCATGCACGATCACGGCGACCTGGAGATCTTCGTCAGCGTCAGCGACCAGCAGATCGCCGCCTCGGTGCTGCTGTGGCCGGTCGACGAACAGGCCGACCGCCACGCCTTCAACGAGTTCCTGCTCAAGGCCCAGAAGCTGGTGCCGCTGTCGAACTTCGGCATCAGCGCCGTGAACGGCCGCGACTATTACGAGCTGTTCGGCGAGCTGTCGCCCAGCTCGTCCCTGGACGATATCCTGATCGAGCTGCGGGTCCTGGCCGAGAACGCCATCGAGGCCGCGTCCGACCTGCGCTCGTCCTTCACCCCCGCCGCCTAAACACCCGCGCACCTTCGGAGACCCCTCATGTCCATCTGGAACAAGCTGTTCACCCTGGGTCGCGCCGGCGCGCACGAGGCCACCGCGGCCGTCGTCGACGCCAACGCCCTGCGTATTCTCGATCAGGAAATCCGCGACGCCGACACCGCCCAGGGCAAGGCCCGCGACGACATGGCCACGCTGGTGGCTCGCCGCCGCATCCTGGAGAAGGAAGTCGCCGGTTTCCGCGACCAGGTCACCAAGTACGAGGCCTCGGCCCGCGCCGCCGTCCAGAAGGGCGACATGGACCTGGCCCGCCAGGTGGCCCAGCGCATCGCCGACCTCGAGCAGGACATCGCGCTGAAGGAGCCGCAGATCGGCGACATGCGCGCCGCCGAGGACCAGTTGCACCAGGCCGTCACCGCCACCGACCGCCGCATCGAGACCCTGCGTCGCGAGGTCGAGGTCGTGAAGGTCAACGAGAGCGTCCAGAAGGCCCAGGCCGCCGTCTCGGCGCGCGGGGCCGGCGCGGGCGCCTCGCTCGGCTCGGCCGCCGACAGCCTGGCCCGCATCAAGGAACGCCAGATGATCCGCGGCGAACGGATCAAGGCCGCCGGCGAGCTGGAAGATCGCCGCACCGGCGCCGACCTCGACGAAAAGCTGCGCTTGGCCGGCATCCTGCCCGGCCAGTCCAGCGCCGACGACATCCTGGCCCGCTTGGCCCCGGCCCAGCCGCCCCTGCAGATCGAGCAGAAGCCGGACGGCGAGGCGTAGGGTTTCCGGCCCTCAGAGGGTTGTTATCCCGGAAGCGCGTAGCGCTGTCCGGGACCCAGGTGAGCCGCACCGCATCAGCCCAGTCCCCTGGGTCCCGGACAGCCTCTTCGAGGCTTCCGGGAAGACAACCGGATTGGAAGACCTGGTCCTGTCGACCGCAATGCTGAAATGGATCGAAGCCTGATGCGCCGCCTCAAGCTCACCCCGCGTCCCGACTGGCAGGCCAAGGCCGAGGCGGTCGGGTTCGTCTACCACCACACCGAAGGCCAGGCCTATTGGGACGAGGGCGTGGCCTACGCCTTCACCCTGGACCAGGTGGAGCAGGACCTGGAGCCGGCCGCGGCCGAGCTCCACGACCTGTGCCTGGACCTGGTCGACGAGGTCGCCGGCAGTCAGGAGCTGATGGAGCGGCTGGCGATCCCGGCCGAGCACCGCGACTTCGTGGCCGCCTCCTGGCGCGCCAAGTCGCCGTCGCTCTACGGCCGCTTCGACTTCGGCTATGACGGCCAGGCCAAACCCAAGCTCTACGAATACAACGCCGACACCCCGACCAGCGTCTTCGAGGCGGCCACCTTCCAGTGGCTGTGGCTGGAGGAGCTGATCGCCAATGGCACGCTTCCGGCCAATGCCGACCAGTTCAACAGCCTGTTCGAGGCCCTGCGCGACCGGTTCAAGGTCCTGTTCCCCACGGGCGGCTTCGTCCACTTCGCCAGCGACGAGGACGCGGTCGAGGACCGCCAGACCGTGCGCTTCCTCGAGGACCTGGCCCTGCAGGCCGGCGTCGAGCCCAAGTTCGTGGCCATGGACAATATCGGCCTGAACGAGGAGGGCCAGTTCGTCGACCTGGAGGGCTTCGTCCTGCAGGCGGCGTTCAAGCTCTATCCGTGGGAGTTCATGCTGCGCGAGCCCTACGCCGCGCACCTGAACACGGCCCAGGTCCGCTGGATCGAGCCGCCGTGGAAGGCGATCCTGTCCAACAAGGGCGTCCTGCCGCTGCTGTGGGAGCGCCATCGCGGCCACCCCAACCTGCTGGAGGCCTATTTCGAGGGCGACCCGGCGGCCAGCGCGCTGGGCGGGCGGTTTGTGCGCAAGCCGCTGTTCTCGCGCGAAGGGGCCAATGTCGAGGTGGTCGGCGGCCCAGAACACCTTGACGAGCCTGTCCTCGACCAGGGCTACGGCGCGGAAGGCGCGATCGTCCAGGCCTACCATCCGCCGCCCGAGTTCGACGGCAAGCGCCCGGTGGTCGGGGCCTGGATGGTCGGCAACGAACCGGCCGGCATCGGCATCCGCGAGGACGACAGCGTGGTCACCAAGAACCTGGCCCGGTTCGTGCCGCACGTGATCGAGGGATAGCCGCGGGGACGCGCACTCACGGCAAGGCGCCAGCCGGTTTGCAGGGCGTCGGTTGTGAGTGCGTGTCCCCAACGGACCCGCTGAGTCCGGCGCAGAAGTCTCGTGACGCCGTGGATGGCGTTGGGGACATGCACTCACTCTCTTTGCCGTGGATCGATCCGCGACGCCTTGCCGTGAGAGCACGTCCCCGGCTGTGCTCGGCGTTCAGCGGACAAACCCCCACGATTCCAACGCCCTGAACTTTCTCGACCCGATTTGATCCCCACCCTTCCAGACCGCCCTTATCCTGACCTCACCTCGACGCAGGGAAAGGGCGCATGGCCAGCGACCGATGCGGCGGCGGGGGGCGATCGAGCGGGAAGCTCCGTCGGCGGTCCCTTGGGACCAAACCTCGCGTCTCCAGGGCCGGCCGGGCATGGAACACTAAAACGGCGTGGCGCGAGGGCTGGCGGCGCAACAGGCGGGCGGTGACGCGCTCGCGGTCCGGGACCGGGGTTCGTTGACCTGGCCCGCCCGCCGGAGGCTTCAAGGCGGCGAGGCTCCAACAGGGCTCAGCGCCGCGGGCTTCCGGATAACGACCGCGCGGAGCGTTCGGGCTTCGTCGAAACGGTTACTACTTCAAATACTCCGGACGATGTCCGGCGCTCCGCGTCCCTTTCCGATAGCTCAGCGGCCAGCCGCGTGAGGCGGCCAAGCCGTGCTCATCAGATCCTCCCCCTATGGGGGAGGTGTCGGCGAAGCCGACGGAGGGGGGAGTGATCGGCCGATGGCCGGTTCTACGATCTTCGACCCTAAAACTCCCCCCACCGATCGCTGCGCGATCGCCTCCCCCACAGGGGGAGGATCTGGATGAGCCGGTCCGTTGGGGGCAAGCATTCGCCGCACGGTCAAAAATCTTCGCCGCCGCTGTCGATCCATTCGGGACTGGTTCGTCGACTTCAATAGCGAGACAGTCCGGCGGCGACGGCACCCCGGTCGCTTCAGGAGGATTCCCAGATGCGCTACATGTCGATCATCACCCAACCCATTGACGGCCCGACCGAAGCCTCGCCCGCACTGGTCGAGGCCATGCACGCCATGGCCAACCGCGAGATCCAGGCCGGCCGGATGCTGGGCGGCGGGCAGTTGCTGCCGCTGGACCGGGGCGCTCGCGTCACCGTCGACGACGGCAAGCTGACGGTGCTGGACGGCCCGATGGTCGAGGCCAAGGAGGTGATCGGCGGCTACGCGATCTTCGAGTTCGCCAGCAAGGAAGAGGCCATCGCCTCGGCGCGCGAGTTCCTGCAGCTGCACCTGGACCACATCCCCGGCTGGAAGGGCGTGTGCGAGATCCGCGAGATGTTCGGCGATTGAGCCCGCCCGACGCCGAGACCCGTCGCGCCATCCTCGCCGTCTGGCGGGTGGAGCATCCCAGGCTGATCACCAGCTTGGCGAGGATGCTGCGCGACGTGCCCCTGGCCGAGGAACTGACCCAGGACGCCCTGGTGGCCGCGCTGGAAAAGTGGCCGGCCGCCGGCGTGCCCGAGCGTCCCGGCGCCTGGCTGATGGCCACCGCCAAGCGCCGGGCCCTGGACCGCCTGCGGCGTGGCCGCATGCTGGAGCGCAAGCACGGCATGGTCGCCCGCGACCTGGAGACCGAGCAGCAGGCCATGCCCGACTTCGACTCCGTCCTGGACGACGACATCGGCGACGAGATGCTGCGGCTGATCTTTACCGCCTGTCATCCGCTGCTGTCGCGCGAGGCCCGCGCCGCCCTGGCCCTGCGCATGGTCTGCGGCCTGACCACGGGCGAGATCGCCCGCGCCTTCCTGCTGCCCGAGGCCACGGTCGCCCAACGCATCGTGCGGGCCAAGCGGACCCTGTCGGAGTCAGGCCTGACCTATGAGACCCCGCGCGGCGCGGAGCGCTCGGCGCGCCTGGCCTCGGTGCTGGAGGTGGTCTACCTGATCTTCAACGAGGGCTACACCGCCGCCCGGGGCGACGACTGGCAGCGGCCGCAGCTGTGCGGCGAGGCCCTGCGCCTGGGCCGGGTGCTGACCGCCATCGCCCCGGACGAGCCTGAAGCCCATGGCCTGCTGGCCCTGATGGAGCTGAACGCCTCGCGCACGGCGGCCCGCACCGACGCAGAGGGTGAGCCGGTGCTGATGCTCGACCAGGATCGCGGCCTCTGGGACCTGCTGCAGATCCGGCGCGGGCTGAAGGCCCTGAAGCGGGCGCGGGACCTGGGCGGGGCCGGCGGCTTCTACGCCCTGCAGGCGGCGATCGTCGCCTGTCACGCCCAGGCGCGGACCGCCGCCGACACCGACTGGCCGCGCATCGCCGCCCTCTATGCCGAGCTGGCCGTGGTCGCGCCCTCGCCGGTGGTCCAGTTGAACCGCGCCGTGGCGGTGGGCATGGCGGAAGGTCCGGCGGCCGGGCTGGCGATCGTCGAGGCCCTGGCCGAGGCGCCGGCGCTGAAGGCCTATCACCTGCTGCCCAGCGTCCGCGGCGACCTGCTGTTCAAGCTGGGCCGCTTCGAGGAAGCCCGCGTGGCGTTCGAGGCCGCCGCCGCCCTGGCCGGCAACCGGCGGGAGGAAGCGCTGCTGCGGCGACGGGCGGCGGAGGCGGGGCGTCCAGGTCCTCCCCCTGTGGGGGAGGTGTCGGCGAAGCCGACGGAGGGGGGAGCGGTAGGATAGTCCAGCAATCCGGATCAACCGTCCGAGCACTCCCCCCACCGGCCTTCGGCCACCTCCCCCACAGGGGGAGGACCTGTCGCTGGCGGAGCGGCCGACCCTTGCCCGTCACGCCGGTTTGCATCACTGGTGAGCGGATGAGTCAGCCGGTCACGATCGAACTGGGCGAGGGCGGCGCGCATGACGCCCGGGCGCTGCGCCACGCCTTCGGATGCTTCACCACCGGGGTGACGGTGATCACCACGGTGTGCGAGGACGGCCGCCGCGTCGGGCTGACGGCCAACTCGTTCACCTCGGTGTCGCTGGATCCGCCCCTAGCCCTGGTCTGCGTCGATCTCAACTCGCGCAGCCTGCCGATCCTGGACGCCGCCCAGCGGTTCACGGTCAACGTGCTGCACGCCGACCAGCAACTGATGGCCCGCCAGTTCGTGCAGAAGGACGGCGACCGGTTCGCGGGCATCGACACCGAGACCTGGGGCACCGGTGCGCCGATCCTGCCCGACTGCATGGCCAATTTCGAATGCGTGACCCACCAGGTCTTCGACGCCGGCGACCACCGGGTCTATGTCGGCCGGGTGGTCAAGCTGCGCTACGACCCGGACCACGAGCCGCTGGTCTATCTGCAGGGCCGGTTCCGGCGGGTGCACGTAGAGGAGTAGGCGGTACGAATTTGCGCGATACGGCCCGGTATTCGGATGCTATTGACGCGCAAAACAAGATCCAGGGAGCGTATCATGCGGACCATCAGCCATTTCGTGAACGGACAGACCCTGGAGGGAACCTCCGGCCGCTTCGGCGATGTGTTCAATCCGAACACCGGCGAGGTCCAGGCCCGCGTGGCCCTGGCGACCGACGCCGAGCTGGACGCCGCCGTCCAGGCCGCCGCCAAGGCCCAGCTCGGCTGGGCGGCGACCAATCCCCAGCGCCGCGCCCGGGTGATGTTCGAGTTCAAGCGCCTGATCGAGCGCGACATGAACGCCCTGGCCGAGATCCTGTCGTCCGAGCACGGCAAGGTGATCGCCGATAGCAAGGGCGACATCCAGCGCGGCCTGGAAGTCATCGAGTTCGCCTGCGGCATCCCCCACGTCCTGAAGGGCGAATACACCGAGGGCGCGGGCCCCGGTATCGACGTCTATTCGATGCGCCAGCCGCTGGGCGTCTGCGCGGGCATCACGCCGTTCAACTTCCCGGCCATGATCCCGATGTGGATGTTCGGCATCGCCGTAGCCGTGGGCAACAGCTTCATCCTCAAGCCGTCGGAGAAGGATCCGACCGTGCCGGTCAAGCTGGCCGAGCTGATGATGGAGGCCGGCGCGCCCCCCGGGGTGCTGAACGTGGTGCACGGCGACAAGACCGCCGTCGACGCCATCCTGACCCACCCGCTGATCCGTGCGGTCAGCTTCGTTGGCAGTTCCGACATCGCCCATTACGTCTACCAGACCGGCACGGCGCACGGCAAACGCATCCAGGCCATGGGCGGGGCCAAGAACCATGGCGTCGTCCTGCCCGACGCCGACCTCGACCAGGTGGTCAAGGACCTGTCGGGGGCGGCCTTCGGCTCGGCCGGCGAGCGCTGCATGGCCCTGCCGGTGGTCGTTCCGGTCGGCAAGAAGACCGGTGACGAACTGCGCGAGCGGATGGTCGCCGAGATCGAGACCCTGAAGGTCGGCATCTCCACCGATCTCGCCGCCCACTACGGACCAGTGGTCAGCGCGGCGCACCGGGCCAAGATCGCCGACTACATCCAGCTGGGCGTCGACGAGGGCGCGGAGCTGGTGGTCGACGGCCGCGACTTTTCCCTGCAGGGCTTCGAAGAGGGCTTCTTCATCGGCCCCTCGCTGTTCGACGGCGTCAAGAAAGGCATGCGGACCTACCAGGAGGAGATCTTCGGCCCCGTGCTGCAGATCGTCCGCGCCGAGAGCTTCGAGGAGGCCCTGGCCCTGCCGTCCGAGCACCAGTACGGCAACGGCGTGGCGATCTTCACCCGCAACGGCCGGGCGGCGCGCGAATTCGCCAGCAGGGTCAATGTCGGCATGGTGGGGATCAACGTGCCGATCCCGGTGCCGGTGGCCTACCACACCTTCGGCGGCTGGAAGCGCAGCGCGTTCGGCGACACCAACCAGCACGGCGTCGAGGGCGTGAAGTTCTACACCAAGGTCAAGACCATCACGGCGCGGTGGCCGGAGGGCGACCACGAGGGCGACGCCTTCGTCATCCCGACGATGAAGTAGGACGACACGGCATGGGGACGATGCGAAAACTGGCCGGAGCTTTCACCGTTGTCGCCCCCTTGCTGATGGGACTTGTCCTGAGCACCACCGCCTTCGCCCAGCCCTTGGACGCCGCCGAGATGGCGGCGGTCGGCCAGTACGGCCAGCGCGCCGCGCCGCTGACGGTGTTCGAGCGGGCCGGGGTGCTGCGGGTCGACGGCCAGGGCCGTCAGGACGCCAGGCTGACGCCGCTGGGCCGCGGCCGCTACCGGATCGAGGGCGGCGGCGAGCTGGTGCTGGAGCCGGTCGCCGTGCGCCTGGACGGGATCCGCCTGCCGCGCCACGACTTCGGGGCGGAGGTCGAGGCGGGCATCCGAGCGGCGGTCCGCGCCGATCCCGCCGCCCTGCGGGCCAGGGCCCTGGCCGCCAAGCCGCCGGTCGAGACCGCCGAGCACCGGCCCGCCGACCTGGTCGACCTGTCGACCCTGGACCCGACGATCCGCCTCGACATCCGCTACGCCGGTGCGGACAACTTCATGGGCCTGCCGCTGTACGAGCGGGCGGCGGCCTATCTGCAGCGCCCCGCCGCCCTGGCCCTGGCCCGGGCCGCCCAGGCGCTGAAGGCCAAGGGTTACGGCCTGTTGATCCACGACGCCTACCGGCCCTGGTTCGTGACCTGGATGTTCTGGGAGGCGACGCCGCCCGAGGACCACATGTTCGTGGCCGATCCGGCCCAGGGCTCGCGCCACAACCGCGGCTGCGCCGTCGACCTGACGCTCTATGACCTGAAGACCAGCAAGCCGGTCGAGATGCCCAGCCGCTACGACGAGATGTCGGGCCGCTCCTACGCCGACTTCATCGGCGGCACGACCCGGCAGCGGGCGATGCGCGCGACGCTGCGCGAGGCCATGGTCGCCCAGGGATTCGAGGTCTATCCCGAGGAATGGTGGCACTTCGACTACAAGGACTGGCGCCACTACGGCATCGGGACGCGGACCTTCAGCGAACTGGCGGCGGAGCGGTGAGGGCCATCAGCCTCAGGGCGTCGGTGGTCGCCGCGCCGAACTGGGTGTTGTCGAACACGCACCAGCTTTCGATGCTCCGGGTCTCGCTGGCGACCTGCTCGGCCAGGGGCTCGAGCCGACCGTCGTCATACGGTGTCGCGTACATGGCGGGCGAGCCGTGCAGGCGGCGATAAGCCAGTGTGCTCCAGCCGCCGGGCTGGGCGGCGGCGGGGACCACGGCGGGATCGGCGGCGACCCGCGCGATCTCGAAGGTTTGCAACAGCGCCTGCGCTGGCGCTTCGAACCAGGTGGCATGGCGCGGCTCCAGCACCGTCGCGGCGCGGGTCGCCTGGCGCCAGCGCCGGAGGAAATGCTCCACGGTCCCTGCGTCGAACGCCAGACTCGGCGGCAGCTGGATCAGCAGCGGGCCGAGCTTGTCGCCCAGCCCACCGCACTCCTCCAGGAACCGGGCCAGCGGCTCGCCGCAATCGACCAGCCGCCGCGCGTGGGTGATCGTCCGGGGGACCTTGACCGCGAAGCGGAACCCGGCCGGGGTCAAGCCGGCCCAGCGCTCGTAGGTCTTGCGCTGGTGGGGGCGGTAGAAGGACGAGTTGATCTCGACGCTGTTGAACACCGCGGCGTAGCGCTCCAGGCCGGAACCTTCGGCGGGAAAGACGTCGAGCGTTCGCGGAAAGCTCCAGCCGGCCGTGCCGATGCGGATGTCGTGAGCCATGCGGAGGGAGCGTGCGGGGACGCAAGCGGTTCACCGCGCCCGCCGGCCTTAGGCGCGCGGTCGCCAGGCCAGGATGTCGGCGCTGCGTTCCACCCCGACCCGGGAACAGGTCGCCTTCAGCGAACACGCCCCGCAGCGCGGCGCGTGGTGCGAGCACAGCAGCTGGCCCAGCCCCTTCATCAGCCAGTGCAGCTCGTAGAGATCCTCGGCCGTCCAGCTGTCGGGGACCAGGTCCATCAGCGCCCGGTAGGCGTGGGCGGTGTCGTAGCTGGCGGGGATCAGCCCATAGCGGCCGGCCACGCGATGCACATGGGTGTCGACCACCAGGGCCCGCATGTTCAGCGGACTGAAGTTCAGCACCGAGGCGGCGACCTTGACCCCGACGCCGGGCAGGCCCTGCAGCCACCAGCGGGCGCTGTCCAGCTCCAGTTCGGCCAGGTGGTCCAGCGACAGTTTCCAGCCGCTGCGCACCTGGATCAGCCGCAGGGCGTGGGGCAGGTGGCGGGCCTTCTCCTCGGGATAGGTGACGTCCTTGATCAGCTCCTGGACCTCGGCGTCCGGCGTTTCGACCAGTTCCTCCCAGGTGGCGAAGCGGTCCTTCAGGCGGTGATAGACCGCCCAGGAGACCGCGTCCTTGGTCCGGCCGCTGATCGACGACTTGACCAGCTGCGACACCGGATCCAGCCGCTTGGTCGGCCGTTGCGGTCCGAAGGTCTTGAGCAGGCCGTCGCGCAGGGCTTCGAGCGGCGAGGTCGAAAGGTCGAGGGACAGCTGCATGGCGATTCTCGCTTCGGAACGTAACGAGAACATAGTGAACGCAAAGCGGCTTGTCGAGTTATCCCCAGCCTGTTGAAAGGCGTCGGCCTAGCGTCGGCCCCACAGCGCGGTGACCCGCCGGCGCAGGCGATCGAAGGCCACTCGGACCGGCGTCGGCGCCAGGGTCGGGGCCGGGCGCTCCTCGGCCGGCAGCTCGACCTGGGCGAAGCGGGCGATCATGTCGCGCAGCTCGGGCTCCTGCACCGCCAGCGCCGCCTCGACCGGCGACATCCACCGGAGGGTCCGCTGGCCCTTCTCGGGCCAGGCGGCGTGCTCGCCCGTGACTTCCATCGGATAGACGTCGACCGTCACCGGACGCGCCGTGCCGCTCTTGAGCCGCTTCAGATAGGGATAGTCGCCGATCGGGGTCTCGACGATGCGGCCGTCCAGCCCGGCTTCCTCATAGGCTTCTTGGGCGGCCGCCTGGTGGTCGAGCTTGCCCTTCATCGGCCAGCCCTTGGGGATCACCCAGCGGCGGGTCTCGCGGGACGAGACCAGCAGGATCTGCAGGCCCGCGACCGGGTCGGCGCGCCAGGGCAGGGCGGCGACCTGGCGGCGCCGTGTTCCGGACTTGCGTCCCGCCTGCTTGCCGCCCGCCGTGTCGCTCACTTCATCCAGAACCCGAGATAGTAGAACGCCGCCGCGACGAGGCCGGCCGCGGGCAGGGTGACGATCCAGGCCGTCACGATGCTCTTGGCCACGCCCCAGCGGACGGCTGAAACCCGACGCGACGCGCCGACGCCGACAATAGCGCCCGTGATCGTGTGAGTCGTCGAGACCGGAACGCCGATATGGGTCGCCAGGAACAACGTAATCGCGCCGCCGGTCTCGGCGCAGAAGCCCTGCATCGGCGTCAGGCGGGTGATCTTGCTGCCCATGGTGTGCACAATGCGCCAACCGCCAAAGAGGGTGCCGAGCGCCATAGCGGTCTGGCACGACAGCACCACCCACAACGGGATCGTGCCGGGGGCGTGGGTGGCGCCGTGGGCGAACAGCAGGGCGGCGATGATGCCCATGGTCTTCTGGGCGTCGTTGCCGCCGTGGCCCAGGGAATAGGCCGCCGCCGAAACGAACTGCAGCTTGCGGAACACCCGGTCGGCGAAGAAGGGCGAGCTTTTCAGGAAGGTCCAAGAGACGATCAGCACCAGCAGCAGCGCCAGGACGAAGCCCATCAACGGCGAGACCACGATGCCGGCCGCGGTCTTGCCCAGTCCCGCCCACTGCACCGCGTCGAAGCTGCCGACCCGCGCGACCGAGGCTCCGACCAGGCCGCCGATCAGGGCGTGCGAGCTGGACGAGGGGATGCCGGCCCACCAGGTAATCAGGTTCCAGCTGATCGCGCCCATCAGGGCGGCGAAGATCAGGCGGTCGCTGATGATGTGCGGGTCGATGATGCCCGCGCCGACCATCTTGGCGACGCTGGTGCCGAAGAAGATGAAGGCGATGAAGTTGAAGAATGCCGCCCACAGCACCGCCCACTTGGCCGACAGCACGCGCGTCGAGACGATGGTGGCGATCGAGTTGGCGGCGTCGTGCAGGCCGTTCAGGAAGTCGAAGCCCAGGGCCACGACCACCAGCACGACCAGGATCAGGAAGGTCGGATCCACTAGACCTGCTCGACCACGATGCCGCTGATGCGGTTGGCGACGTCCTCGAAGCGATCGACGACCTTTTCCAGGTGGCTGTAGATGTCGACCCCGACGATGAAGGTCATCGGGTCGCCGGAGGAGCCCGTCGCGCGGTTGGCCAGGAACAGCGCCTTGCGGCCCTGGTCGTACATCAGGTCGGCCTGTTCCTCGATCTGGGTGACGCGGACGGCCAGTTCGGTCAGGCGCTGGGCGTTCTTGCGCATGTCGGGCAGCAGGGCCACGGCCTCGACCGTCAGTTCGGCGGCCTGGACGATGATCGCGGCCATCTCGCGCATCTGGGGTTCGAAGGTCTTGACCTCGAACAGGCTGACGACCTTGGCGGTCTTGCGCATCTGGTCGATGGCGTCGTCGAGCGAGGTGGTCAGGTCCTGGATGTCGCTGCGGTCGAACGGGGTGATGAAGCTGCGGCGGATCGCGCCCATCACCTGGCGAGTGATCTCGTCGGCCTCCTCCTCGTGCTGGTAGACCCGGGCGCTGGCGGCCTCGACGCCTTCGCCGCCCTCCATCAGGTCCCGCAACGCCTTGGCGCCCAGCACCAGGGTGGCGGCATGCTGCGCGAACAGCTCGAAGAAGCGGTCTTCCTTGGGCATGACGGCCCGGAACAAGCCCAGCATGGTCGCTTCATCCTCTGTTCGAAGCGTGGAGATCTTTCAGGCGATCCTGGTACCGAACGACGCCCGACGGGGCGGAGCGGAACCACGGAAGGCGACCGCGTTCAAGCCTTGAGTGACGGATTTATGACAACCACACCCTCTGGTCGTCGTTCCCGGCCTTTGGCACTGTGTCGCCGCGTCAGTTCGGGAGCAGCGGCATGTCGACCAGTCTCAAGGTGAATGGCCAGGTCCACACGGTGGAAGCCGAGCCGGATACGCCCCTGCTGTGGGTGCTGCGCGACGAGTTGGGTCTGGTCGGGACCAAGTACGGCTGCGGGATCGCCCAGTGCGGCGCGTGCACCGTCCATATCGACGGCGTGGCCATGCGGTCCTGCGTCACCTCGCTGGCCCGGGTGGGCGGCAAGGCGGTGACGACCATCGAGGGTGTCGGCGCCAATCCCGTCGGGGCCAAGGTGCAGGCGGCGTGGAAGGCGATCGACGTGCCGCAATGCGGCTACTGCCAGGCCGGCCAAATCATGTCGGCCACGGCCCTGCTGGCCGCCGCGCCCAAGCCCACCGACGACGAGATCGACACGGCGATGAACGGCAATCTCTGCCGCTGCGCCACCTACATCCGCATCCGCAAGGCCATCAAGGCGGCGTCCGGCCAGGTGGAGGCGTGAGCATGGCCGCGATCCTGGAAAGTCCCGCTCGCCGGCTGTTCCTCAAGACCGGCGCGGCGGCCGGCGGCGGTCTGCTGCTGTCGTTCAGCCTGCCGGGGCTGGTGCAGGCCCAGGGCGAGGCCAGCGCCAATCCCTTCAACGCCTTCGTCCGCATCGCGCCCGACGGCGTGGTGACCATCGCCGCCAAGCGGCCGGAGATCGGGCAGGGGATCAAGACCTCGATGCCGATGCTGATCGCCGAGGAGCTGGACGTCGACTGGTCGGCCGTGCGCATCGAGCAGGCCCCGATCGACGCCAAGGTGTTCGGCGAGCAGTCGGCCGGCGGCAGCACCTCCACCCCGGACGACTGGGAGCCGATGCGCCAGGTCGGGGCGGTGGGCCGGGCCCTGCTGATCCAGGCCGCCGCCCAGCGCTGGGGCGTCCCGACGGCCGGTCTGGCCACCGAGCCGGGCTTCGTGGTCGACGAGGCGGGCAAGCGCCGGCTGTCCTATGGCGAGCTGGCCCAGGCCGCGGCCGGCCTGGCGGCGCCCGACCCCAAGACCCTGGTCCTCAAGGATCCCAAGGCCTACCGGATCATCGGCAAGCCGCAGCCCCAGTCCGACACCGCCGCCATCGTGGTCGGCAAGCCGCTTTACGGCATCGACGTGCGCGTACCGGGCATGCTGTACGCCACCTTCCTCAAGGCCCCGGTGTTCGCCGCCAAGGTGGCCAAGGTCGACCTGGCCCCGGCCAAGGCGGTCAAGGGCGTGCGCCACGCCTTCGTGGTCGACGGCGGAACCGAGCTGGAGGGCCTGCTCGGCGGCGTGGTGGTGGTGGCCGACACCTGGTGGGCGGCGCGCAAGGGCCGCAACGCCCTGGAGGTCACCTGGGCCGACCACCCGACCAGCGCCCAGAGCAGCGCGGGCTTCATCGCCAAGGCCGCCGAACTGCACGGCCAGCCGCCGCATCGCAATCTCAAGACGGTCGGCGACGTCGACGCCGCCCTGAAGGGCGCGGCCAAGGTGGTGAGGGCCGACTACAGCTATCCGTTCAACGCCCACGCCACGCTGGAGCCGCAGAACTGCACGGCCAGCTTCAAGGACGGCAAGGTCGAGATCTGGGCTCCCGCCCAGAACCCCGAGGACGGGCGCGAACTGGTGGCCAAGACCCTCGGGATCCGGCCCGAGGACATCACCATCCACTTCACCCGCAGCGGCGGCGGCTTCGGCCGGCGGCTGATGAACGACTTCATGGTCGAGGCGGCGTGGATCTCCAAGACGGTCGGGGCGCCGGTCAAGCTGCTGTGGACCCGCGAGGACGACATGCAGCACGACTTCTACCGTCCCGCCGGCTTCCACCGGCTGACGGCGGGGCTGGACGCCCAGGGCGGGCTGACCGCCTGGCGCAACCACTTCGTGACCTTCGGCGAAGGCCAGAAGTTCGCGCGCGCGGCCAATATTGGCGGCACGCAGTTTCCGTACGGGGCGGTGGAAAACTACGCCCAGGACGTCTCAGTCATGCCGCTGGGCGTGCCGACTGGTTGGCTGCGAGCGCCGGGCAACAACGCCTACGGCTTCGTGTACCAGAGCTTCACCGACGAGGTGGCCCACGCGGCGGGCGTCGACCCCGTCGAGTTCCGCCGCAAGCTGCTGGGCGAACCTCGGCTTATCGGCGAGCCGGGCAAGGGCGACAGCTTCCATACCGGCCGGATGCGCGCCGTGCTCGACCGGGCGGCCGAGGCGTCCGGCTGGGGCCGAAAGACCCCCAAGGGCGTCGGCCTGGGCGTGGCCTGCCACTACAGCCATCGCGGCTATGTGGCGGTGGTCGTCGAGGTGGCGGTCGTGGACGGCAGCCTGACGGTTCGCAAGGCGTGGGCGGCGGCCGACGTCGGCCGTCAGATCGTCAACCCCAACGGCGCCGAGCAGCAGGTGCAGGGCTCGGTCCTCGACGGAATCGGCAGCGCGCTGGGCCAGGCGATCACCATCGAGAACGGCGCCGTGACCCAGAGCAATTTCGGCGACTTCCCGATGCTGCGCCTGGCCGACGCGCCGGATGTGGAGGTGCATTTCGTGACCAGCGACAACCCGCCGACGGGCCTGGGCGAGCCGGCCCTGCCGCCGGCGCCGGCCGCCCTGGTCAACGCGATCTTCGCCGCGACCGGCAAGCGCATCCGGACCCTGCCGATCGGCGATCAATTGGCTTAGAAGCCTGGCGTTCCGTAAGGCGCGGCATAGCGTCCCATGGCCAAGTTCGTCGTCGTTCCGCCCCATCCGGCGGGGCGGTCCTTTAACCTTCTCGGGCCAGGATGGTTCTCGAACGAGGACCATCGGCCATGGGGCAGCACGTCGAAACCTTGGTGATCGGGGCCGGGCCGGCCGGCCTGACCGCCGCCTATGCCCTGGCCAAGGCGGGACGGAACGTCGCCGTCATGGAAATGGATCCCCACGCGGTCGGCGGCTCCAGCCGCACGATCGACCATCACGGCTTCAAGATCGACCTGAACGGCGGCGCCTACGCCTCGGCTTCGCCCAGCGTGCTGGCGCTGTGGTCCGAACTGCTGCCGGACGGCTTTGTCGAGCAGCCCTGCACAGCGCGGATCTATCACCGCGAGCGGTTCTATGCCTATCCGCTGAAGACCCTGGAGACCCTGACGCATCTGGGCCTGCGCGGCGCCGCGGCCTGCGCGGCCTCGTTCGGCGTGGCCAAGATCCGTCCGATCAGGACGCCTCGCACCTTCAGCGACGAAATCCGCAACCAGGTCGGCGCCCGGCTGTCGTCAATGCTGTTCCTGCCGTTCGCCGAGAAGGTGTCAGGCCTGATCCGCGACCAGATGCCGGCCGGTCGCGCCGGCCCCGCCAGGCCAGCGGCCCGCCTGCGCTATCCTCGCCAGGGCGGCGGCTCGATGTGGCGGGCCTGCGCCGACAGGATCGCGGGCTTTGGCGGCGAAGTCGTCCTGGGTCGGCGTGTCGAGGCCCTGAAGTTCGACGCCGCTACCAGGCTGTGGACGGTGACCATCCTGCGCGACGACGGCGCCCACGAGGTGCGCACCGCCGACCACGTGGTCTCGACCGCGCCGTTGCGCGAGCTGATGGCCATGCTGCGGCCGGCGCCGATCAGCCTGTTCCACGCCGGCGAACTGATGTACCGCGACCAGATCACCGTCGCCCTGGTGGGGCGCACCCGCAAGCCGCTGCGCGAGGCCGCGATCGATGTCCACGACACCGACCTGCAGGTCGGCCGGGTGCAGAACTATCGCGCCTGGTCGCCGGACATGGCGCCGGAAGGCGAGACGGCCAGCTGCCTGGGCCTGGACTATTTCTGCTTCGAGGGCGACGGCCTGTGGACCACCAGCGACGCCGACCTGGTGGCCCTGGCCTGGCGCGAGGCCGCGGTGATGGGGCTGATGGACCCGACCGCCGTCAGTGACGCCCGCGTCGTGCGCCAGCGCAAGGTGCTGCCGATCGAGGATGAGGACTGCGCCGAGCACCGGGCGATGATCCGTCTGGACCTGAAGATGCAGTTCCCCAGCCTGCACCTGGCCGGCCGCAACGGCCTGCACCGCGACGGCGACCGCGATCAGGCCCCGCTCAGCGGCCTCCTGACCGCCGAGAACATCCTCACGGGCGAAACCGCTCACGACGTGTGGGACGTCTCGCCCGCGCCCAACGCGGGCCGCCGGGCGGCGTAGGGGGCCGGCTCGGCGCAGCCGGGACGTGCAAGCGTCGGCCAGGCCAACTTACAGCGATCACGATCCCAGCCCGACACGCATAGAATGGCGATGATCGACATCGCCACTTCCCATTGGCGGGGATTTGTCGGAGTTTTCGATTTGTCGTCGAATCGGGGAAATCGGTTCCCACACGGCGGCTAGGCGAGATCTTCGCGGCGTACGTTCGGCCTCGACGCTTGACAACGTTGTCACGGTTGGGGTGGATGGCGCGTCCCGCAATGTCGGACAGGGAGTGAAACAACATGGCAGGTATGGGTGCGGCGCAGGCTCCGACGACCGGAGCGGCGCCCAAGACCGGGGGAGGCGGCCTGATCCTGGCCGTCGTCTACGTCACGGCGCTGTTCTTCATCTGGGCGTTCGTCACCAATCTGATTGACCCGCTCGTGAAGAGCATGAAGGTCATCTACACGCTGACGGACTTCGAGACGCAGCTGAACCAGTTCGCGTTCTTCATCGCCTACGGGATCATGTCGATCCCCTCCGCAGCCTATCTGGCCAAGAACGGCTACGCCAAGTCTATCGTGCTGGGTCTGAGCGGCATCGTCCTGGGCTGCCTGATCGCCTGGTCCACGACCTTCTCGCACAACTTCATCACCGTGCTTCTGGGCCTGTTCGTAGCCGCCTCGGGCATCACCCTGCTGCAGGTCGCGGCCAACCCGCTGATCGCGTCGATGGGCGACCCCAAGGGCTCGCACTTCCGCCTCAACCTCTCGCAGGCCTTCAACTCGATGGGCGCCTATGCAGGCGGCATCTTCGGCGCGAGCTTCCTGCTGAAGGGCCCGCTGTTCGAGAAGGACGTGGTGGTCACCGAGGCCATGAAGGCCACGGGGTTGGGCTTCGTCACCAACGTCTACCTGCTGATCGCCGTGATCCTGGCCTTCTTCACCCTGGCCGTGTTCCTGGTGCGCAACACCATCACCCATCACGCGCCGAAGATGGCCGAGCACGCCGAGTCGCCGTTCAAGGCGTTGCAGTCCAAGTGGGCCAATCTCGGCTCGTTGGGCATCTTTCTCTATGTCGGCGCGGAGGTCTGCGTGATCTCGGGGATGATCTTCTTCCTTGAGCAGAAGCAGATCCTGAACGTGCCGTCGCAGGTCGCCGGCTTCGTCGGCCCGATCTTCATGCTATTCGCGATGTTCGGCCGCTTTGGCGGCTCGGTGCTACTGCGCTACGTCAAGGCCACGACGATGCTGGGCATCGTGGCGGCCTGCGCCACGGGCCTTTGCGCCCTGGTGATCGCCACCTACCACATGCCGGCCACGCCGCTGGGCGGATCGGTCCACCTGCCGGGCGACTACATCGCGCCCCTGACCATGGGCTTCATCCCGGGCATCGCGGCGATCCTGATCGGACTGTTCAACTCGATCATGTTCCCGACCATCTTCACCATCACCCTGGAACGCTCGTCGGCCCCGGCCTCGGCGACCTCGGGCCTGATGTGCATGGCGATCTGCGGCGGCGGGTTCATCTCGATCGTGTATGGCGCCACAGTCGACGCCTTCATCCATCACTTCCCGGTGGGGGCCCGCTCGCTGGCCTTCATCGTGCCGTTGATCTGCTACCTGTACGTCCTGTGGTTCTCGTTCGCGGCGCGGGGCGCCAAGGTCCACGAGATCCAGGAAGACGCCGTGGCCAGCGGCCACTGAACCGACGCTTCGGCGGAAAGACGGCAAAGCCCGGGCGCGCTGCGTCCGGGCTTTTTCGTGCCTTGATATAAGAATGAGAGTGACTTGCGGTTACAGGTGTCGGGCAGTCGACCTAAAGCGCGTTACTTGAGCGGAAAAGCTCTGAAACGGGAACGCCCTCCCGACGCCAAGTGTTTGTGATCCGCCAACTTCGGCGACCAAGCATTCAGGGAGAGACACCATGGCGACCTCCGCCAAGAGCTCATCGACCAAGGCCAAGTCCGCCAAGCCTCGTCGCACGCGCCGCACCGGTCGCCGCGATCCGTTGGCGATCACCCTTCTGAAGAAGGACCACCGCGAGGTCGAAGGCTGGTTCGACGAATACGAACAGCTGGAGGCGGAGTCCGAAAAGCTGGCGCTCTTCAATAAGATCGCCCTGGCCCTCAAGGTCCACACGCGGATCGAGGAGGAGATCTTCTATCCGGAGGAGCGCGGCGAGGTCGAGGACGACATGCTGGACGAAGCCTATGTCGAGCATGACGGCGCCAAGAAGCTGATCGCCGAGATCGAGGCGATGCGGCCGGGCGACGAATTCTACGACGCCAAGGTCAAGGTGCTGGGCGAGTACATCAAGCACCACGTCAAGGAGGAAGAGCAGCCCGGCGGCATCTTCGCCCAGGCCAAGAAGGGCGAAGAGGATCTCGAGGCGATGGGCGAGCGCCTGAAGGCCCGCAAGGAAGAGCTGATGGCCGAACTGGGCGGAAAACAGCCGAACTGATGTCCCGGGGGAGGGCGGTTAGCCTTCCCCCTTTTTCGGAGTGCTCATGCCCGAGGCGCTTGATCCGATCCTGCCACCGGACATCGACGAACTGACGCGGGCGGTCCTTGAGGCCGCCTGCGACCGCGAACTGACCCTGGCGACGGCGGAAAGCTGCACCGGCGGCCTGCTGGCCTCGCTGCTGACCGACGTGCCGGGATGCTCGCACGCCTTTGACCGCGGGTTCGTGGTCTATACCGACGACGCCAAGATCGCGTTGCTCGACGTGCCGCCGTCGCTCCTGCCGCACGGCGGCTCGGTCTCGCAATCGACGGCGATCGCCATGGCGGACGGGGCGATCAAGCGGTCGAAGGCCGATGTGGCGGTGTCGATCACCGGCTGGGCCGAGGAGGTCGGCGATCCCGAGCGGCCCGGCGGCCTCGTCCACTTCGCCTGTGCGCGCCGCGGCGGCTACACCCACCATCGCCACGCTCAGTTCGGCGACATCGGCCGCGGTCCTCTGCGGATCGAATGCCTGCGCGTGGCGCTGCAGATGCTGCAGCAGGCGGTGGCGCTCTGACCGCAGGCCATGAAAAAGCGCCTCCGGCCGGGCCAGAGGCGCTTTTCCCGTGTCGAACGTGTTGGAAGCTAGAGCGCTCGGCGGCCGGTGAAGGCGTGGTAGATCGCCAGGACGACGACCGCGCCGATGACGGCGACCAGCAGGCTGTAGAGGTTCAGGCCAGTGACTCCGGCGGAACCGAACTGGTTGAACAGGAACCCGCCCACCACGGCGCCGACGATCCCGAGCACCAGGTCCACCACCAGGCTGCCGCCGGTGCGGCTGACGAGCTTGCTGGCGATGAAGCCGGCCACGAGGCCGAGCACGATCCACGCAAGAATAGACATGTACGCCTCCTTGGCATCAAAAGGCGTGCGAGCTGCGCGCCGATACCAAATAAAGGCGTTGGCCAAGACTTTCGTTCCGACACGCTTGCGTGTTCGGGCCCGCAAGTACGGCGAAGACTTCCGGTCCGTTCGCGCGTTGCTTTCGGTCGCGGTTAGCGCGGCTTGCCGATGCGGGCCTGAACGGCCTCGACCAGCTTCTGCGCCGGCGCGCGCCCCAGCAGGATGAAGGCGCCGGAGCCGATGACGGCGCCGATGACGAAGGACAGGCTCATGGAATCCCCGGGTACTGGAGGCTGCGACCAACACCCTTCTAGAGCCGACGGCCGGGCGTTGACCATGTGACATGCCGACGCCGGGCGCCGTCTTGCGCGATCCGGCCAATCCAGATGCATTGAGCCGGCGTCGATGAATTCTGGTTGGGCGTTTCCACCCGTCGGCGTCAGAACCGAGGGCGGACGGCCCCCTGATTTGACCCGGTCGGGGCCTTGCGACGTTATGCTGGAGCGCCCGGACGGGCTTTCGAGAGGACCCAGATGGCCCAGACCCAGACTCCTCCATCCTCGCCCCCCGCCACGAAGGCCGGGCGCTTCATCGGCAGCTTCGGCGTCCAGGTCCTGGTCGCCATGGTCGTCGGCCTGGGGCTCGGCCTGCTGGCCCGGTCCCTGGGACCGGCGGAGGGCCAGCCCGGCTACGGCCTGGCCGAAACCCTGCACCAGGTGGGGGCGATCTTCGTCCAGCTGCTCCGCGTCCTGGTCCCGCCGCTGGTGTTCACCGCCATCGTCGCCAGCATCGCCAACCTGCGCGAGCTGCAGAACGCCGCCCGGCTGGTCTGGCGCACCCTGCTGTGGTTCGCGATCACCGCCCTGATCGCCGTGGCCATCGGCATCGCCCTGGGCCTGGTCCTGCGTCCCGGCGATCACGCCGTGGTCGATCTGGCGACGGCCCACGCCCCGCGCACGACCGGCTCGTGGCTGGATTTCCTGACGGGCCTTATTCCATCCAACATGTTGGGCCTTCAGGCCTCGACCAAGATCGTCGACGGCGCGGCCACGACGACGGCCTCGTTCAACGTGCTGCAGATCCTGGTCCTGGCCCTGGTGGCGGGCGTGGCGGCGATCAAGGTCGGTCCGGCCGCCGAGGGCTTCCTGGCCTTCAACGCCTCGGCCCTGGCGGTGGTGCGCAAGGTGCTGTGGTGGGTGATCCGCCTGACGCCGATCGGCACCATCGGCCTGCTGGGCAACGCCGTGGCGCAATACGGCTGGACCACCCTGGGCCAGCTGGGCGCCTTCGCGGGCGCGATCTATATCGGCCTGGGCCTGGTGCTGTTCGTGGTCTATCCGACGATCCTGGCGCTGAACGGCCTGAACCCGCTGCGGTTCTTCGCCGGGGCGTGGCCGGCCATCCAGCTGGGCTTCGTCTCGCGCTCGTCGATCGGCACGCTGCCGGTGACCGAAGCCCTGACCGAGACGCGGCTAGGCGTGCCGCGCGCCTATGCCGCCTTCGCCGTGCCGTTGGGCGCGACCACCAAGATGGACGGCTGCGCGGCGATCTACCCGGCCGTGGCGGCGATCTTCATCGCCCAGTTCTACCACCTGCCGCTGCAGCTGACCGACTACGGCCTGATCGTCTTCGTGTCGGTGCTGGGCTCAGCGGCGACGGCGGGGCTGACCGGCGCGGTGGTCATGCTGACCCTGACCCTGTCGACCCTGGGCCTGCCCCTGGAGGGCGTGGGCCTGCTGCTGGCCATCGACCCGATCCTCGACATGGGCCGCACGGCCGTCAACGTCGCCGGTCAGGCGCTGGTGCCGACCATTGTCGCCAAGCGCGAGGGCATCCTGGACGAGGCGGTCTTCAACGCCCCGCCGCGCGAGGTGGGCGTCGACGAGCCCGTGCCCGCCTAGGGGGCAGGCTTGGCGGCGGGCGAAGGCTCGCTCTTGGGTGGCGGAGGCGTGTTGGCCGCGACCCGCCACACGACGTTGCCGACGTCGTCGGCCACCAGCAGGGCGCCGAACTTGTCGACTCCCACGCCGACCGGGCGACCCAGGGCCTGGCCCTTGGCGTCGAGGAAGCCGGTCAGGAACGGCTCGGCCGGGCCGGACGGCTTGCCGCCCGAAAACGGGACAAACGCAACGCGATAGCCGCTGACCGGCTTGCGGTTCCACGAGCCGTGCTGGCCGACGAAGGCGCCGCCCTTGTAACGCGGCGGGAAGGCGTCGGCGTCGTAGAAGGTCAGGCCCAGCGAGGCGGTATGGGCGCCCAGGGCGTAGTCCGGCTTGATCGCCTTGGCCACCAGGTCCGGCCGCTGGGGCTTCACGCGCGTATCCACCGTCTGGCCGTAGTAGCTGTAGGGCCAACCGTAGAAGCCGCCGTCCCGAACCGAGGTCATGTAGTCGGGGACCAGGTCGTTGCCGATCTCGTCGCGCTCGTTGACGGCCGCCCACAGGGCGCCGCTCTGCGGCTGCCAGTCCATGCCGTTGGGGTTGCGCAGGCCCGAGGCGAAGACGCGGCTGGCGCCGGTGGCCGGGTCGATCTCCAGGATCGCCGCCCGCCGTTCTTCGGCGGCCATGCCATTCTCGCCGACATTGCTGTTGGAGCCGACGGTCACGTACAGCCTGGAGCCGTCGGGACTGGCGATGACGTTCTTGGTCCAGTGGTGGTTGATCGGCCCGGCCGGCAGGTCGGCCACCTTGCGCGGCGCGGCCGTGATCCGGGTTTGGCCCGTCTGGTAGGGGAAGGCCAGCAGGGCGTCGCTGTCGGCGACATAGAAGGTGTCGCCGACCAGGGCCATGCCGAACGGCGAGTGCAGGTTCGACAGGAAGGGGGTTCGGACCTCCAGCGTCCCGTCATTGTCGGCGTCGCGCACCAGGGTGATGCGGTTGGCCGAAGGCGGCGTCGCGCCGGCCCGCTTCATGATGATCTTCTGGAACCAGCCCCTGAGGCCCTTGCCGTCCTCGGGCTTGGGCGGGGCGTTGGTCTCGGCGATCAGCACGTCGCCGTTGGGCAGCACATAGAGCCAGCGGGGGTGGTCCAGGCCGCGGACCAGGGCGGTGGCGATGAAGCCCGGTGCGGCGTCCGGGGTCTGGCCGTCGGCCCATCCGACCGCCGGCGCGATCTTCATCACCGGGATCATCTGTTTCTTGGCGGCGGGCAGGACGGGGTTGGGACCATAGCCCTGCTCGGGCGGCAAGGCCGGACCGCCGCCGCAGGCCGCCAGCAGCAGGGCGACCGGACCCGCGACCAGGAGGGCGTGATGGGTTTTGGGCATCGTCGGCCTCATTCCCTTTGTTGAATGAGGATAAACGCGGGACCGGGCGGCAAGCTCCGGCTTGGCCTGTCGTCTCTCAGGCCGGCGCGTGTTCGTCCAGCCAGCGGCGGAAGAAGCCGGGGTCGGGCAGGCCGGCCTGGTTGGCGGCGACCTTGCCGTCCTTGAACAGGAACAGGGCGGGGATGCCGCGCACGCCATAGGCCTGGGCCAGGGCGGGCTCGGCGTCGACGTCGACCTTCACGAACCGGGCGCGGGGCTCCAGCTCGGCGGCCGAACGGGCGAAGATCGGGGCGATCGCCTTGCAGGGCCCGCACCAGGCCGCCCAGAAGTCGGCGACGATCGGGATCTGGCTGCCGGCCACATGCTTGCGGAACCGGGCGGTGGTCAGGTCCACCGGCTGGCCCGTGAACAGCGGCCGGGCGCAGCGGCCGCACTTGGCCGCCTTGGCGTCGCGCTCGGCGGGCAGCCGGTTGGTGGCGTCGCAGTGCGGGCAGACGATATTGACGGTCTCGGCCATGGTGCTTGTCTCAACGAAACAGCGGGCGTTCGGGTTCTACCGGCGCCGACTTGCTAAAACCCGGCGGGTCCGATCCGCGCCACTAGACAGTCCTGACCAAATATACTTTTGCGCGATTTAATGGTCAGACCAATTGTCTTGCGCCAACCCGTGGATGGGCTATGCTGATAGTCGACGAACCTCGTCGGCCTACGCGATGACCTTGCCCGTCATCGCACCTCCTCCCGGGGCCGGCCGGCGACGGGCGGCTGGAGCCTTCCCTTCAGCCGCCCACCCTCAGGCTTTGATTTCGGCCGGAATGCAGCGCTGTCAGATCAGCGAGCGGCGCGCCAGTTCGCTGCGGCGGGCGGCGACCTCGCTGCGAGCCTGTTGCATCGCGTCGATCTCGGTGGCGGTCAGCAGATTGTCGATCACCCGGCCCAGGTGTTCGCGCATGGCGTTGCGGGCGGTCTTCGGGTCGCGGGCCTTCAGGGCGCTGAGGATTTCCTGGTGGTCGTCGATCAGCGGTCGCACGCCGACCTGGCGGGCGCGTTCCAGCATCGCCCGACACAGCGGCGACTTGTAGCGCAGATCCCAGAGGTTCTCGACCACGGTGACCAAGGCGCTGTTGCGCGTGGCGCGGGCGATGGTGACGTGGAACCGGCGGTCGGCCAGATCGCCGCGCACGTCGTGGTCGTTCTCCTCGACCATGTCGTCGAGGATCTTTTCCAGGTCGACCAGTTCTTGGTCGGTGATGGTGGTGGCGGCCAGGGCGCAGGACTCGCCCTCGATCAAGCGGCGGGCCTCGGTTAGTTCGAAGGCGCCGATGTCCAGCTCGGGGGCGGGAACCTCGGCTGAGGCGGCCTCGGTGACATAGACGCCCGAACCGTGGCGAGCCTCGACCAAGCCGCGGATCTCCAGGGCGATCATCGCCTCGCGCACCGTGGGACGACTGACCTTGTATTCCTCGGCCAGGTCGCGTTCGGAGGGCAGGCGGTGCCCGGGCTGGAACGCGCCTTCGCGGATGGATTCGGCGATCGCGTTGGCGACCTGCTGGTAGAGCTTGCGGGTTTCTGCGGTCGACGTGGTCATGAGACTTTCCCGCCCACGCGCGTCGCGGGGTCCCCGGCAGCCTAAAGCATGGCGGCGAAAGGCGCCACGATGCTCTAGCGCAATTGTAATATCTGGACTAAGGATTGGTCAGGCCACTTACGCGACAAAGGTAGACCAACCCTCCATGCTCAAGATCGTCGACGCCAAGGTGATCGTCACCTGCCCTGGCCGCAACTTCGTCACCCTGAAGATCACCACCTCGGACGGGGTGACGGGGATCGGCGACGCCACGCTGAACGGCCGCGAGCTGGCGGTGGTCAGCTATCTGCGCGACCACATGATCCCCTGCCTGATCGGCCGCGACGCCCATCGGATCGAGGACATCTGGCAGTTCTTCTATCGCGGCTCGTACTGGCGCGGCGGCCCGGTGGCCATGACCGCCCTGGCCGCCGTCGACATGGCGCTGTGGGACATCAAGGGCAAGGTGGCCGGGCTGCCGGTCTACCAACTGCTGGGCGGCGCCTGTCGCGAGGGCGTCACGGTCTATGGCCACGCCAACGGCGAGACGATCGAGGACACCATCGCCGAGGCGGTGAAGTACAAGGGCCTCGGCTACAAGGCCATCCGCCTGCAGACCGGGGTGCCGGGCCTGGCCAGCACCTACGGCGTCTCGGGCGACAAGATGTTCTACGAGCCGGCCGACGCCGACCTGCCCACCGAGAACGTCTGGTCGACGGCCAAATATCTGAGCCACGCGCCCAAGCTGTTCGAGAAGGCGCGCGAGGTGCTGGGCTGGGACGTGCACCTGCTGCACGACGTCCATCACCGCCTAACGCCGATCGAGGCCGCCCGCCTGGGCAAGGACCTGGAGCCCTACCGCCTGTTCTGGCTGGAGGACGCCGTGCCCGCCGAGAACCAGGCCGGCTTCCGCCTGATGCGCCAGCACACCACCACCCCGCTGGCCGTCGGCGAGATCTTCAGCCACGTCTGGGACGCCAACATCCTGATCCAGGAACAGCTGATCGACTACCTGCGGGCCACGGTGCTGCACGCCGGCGGCATCACCAACCTGAAGAAGATCGCAGCCTTCGCCGACCTGCACCACGTCAAGACCGGCTGCCACGGCGCCACGGACCTGTCGCCGGTGACCATGGCCGCGGCCCTGCATTTCGACATGTCGATCCCCAACTTCGGCCTGCAGGAATACATGCGCCACACGCCGGAGACCGACGCGGTCTTCCCGCACGGCTACACCTTCAAGGACGGCATGCTGCATCCCGGCGAGCGGCCGGGCCTGGGCGTCGAGATCGACGAGGTCCTGGCGCAGCAATATCCCTATAAGCGCGCCTACCTGCCGGTGAACCGGCTGGAGGACGGGACCATGTTCAACTGGTGACGCGCTCGTTCGCGCCGTCTCGAGGCGGCGCGAAGACTCCGTGAGCCCTCGGCTGTCGCTCTCCCGAAAAAGGGGAGGGCGCTACTTCACCCGCGTCAGGATCAGCGTTTGATCCGGCGGGCCGGGGCGGCCGTCGATGTCCTGCTCGACCAGCAGGGTGTCGGGATCGGTGCGGGTGACCTTCATCGACTGATGGCGCGAGCCCTGCTCGCCGTGGGTGGTGACGGTCACCGCGCTCTGGCCGACGCGCTGGACGCTGATCTTTACCAGGTTCAGGTTGACCACGGCTTGGGTCGGTGGGCCGTCGAGCACGGCGTGGGCGAACTGCAGGGCGGCGACGCCGGCCTCGTCCACCTCGACCAGGGTCCAGGCCAGGGCCTTGCCGTCGTCGATGGTGACGTCCAGCTCGCCGCTGAGCGGCGGCGGGCCGGTCAGGGCGGCGTTGAACTTCGAGCGCGACAGGTCGATGGCCCATCGCCCGGTCACGCCCATCGGGCCGCTGAACGGCTGGGCGCTGGCGGCGACGGGGAGGGCGATCGCCAGGAGAGCGGCGCCGACCAAGGCGGAAAAGGCGCGGGCGCGCTTGTTCATGGGGTCGGCTCCGGGGTCAGGCCCGGCGAGACCGGGCGAACGCTGTGACGCCAACCAATCTGGCCCCGCGCGCCCGTCCGATCAAGGCGTCCGCCTCGGCTGTCCCGCCGCCGAGCGCCTAGAACGGCGAGAACTTCTCGACCAGCGACTGGCCGGCCGGGGTTTTCTGGACGCGGCTGATGTCGCCACGGCCGCCATAGCTGATGCGGGCCTCGGCGATCTGGGTGTGCTTGATGGTGTTGGCCGACGAGATGTCCTCGGGGCGCACGATGCCGGCCACGGTCAGCTGACGCACCTCGGCATTGGTGCGCACCTCCTGGGTGCCCTGGATCACCAGATTGCCGTTGGGCATCACGCCCGAGACGACGGCGGCGATGGTCAGGCTGATCTTTTCCGAACGGTTCACCGCGCCAGCCCCGGCGTTGGACGTGCCCGACTTGGTGTTGATCATGTTGGCTGGGTCGAAACCGCCCGGCAGAACCTTCCCGAGGCTAGATTCCAGGCCCAGGAAGTTCGGCACGCCCAGCGAGCTGTTGGAAGCCCGCGAGGTCGAGGTCTGGTTCTTGGTGGTGGCGCTGTCGTCGATGTCGATGTTGACGGTCAGGATGTCGCCGACCTTGCTGGCGCGCTGGTCGTTGAAGAAGGTGCGCGCGCCGGTGCGCCACAGCGAATTGGCCGAGGCGGGCTGGGGCGTGGCGACATATTGCTGGGTCATCGGCGCCAGCTGGGCCGGATAGCCGACGGGCGCCAGTTCCGGGCCCTTCACCGCTTCCTTGACGGTCGAGCAGGCGGCGAGCGGGGCGAGCAGCAGGAGGGCGGCGAGGGCGGGGCGCATCAGACGTGACCTTCTCAGCGAGCGGCGTAGCGCAGCGTGTTGTTACGGTTGGCCCTCAGGCGCATCGCCTGCGGGCCGACGGCGGTCGAGCCGGGCCCGATGACCACGGTCTCGATGATCTTCTTGCTGGCGGTGTTCTGGACCATCAGGCTTTCGCCGACCGCCCCCGCCGCCATGGCTTTGCCTTGCAAGGTCAGCGCCACGCCGTCGTCTTCGTAGGTGACTGCGACAATATCGCCCGCCTTGATGACCTGCGGCGTCGAGACGTCGCGCAGGCTGGCGGCCGCACCCTGGCGCAGCGGGCGTTTGACGGTCATGCCGATCAGGTCGTCGGCGTCGCGCGGCGCGTCCGAGGGGCCGGCCGCGACCTTGATCCAGACCAGGTCTTCCGGCTGGACCATCTCGCCGCTCGCCAGGCTGCGGGCGTAGGCAAGAACTTCCACATTGCCGCGCGAGGCGCCGGCCAGCGCGCCGTCCGAGCCCTGGCGGACGATGATCCGGCGCACGCCGTTGCTGTTGGCCCAGTCCAGCCCGGCCCGGCGGGCGGCGATCTGCACCGCGCCGGCGTCGAGCACGGCCGAGGGTCCCACGCGGCTGGCGACGACGACGTCCGAGGCCGCGCCGGCCCCGTCGAACAGCTCGCCCAGGGTGATCCGGCCGTCGGCGTCGGTGGTGTCGGACCGCAGCGACACGGCCTGGCCGGCCAGGGCCGGGCTGGCGATCAGCAGGGCGGCGAAGGAAAGGACGCCAAGGGCAAAAGTCGGGACTTTCATCGGCTTATGACCTCAGGTTCGACGTGGCTTGGAGCATCTGGTCGGCCGTGGTGATGACCTTGGAGTTCATCTCGTAGGCGCGCTGGGCGACGATCAGGGCGGTGATTTCGCTGACCGAGTCGACGTTCGAGGCTTCGGTGTAGTTCTGCAGCAACGTGCCGAAACCGGGCTGGCCGGGGGCGGCGATGTTGGCCGCGCCCGAGGCCGCGGTTTCCATGAACATGTTGTCGCCGATGGCTTCCAGGCCGCCTTCGTTCATGAAGTTGGCCAGTTCGATCTGGCCGACCGTCTGCGGGGTCGGGTTGCCGTCCAGCTTCACCTGAACCAGGCCGGTCTTGCCGATGGTGGTCGACACGGCGTTCTGCGGGATCGTGATGCCCGGCTGGACGGTGTAGCCGTCCTCGGTGACGATCTGGCCCTGGTCGTTGGTCGAGAAGTTGCCGGCCCGGGTGTAGGCGGTCTCGCCCGAGGGCAGCAGGATCTGCAGGAAGCCCTTGCCCTGAATGGCCACGTCGAACTCGTTGTTCGTCATGGTCGGGGTGCCCTGCTCGTGGATGCGGTAGACCGAGCCGGCCTTCACGCCGCCGCCGATCTGCACGCCGGTCGGCACCACGTTGCCGTCGCCCGACGACTGCGAGCCGGCCCGCTCGATCGTCTGGTAGATCAGGTCCTGGAACTCGGCCCGCTGGCGCTTGAAGCCGACGGTGTTCATGTTGGCGATGTTGTTGGAGATGACCTCGACGTTCAGCTGTTGGGCCGACATGCCGGTCGCGGCGGTGCGAAGCGCTTGCATCGTTCAGTTATCCCTTACTGGACCTTGCCCATCCGCTCGACGGCGGACCGGGACAGTTCCGAGGTTTGATCCATCATCTTGGCCACGCTCTCGTAGGCGCGGCTGACCTCGATCAGCTTGGTGATCTGGGTGATCGATTGGACGTTGGAGGCTTCCAGCATGCCCTGGTGGATCGTGGCGTCCGGGGCGGCCTGGGGGGTGTCGTTGGTGGTGTTGCGATAGAGGTTGTCGCCGTCCTTGCGGAAGCTGGCCAGGTCGGTGGGGCGCACCACGGCGATCTTGCCGAGCAGTTCGGCGCCCTGGCTGACCGTGCCGTCGCGGGCGATGGTGACGGGGCCCTTCAGCGGGTCCAGCAGGATCTCGCCGCCGCCGTCGTCCAGCACGGGCTGGCCGTTCTGGGTGACCAGCTTGCCCTCCGGGTTCATGGTGAAACGGCCGTCGCGGGTGTAGCGCTCGCCGCCGGCTGTGGAGACCTTGAAGAAGCCCTGGCCTTCCAGGGCCAGGTCGAAGTCGCCGCCGGTCTGGGTCAGGGCGCCCTGGCCGAAGTCGCGCGCCACGCCGTCGTCCAGCACGAACTTCACGGGGTTCGCCCCGCCGGCGGTGCGGGCCGGCTTCGCCGGCTCGGTGCGGACCATCAGCTCCTCGACCTTGAAGCCGGTGGTGTTGGCGTTGGCGATGTTGTTGGCCACGATGTCGAGTTCGCGGCGCAGGGTCATCTGCCGCGAAAGTCCCACATACAGAGCGTTGTCCATGACCGGTTACCGAGACGGCTGGCGCGACAAATGCGCCGCAACTCCGCAAGCAACCCTCGTGCCAACTCGAAAAGACCAGGAATTTCAACGAAGAGAAAGGTTAATGAGGCTCGTGTGACGGAGTCTGCCGGGCAGATTCAGCCTGCGGCGAAATGGCCTTCAAAAGACATCGTTAACCATGCTCCACGCATGAGTAGATCCGTAGATTCCAAGGAACCGCGCGCGTGGCCAAGAAACCCCCCAAGGACGCTCCCGCCCCGGAAGGCGAAGAGGGCGTTGCCGAGGGCGAAGCTCCGGCTAAGAAGAAGCCGCCGATGATGATCATCATCGCGGCCGCGGCGGCCGTCGTGCTGGTGGGCGGCGGCGTGACGACCTTCCTGCTCCTGAAGCCCAAGCCCGACGCCCACGGCGAGGCGGGCCACGAAAAGCCGAAGAAGAAGGAAAAGAAGAAGGAAGAGAAGGGCGGCCATGGCGGCGGCGAAGCCGCGCCCGCGGCCGGCGCGCCGGTGATCAAGGAAGGCCCCGACGGCGTGGTGTTCTACACTCTGCCGGACATCGTGGTGAACATGCAGGCCGCCGACGGCAAGTCGACCTTCCTGAAGCTGAAACTGACCTTCGAACTGCCCGACGAGGAGACGGCCGAGGCCCTGACGCCGAACCTCCCGCGCCTGCAGGACATGTTCCAGACCTTCCTGCGCGAACTGCGTCCGGAAGACCTCAATGGCAGCCAGGGCAGCTATCAGCTGCGGGCCGAGCTGCTGCGTCGCGTTAATCTGGTCGCCGCGCCCTCCAAGGTGAACGCGGTGCTGATCGAGGAGATGCTGATCAACTAGCCCCCGGGCTGGCTGAGGCGAACCGACATGGCGGAAGACATCGACGATCAGGCCGCGATGGCCCAGTGGGCCTCGGAGAACCCGCCAGGCGGCGAGGCTGGCGCCAACGAGTTTGGCGACTTCAGCGGCGGCATGGGCGGCTGGGACGACGGCGGCGGCGACGGCATGGGCGCCGAGCGCATCCTGAACCAGGACGAGATCGACAGTCTGCTGGGCTTCGACATGTCCGGCGACGGCAACGACGACCGCACCGGCATCCGCGCGATCATCAACTCGGCCCTGGTCTCGTACGAGCGCCTGCCGATGCTGGAAATCGTCTTCGACCGCCTGGTGCGGTTGATGACGACCAGCTTGCGCAACTTCACCTCCGACAACGTCGAGGTCAGCCTCGACAACATCAGCTCGATCCGCTTCGGCGACTATCTGAACTCGATCCCGCTGCCGGCCATCCTGGCGGTGTTCCGGGCTGAGGAGCTGGACAATTACGGCCTGCTGACCGTCGACTCCAACCTGATCTACTCGATCGTCGACGTGCTGCTGGGCGGCCGTCGCGGCACCGCGGCCATGCGCATCGAAGGCCGTCCCTACACCACCATCGAGCGGGTGCTGGTGCAGCGGATGGTCGAGGTGGTGCTGCACGACGCCAAGGCGGCCTTCGAGCCCCTGCACCCGGTGTCGTTCAGCCTGGACCGTCTGGAGACCAACCCGCGCTTCGCCGCCATCGCCCGGCCGGCCAACGCCGCGATTCTGGTGAAGCTTCGGATCGACATGGAAGACCGCGGCGGCAGAATCGAGCTTCTGCTGCCCTATGCGACCCTCGAGCCCATCCGCAAGATGCTGCTGCAGCAGTTCATGGGCGAGAAGTTCGGCCGCGACAACATCTGGGAAGGCCACTTGGCCACCGAGCTCTGGACCACCCAGATGGAAGTCCGCGCCGTGCTCGACGAGCAGCAGCTGCCGCTCTCCAGGGTCCTGGACTTGAAGGTCGGCGACACCCTGATGCTGAACGCCACGCCCGACAGCCCGGTGGAGCTGCGCGCCGGTTCCATCCCTTTGACCCGCGGGCGCATGGGCCGCCGCAACCACTCGATCGCCGTGCGGGCCGACGCGCCCCTGAGCATGGCGGCCAAGAAGGCGGTTCAGAAGCTGAAATGAGCGTGACGGCCATCGCCCTCAACGGTCTGCTGGCGATCCTGCTGCTGATCGCCCTGGCCTTCGGCGTGCGCCTGGAGCGCCGGCTGAAGGCCCTGCGCGACAGCCACGAGGGCTTCGCCAAGGCCGTGGCCGACCTCGACCGCGCCGCCATGCGCGCCGAGCAGGGCCTGGCCGATCTGCGCGCCGCGACCGACGAGGCCGCCGACACCCTGGCCGACCGCATTTCCCGGGCCCAGGCCCTGGCCGCCCAGCTAGACGAACGCCTGAACCGGCCGATCGTCACGCCGCCGCCAATGTCTTCTTCAAGGGAACCAGGCGCGCGCCCGCCCGTCGAGCCGCGCGCTATCGCGCCGGAGCCCCGCGCCGCGCCGCGTCCGATCCGCGCAGCCGAGCCGGAGCGTCCGCCGGAAACCCCGCGCCGGCTGCGAGCCGAAGACTTCGAGAAGCTGCTGGACCGCGAGGCCCGCATCCCCCGCGACGCCCCGCCGCCTTCCCCCGCGCGGTCTTCGGCGCCAAAGGAAACTCCGCGTTCACGGGCGCGGATAGATGATGACCTGTTCGAGGGCCCGGAAGATCCGCCGCGTCCCGGTTCGACCTTTAGGGGCCGTCGATGAAAAACGTTCCGCGCATCCTGCCGATCGTCGGGGTCGCCGTGGTCGGCGTGCTCGCCGTCAACGCCCTGGCCGGCGCCAAGTCCGTGCCCGACATGCTGAGCGGCGCCAAGGCTTTCGCCGAGGGCGTGGCCAAGCCCGACGCCGACAAGGCCGCCTCGGCCGCCGACGCCGGCAAGGACGCCGCGGCCAAGACGCCGCCGGCGGTCTGTGCGCCGTCGTCCAGCGAACTGGCCAAGGAAGCCGGCCTGTCGCCGGCCGAGCTGCGCGTGCTGCAGAGCCTGGGCCAGCGCCGCGGCCAGTTGGACCAGCGCGAGCAGGACATCGACGTCCAACTGCAGCTGCTGGCCGCCGCCGAGGCCAAGCTCGACGCCAAGATGAAGGCGCTGAACGGCATGAAGGGCGAGATCCAGGGCCTGCTGGGCCAAGCTGACGCCCAGAAGGAGGCCGAGGCCATGCGCATGGTCACGGTTTATTCGGCCATGAAGCCCAAGGACGCCGCCGCCCGCATGAGCGTGCTGGACGACAGCGTGCGCCTGCCGATCGCCGCCAAGATGAAGGAGCGGACGCTCTCGATGATCCTGGCCAACATGTCGCCGAACGACGCCAAGATCCTGACCGAGCGCCTGGCCAATCGGCTGTCGGCCGACGCCATCGCCAAGCAACGGGCGGCCCTGGCGGCCGCCGACAAGCCCGCCGCCGCCGCTCCTTCCGCTCAGGCCGCGGCCGCGCCCCTGGCCGGCGCGGGTCCCGAGGCCGGCAAGGCCGGCGGCAAGAAGGCCGGCTAGGACGGGAGCGCGGGCGGGGGCATGAAGCTGGGAGGGATCCTGAGATCGACCGTCGCGGCGATCTGCATCCTCGGGGTCGCGACCCCGGCGGTGTCGATCTCGGCCGGGCCGCGCCAGGTCTCCAAGTCCGCCCCCCGCAAGGCCGCCGCGCCGCGTCCCGCCGCTTCCGCGGGCCTCCAGGTAAGGGTCGCCCAGGCCCCCGACTTCACGCGGCTGGAGTTCCCCGGCTCGCGTGGCATGCAGGCCCGTCGCGAGGGGACGGCGGTGGTGCTGCGCTTTCCCCGCGACGCCAATCCCAATCTTTCGCCGCTGAACGTCGGCCCGCCGCGCTGGGTCAAGGGCGCCCAGGCGCGCCACGTCGGCGGCGTGGTCGAGATCGTGGTCGCGCTCAGCGACGACGCCGACTTCCGAGCCGGCAACGCCGACGGCGACGACTTCATCAACCTGTTCGCCCGGGCCGAGACGGCTTCGGCGCCGGCGCCCGCCGCGGCCGTGGTCGCGCGGCGTCCCAACCCGATGCCGGCCAGCGGCGCGGTGGCGGTCAAGTTCTCCAGGGTCGCGGGCCAGGTGCAGCTCAGCTTCGACTGGGCCAATCCGGCCGGCGCCGCGGTGTTCCGGCGCGGCGAGGCGGTCTGGGTGGTGTTCGACACGCCGGCCCGGCTGGACATCGGCAAGCTGCCCGTCAGCACGCCGCAGTACCGCACCATCCAGGCCTTCAAGGGGCCCGACTATGCGGCGCTGCGCATCAGCACGCCGCAAGGCGCGCTGTTCTACGCCGACGGCGTCGGCTCCAACTGGACGATCGCCCTGGGGGCGGGGACCCAGGACTCTCCGGACCTGGTCCATGTGGCCCGCGACGACAACGCCAGCCCCGTCACCCTGACCGCCAATGTCGCTGGCGCGACGAAGATCGCCTGGGTCACCGACCCCGCGGTCGGCGACCGCGTCGCGGTCGCCACCGCCCTGGCTCCGTCCAAGGGCCTGCCGTCGCGCCGCGACTATGTCGAAATGGCTCTGCTGCAGTCTGCCACCGGCCTGGCGGTCGAAAGCTATGCCGGCGACCTGCAGGTGGTCGCCGACGGCGACATCGTCCGCATCGGCCGGCCCAAGGGCCTGCTGCTGTCCTCGTCGTCCAGCGGTCAGGCCCAGGCCGACGCCGGGGCCGGCGCGCCCCAGGCCATGGCCATGCCGGCCCTGATCGATTCCGAGCACTGGTCCAAGACCGGCTCGGGCGGCTTCATGGCCCGGTATGACGCGCTGCTGGGCGCGATCCCGGCGACCGGCGGAAACGACGGCAAGGGCGACGACACGGCCGCGCGCATGGCCCTGGCCCGCTTCCTGGTCGGCTCCAACCTGTCGTTCGAGGCGATCGGCGTGCTCAACGCCGCCGGCCGCGCCCACCAGACCCTGATGGGCGACGGCGAGTTCCGCGGCCTGCGCGGCGTGGCCAAGGTGCTGGCGCGGCGCTACGCCGAGGCCGAGACCGACTTCGCCTCGCCGGTGCTGAGCGACGACCCCTCGGCGGCGATGTGGCGGGGCTATATCGCCAGCAAGACCGGTCAGTGGGTCGACGCCAATCAGCGGTTCGCCGAGGGCGCCCGCGCGCTGAACATGTTCCCGGCCCTGTGGCAGGCCCGTTTCCTGGGCGCCCAGGCCGAGGCGTCGGTGGGCGTCGGCGCGCCCGACAGCGCCATCCGCTTGGTCAATCAGGCCCTGAAGCTGCCGAACATCCCGGTCGAGGACCAGCTGGAGCTGCGCCTGACCCTGGCCAAGGCCTTCGAGGCCAAGAACGACGTCCGCGCCCTGCCGGTGTTCCAGGCCATTTCCCGCTGCGGCATCGATCGCCTGGCCGCGCCGGCCACCCTGCACGCCATCCAGCTGCGCCTGGCCAAGAACCAGATCAGCGCCGACGTCGCCGCCAAGGGCCTGGACGCCCTGCGCTTCCACTGGCGCGGCGACGGGGTCGAGCTGGACACCATCCGCGCCCTGGGCCAACTGCAGATCAAGCAGGGTCGCTATCGCGAGGCGCTGGAGGTGCTGCACTCGGCCAGCAACGTGCAGTCCGACCTGCCGCAGGCCGTCGCCCTGCGCAACGACCTCAACACCGCTTTCCGCAGCCTGTTCCTGGACGGCCTGGCCGACGGCATGCAGCCGATCCAGGCGGTAGGGCTGTTCTATGACTTCCAGGACCTGACCCCGATCGGCGCCGACGGCGACCAGATGGTCCGCAACCTGGTCCGCCGCCTGGTCGACGTCGACCTGCTGGACGAAGCCGCCAAGCTCTTGAAGTACCAGGTCGACAACCGCCTGAACGGCGTGCCCAAGGCCCAGGTGGCCACCGACCTGGCCTGGATCTACCTGATGGACCGCAAGCCCGAGAGCGCGCTGGACACCATCAACGCGACGCGCACCACGATCCTGCCGCCGGCCCTGAACGCCGAACGCCGGCTGGCCACGGCCCGCGCCCTGATGGGCCTGGGCCGCTACGACGCCGCCCTGGAGGTGATCGAGGCCGACAAGAGCCGCGACGCCGAGGACGTCCGCGCCGAGATCGCCTGGAAACAACATGCCTGGCCCCAGGCCGGCGCCCTGTACGAACGCTCGCTGGCCGACCGCTGGAAGACTCCGGGCGTGCTGAACCCGGCCGACGAATCCAAGCTGCTGCGCTCGGCCGTGGCCTTCAGCCTGGCCGACGACGATGCTTCGCTGGGTCGACTGCGCCAGCGCTACGGCGCCTTCGTCGAGGGCGCCCGCAATCCCGACGGGCTGCGCGTGGCCCTGGCCGGCGCCGATCCGGGCAGCCTGTCCAGCACCGACTTCAGCAAGGTCACCGCCGACAACGAGGCCTTCAACGGCTGGGTGGCCAAGATGAAGGACCGCTTCCGGGCGCAGGCGAGCAGCTAGGGCGGCCGGCCGCTCCCCAATCACGAATCGGGTCGAATCTTTCCTTCCACCCTGCCCAGGCGGTCGTCATTTGCCGCGCGACCGCGTTTCGTCTGCCCAGGCGGTGAACCTTCGCGCGGGAAAAGCGATTGGTCTGCTGGCGGCCTCGACCCAAACGCCTTAGTTAGACGCCGCGCACGCGGTCCTGTCGGGACGTCGACACGGGACATCGGCCCCTGACGTCATGGGCCCGCTTGCATTGCTCGAAAGGGCGTGTCATGACAACGTTGTCATAGGGTGGAAACTTTGGCCAAAGAAACGAACGCCGACCAGACCGGTCGCGAAGTGCTGGTTCTGCTGGGCGGCGCGGGCGACCTCGCGTTGCGCATGTTGTTGCCTTCGCTGTACTTTCTCGAAGTCGACCGCCTGCTGCCGCATGACTTGCGGATCGTCGGCCTGGCCCGTCACGACCACACGCCCGACAGCTATCGTAAGCTAGTGCGCGAGCAGCTGGGCAAGCGGGCCACCGTCGAGGAATCGGCGTGGAATCGCCTGGCCGCCCGCCTGGACTACCTGTCGGTCGACATCACCAAGGAAGAGGGCGCCAAGGCCCTGGCCGACAAGGTGGGTCCGCACGGCGACCTCGTCGTCTATTTCGCCCTGTCACCCAGCCTGTATGGCTCGGTCTGCACCGCCCTGCAGTCGGCCGGTCTGACCGGGCCGAAGACGCGCCTGGTGCTGGAAAAGCCGATCGGCAAGGACTTCGCCAGCTCGTGCGTGATCAACGGCGCGGTCGGCGCGGTGGTCGACGAGAGCCAGATCTTCCGCATCGACCACTATCTGGGCAAGGAGACGGTCCAGAACCTGACCGCCCTGCGCTTCGGCAACGTGCTGTTCGAGCCCCTCTGGAACAACAAGTTCATCGACCACGTGCAGATCACCATCGCCGAGACCGAGAAGGTCGGCGAGCGCTGGCCCTATTACGACGAGTACGGCGCCCTGCGCGACATGCTGCAGAACCACCTGCTGCAGTTGCTGTGCCTGGTGGCCATGGAGGCCCCGTCGGGCTTCGATCCCGACGCGGTCCGCGACGAGAAGGTCAAGGTGCTGCGCAGCTTGCGTCCCTTCACCAAGGCCAATGTCGCCCATGACACCGTGCGCGGCCAGTACGTGGCCGGGGTGGTCGAGGGCACGCCGCGCGAGGGCTACCTGGAAGAGGTCGGCAAGGCGTCCAGAACCGAGACCTTCGTGGCCATGAAGGTCGACATCGACAACTGGCGCTGGGCCGGCGTGCCGTTCTTCCTGCGCACCGGCAAGAACCTGCCCGACCGCCGCACCCAGATCGTCGTGCAGTTCAAGCCCGTGCCGCACAACATCTTCGGCAGCGCCGCCCAGGCCGAGACCAAGGCCAATCGCCTGGTCATCGACCTGCAGCCGGACGAAGACATCTCGCTGACCGTGATGACCAAGCGTCCGGGCCTGTCGGAGGAGGGCATGCGCCTGCAGTCCCTGCCGCTGTCCCTGGCCATGAGCGCGGCCGGCAGCCGCCGCCGCATCGCCTACGAGAAGCTGTTGCTGGACGTGTTCCGCGGCGACCGCACCCTGTTCGTGCGCCGCGACGAGGTCGAGCAGGCCTGGAAGTTCGTGGACGGCGTCTCGGCCGCCTGGGCCGAGGCCAAGATCGAGCCCGCGCCCTACGCCGCCGGCACCTGGGGGCCGCACAGCGCCACGGCGCTGATCTCGCCCCAGGGCCGAGCGTGGAACGAATAGGCGTGACGACCATGGTCCTTCCCAAGATCGAGGCCTTCGCCACCCGCGAAGCGCTGTACGACGCCGCCGCCTCGGTCGTCGCCTCGGCCCTGACCGACGCGGTGGCCAAGCGCGGCCAGGCCGGGTTCGCCGCCACCGGCGGCTCGACGCCCGCCCCGGTCTATGACCGACTGGCGACGATGACCGTCCCGTGGGACAAGGTCGTGGTCACCCTGACCGACGAGCGCTTCGTGCCGCCGTCCGACCCCAGCAGCAACGAGGGCCTGGTTCGCCGCCACCTCCTGCAAGGGGAGGCGGCCAAGGCCGGCTTCGCGCCGCTCTATTTCGACGGCGTGCCCCAGGACGCGGTCGCAGCCAAGGCCGAGGCCGGCGTCGCAGGGGCGCTGCCGTTCGGCGTGACCCTGCTGGGCGTCGGGCCGGACGGCCACTTCGCGTCGCTGTTCCCCGGCAACCCGAAGCTGGCGGAAGGCCTTGACCCCGGGTCCGAGCGCACGGTGATCGCCGTGCCGCCCGGCCAGCCCGCGCCGGACCTGCCCCGGATCAGCTTGACCTTTCAGGCGTTGATCCAGTCGTCGCTGATCGTGCTGCTGGTCACCGGCGGCGCCAAGAAGACGTTGCTTGAAGGTCCGGTCGATCAAGGCTTGCCGATCGCCGCGATTCTGAACCAGGACCGCGCCCCGGTCCGTATCCTCTGGGCGGAGTAATCCCCATGGCCTTGAACCCCGTCATCGCTGAAGTCACCGCGCGGATCATCGAACGCAGCCGCGACAGCCGCGCGACCTATCTGGCCAATCTCGACGCCGCCGCCGCCGCCCAGCCGGGCCGGGCCAAGCTCAGCTGCGCCAACTGGGCCCACGCCTTCGCCGCCTCGCCGGCGGTGGACAAGGTCCGCGCCCTGGACGTCAACGCCCCCAACCTGGGCATCGTCTCGGCCTATAACGACATGCTGTCGGCCCACCAGCCGCTGGAGGAGTATCCGGCGCTGATCAAGGACGCGGCGCGCGAGGTCGGGGCCACGGCCCAGTTCGCCGGCGGCGTGCCGGCCATGTGCGACGGCGTGACTCAAGGCCGTCCGGGCATGGAGCTGTCGCTGTTCTCGCGCGACGTGATCGCCATGGCCACGGGCATCGCCCTGACCCACGACGCCTTCGATGGCGCGCTGTACCTGGGTGTCTGCGACAAGATCGTGCCGGGCCTGTTGATCGGGGCCCTGACCTTCAGCCATCTGCCGGCGATGTTCGTGCCGGCAGGGCCGATGACCTCGGGCCTGCCCAATTCGGAAAAGGCCCGCATCCGCGCCCTCTACGCCGAGGGCAAGGTCGGCCGCGAGGAGCTGCTGGCCGCCGAGAGCGCCAGCTATCACGGCCCCGGCACCTGCACCTTCTACGGCACGGCCAACACCAACCAGATGCTGATGGAGCTGATGGGTCTGCACCTGCCGGGTTCGGCCTTCGTGCATCCCAACACCCCGTTGCGCACCGCCCTGGTCAAGGAGGCGGCCAAGCGCGTCGCCGCCATCACCCACAAGGGCAACGACTGGATCCCGGTCGGCCGGGTGATCGACGAGAAGGCCGTGGTTAACGGCGTCGTAGGCCTGATGGCCACCGGCGGCTCGACCAACCTGGCCCTGCACCTGGTGGCCATGGCCCATGCGGCCGGCATCATCCTGACCCTGGAAGACCTGGACGACATCTCCAAGGCCACGCCTCTGCTGGCCAAGGTCTATCCGAACGGCTCGGCCGACGTGAACCACTTCCACGCCGCCGGCGGCATCCATTTCGTGGTCAAGGAACTGCTGAAGGCCGGCCTGGCCCACGAGGACGTGCTGACCGTCGCCGGCCCCGGCCTGTCGCGCTACACCCAGGAGCCGATCCTGGTCGACGGCGAGCTGGCCTGGCGCGAGGGCGCGGAAGAGTCGCTGGACCTCAACGTCCTGCGTCCGGCCTCCGACCCGTTCAGCCCGGAAGGCGGCCTGCGCCTGCTGACCGGCAATCTGGGCCGTGGGGTGATCAAGGTCTCGGCCGTCAAGCCCGAGCACCAGGTGATCACCGCCCCGGCCGCCGTGTTCCAGGAGCAGGAAGACTTCATCGCCGCGTTCAAGCGCGGTGAGCTGGACCGCGACGTGGTGGTGGTGGTCCGCTTCCAGGGCCCGTCGGCCAACGGCATGCCCGAGCTGCACAACCTGTCGCCGTCGATCTCGGTGCTGCTGGACCGCGGCTTCAAGGTGGCCCTGGTCACCGACGGCCGGATGTCGGGCGCCTCGGGCAAGACCCCGGCGGCCATCCACATCACGCCGGAAGCCGCCAAGGGCGGGGCCCTGGCCTATGTCGAGGATGGCGACGTCATCTCGCTGAACGCCCACACGGGCGAACTGAAAATCCTGGTGGACGAGGCGACCCTGCGCGCCCGCACGCCGGCGCAAGTCCCGGCGTCCAAGCCGGGCTTTGGACGGGAACTCTTCGGCCTGTTGCGTTCGGGGGTCGGCGCTTCCGACCACGGCGCATCGGTGCTGTTTGCTTAGGAAATGACGGATATGAGCGGCTTGAACTCCATCGGACTAGGCCTGGTCGGCGACATCGGCGGAACCAACGCGCGGTTCGCCCTGGTCGATTTCGATGGGGTCGACCCCAAGCTGATCGAGCCGACCTCGTACAAGGGCGAGGACTACGGCCAGGCCGAGGACGCCGTCGAGGCCTATCTGGACAAGATGGGCGTGCGCCATCCGGACCAGGCGGTGGTCGCGGTCGCCGGTCCGATCGAGCATGGCGCGGTGCAGTTCACCAACAGCGACTGGAAGCTGTCGGAGGACAGCCTGCGCCGGGCCGGCGGCTTCCGTACGGCCCGGCTGATCAACGACTTCACCGCCCAGGCCCTGGCCGCCCCGCGCCTGGCGCCCAAGGACCTGCGCCAGATCGGTCCCCTGCAGACCTCGGGCGAGGGCGACCTGGCGATCATCGGCCCAGGCACCGGCTTCGGCGCCGCGGGCATGGTGCGCCGGCACGGCGTCGAGACGCCCCTGACCACCGAGGGCGGCCACATCGCCTTCGCGCCGTTCGACGACGTCGAGATCGAGATCCTCCGGGCGCTGAACAAGCGCTTCGGCCGCTGCTCGATCGAACGCATCCTGTCGGGCCCCGGCATGGAGGACCTGCACCTCATCCTGGCCGAGGTCGAAGGCCGAAAGGCCGACGAACTGACCGCCAAGCAGATCACCGAGCACGGCGTGGCCGGCGACGAGTGCTGCAAGGTCACGATCGACCGGTTCTGCGCCATCCTCGGCTCGGCGGCCGGCGACCTGGCCATGGCGCTGGGCGCGCGGGGCGGGGTGTTCATCGCCGGCGGCATCGCGCCCCGGATCGTCGATCTCCTGGAGCAGGGCGAGTTCCGCAGCCGATTCGAGTCGAAGGGCCGGCTCAGCGACTACACCCGCGCCATCCCCACCCACGTGGTGATGAACCCCCACACCGCCCTGATCGGCGCGGCCGTGGCCATGACCCCGGACGGCAAGGCCGCCATTTCGTAGGGCTTTCTCCCCGCGAGCGCGGCTTCCCATCCTGCGAGGCGAGATTTCCACTGGAAGTGGGCTCGCCTTGACAAGGTTGTCATGCCTTTATTGCGTCGCTTGTCGATTTCCGACGCTTCGCGAGGCCGGTCTTGAGTTCCAAGGTTACGATCCACGAGGTCGCCCGTCTGTCGGGCGTATCGATCAAGACCGTTTCGCGGGTGCTGAACCGCGAGCCGAACGTGAAGACCGACACCCGCACGCGGGTCCAGGAAGCCGTGGCGGCCCTGAACTATCGGCCCAACATCTCGGCCCGCAGCCTGGCGGGCTCGAAGGCCTATCTGATCGGCGTGTTCTTCGACAACCCCAGCCCTGCCTACGTCACCGACGTGCAGCTGGGAGCGATCGCCCGCTGCCGCGAGGAGGGCTATCACCTGATCGTCGAACCGCTCGACTCCGAGGGCGACGTGGCCGCCCAGGTGGAGCCGATGCTGCACACCCTGCGCATGGACGGCGTGATCCTGACCCCGCCGGTCTGCGACAACGTCGCGGTGCTGGACGTGCTGGAAGCCGAGGGCGTGCCCTATGTGCGGCTGTCGCCGGACCAGGACCTGGAGCGTTCGGCCCATGTGCGCATGGACGACGTGCGCGCCGCCTACGAGATGACCGCCCACCTGATCAGCCTGGGCCACACCGACATCGGCTTCATCAAGGGCCACCCCGAGCACGGCGCCTCGCACCTGCGTTACGAAGGCTACGTGACCGCGATGAAGGAGCATGGTCGCCCCGTGCGCGAGGACCATGTCGAGCAGGGCTGGTTCTCGTTCCGCTCGGGCTTCGAGGCGGCCGAGCGGCTGCTGGACCGTCCCGACCGCCCGACCGCGATCTTCGCCTCCAACGACGACATGGCCCTGGGCGTGATGGCGGTCGCCAACCGCCTGCGCCTGGAGGTGCCCCAGACCCTGTCGGTGGCGGGTTTCGACGACACGCCCGGCGCCAAGGTGGTCTGGCCGCAGCTGACCACCGTGCGCCAGCCCATCCAGGCCATGGCGGCGGCGGCGGCCGATCTGCTGCTGACCGGCGCGACCCGGACGGAAGGCGAGGCGCCGCCGTCGCGCCTGCTGGATTTCGAACTGGTGGTCCGCGAATCCACCGGACCGGTCGGCTAGATCAGGTTTCTCTGATCCGAAGCGCGCTTCAAGCGTTCGGAATCCCAAGCCTTTCGCGCCCATTTTTTCGATGGAGGTGGAAAGGCTTCGGCGTTGACGCTAAGTCAGCAATGGCGAATCCAGCCTCGGGCCGCTAGACAACGTTGTCAGGCGTGAAAGTCGAGAATGACGTTCGCCAAGAGCAAATCCTTTCCGCTGTGCGGTATATATTGCCGCATTGCAGCATTTTCTAGCCTCTCCGGAGCAGGTTCATGATCCGCGCGCGCCGCTCCCGCATCGTCGCCACCATCGGCCCGGCCAGCAGCTCGCCGGAGATGATCGTCACCCTCGCCAAGGCCGGGGCCGACGTCTTCCGCCTGAACTTCAGCCATGGCAGCCACGACAACCACGCCGCCGCCTACAACGCCATTCGCGCGGCCGAGGCGGTGGTCGGACGGCCGCTGGGCATCCTGGCCGACCTGCAGGGGCCGAAGCTGCGCGTGGGCAAGTTCGCTGACGGTCCGGTCACCCTGAAGGCCGGCCAGGCGTTCCGGTTCGACAATGACCCGACGCCCGGCGACGCGACCCGGGTGCACCTGCCGCACCCCGAGATCCTGGTGGCCATGCGCCCAGGCGCGACGCTGCTGCTGGATGACGGCAAGCTGCGGATGACCGTGACCGACGCCGGCCCCGGCTACGCCAACACCACGGTGGTCAACGGCGGCAAGCTGTCGGAGCGCAAGGGCGTGGCCGTGCCCGACGTGGTGATCCCGATGTCGCCGCTGACGCCGAAGGACCGCGAGGACCTGGCCTTCGCCCTGCGCCTGGGCGTCGACTGGATCGCCCTGTCGTTCGTGCAGGCCCCCGAAGACATGGCCGAGCTGCGCCGCATCGTCGAAGGCCGCGCCGCCGTGCTGGCCAAGATCGAGAAGCCCCAGGCGCTGGAAGTGCTGGGCCCGATCCTCGACCTCTGCGACGGCGTGATGGTCGCCCGCGGCGACCTGGGCGTCGAGATGGCTCCGGAAGAGGTGCCGGTGGCCCAGAAGGTCATCCTGCGCGCCGCCCGCGAGCGCGGCATCCCGGTGATCGTCGCCACCCAGATGCTGGAATCGATGACCAACTCGCCGACCCCGACCCGGGCCGAGGCCTCGGACGTCGCCAACGCCGTCTACGAGGGCGCGGATGCGGTCATGCTGTCGGCCGAGAGCGCGGCGGGCGAATATCCGGAAGAGGCCGTGACGATGATGAGCCGCATCATCGAGCGGGTGGAGCGCGATCCGCGCTGGCCCGAGCTGATGCAGGCCGAGCAGCCGCACAACGACGAGGACGCCGATGTCCTGGTGGTCGCCGCCGCCCAGGCCGCCAAGGCCGGCTCGACCAAGTGCCTGGTGGCCTTCACCACCACCGGCGCCACCGCCCGCCGCCTGTCGCGCGAGCGGCCGCTGCAGCCGGTGCTGGCCCTGTCGCCGCAGATCAACGCCGTGCGCCGCATGTGCCTGGTCTGGGGCGTGGAAGCCCGCGTCAGCGGCCAGCCCGACAGCCTGGAGGTCGTCACCTCGGACGCCGTCGCCAAGGCGGTCGAGCTGGAACTGGTCGGTCCGGGCGAGCGCGTGCTGATCGTCGCGGGCACCCCGTTCGGCGCGCCGGGCGCGGCCAACCTGCTGCGCCTGGCCCACGCGCCGTTCCCGACCCGCAAGCGGCGTTAGGGACGTTTCAGCCGAACGGCAGCGGCAGCAGGCGCTCATAGCCACGCCGCACGGCGGCGTAGCACTCGCAGGTGATGGCCTCGAGACCGGCGCGGTCGAGGATGTCGACCACGCCCCGGCGATAGCGGATCAGGCCCTTGGCCTGCAGCGAACCGGCAACGGCCGTGACCGTGGTGCGCTGGACGCCCAGCATGTCGGCCAGGAATTCCTGGGTCAGGCTGATGGTGTCGCCTTCGATGCGATCACGGCACGACAGCAGCCAGCGGCAGAACCGAGCCTCGACGCCGTGCAGCGCGTTGCAGGCGACCGACTGGATCGCATGACCGAACAGCGCCTCGTTATGGCGATCGACGAGGTCGCGCAGGGCAGGGCTGCGGGTCCAGGCGTCATGCAGGGCCGAGACGCTGATCCGCGAGGCCTGGCCGGAGGTCTGGATGATGGCCCGCACCAGCGACTGGCGCGGCGCCACCGCGGCCATCAAACCCAAGGCGCCTTCGCGGCCGATCGGCGCGGACTCGATGGCCGCCCCGTTCTCCATCAAGGTCATCAGCGAGATGACGCAATCATGCGGGAAATAGATGGCCTCGATCGGATCGCCCGGATCGTACAGATGACGGCCCTTTTCCAGCTCCTGCTGGACGAGGTGGGGCGAGATCAGGCCGAAATCCTCCGTCGGCAGGGCGGCAAGCAGACGATTTTTCAAGGTGGCGGCGGCCCCGTCGAACGAATCGACCATCGGTAGGCGGAAGGGATTAGAAACCTAGGTTGGAAGTCGCCGCCGCGCTGTCGAGTAGTCGACACAGATGTGATGCGCCAAGAGCCCTCAAAAGTAAGTTGGTCGCCTATCCGACGTTACCGGAATAGTTGGAAGCTCGTCGCCATCCTGTCTCTCTTGTCGTCCTGAGTACACTATCGCTCGCTTATCGAAGCGCCGTCATTCCGGCGGCCAGCGGAAGCCGAGACTTCCGACGGACCAGCTTCGTCAAAGCCATGAGCAGCCATCGCTTGACGAGGCCTTGATGCGCCCGCCTCGCCAGCGCACTGGCGTCTAAGCCAGCTTGACGTGGGCCTTGTCGCCCAGGTCGGGCGGGCTGTCGGTCAGGTTGGCCTTGGCCACCTCCCAGGCGAAGCGCACCGGGCCGCCCTTGGAGATCCACAGTTCGGCGTCCCGAACGTCCAGCCGCAGCAGGGTCAGGGCGGGATCGTCCTTGCCGTCCGGAAACCAGGTGGCGACGATCGGATTCCAGTACTTGTCGATTCGGGCGGTGTCGCGGGCGGTGGACAAAACGCCGCCGATGCAGGCCTGGAACTCCTGGTCCTTCGACTGGACGATCAGCATGGCCTCGGCCCCTCCGCTTGCGCTCTTGGCGAGGTCGGTGTCCTCCCTGGTGAAGAACCAGACCTGGCCGCCCTCCGGTTCGGCGAAGGCGGTCATCGGCTGGAAGTGCTGGTGAGCGTTCATCAGGCCCAGCATGCCGAACCGCGCGTCGTCCAGCTCCTTCCAGAGGCGTTTCTCGACGGCGGCCTTGTCGTTGGGATCGGTGCTCATGGCGGCTCTTCCTTCTCGCTGGGGAGGAGGGGAGAACCGGTCTGGGCGAGGGCGGTTCCTAGAGTGAAGGTTGGAGCATCGTGCGTCCTTCGAGACCCGCTGCGCGGACTCCTCAGGATGAGGAATTCAACAGCAGCTCGCCTTCCTCATCCTCAGGTGCGAGCCGCAGGCGAAGCCTCGAAGGACGCAACGCGCCTTAGAAGCCCGACAGCTTGGCGTAGCGGTCGCGATGGAACGAGGCCGAACCGAACAGGGCCTCGGCTACGCGGGCGCGCTTCATGTAGAGGCCGGCGTCATGGGCGTCGGTCATGCCGATGCCGCCATGCATCTGGACCATCTCGTTGGAGGCCAGGTGCAGCACTTCGCTGGCCTTGGCCTTGGCCAAGGAGGCCAGCAGGCGGGTATCCGCGCCCCCTGAAGAAGAATGGGCGTCGGCGGCTTCCAGGGCGGCCTCGACGCAGGAGCGGGTGGTCTCCAGGTCCGTGAACAGCTTGGCGGCGCGATGCTGCAGGGCCTGGAAGGTTCCGATCACCTGGCCGAACTGGGTGCGGGTCTTGATGTAGTCCAGGGTGATCTCGAACGCCGCCGTCGCCGTGCCCAGCATCTCGGCGGCCAGGCCTGCATAGGCGCGGTCGAGCACCGGCTCGAGGATCGCCCAGCCCTTGTCGACCTCGCCCAGCACCGCGTCGGCGGCGACTTGCACGCCGTCGAAAGCGATCCTGGCCGCGCCGCGGCTGTCGACCAGGGCCAGGTGGGTGCGGGTGACGCCCGGAGCGTCGCCCGGGACCAGGAACAGGGTGATCCCGTCGCTGTCGCCGGCCGCGCCCGAAGTGCGGGCGGCGACCACCAGCAGGTCGGCGGCGTCGCCGTCGAGGACGAAGGTCTTCGTTCCGCTGAGGACGAAGCCGTCGCCCGACGGCGTCGCCGACAGGGCTGTGTTCAGCGGCGCATGGTGCGCGCCTTCGTCGATCGCCAGGGTGGCGACGATCTCGCCAGTGGCGATCTTCGGCAGCCAAGCGGCCTTCTGGGCGTCCGAACCGCCCAGGACCAGGGACGAGGCCGCGACCAGGGCGGTGGACAGCAGGGGCGAGGCCACCAGGTTGCGGCCGGTCTCCTCCAGGATCAGGCCCAGGCCCAGATAGCCGAAGGCCGAGCCGTCGTGTTCCTCCGGCACGATCACCCCGGCCCAACCCATGGCGCCCATTTCGTGCCACGCCGCTGGGTCGAAGCTCTGCTTCGAGCCACTGTCGCGCAGCTTGCGCAAGGCGCCGACGGGGGCGCTGTCCTGCGTCCAGCCTTTGGCGGCGTCGCGCAGCATGGTCTGTTCTTCGGTCAGGACGGCCATGTCAGGCTTGCTCCAGGGATTGATGGCGGACGGCCCAGGCGAGGGCCTGTTCGAGACGGTCATTGCCCCAGAAGAGCTCGCCGTCGGCGGTGACGAAGCTGGGCGCGCCGAACAGGCCGCGCTCCTGGGCCTGGCGGACGTGGTCCTTCAGGCGGCTCTTGACGGGATCGGTCGCGGCGGTGGCCAGGACCTCCTCTGGACCCGCCCCGACCGAGGCGATCAGCGGGGCCAGCACCTCGGCCTTGGAGATGTCCTGGTCGTCGACGAAATTGGCCTGGTAGACGGCGCGGCTGAAGGCCGGGGTCCAGCCGTCCTCCAACCCGCAGATCGCCACGCGGGCGGCCAGCAGCCCGTTGCGCGGGAACTGGCTGGGATGGACCAGCGGCAGGCCTTCCAGGTCGCAGACCCGCTGCAGGTCGCGCCACATGTAGTCGCCCTTGACCGGAAAGGCGTTGAAGGGGCTGTCGGTCAGGCCCTGCTGCTCGTGAAACAGCGGCCCCAGCAGGAAGGGGCGCCACGCCACGGCCACGCCGGCCGCCTGGGCCAGGCGCTCGACTCGCATGGCGGCGGGGTAGCTGTAGGTGGAGCCGAACTCGTACCAGAACTCGATCATGGCCAGAACTCGATCATGGTCCCTCGGCGTCCCTACTGGTGATCCAGCAAGCCTAGCACCCGCTTGGCGACGACGTTGAGATTGACCTCGCTGGTGCCGCCCTCGATCGAGTTCCCCTTGGCGCGCAGCATGGCGCGCGGCGCGGCCAGTTCGTCCTGGGTGAAGCCTTCGCCCTCCCAGCCCAGGCCCTGCAGGCCCAGGGCCTCGACCAGCAGCTCGGTGCGCTCCTGGTTCATCTTGGCGGCGGCGTACTTGATGATCGAGACGGCGGCGCTGGGGCCCGAGCCCTGCTTGGACTCGGCTTCGGCCCGGCGCACGGTCAGCATGAAGGCGTGGGCGTCCATGCGGTGGTGAGCGATGCGGGCCCGCAGGTCGCCGTCGGCCAGCTTGCCGGAAGCATCGACGCCGACCTCGGTCTTGGCCGCCTCCACCAGGTCCAGCCCGCCGCCGCCGCCGAAGCCCGAGGCCGAGATGTTCTGGCGCTCGTACTGGAGCAGCCGCTTGGCGATGTCCCAGCCGCCGTTGACCTTGCCGACCAGCTGGTCCTTGGGGACCTTCACATTGTCGAAGAAGGTCTCGCAGAACGGCGAGGAGCCGCTGATCAGCTTGATCGGCCGGGCCTCGACGCCGGGCGAGGCCATGTCGAACAGCACGAACGAGATGCCTTCGTGCTTCTTGGTGGTGTCGGTGCGCACCAGGCAGAAGATCCAGTCGGCTTGGTCGGCATAGCTGGTCCACACCTTCTGGCCGTTGATCAGCCAGTGGTCGCCCTTGTCTTCACACTTGGTCTGGAGTGAGGCGAGATCCGAGCCCGCGCCCGGCTCGCTATAGCCCTGGCACCAGCGGGTCTCGCCGCGCACGATTTCGGGGAGGAACCGCTGCTTCTGTTCCTCCGTGGCGTATTCCAGCAGCACCGGGCCCAGCATCCAGACGCCGAAGCTCATCAAGGCGGGGCGGGCCTTCAGGCGGCGCAGCTCCTGCTCCAGCACCTTGTTCTCGGCCTTGGACAGGCCACCGCCGCCATATTCCTTGGGCCACATCGGCGCGGTCCAGCCGCGCTCGGCCATTCGGTCCAGCCACAGCTTGGCGTCGGGGTTCTTCCACTGGAAGCGCTTGCCGCCCCAGGGCGCGTCGTCCTCGCTCATCGGTGCGTTCAGCGATGGGGGATAGTTGGCCTCCAGCCAAGCCCGCGTCTCGGCCCGGAAAGCCTCCAGGTCGCCGCCGCCGCCGAAATCCGCCATGGCCGTTCTCCCTACCGCGTCCGCATCGTTTTGCGACGCTTATCGGCGTCGTCGGCGGGCAGACTACGCCATGGAACGGCGGGGGCAAGCTGATTCAAACGGTCGTTCGTCACGCGACGGGCGCCCGCTGAAGGCAAGCCGCGCTATAGAGGACCCCGATGACGTGTCCCGCCGGGATTCGCCGATCAGGGGTCTAGATGTCCGCGCCGCAACTGAGGCCTGCCTTCCTCGCCGTCGCGCCGACGCTGTCGGCCATCCTGGCGGCCTGCGCCGGGATCCTGCTGCTGGCCTCGGGCGCGACACCGTCCGAGCCGACCCGTTTCGCGATCTGGGTGGCCGTGGCCCCGGGGCCGCTGATCGAGGTCAGCCACTTCGTCTCGTCGATCCTCGGCCTGGTCCTGGTGCTGCTGGCCTTCGGCCTGCGCTCGCGCCTGGACGCGGCCTGGTGGGCGGCGCTGTTCACCCTGGCGGGCGGGGCGATCCTGGCCTTGTTCAAGGGCCTGAACTGGGAAGAAACCGTCATCCTGACGGCCATCATGCTGGCCATGCTGCCGTTCCACGAGGCCTTTCCCCGCAAGGCGGCCCTGTCGCGGATGGAGATCACCCCCGGTTGGCTGCTGTCGGCGGCCGCGGCCCTGGTCGGGGTGGCCCTATGCGGCTGGTGGACCTTCGCCCACACCGAATATGCCGACCAGTCGGTGATGAAGACGATCGGCGACCGGGAAGTGGCCCGGGCCATCCGCTCGTCGGCCGCCGCCGCGATCGTGCTGATGGCCATCGGCGTCTGGCGGCTGATCGCCACTCCGGCCACGCCGCCGGTGGTCGACGACACCGACCCGGAGTTCGACCGGGTCCGCGCCATCCTGGCCAAGGCCGAGAACGCCGAGCCGCCGTCCAACCTGGCCCTGCTGGGCGACAAGCGCTTCCTGTTCTCGGCCTCGGGCGAGAGCTTCCTGATGTTCGGGGTGCGCGGCCGCTCGTGGATCGCCATGGGCCCGCCGGTCGGTCGCGACGACGAGCGCATGGAGCTGTTCTGGCGATTCCGCGAGCTGGCCGACGCCCACGCCGCCCGGGCCGGCTTCTACGCTCTGGGGCCGGCCGACCTGCCCGACAGCGTCGACCTGGGCCTGGCCATCCAGAAGACCGGCGAGAGCGCCGCGGTGCCGCTGGAGGCGTTCTCGTTGGCCGGCCGCCGCCGCGAGGTCCTGCGCCGCAATTGGCGCAAGGCCGGGGAGGGCGGGGCGGCCTTCGAGGTCCTGCCCGCCGACCAGGTCCACACGGTGATGCCGCAGCTGAAGGCGATCTCCGACGCCTGGCTGGCCCACCACGCCGGCGGCGAAAAGAGCTTTTCGATGGGCGGCTTCGACGAGCGCTACGTGGCCGAGTTCCCGGTCGCCCTGGTGCGGGTCGAGGACCGGATCGTGGCCTTCGCCACCCTGTGGACCACGGCCAACAAGGTCTCGTTCTCGATGGACCTGATGCGCTATTCCGACGACGCGCCCAAGAACGTCATGGACTACCTGTTCGTCGAGCTGCTGGGCTGGGGCAAGGAGCAGGGCTACCAGGCGTTCGAGTTCGGCGTCGCGCCCCTGGCCGGCCTCGAGGACCGTCCCCTGGCCCCGATCATGTCGCGCGTGGGCCGGCTGCTCTACGAACGCGGCGAGGAAATCTACAATTTCCAGGGCGTTCGCCGCTACAAGGACAAGTACGATCCGGTCTGGCAGCCGCGCTACATTGCCGCGCCTCACAAGTGGGCGATCCCTTTTCTGCTCGCCGATATCGGCCTGCTGTCGTCCGGCGGCGTCTCCGGCCTGACCAAAAGGCCGCGACCTAGTAGCGCGGGTCGCCCGTCTTCATCCCCAGCAGATTGAGGACGTGGGCCGCCATCAGCAGGGCCACGACGGCGCCGATCACCATCAGCGGACGCCACGGCATCATGCGCGGACCCTTTAAAACATTGATCGGACGCGCGCCGCGCCAGCCGCAGAAGACGGCGAACAGCAGGGCGGCGACGGCGATGGCGAGGGTCGTGGGCAGGTCCATGCGCCTCTCATGGCCTGCGACAATCGGCCGTGCAAATGGTTAACGTTCATTAACCACAAGGAGCCGAATCTTAGGTACACACGTTGGGAAGGTGCGCCTGTTAACCATCCACAGTTAATCTAGACCATTGCTATATGTAGCGGTATGGGTCGCGTTTACACGCTAGGAATCGGTGACTAGCGTTGGTTCCCAGGTGCAGAGGGAACGATTCGCATGACGGCCGCGGCGCCATGGAGCGTTAAGGGGATAGACCCCAAGGCACGGGAGGTCGCCAAGGACCTCGCGCGTCGCTCCGGCATGACGTTGGGCGAATGGCTCAATCGCATGATCATCGAGGGCGAGGGCTTCGACGCCGCGTCCCTGGAAGCCTTCGGCGAGCCTGGCCGTCCCTCCTTGGCGGTCAATAACGACCGCGCCAATCCTTCCTACTACGAGACCGCCCGCGGCGGCGCGCCGTCGCGCATCGAGGCTCGCGAGCATCCCGCCGACGAGGTCGGCCGCGTGGCCGTCGCCCTGGATCGCCTGACCGACCGCATCGAGGCGGCCGAGAAGCGTTCGGCCCAGGCCATTTCCGGTATCGACGAGTCCGTGCGCGGCGCGCTGCAGCGCCTGGTCGCCGCCGAACGCGAGCAGGTCGCCGTCGCCGCCCGTTTCGAAGGCGCGGTGGACGAGATCAAGTCCGAACAGACCCGCGCCGCCGAGCGGTTGCGCCGCATCGAAGCCGAGTCCGTCGGTCCGCGCTCGGCCGAGGCCCTGCGCGCCCTGGAAGGCGCGCTCGGCAAGGTCGCCGGCCACCTCTATGAAGGCGAGGCCCGCACCCGCGAGACCATCGCCCACCTGGAACAACGCCTGGACAGCCAGGCCGGCGCCGGCGTCGGCGATCCCTCGGCCTTGGTCGAAGAGGTCGTGGCTCGCCTGGGCCAGCGCCTGGAAGCCGCCGAGGCCCGCACGTCCGAAGCCCTGCAGGCGCTCAACGCCTCGTTCGGCGCCCTGGACGGCCGCCTGCGGACCGTCGAGAGCAGCAACCCGGACGAGGGCGTCCAGAAGCGCCTCGACGACCTGACCGGCAGCCTGACCCAGCGCATGGAGGCCGCCCGTCTGGAGATGGCCGCCAAGCTGCGCGAATCCGCCGACGGCCGCTTCGACCGCATGGAACGCAAGCTGGGCGAGATGACCGCCCACGTGCAGGCCGCCGAGCAGCGCTCGGCCCAGGCCATCGAGCGCATGGGCCGCGAGGTGGTCGGCATGGCCGACGCCCTGAACCGCCGCGTCCAGACCTCGGAAGCCCGCAACACCGCCGCCATCGAGCAGGTCGCCGCCAGTATCGACCAGAAGCTGAACCGCGCCGACAGCGTCCAGGCCCAGGCCCTCGAGAAGCTGGGCACGGAAATCGCCCGGATCACCGAGAAACTGGCCGAGCGGATCAGCAACGCCGAGCGCCGCAACGCCCTGGCCATCGACGACGTCGGCGATCAGGTCACCCGCGTCACCGACCGCCTGAACCAGCGCCACGAGCGCACCTCGCAGGAGCTGGTCGACCGCATCCGCCAGAGCGAGGAGCGCACCGCGCGCCTGCTGGAAGAAGCGCGCGAGAAGATCGACACCAAGCTGGCGGAGGCTCACCGCCGGGCCGCCGAGCAGGCGGCCGCCACGCCTCCGCCGCCCGCGCGCCCGGCGCTGTCGCCGTTCGACGACGACGGCGAGCGCTTCTCGTTCGGCGGCGAGGCCGTTCCCGAGGACGTCTTCCACCAGCCGGCCGCATTTATTCCGCCCCACGCGCCGCCCCCGGTCTCCACGCCGGCCCGCACGGCCGCGCCGGCTGTCTTCGAGGTCCCGGTGTTCGAGGCGCCGGCCTTCCCGGCCAGCGAACCGCCGGCGCTGGAGTTCGGCGACGAGGATTTCGAGGCCGCCGACGGCTTCGTCTCGGCCCTGGAGCCGGAAACGGCGTTCGAGCCCGAAGCCGAGTACGACGGCGACTTTTCGACTCCCGAGTTCGCCACGTCCGACTTCGCCGCCCCCGAGGAGCCGGTCGCGCCGTCGCGCCCGCTGTCGACCCGCGAGGTGATCGAGCAGGCCCGGGCCGCCGCCCGCCAGGCCGCCCTGTCCGGCGACGCCAGGGGCAAGGACAAGCCGAAGAAGGCCGGAACCTCGCTGTTCGCCGGCTTCGGCGCCAAGAAGTCGGAGAAGAAGGCCAAGAAGGGCGCGGTGAAGACCGCCCTGATGGTTTCGGCCACCGCCGCCTTCATGGGGGTCGGCGCCGCCGGCTACATCATGAGCTCGGCCCATGGTTCGGGCCCGCTGCCCGATCGCGTGGCCCAGGGGCTGTCGACCAAGACCGCCGGTGAAATCCGCGCCGCCGAGACCGACACCAGCCCGGCCAGCGCCCGGGCCGCTGTGGCCCTGACGTCCCAGGTCCCCGTCGAGGCGCTCTCGCCCGATACGGCGCCCGCCGCCGTCACGCCGCCCGGCGAAAACGCCCAGGCTCTCTACGACGACGGCGTGCGCCGCATCGAGGCCAAGGACCGCACCGGGCTGGAAAGCCTGCGCAAGGCCGCCAACCTGGGCCTGCCGCGCGCCCAGTTCTACCTGGCCAAGATGTACGAGGTCGGCGAGGGCGGAGTGAAGAAGAACTTGGTCGAGGCCCGCCGCTGGACCGAGCGCGCCGCCACGGCCGGCGAAGCCCGCGCCATGCACAACCTAGCCCTCTACTACTACAAGGGCGAGGGCGGCGAACGGAACTCGACCAAGGCCGCCAGCTGGTTCCGCAAGGCGTCGGACCTGGGCCTCGTCGACAGCCAGTTCAACCTGGCCCAGCTCTATGAAGGCGGTTGGGGCGTCAGCCAGAACCCGACCGAGGCCTACAAGTGGTACCTGATCGCGGCGCGGTCGGGCGACACGGCGTCCCGCGCCCGAGCCACGGCCCTGCGCGCCCAACTGACCGCCGAAGGCCAGCGGATCGCCGAACGCTCGGCCAGCGGCTTCCGCTCCCAGGCGGCCGCGCCCGTACAGGCCGTCGCCTCGGCCGCCGCGCCCAGCGCCGGCCTGGCCACCGCTCAACGCGCCCTGTCCAAGCTGGGCTACTATCAAGGGCCCCAGGACGGCGTCACCTCGCCGGCCCTGCAGATGGCCATCGCCGCCTATCAGCGCGACCAGAACCTGCAGGGCTCCGGCGCCCTGGACGGCGAGACCCTGAGCCGCCTATCGGCTTGGGCGCGCTGATCCGGACGGCCTTTCCAGCCCCTGAAGCCGAGCTTCCGAAGCCTTTTTGAGCGAGCGTCCCATGGCGCTCGCTCAAAAGCTGTGTCCTGTGGCCAAATATCGTCCGTGGACCTATGGGCTGACCTCGGTAATAGTCGGTCCCTTCCGGGGGGAAGGGCGTGCGTCGGAATTCGCGCCCGAAGGAGTAGGCATGGCGTTCGAAGCAGCAGCGGCCGATCATCCGCAGGATCGCGTGCCGGTTCCTCTGGCCGTATGGGTCTGCGGCCTGGCGACGCTGGTTCCGTTCGTGGTCTGCTCGGCGCTGTTCTGCTACGGCCCGATCGACATGCGCCAGGTGGCGCTGATCAGCCTGCTGGCCTATTCGACGGCCATGATGTCGTACCTGGGCGGCATACGCTGCGGCCTGGAGATCGAGCGCGCCAGTCCGCGCTGGCTGACCCTGGGCCTGTCCCTGCTGTTTCCCCTGGCCGGTTTCGGCCTGCTGCTGGGCGGACTGAAGTTCGAGCCGGCCTGGCAGCTTTCCGGCTTCCTGCTGGTCTTCATCCTGCAATGGCTGTGGGACGTGACCAACCACGAGGGTCCGGCCTGGCGCCCGCGCCTGCGCACCCTGCTGACCTCCGGAGCGGCCATCTCGCTGGCCTTCGCCCTGGAGCAAGCCCTCCACCTTTAGAAACGCCTACTGGGTGACGGCCACCGTTTCGGTCGCCGCTGCGTTCACCGCTGTGCCCGTGACGACATCGGCCACCGGCGCCTGGACCGCGATCACGGCCGCCCCCGTCTTGGCCTTCGGCGCGTTGATCAGCGGGGTCGCCTCGTTGAGCGGGTCGGACACGCAGGCCGCCGCCACCTGCTTGCTCAGCTTTTCCGCCTTGCCGTCCTGCTTCATGCCCAGGGCCGCCGAGGCCACGGTTCCGGCGAGCGGCACGACGGCATTGCCGCCCATCTTCAGCGCCTTTTTGACCAGGCCGGGCTCTTCGTAGTCGATCGCCTTGGCGCGCAGGGCCTTGCAGGCTTCGGTGTCGTACTTCGGGTCCTTGGCGTCGAGCTTGGCCACGGTCTTGACCGGGGCTTCTCCGGCCAGGGCGGCCGCGGGCGCGCCCGACAGGACCAGAACGGCGCCGACGCCGATCAGGATCGGTCGCATGACGATACTCCTTCCAACGTCCCGGGGATCAAACGCCCGGACGGCAAGGGTGATCCGTCTCGCGGAACCTCAGTCCGGGCGCAACGACTTCCAGCCGACCGCGTGCACCCGACGGGGCCCCAGGGCGGCGGCCAGGGCCGGCCCGCCGAACAGGGGGGCGAAGGCCTGGTCCAGGATGTTCAGCCCGCCGGTGAAGGCCCCGAAGGCCGGCAGGACCAGGCGCGCGCCATCGGTGACGAAGCAGCGCCGGCGGATCGTGGCCCGGCCGCTGGTCACCTTGGCCGCCGGATGCAGGTGGCCAGCCACCTCGCCGGGCTGTGCGCCGGGCAGGGGCTCGTGGCGGAAGGTCAGGCCGGCGATCTCGGCCTCGTCGACCACGTCGCCGGGCAGGGCGCGGGGGCCGTCCTCGTCATGGTTGCCGACCGCCCAGACCAGTCGGCGGCCCAGGGCCAGGGCGGTGATGCGGGCCCGGTCCTCGCCCGGCAGCCGATCCTCGCCGGCCCCGTCGTGGAAGCTGTCGCCCAGGAACACCAGGGTGGCGGGCGACAGGGCGGCCAGCTCGCGCTCCAGCCGGTCGAGGGTCTCGCGGGTGTCGTAGGGCGGCAGCATCTGGCCGAAGCGCGCGGCGTAGCTGCTGCCCTTCTCGAAGTGCAGGTCGGCCACGACCATCGTGCGCTCGGCCTCCAGCCACAGGGCTCCGGAGTGGCGCAGCACCGCGCGCGTGCCCGCGATCTCGATCCGCAGGCCGCCGCAATCGCCGAGTTGGAACGCCAGGCTGGTCACGCGCATACTCTCATCAAGCCATCGCCTCGGCGATCAGGTCTTCCTCGGCCTCGGCCAGGATCATTTCGCCGGCCGCGTCGCCCGGCGCGCGCTCGCGGCCGATCTCCAGCATAATCGGCACGGCGATCGGCGACACGCGGTCCAGCGCCGCATGGCGGATGCGGCCCTGGACCCGCGCCAGCATCTCGCCCAGCCGCGCCACGTCCAGCGAGCCGGTCGCCGCGTCGGCGCGGGCGCAGCGCAGCAGCAGGTGGTCGGGCTGGTGGCGGCGCAGCACGTCATAGATCAGGTCGGTCGAGAACGTCACCTGGCGGCCGGATTTCTCCTGCCCCGGATGGCGGCGTTCGATCAGGCCGGAGATCAGGGCGCAGGCCTTGAAGGCCCGCTTCATCAGGAAGCTCTCGGCCAGCCAGGCCTCCAGGTCGTCGCCCAGCATGTCCTGGGCGAACAGCTCGTCCAGGTCCAGCTGGTCCATTGGTTTCAGCGCCCAGATGTTGACCGCGTAGTCGTTGGCCACGAAGCCCAGCGGGCCGATGCCCAGCCGGTCCAGCCGCCGGGTCAGCAGCATGGCCAGGGTGGTGTGGGCCAGGCGGCCCTCGAACGGGTAGCAGACCAGGTGGAAGCGCTTGCCGTGCGGGAAGGTCTCCAGCAGCATCTCGTCGCGCTCGGGGATGATCGAGCGGACCTTCTGGTGGCCCAGCCATTCCTGGACGTCCGGGGGCAGGGCGGGCCACTCGGCCTCGTCGTGCATCATCGCCCGCACGCGGCCGGCCAGGTAGGTCGACAGCGGGAACTTCGAGCCGCCCCAGCTGGGCAGCATCGGATCCTTGTCCGGGGCGGGGGTGACGAAGGCGTCGGCCCCGACCAGGCTGTTGAACCGCCAGACCTGGCCCGCGAAGATGAAGGTGTCGCCCGGTTTCATCTGCTCGAAGAAGCCTTCCTCGGCCTCGCCGACCTTCCTGCCGCCCATCGGCCTTTTACCGCCGCCGATCCGCACGTTGATCATGGCCGGCGAGACGATGGCCCCGACGTTCATCCGGTGGGCCAGCACAGCCTGGGCGTTGCGGGCCCGCCAGAGGCCGTCCTGGCCTGGGACGATGCGGCGGAACTTGTCGTAGGTGCGCAGGGCGTAGCCGCCGGTCGAGACGAAATCGACGACGGTCTCGAAATCCTCCCACGACAGGTCGGCGTAGGGGCCGGCGGTGCGCACCTCGTCATAGAGGTCGGTCAGGGCGAAGGGTTCGGAGCAGGCGCAGCCCATGATGTGCTGGGCCAGGGTGTCCAGCGTGCCGATCCGGGCCGGCTCGCCGTCCAGGTGGCCGCCCAGGATGGCGTCGGCGGCGGCGCGGCACTCCAGGTATTCGAAGCGGTTGGCCGGGGCCAGGATGGCGCGCGAGGGCTCGTCCAGGCGGTGGTTGGCGCGGCCGATCCGCTGGACCATCCGCGAGGCGCCCTTCGGCGCCGCCAGCTGGATGACCAGGTCGACGTCGCCCCAGTCGATGCCCATGTCCAGGGTCGAGGTGCAGACCACGGCGCGAATCGCGCCGCGCGCCATGGCGGCCTCGACCTTGCGCCGCTGCTCGGCCGCCAGGCTGCCGTGGTGCAGGGCGATGGCCAGGCCGTCGTCGTTCAGCTTCCAGAGTTCCTGGAAGGCGAATTCCGCTTGAAAGCGCGTGTTGACGAAGACCAGGGCGGTCTTGGCCCCTTTGATGATCTCGTAGATCTCGGCCATGGCGTGCTCGGCCGTGTGACCAGCCCACGGCACCTTGCCGCCCGAGACCAGCACCTCGACGATCGGCTGCGCGCCGCCCGAACCGAGGACGAGGTCGACCGCGTGGGCCGAAGAAGGAAGGTCCTCCCCCTGTGGGGGAGGTGTCGATCGAAGATCGACGGAGGGGGGAGTGGTGGGCGCACCAGAACTCCCCCCACCGACGCTTCGCGTCGCCTCCCTCATGGGGGGAGGGGTGTTGAAGCCCAACCACCGCCGCACCAGGTCCGGATCGTCCACCGTCGCCGACAGTCCCACCCGGCGCATCCGCGGCGCGAACAGCTGCAGCCGCGCCAGGCCCAGCGCCAGCAGGTCGCCGCGCTTGGTCGGCCACATCGCGTGGGCCTCGTCGATGATCACGCAGGACAGGTCGGCGAAATAGGTCCGCGCCCCCTCCCAGGCGCAGAACAGCGCCAGCTGCTCGGGCGTGGTCAGCAGGATGTCGGGCGGGCGCAGGCGCTGGCGCTGCTTGCGGGCCTCGCCGGTGTCGCCGGTGCGGCTCTCGGCGACGATCTTCAGGCCCATCTCGCGGATCGGCGTGGCCAGGTTGCGCTCGATGTCGACCGCCAGGGCCTTCAGCGGCGAGATGTAGAGGGTGTGCACCCCCGCCGGGGTGTTGCGCGGCGGGCGTTCGGCCAACTCGATCAGGCTGGGCAGGAAGCCGGCCAGGGTCTTGCCGCCGCCGGTGGGGGCGATCAGCAGGGCGTCGCGGCCCTGCCGGCCCTTCTCGACCATGGCCAGCTGGTGCGGCCTCGGCGTCCAGCCGCGCGAGGCGAACCACTGCTGAAAGCGGGGAGGAAGGGCGGTCGCCTCGGCCATTGACCGCCCTATAGCATGTTCCCGTTCCGTTTCCATGCGTCAACCTGCCTAAGTCCGGCCTTTTGACAAGGATGGTAGGCGGGGCTACCCGAAGGACAGGATCGCGAGGGCGTGACGCGCATGGGACGGATGGCTCGGAACGGCCTTGCAGGCTTGGCCTTGGCGGCGATGCTGGCTGTCGGTGCGCCGTCCCTGGCCGCATCCGCCGCGCCCGCTGAGCCCGCCCGGGCCGAGCTGCTGCGCCGCGCCCAGGCCGGCGACGTCGCCGCCTACGACCTGCTGGCCGACAGCTATCTGAACGCCGAGGGCGACCAGCGCGACGTCGAGGCCGCTGTGCGCTGGCTGAACGCCGGGGTCAAGGCCGGCGACACCGGCTGCATGATCGCCCTGGGCAATCTCTATTTCGATGGCCAGGACCTGGACCAGGACGAGGCCAAGGCGCTGTCGCTGTACAAGGCCGCCGCCGCCAAGGGCGACGCCCTGGGCGCCTACAACGCCGGCCTGGTCTACGAGACCAGCGCCGAGGACCTGACCCAGGCCCTGGGCTGGTACTGGCGCGCGGCCGCCGGCGGCGACGAGGGCGGCATGTACAAGCTGGCCCTGGCCTATCAGCTGGGACGCGGCGTGGCCGCCGACGAGACCCAGGCCGTCGCCTGGATGCGCAAGGCCGCCGCCGCGGGCTCGGTCGACGCGACCAACGACCTGGGCGCCTACGCCTCGCAGGGCTATGGCATGCCGGTGGACGAGACCCGGGCGCTCGAACTCTATGCGGACGCGGCCCAGCGAGGCTCGGCGGTGGCCCTGGCCAATATCGCCGCCGCCTATCACGACGGCGAGGGCGTCGCGGTCGACCTGGAAAAGGCCTTGCGGCTCTACGCCCTGTCGGCGAACGCCGGCAATCTGACGGCCTATTACGAGCTGGGCCAGATGTACGAGGACGGCGAAGGCGTGAAGGCCAGCCGCGCCAAGGCGGCGCAGCTGTATCGCATGGCCGCCGAGAGCGACGACGCCGAGGTGGCGCAAGCCGCCTCGGACGCCGTCGAGCGCCTCGAGAGCGGCTCCTCGGAAAGCCCGATCGCCTAGGTTAGGGCAGGAGACTGTAGGTGACGGTCACCCGCGCGTTGCGCACGATCGGCGGAGGCGTCATGGCCAGCGGCGCGGCCAGCTTGGCGGCCGGAAACGCGTACTCCTCGCGCGCCGCGTAGGCGAGTGGAGGCGGAGGTGGCGGCGGGGACGGGAAGCCGTTGACCACGTTGGCCTGGGAGTCCTGGATGCGCAGGATCGGGCCGAGGTGGCGCCCAGAGGATTCGGCGATCAGCCGCGCCTGGCGTTGGGCGTCGGCGACGGCTTCGCGCATCGCCTTGTCCTCGAGCGCCTGGTCGTCGGCCAGGCCGCCGCCGTTGAGGTTGACATCGGCCCCGCCGAGCTGGGCCGCGAGGGACGCCACGTCGCCGACCTGCTTGGCCGGCGTCACCTTCACCTGCAGCCCGACCGTGGCGACGCTGCCGATCACCGCGCATTCGCCGGTGCTGAGATTGGGCGCGGCGTAGTTGATCACGCAGGACTTTGGGCGGACCTCACGGATGGACAGCGTGCCGCCACGCACCTCCAGCGTCGGCTTGCCGGGCAGGGCCTTCAGGCTGGCCTCCAGCTTGCCGCGGCTGGTCGTCAGGGCGGTGACGGCGTCCGGCGACGTGGCGCCTTCGCCCCGCAGGTTGAAGTTCAGCCAGGCGAAGTCGGCCGGCGCCTCGGCGCGGCCGTTGCCGATCACCGTGACCATCGGGGCCGGGGTGGGCTGTTCGAGTGTCTGGGCTACGGCGAACGGCGAGGCGGCCGAGAAAAGGCAGGCGAGCAGGATGGAACGCATGAACTTCTCCATTTGAGGTTGCGAAAGTGGCAGGCCGCCGCCATCCCGCCAAGCCTGAATATGTTCGCGTTCCGTTTCGGGCGCTGATCCGCTAAAAAGAAAGGGTGACCGTACAGATTCCCGCCCTCGATCTTGCTCCCGCCCTGGTGGTTCTGCCCGGGCCGCGCGCCGGCTATGCCGATGGCGGCGCAGGCCGGCCGGGCGACGATGGCGGCGGGCGAGCGCTGCGCACGCCTGACGCTCGCGACCTGTTCGAGCACGGTCCCGTCCTGGTCGCCCACGCCGCGATGACGGCCAAGCGGCTGAATCTGCAAGCCCCGACGCGGGGCCGCGGGCTGTTCGACGTGCTGGAACTGTACGCCTTCACCCGTCCGGCCACCTTCTGCGCGCCGTCGGCGGTGGGGCTGGCCACCGCCCTTGGCCTGGTCGAGCCCAAGGGCGCGGCCGCCCAGGCCCAGACCCTGCGCGAGGCCGCCGCCGCCCTGCTGCACGAGCTGGCGATGACGCCCAGGCCGTCGCGCGAGGAGGCCCTGGCGGTCGCCGAGACCCTGGCCCGGGCCGGCTGGGCCTGGGGGCCGGCGGTGGTCGGCGCCCTGCGCTCGGCCCCGGTCGGCAACCAGTTCCGCAGCTCCGGCCTCGACGTCTGGGCCCGCGCCACGGAGTGGGAGGACCAGGCGCCGCCCGGCGAGCCCGGCTCTCGCCCCGTCGATCCAGAACGCGCCAGCGAGCGGCTGAAGGAACTGCTGCACCGCTCCGGCCTGGACGAGGTGCGCGAGGCCCAGGACACCTTCGCCCGTGAGGCCGCCTATGCCTTCGCCCCGCGTGAGCGCGAGGGCGAGCCGCAGATGATGCTGGCCGAGGCCGGCACCGGGGTCGGCAAGACCCTGGGCTATCTGGCGCCGGCCTCGGTGTGGGCCGAGATGAACGGCCCGGCGGTGTGGATCAGCACCTACACCCGCGCCCTGCAGCGCCAGATCGAGCGCGAGAGCCATTCGATCTATCCCGACCCGCTGGTCCGGGCCCGCAAGGCCGTGGTCCGCAAGGGGCGGGAGAACTACCTGTGCCTGCTGAACTTCCAGGAGCAGGTCAACACCGCCCAGCTCGGCAACGGCGACCTGATCGGCCTGGCCCTGGCCGCCCGCTGGGCGCGCGCCAGCCGCGACGGCGACATGACCGGCGGCGACTTCCCGGCCTGGCTGCCGACCCTGTTCGCCATCCCGCCCTCGGTCCAGGCCGGCCCGGCCAACCTGGTCGACAGGCGCGGCGAGTGCATCCACGCCGGCTGCCAGCACTATCGCGTCTGCTTCATCGAAAAGGCCGTGCGGGCCAGCAAGCGCGCCGACATCGTCATCGCCAACCACGCCCTGGTGCTGAGCCAGGCGGCCTTCGACGGGGCCCGGGCGGCGCGGGGCCTGAAGGGCGACAACGAGACCACCTCGCTCAAGCGCATCGTCTTCGACGAAGGCCACCACCTGTTCGACGCCGCCGACAGCGCCTTCTCTGCCGCCCTGTCCGGGGCCGAGGCGGCCGAGCTGCGGCGCTGGCTGCGCGGGCCGGAGGGCCGCGGACGACGGGGCCGCGGGCTGGAGGCCCGGCTGCTGGACATCATCGGCGAGCGCGAGGGCGCCCGCGCGGCTCTGAACGCCGCCCTGCACGCCGCCGCCGCCCTGCCGGGCGAAGGCTGGTCGGGCCGCATCGCGCCGCCGGACGGCCAGGTCAATCCGATCGGGCCTATTGAAACATACTTGGTCTCGGTGATTGAACAGCTGCGGGCTCGAGTCAGCGACCGTCCCGGCGCGGCCGAGCAGGGGTTGCAATGCGCCGCTCGCCCGGCCATCGACCTGGTGCGCGAGCGGGCCGGCGAGGCGGCCAAGGCGTTGGCGGCCATCGAGGCGCCGCTGCTGGCCCTGGCCCGGCACCTGGAGGACGTGCTCGACGAGGAGGCCGACACCCTGCCCACCTCGGAACGGGCGCGGATCGAGGGCGCGCTGCGCGGCTTGGATCGTCGGGCCCGCATGACCCTGCCGGCCTGGCGCTCGATCCTGAAGGCCATCGACGAGGACGCGGAAGACGACCCGGAATTCGTCGACTGGTTCGAGGCCACCTTCCTGTACGGCCGGGTGGTCGACGCCGCCTGCCGTCGCCACTGGGTGGACCCGACCGAGCCGCTGCGCGCGGCGGTGCTGTCGCCGGCCCACGGCGTGCTGGTGACCAGCGCCACCCTGACCGACCCGGCCCTGGAGGATCCGTTCGCCCTGGCCGAGATGCGCACCGGCGCCGCGCGCCTGCCGCAGAGCCCCAAGGTGCTGCGCCTGGTCTCGCCGTTCGACTACGCCAACAACGCCCGTGCCTTCGTGGTCACCGACGTGGGCAAGGACGATCCGCGCCAGGTGTCGGCGGCGATGCGCGAGCTGTTCCTGGCGGCCGGCGGCGGGGGCCTGGGCCTGTTCACCGCCATCCGCCGGCTGAAGGCCGTGCACGAGCGGATCGCCGCGCCCCTGGCCGACCAGGGTCTGGCGCTCTACGCCCAGCACGTCGACCCGCTGGAAGCCGGCGCCCTGGTCGACATCTTTCGGGCCGAGGAGGACGCCTGCCTGCTGGGCACCGACGCCATCCGCGACGGCATCGACGTGCCGGGCCGGTCGTTGCGCCTGCTGGTCTTCGACCGCGTGCCTTGGCCGCGCCCGGACGTGCTGCACAAGGCCCGCCGCGCGAGATTTGGCGGCAAGGGCTATGACGACTCGACGGCGCGCGCCCGCATCAGCCAGGCCTTCGGCCGCCTGATCCGGCGGGCCGACGACCGAGGGGTGTTCGTGATGCTGGACGCCGCCGCGCCGACGCGCCTGTTTTCCAGCCTGCCGGACGGCGTGACGATCGAGCGCCTGGGCCTGGTCGAGGCGATCGAGGCCACCGCCGCATTTTTGTCGGAAGATCGTTCTTAATCAGCGCGATATCAAGTTTGGATAGAGCGTCCGAAAAGGACGTGTTCGGTCGCGTTTCGGGGAAGCCGCTTTTGATGTTGCGTAGAGGTTGGACGGCCCTGGCGGCCATCGTGTTGCTTGGACTCGCGCCGGCCGCTCGGGCCGGCGAGTTCGTGCGCGCCGATTGCCGGACCGTGGTCAAGCCGACCGACGCCATCCGCTTCGACACCGACGAGCACTTGCGCTGGTACAAGCGGTTCTGGACGGGAACCTGCGATCACCTGTCGTTCTGTTTCTCCGGCTCGCCCAACTGGAACGACATCGTCGGCAAGCTGCTGGCCAAGGGCGGTCCCGGCGAGCAGCCGGCGCTGCTGCCCAAGGCCTGCCGCCTGGGCCAGCTGATCGGCCTGGAATGGGCCAAGGACAAGGATGTCCAGAAGATCAGCACCAAGGACCTGAAGGTGTTCAACAGCATGCTGGAGGCGGCCGGAGACCCGCTGAAGGGCGTCGAGGCCGTCGACGCCAAGGCCCGGGCCATGGCCGGCCAGCCCAGGGTGATCACGTCCAAAAAGCCCTGATAGAGTCGCCTGGCCGACGCAAAGGGGTCGAATTCCTGCAACGCAAAGCGCCTACACATCCCGCACGGGGCCAGTGCGAGGAGCGTTGCATGACCAGATCCCAGATCACCGCCGACATGGCCGTCGACGATCAGGCCGACCCCGGCCACGCGCGGTCGGCCCGGGCGCTGGTGCAGGGCGTGCGGTGGCGCAGCGGTCTGTCGCAGGACGAGTTCGCACGGGCCTTCGGCATTCCGCTGGCCCAGCTGGCGGCCCTGGAATTGGGCCAGGCCCGGTCGGATGCGGCCCTGGCGGCCTATCTGCGGGTCATCGACCATGCGCCGGAGGTGGTGCGCGAGGCGCTGGAGCGGTTCTAGAGCGGCCGACCGCCAGATTTGTCCCGGCGTCCGGCGTCTGGCATGGAGGGCGCGAGCAAGGAGCCTTCGCCTCGTGACCGACGTCCGCACCCACAAGCAGCGCATGCTGGCCGGCGACCTCTATAGCCCGATCGACCCCGAGATCATGGCCGACCACGAGGCGGCGGTGGCCTGGATGAGCCGCTACAACGCCCTGGACCTGCCGCCGTCGGAACGTCACGCCCTGCTGCGCGAGCGGCTGGCCGAGGTCGGCGACAGGGTCAGCATCCGGCCGCCGTTCCACTGTGACTACGGCTACAACATCGCCATCGGCGAAGGCGTGTTCCTCAACTTCAACTGCGTGATCCTGGACGTCACCCGGGTGACCATCGGCGCGGCCACGACGATCGGGCCGAACGTCCAGATCTATACCGCCGAGCACCCGCGCGATCCGGTCGAGCGCCGGACGGGGATCGAATACGCCCGCCCGGTCAGCATCGGCGAGAACGTCTGGATCGGCGGCGGGTCGATTATCCTGCCGGGCGTGACCGTCGGCGACGACGCCATCATCGGGGCCGGCAGCGTGGTCACCCGCGACGTGCCCAAGGGCGCGACGGTGGTGGGCAACCCGGCCCGGGTTCGGGGCTAGGAGTTCTCGCCGTTGTCATCCCGGAAAGCGCGGAGCGCTTGTCCGGGATCCAGGGGAACCGCAAGGCCTCAGCCCAGTCCCCTGCGTCCCGGACAGCCTCTGCGAGGCTTCCGGGATGACAACCCTTATAGCGGTTGAACGTCTCTACTTGGCTTTGATCGGCAGCCAGATTTCCAGCCCGCCTTCGCCTGTGCGCGGGTCGAATTCGGGCCCATAGCGCTCGAACAGCGGCGCGTCCGCGGCCTCGTAGGGCCAAGCGGGCAGCCAGACGGTCCAGATGGCGCGCATCGTCGTACGGATCTGCGAGATATGCTCGGCGTGGCGGAACACGGCGTAGGGCTGGGCCGGGATGCGCAGCGTCGCGAAATCCGCGGGCAGGTCGGAGAATTCAGTGACTTCCACCCCGGCCAGATAGTCGAAATTGCCGTGATCGTCGCTGTTGGCGCAGACCCCGTAGGTGACGTCCGCGAGCGCTCCACCGACCTGGTTCGGGATATGGCCCAGATGCGGGACCAGGCGGCGCCATTGGCTGGGAATGCCGGCGCCGCTGTCCTCGCATCCATAGTGCTGCAGAACGCCGGCGATCAGCAGGGGGCGGCCGTCCTCGAAGCGGGGCGGGGGCAGGTCGGTACGCGGGGTGTTGTCGAGCATGATGGGCTCCACGAGCTTCAGGGTTTCCAGGTCACGCGCCGCGCGCACCTGCTCGGGCGTGACCCCGAACTGGTCGCGGAACGCGCGGGTGAACGCCTCGTGCGAGCCATAGCCGTGCTCCAGGGCCACCGACAGGATGTCGGGCGCCCCCTCGGCCAGCTGCCGCGCCGCCTCCGTCAGCCGCCGCGCGCGCAGATAGCCGATCACCGGGCGACCGGTGGCGACCACGAAGGCGCGGGACATGTGGAAGCGCGAAACGCCGCCGGCCAGAGCCACGTCGTCCAAACAGATCGGTTGGGTGAAGTGGTTCTCGATGAACCAGATGGCCTGTTGGACGGGGTTCATGAGCGGGTCTCGTGACGAAGCGTGCGTCTGGATAGCGCGGGCCTCGAAGGGCTATTTGATCGGTATTGCGCTCACAGCAAAGTCCGTTGCGCCGGTTCGATCGCCGGCGGCTCGAGCGCGTCGCCCCGACGGCGCAGTTCGGTCTCGGCGCTGAAGCGGATGTTGGGGTCGCGATCCTGGGCCAGCATTCGCAGGGTCTCGGCGGCCAGGCGGTCCCAGGGCTTGCCGCGTTCAGGGCCGGCGGGCACGCGCGGCAGCAGGCCAGGTTCGCGGCTCCAGGCCAGGAGCTGCTCCAGCGAGGCTTCGTTGAGCATGTCGCGCAGATGGTGCGCGGTGACATAGGCGTCCGGCAGGGCCCGATGCGCTGGCAGCCCCAGCTCGCGGACCAGACCTTCGGGCATGCGCTGGTAGCGCAGCATCTGATTGGAAAAGCTCGCCAGGTGCGGCCAGAGCCGCAGGGCGCATTTCCAGGTGCAGATCCAGGGCGCGCCGCCCGTGAACCTCGGCGTGCAGTATCGTTGCTCGAAGGCCGCGCGGTGGGCGGCCAGCGCCTGGATCTCGCCCTCGGGCTTCAGGACGCCGGCCGCCACGTCCTTCCAGAACGGCGCGTCGGCGACGTCGGCGTCGATGATGTGGTGGACGGCCATGGTCTCGGGCGTGATCGGGCGGCCGGGATTGACCAGTCGCGACCCGCGCCCCTCATCGACCCGCCAGAGGCCGTCCGAGCCCAGCGTGACGTCCTGCCAGCCGATCTCGCAGACCTCGTGCGGGCCATTTCCGGCGGTCTCCAGATCGACGACGCGGACGCGGGGAGGGAGCATGAGGGGAATATGGGCGCCGGCGGCCCGCGATCCAAACGCAGGAGCCGCGGCGCCCGAGCCCACGCCCGTCGCCTCACGCCTTTTCCACGAAGCTGTCGATGACCTTCTTGTCGCCGGCCTTGTCGAACGACACGCTGAGCTTGTTGCCCTCGACGCCGGTGACCTTGCCGTAGCCGAACTTGACGTGGAACACCCGGTCGCCGCGCGTGTAGGCGCTGGCCGCTGAGCTGGCCGAGACCGCCACCAGCCTGCCCTCGCCCTCGATCGGAGCCGAGCGCGCGGCCGAGCCGCCGCTGCGCCAGGTCGACCCGCGCTCGCCGAAACCCCCTCTTTCGGAATGGGCCGTCCGTTCCTGAGCCCGCTTCCAACCCGGACTGTCATAGCTGCCGGCCGTGAACGTGCTGGTCCCCGGATCGTCCCAGCGCGACGAGACCGTCTGCTGCATGCCCGGGCCGCCGCCGTAATAGCCGGTCTCCGAGGCGGCATCGACGTGGGCCAGGGGCAGTTCGTCGACGAAGCGCGACGGCAGCTGGCTGGTCCAGCGTCCATAGACCTGGCGGTTGGCCACGAAGCTGATCCGGGCCTCCTCGCGGGCCCGGGTGATGCCGACATAGGCTAGGCGGCGCTCTTCCTCGAGGCCCTTCTCGCCCTTGTCGTCCATGCTGCGCTGGCTGGGGAACACGCCTTCCTCCCAGCCGGGCAGGAAGACCAGCGGGAACTCCAGCCCCTTGGCCGAGTGCAGGGTCATGATCCACACCGCGTCGTCGCCGGCCCCCTTGTCCAGGTCCATGACCAGCGACACGTGCTCCAGATAGCCTTCGAGCGTGTCGAAGGCGCTCATCGACTGGACCAGTTCCTTCAGGTTCTCCAGCCGGGTCTGGCTGGTGGGGCCCTTGTCGAGGCGAAGCGCGTCGGTATAGCCGCTCTCCTCCAGCACCGCCTCCATCACCCGCTGGTGCGGGGTGGTGGCGGCCAGAGCCCGCCAGCGGTCGAGGTCGCGCAGGAAGTTGCTCAGCGCCGTGCGGGTGCGGGCCGGCAGGTCGTCGCCGCCGATGATCACCCGGGCGGCGTCGACCGTGGAGATCCCCTCCAGCCGGGCGATCTGCAGCAGCTTCTGCACCGAGGTGTCGCCGATGCCGCGCTTGGGCGTGTTGACGATGCGCTCGAAGGCCAGGTCGTCGTCGGGCGACTGGATTAGGCGCAGATAGGCGTGGGCGTCACGGATCTCGGCGCGTTCGAAGAACCGCGGGCCGCCGACCACCTTGTAGGGGATCTGCAGCATCACGAACCGCTCTTCGAAGGCCCGCATCTGGAATGAGGCGCGCACGAGGATGGCCATGTGACTGTACTTGCGGCCGGCCCGCTTGGCCTTCTCGATCTCGTCGGCGACCATCCGGCTCTCGGCCTCGCCGTCCCAGACGCCGCTGACCTTGACCTTCTCGCCGCCGGCCGCCTCGGTCCACAGGGTCTTGCCCAGCCGGCTCTTGTTGGCGTCGATCAGGCCCGAGGCGGCGGCCAGGATGTGCTCGGTGGAGCGGTAGTTGCGCTCCAGCTTGACGACCTTGGCGCCGGGAAAGTCGCGCTCGAAGCGCAGGATGTTGTCGACCTCCGCGCCCCGCCAGCCATAGATCGACTGGTCGTCGTCGCCCACGCAGCAGACGTTCTGGCGCCCTTGGGCCAACAGGCGCAGCCACAGGTACTGGGCGACGTTGGTGTCCTGGTATTCGTCGACCATCACGTACTGGAAGCGCCGCTGAAAGTCGGCCAGCACGTCCGGATTGGCCGTGAAGATGGTGATGTTGTGCAGCAGCAGGTCGCCGAAGTCGCAGGCGTTCAGGATGCGCAGCCGCTCCTGGTACTGGCGATAGAGGGTGATCCCCCGGCCGTTGGCGAACTCGCCGGCCTCGCTTTGCGGCACGCGGTCGGGCGTCCAGCCGCGGTTCTTCCAGGTGTCGATCAGGCCGGCCAGGGCGCGCGGCGTCCAGCGCTTGGCGTCGATGTCGGCGGCCTCGATCAGCTGCTTGAGCAGACGTTCCTGGTCGTCGGTGTCGATGATCGTGTAGCTGGACTTCAGCCCCACCAGCTCGGCGTGGCGGCGCAGGATCTGGGCCGCCACGGAGTGGAAGGTGCCCAGCCAGCGCAGGCCCTCGGCCTCGTCGCCGATGATGTGGGTGATCCGCTCGCGCATCTCGCGGGCGGCCTTGTTGGTGAAGGTGACGACCAGCAGTTCCCATGGCCGGGCCCGGCCGGTGGCCAGGATATGGGCCAGGCGGGTGGTCAGCACCCGGGTCTTGCCGGTGCCCGCGCCGGCCAGCACCAGCACCGGGCCCTCGGTGGCCTCGACCGCCGCCCGCTGTTCGGGGTTCAGCCCCTCCAGATAGGCCCGCGCCGGACCCTCCGGCCCGCGCGGGCGGGCCAGGTCGGAGATGCGGGGGGCGGGAAGATCGCCGGGGAAGCCGTCGGAAGAAGGGGACGAGTCGAAGCCTTGGGACATGGAACATATGTAGCACAAAGATCGTCTGGCTTAAGCCCTTGCGCCGATCCGCCGCCCCTTGTTGTCGGAACTTCGACCTTCGCCTCCCGTTTGTCTGGGGCAGGGACGGACAACGCAGGAGGCCGACGTGGCTGAAGAGACCCATACGAACAGCGGCGGTGGCGGAAGCGGCATGGCGTTCATCGTTGGCGCCCTGGTGGTGGTCGTGGCGGTGATCGCCTATTTCGTCTTCACCGGCGGCGTGACCCAGAAGAAGAAGGTCGACATCAACGTCTCCGCCCCGCAGGTCGAAGCGCCCAAGGTTCCGGACGCGCCCAAGCCCGCCAACTAGGCCGCCGCCATTGAGGAGGACGCCATGGCGCGTCACCACGATCTTCGGCCGCAGCACCTGGGCGTGGCCGGCCTGACCCTGCTGGGCGTGCTGCTGCTGATCGCCGCCCTGGTGATCGGCGGCTGGCGGTCGGGCGTGCTGACCGTACGCCCGGCCGACCTGTCGATGCGGCTGCCGGATCGGCCGGCCTTGCCGCGGCGGTCGCCCGATCCCGCGCCCCTGCCGCTGCCCAAGCCCGGTCCGGGCGTCGAGCAGCGCTAGACGGCGCCCGCCTCGCCGGCCTGAGCCCGTCGCAGGGCGAACACCCTGCAGGCCGAGGCCAGGGGCCGCTCGCCGCGCCCGGCGTCTATCCGCTGGATCAGGCCGGCGATGCTAATCTTGTCGGCGCCGGCCGCGGCCTGCAGCACGGCCCAGAACTCGGGCTCCAGGGCCAGGGAGGTCGCGTGGCCGGCCAGGTTGATCGAACGCTTTTTCAAACTGCCCATCTCGCCAGTCCCCATTTGTCCATGTGGCGGTCCGCCAAGGTTCCCGGATCGGGGTCGCTGAGCCCTCTTGAATAAAAGTGACGCCATGTCATCTTTGTCGGGTTCAGCAGGAGCATGCCTCATGATCGCCGCCACGCAAGTGCTCGGTGGGCCAAGGCCACGTCAACCGATGACGCGGACCCGCGACACCTTCAACCTGCAGCCTTTGCGGGCGTTCCGGGCCGTCCGGCGCCTGATCGCCGACAAGGAGGACACCGCCCAGGTGTTCGAGATCATGCGCGCCTTGTCGGGCGACGCGATCCCGAGAGGTTATCGCCGGCTGATGAGCACGCCCGAGGGCGGCCGCATCGCCTACGAGCGCGACGAGTTCGCCGAGCGGCTGTCGGATCCGGCTTGGCTGGCCCAGTTCAGTCCCGGCACGGTTGGCGCCGCCTATCGCGACTTCATCGCCCCGCGCGGCCTGTCCGCCGAAGGCCTGGCCGAGGAAAGCCGCAAGGTTCCCGAGGCCGATGTCGACGCCGCCCATCCCCTGGCCTGGTACGCGCGGCGCATGCGCGACGTGCATGACGTCTGGCACGTGCTGACCGGCTACGGCACGGACGCGCTTGGCGAGGTCTGCGTGGTGGCCTTTTCCTACGCCCAGACCCGCAGCCTGGGCTTCGCCGTGATTGCCCTGGCCGGGGCGCGCCAATTGCGGAAGGCCGGACGGGGCCAGCCCTACGGCCGGGCGGTGCGCGAGGCCTGGCGCAACGGCCGGGCGGCGGCCTGGCTGCCGGCGGTCGATTACCCGGCGCTGTTCGCCCTGCCGCTGGACGAGGCGCGCCGGATTCTCGGGCTAGCGCCCAACGCCGCCTACCAGGCCATCCCGCCCCAGCACCGCGACCGCTTCAACCGGCCCGCGTGATCGAGGTCGCCAACTACAAGCGCTATGCCCAGGCGTGGCGGGCCGGCGAGGCTTGACCTTTTCCAGCGTTCGGTAGTTCAACTACATAACGCTAAGCGTCCGCTTCCCGAGAGAGTCCGCATGATCACCCGTTGCTTCAAGCTGGCCAGCTTGGCCTTGTTCGGGGCCGTGCTCGCGCTCGCCGCCGCGCCGGCCCTGGCGGCGGATACGCAGGTGGCGGTGGCCGCCAATTTCACCGAGCCGGCCAAGGCGATCGCCGCCGCCTTCAAGGCCAAAACTGGCCACACGGCGACGCTGAGCTTCGGCGCCTCGGGCCAGTTCTACACCCAGATCGCCCATGGGGCGCCGTACGAGGTGTTCCTGTCGGCCGACGCCGAGCGACCCCTGAAGGCCGAACAGGAAGGGCTGGGCGTTCCCGGCGCGCGGTTCACCTACGCCGTCGGCCGCCTGGTGCTCTATTCGAAGACGCCGGGCCTGGTCGACACCAAGGGCGCGGTGTTGGGGTCGGGCCGGTTCGAAAAGCTGGCCATCGCCGACCCGACGGCCGCGCCCTATGGCGAGGCGGCGGTGGAGACGATGCGCAAGCTGAAGGTCTACGACGCCGTGGCTCCGAAGATCGTCAAGGGCGCGTCGATCGCCCAGGCCTATCAGTACGTGGCGACCGGCAACGCCGAGCTGGGCTTCGTGGCCCTGTCGCAGGTGATCGACGAGCCGGGCGGGTCGCGCTGGCTGGTCCCGGCCGCCGATCACGCCCCGATCCAGCAACAGGCCGTGCTGCTCCGGACGGGCGAGAAGAATCCCGCCGCCCGGGCGTTCATGACCTTCCTGAAGTCGCCGGCCGCCGTGGCCATCATCAAGCGCTACGGCTACGAGGTCCGCTAGCTCCGGCGGTAACGCGCCACCAGCGGGTCGGCCGCCGCCTGGGCCAGGATCCAATCGCGGAAGGCCACGATCTTGCGCACCCGGCGGCGTTCGGCGGGATAGACCACCCAATAGCCGCCGCCATAATTGGCGGTGATGTCGAACGGCGCGACCAGCCGGCCCTGGGCGATCTCCTGGGCGAAGAAGATCGGCGAACCCAGCGCCACGCCCTGGCCGGCCAGGGCGGTGGCCACCTCCAGCGCCTGGGCGTCGGCCGATAGGCGAGGCGGCGCGTGGTCCCCAGCGTCGTCGACGCCGGCGGCCTCGAACCAGCCCGCCCAGAATTCCGGCGCGCCGATGCGCGGCGCGGACAGCAGGTCGGCGGGGCTCGCCAGGCCGCCGAGGCGGGCCAGCAAGTCCGGCGTGCAGAGCACGGTCTGGGCCGAGGGGATCAGGAAGTGCGCCTCCATGCCCGGCCAGTCGCCGCCGCCGGCCCGCAGGGCCAGGTCGAACGGCTCGCGTTGCAGGTCGATCAGCCGGCTGGAGGCGTCCAGCCGCACGGCGATGCGCGGATGGGCGATCTGGAAGCCGCCCAGGCGTGGCGCCAGCCAGTGGCCGCCCACGCTTTGCACCGTGGTGATCGACAGCACGCCCTCCTCGGTGTCGACCAGGTCGGACACCGCCGTGCGCAGGACGCTCATCGCCTCGGTCGCCGCCCGCGACAGGCGCTCGCCCGCCGGGGTCAGGGCCACCTCGCGCGGCAAGCGGGTGAACAGCGGCTGGTCCAGGCGCTGTTCCAGGGCCTTCACCTGCCAGCTGACCGCGGCCTGGCTGACACCCAGCTCGTCGGCGGCGCGGGTGAAGCTCTTCAGGCGCGCGGCGGCCTCGAAGATCCGGATGGCGCTGAGCGGCAGGCTGGCGAGGATGTCAGGCATAAGTAGGACTTATGCTTACCCAAGGAAGCCGCGTTTGTCATCCTCGGCGTGAACGGCGATTTTCCAATCATGAAACGCCAGGAAGGGTGATCATGATGGACCAAGCGTTCAAGACCCATAAGGAAACCACGTTCGGCTGGGTGCTGCTGGTCCAGGAGTGGATCGCCGCGCGCAAGGTCCGACTGGCTCGGCTCGCCAGCGAGCAGGCGGCCCAGGCGATGCGGGAGGCCCAGGCCAAGCCCAGGCGCCATCTCGCGCCACGCTAGGGACGAAGCGGACATCGGCGCGTCGTCAGAAAACGCGCTGAGACAAATATCCAAAGGCCCGGCCTGACGCAGTCAGGTCGGGAAATGCTCCAGGCGCGGGTCCTCGTCAATCCGGCTCGCGTCAGAGCAGGATGCTCTCGTTCGCCGGCGTCGAAACAGGCCTTGGCCTCAGCAGCCGCGCCACGCGGGCGAGAAGCTGGGCGTCGGTGAAGGGCTTGGCCAGATAGTCGCGGGCGCCCAGGGCCAGCGCTTCCTTGATGTCGCCCGGCGCGTTGCGGGCCGTCAGCATCATGACCGGGATGTGCGCCACGCGCGGGCTTTTCCTCAGGTGGTGAAGGACGCCGAAGCCGTCGAGGCGCGGCATGTTGACGTCCAGGATGATGGCTGCGGGATGCGTGCTGTGGATGCCGTCGAGCGCCTCCCAGCCGTCGCGGCCGAAGACGGTGTCGTAGCCGGCCAGGCCCAACCTCGTGGTCAGCAGTTCCAGGACGCTGCGGTCATCCTCGGCGATGAAGATTCGTCTGTGTCTGGCTTCAGGCTGCATGGTCGACCGTTTCGAACTGAAGCGCGCGATTGATCTCGTGGATCAAGGCGCGGCTTTCGAGCGGCTTTGCGACGACGCCGTCGAACACGCCGGCGGGCGCCTCCGTCGCGTCGGCGGAGAAGGCGATGATCGGAACATTGTCGTTGAGGCGGCCTTGGCGAATGGCCCGCGCCGCGGCCACCCCGCCCATGCCCGGCATCCGCAGGTCCATCAGAATGATGTCGAACGGTTCGGCCTCCGCCCGGGCCACCGCCGCTTCGCCGTCGACGGCTTCGCTGGTTTCGGCGCCGAGAGCGTCCAACACCGTGCGGACCAGGTCGCGGTTGACGGGATTGTCGTCGACCACCAGCACGCGGCAGGCGACGGGAAGGTCGACCGCCTGGTTCGAGGCGCTGGCCAGGGTCGCGGGCTCGACCTCGCCGGCGGGCAGCTCGAACCAGAAGCGGCTGCCCTGGCCAAGGGCGCTCTCGACGCCGATCTGGCCGCCCATGGCCTCGACCAGCCCCTTGCAGATGGCCAGGCCCAGGCCCGTGCCGCCATGTCGGCGCGTGGAGGAGCCGTCGATCTGCGAGAAGCGCTTGAACAACTGGTCCAGCCGATCGGCCGGAACGCCGCCGCCGGTGTCGCGCACCGAGATCCGCAGGCTCTTCGGGCCCTGGCGCCACGCGACCTCGACCGTGACGCCGCCGCGGTCGGTGAACTTGACGGCGTTGCCGATCAGGTTGAGCAACACCTGGCGCACCCGATCGGGCGCGACGAACAGGGCGGGGGGCAGGGTCTCGGCGCCGACGACGTCGAGCACGATCCCCTTTTCCTGGGCCTGGCAGGCGAAGAGGTCCAGCGCGTCCTGGACGAGGCGGCCAGGGTCGCAGACGGCGCTCCGGATCTCGACTTGGCCGGCCTCCAGCTTGGAGAAGTCGAGAATGTCGTTGACGGTCGACATCAGGGCCTGGCCCGCGTTGGCGACCCGGTCGACGAACCGTCGGGTGGTGGGCGACAGTTCGGGCTGGTCCTCGATCAGGCGCGAAAAGCCGAGCACGGCGGTCAGCGGCGTGCGCAGTTCGTGGCTCATGTTCGACAGGAACTCGGACTTCACGGCCGCGGCGGCCTCGGCTTCGGCGCGGGCTTCCATCAGCGCCGCCTCCATCGCCTTGCGCGCAGTGATCTCGCGGGCGACGTCCTGGATGGCGACCAGCACGCCGGCTTCGTCGAAGGACAGCTTCGGCTGGCCTTCCAGCCAGATCCACCGACCGTCCTTGTGTTGCGCCCTGAACTCGTAAGGCTCCGAGATCGCGGAAGGACCGCGACGGATCAGGGCCATATAGTAGTTGATCATGTGATCCCGGTCGTCGGGATGGGTCAGGTCGACGACGCGCCGGCCGACCAGCTCTTCCGGCTCGCGGCCCAGCATGGTGCGACAGGCCGGCGAGATGAAGCAGATCTCCCCGGCGGGATTGAAGGTGGCGATCATGTCGCTGGCGTTGTCGGCCAGCAGGCGATAGCGCGCCTCGTTCTCGGCGAGCGCGGCTTGAGCCTTGCGATCTTCGGTGATGTCGCGAACCGTGCCCATCATGAACGCGGGCAGGCCGTCGGCGGCCTTGACGGTCATCGAGCTGCCCGAGACGCAGCGCTCCTCGCCGTCGGGGCGGATGATGCGGGTGGGCACGTTGTGGTCGTCCTCGCCGGTGCGCAGGCGTTCGGCGATCCGCGCCAGCGTCCAGGCCCGGTCGCCGGGATGGAGCCGGTCGTTGAAGAGGTCGATTTCAGGCTGCTCGACATAGTCCAGGCCATAGATCTCGAACATCTTGCGCGAGACGTCGAGGCGCCGCGTGCGCAGGTCGTATCGCCAATAGCCAAGACCGCCGATGTCCTCGGCGAGCAGCGCGCGCTGGGCCTGTTCGCGAGCGTCGTCACGCGCCGCGATCAGGTCCAGCTCCAGGGCCTTACGGTCGGAGATGTCGCGGGAGACGCTGACGATCTCCTCGGGCGCGCCGGCTTCGTCCCGCACCAGCTGCAGGTTGGATTCGACCCAGACATAATGGCCGAGCCTGTGCCGCGACCGGTGCTGGATCGTCTTGTGGTCCAGGCCCCGCGACATCTCGCCGAAGACCGTCATGACCGCGTCCCGGTCCTCTGGGTGCAGGACGCTGGGAACGGTCAGGCCGACGGTCTCGGCCACGGTGTAGCCAAGGAGGTGCTGGATGGCCGGCGAGATGAACTTGCCGCGTCCCGAAAAGTCGTAGCGGGTGATGACGTCGCCCGCCCGTTCCGTGACGAGGCGGTAGCGTTGCTCGCTGCTGCGAAGGGTGTCGATCGTCTCGACCGTGTCGGTGACGTCCTGGAAGAGTCCGAAAACGGCCGTCGGCCGCCCCTGATCGTCCTGCTCGCAGACGCCGCGGCTGACCACATGCCGCAGGGCGCCGTCCGCGCGGATGAGGCGAAGCTGGAAGTCGAAGCCTGTTCGCGTCTCCACCGTCGAGACGACGTGACGCCGGACCAGCTCGCGGTCCTCCGGGTGGTAGAAGCCGACCGCGTCGTCGATATTGGGATCGAAGGTCTCCCGATCGACCCCGTAGATATCGTACACCGCGTCCGACCAGGCGACGGCGCCGGTGGACAGGTCCAGGCGCCAATGGCCGACGCCGGCCATGGTCTCGGCGATCTCGAGCAGGCGCTGCTTTTCGCGGGTCTCCCGGTGGGCTTTGGCCAGCTCGAATTCGTCAACCACGATCCGCGCCAGCAGCCTCAGCCGTTCCAGCGCCGCGTCGTCGGGGCGGGGGCGTGGCCTGTGGTCGAGGACGCACAGCGTTCCCAGGTTGTGGCCGTCCTTGGTGGTCAGGGCGGCGCCGGCGTAGAAGCGCAGGTCGGGCGGGCCCGCGACCAGGGGATTGTCGACGAAGCGCGGGTCGGTCGAGGCGTCCTCGACCACCATGACGGACTCCGGCCCCAGCTCTATGGCGTAACCGCAAAAGGCCTTGTCGCGCGGCGTTTCGGTGGCGACGACGCCCACCCTGGCCTTGAACCACAGGCGTTGCTCGTCGACGAGCGAGACCACGGCGATCGGGGTGTCGAACAGGTTCGCGGCCAGGCCAGCCAATCGGTCGATCGCCGGGTCCGCCTGGGTGTCCAGGATGCCGAAGGACCGCAAGGCGTCCAGCCTGAGCGTCTCGCGATCGCCCATGTCTCTCCCCGTCCGTCGTTTTTCCGACCTTACGGGGGTGACGCGGCGAAAAGGCTAACGCCGTGTGTGGCGGATTGGCGCAGGTTGAGAAGACCTTGGTGTTCGCCCTTCGGGAGCATTCAAGGCGCTGGCCCTAGCGCGCCTTTGATCAAAAATGCCCCGTGGATGAGCGAACTGGCCGGGAGCCGAGGTTTCAGGGGATGGCTCTGATCTGGCCGGCCGTTTCAGTCCTCGCGCTTAGCGCCGTCCAGGTCGCGTTGCAGCTTGTCGACCCGAGCCGCGTCCAGGGCCTTGTCGGCCTTGGTGCGGCCGAACCTGGCGCGGTTCTCGGCGGCCTTGGTCTTGGCGTCGGTCTTGGCCCTGGCCTTGCGGGCCTGATTCAGGTTGAGGATCTCGGCCATGGCCTAGCCCTTCTTCTTCGGTCCAGCGGGGGCGGGCGTCGCCGGCCGCAGGATCAGCGTCGACTGCAGGCGCAGGGTCTCGCCCTTCTTCAGCACGAACGGCGCCCGTCCGGGAAAGACGCAGTTCTGCATCGACAGTTCCCGGCGCAGGATCCAGCGGGTGATCGGCGCGCCGTTGGCCTTGCAGGCCAGGCCCACGGTCCAGGCGGGAGAGCCGTCGCCCGGCGTCCAGGCGAAGCCCATGGCCCTGCCGGCCTCGACCGGGCCGACGGCCGGGGTCACGGCCTTGCCGCCGGAGCCGAAGGTCAGGCGGTCGGGCCTGACCAGCCGCACGGAGAAGCCGCCATAGCCCTTGGCGTCGTCGCTGCCGCCCAGGGCCAGGGTGTCGGACCGGGCGGTGATCGCCGTGTCGAAGTCGATGCGCCGCGCGCCGGCCTTCAGCGGATAGACGCGGACCTTGGTGGTCTCGCGCGCCACATAGGTCACCTCGGGCGTCGAATTGACGATCCAGTCGGCGTTGACCACCAGGGTTCCGCCGCCGGCGCTGTCGCCCTTGAAGCGCTTCTCGCGGACATGGAAGGTCAAGCCCTTCATGAACCAGCCGTCGGCGAGGTTCTTGCCGTCGACGAGCACCTGGTGCCAGCTCCAGAACGCCCCGCGCTGGTGCAGGTGGTCGGCCGGGCGATCCTCGGTCAGCACCGTGCCGTCGGGCGCCCAGATCGGGTGAACATAGTTCAGCCGGCCGGCCTCGCGCGGGTCGGCCGGGGCGGTGCGGTAGAACAGGACGCTCTTGCCGCCGTCGGTGATGGTGACGCCGTCGTCGGCGAACGCCGCGTCGACCCTGGGCGGCGGCGTGGGGGGCGGGGCGGGCGAGGGGGCCGGCGTCGTCGCCTCGGCAACCGGCTGGGCGACGGCCGCGGGCGGGGCTTCCGCCTGGGCCCATGCCGTTCCCGCCGTGGCGACGGCGCCGGTCAGCAGGGCCAGGACGGCGGCGAGCGATCGGATCATCGGTGTCTCCCCTGCGGCGGTCGCCGAGTGATAGCCAGGAACGCGACCTCCGCAAAGTCGCAACCTTGGATGGAACATAAAGCGAACATCGTCGGCTCGCAAGCCCATCAGGAAACTGCGCCGCAGCCCCGGCCGTTTGCCTTGCCGAACGTCCATCAAAGGAGGAACACCATGATCGACGCCTCGCAAATCCGCGAACATCTGGAAGTGGTCGGCTCGGACGGCGGCCATGTCGGCCGGGTCGACCACGTGGTCGGCGGCGAGATCGAACTGGCCAAGCTGGACTTGGGCGGCGGCTTCAAGCACCACTTGATCCCGATCACCTGGGTCGATCATGTCGATGACGACGGCGTGCACCTGACCCTGACCAAGGACGACGCCAAGGCGCGCTGGCGCGAAAAGCACTGACGCCGCTCGCGGGGCGATTGACAGCTCCGCCGTGCTGATCGATCCCTCGCCCGCCAACGGGTGAGGGATCCTTCGCATGTACCAGCTTTATTACAGCCCCAGCACGGCCAGCCTGGCGGTGCACTGGATGCTGATCGAGATCGGCGCGCCGTTCGAGCTGGTCCTGACCGACATCGCGACCGGCGCCAACAGGACCCCCGATTATCTGAAGCTCAATCCGAGCGGCGTGGTGCCCACCCTGATCGTCGACGGCGCGCCGGTGCTGGAGAGCGCGGCGATCCTGATGCTGCTGGCCGAACGCCACGCCGACAAGGGCCTGGCGCCGGCGGCCGGGACGCCGGAGCGCGCGGCCTATTTCCAGTGGATGGTCTATCTGGCCAACGCCCTGCTGCCCAGCTTCCGCGCCTGGTACTATCCGCACGAGCCGGCCGGCGAGGCCAACGCCGAGGCCGCCCAGGCGGCGGCGCGAGCGCGGGTCGAGGCGGTCTGGGACCGCGTCGACGCGCAGCTGGCGGCCAAGGGCCCCTACATGCTGGGCGAGCGGCTGTCGGCGGTGGACTTCCTGGCGACCATGCTGATGCGCTGGTCGCGCAACCTGCCCCGGCAAGCCACGGCCTGGCCCAACATCGCCCGCTACCTGGCCCGGATGCGGGCCATGCCCTCGCTGCGCGAGGTCCACGCCCGCGAAGGCCTGACCGACTGGATCGACGGCTAGCGCGGGGGCAGGGCCCCGGCGAAGTCGATCACGCACATGTAGCCGTAGGCGCGGTGCGGGCCGCAGGCCACGCCGGCCAGCTGGTAGCCCGCGCCGAAGATATTGCGGCGATGGCCCCGGCCGGGAACGCCGCTGTCGACGATCAGCTGGCGGACGATGTCGCGAGGATCCTCGAAACCGTAGGAGATGTTCTCGGCCGAGAGGCCGGCCCAAACGCCCTGGCCGCGCAGCCGCTGGCCCAGCGAGCCGGCCGGGCCGTGGCCGACGTCGCCGCGCGGGCCCTGGGCCTGGGCGTGCTGGCGCGCCGCGGCGGCGACGCGTCGATCCGGCCCCAGGGGCGGCAGCGAGGCCTGGCGCTCCAGGAAGTCGATCGCCTCCTCGACGGCGGCGGGGTCATCGCTGCGGTTCAGCTCGCGGCGCAGTTCGTCGGCATATTGCGCCGGACGGGCCCGGGCGAAGTTCAGCTCGTCCAGGACGGCGTCGTCGAGACGAGCGGCTTGGGCGGCGGGCGCCAGGGCGAGGAAAAGCAAGCCGGCGAACGCCGGAGCCAAGGCCATGCGGCCGGAAATGCGCATGCGCGCTCCCGAGAATCAGACGCCCCAGGCCTGACCTAGCACGCTCCGGACGAAGCGTGCAGTCGCGCGGAATGTCGCGGCCAGAACCGCGCCGCCTCAGGCTGCGACGGGAGTCGACGCCCCGACATGGGCGTGCCGGATCGTCACCGTCATGCCGCCGGTGGAAGCCACCGTCATGTGACCGTCCAATTGCTTAACCAGCGCGTCGACAATCACCGTGCCCAGGCCGCCAGCCCTGGTCGGGGCCGGTTTTGCGGCCTTGCCGACGCCGTTGTCGCCGACCGTCAACGTCCAGGCCTGGTCGTCGCTGGCGAAGGTCACCGTGATGCGGGCGTCGTCCTTGAACACCGGGAACGCGTATTTGACGGCGTTGATCAGCAGTTCGGTGACGATCAGGCCGATGCTGACGGCCTTGTCCGAACCGATCGCGCCATGGTCGGCGACGACCTTCAGGGCGATCGGCTGGCTGTCGCCGATCATCGAGGCCGCAAGGCTGGCGCACAGCTTCGTCAGATAGGGCCCGACCTCGATCTGGTCGACGCCGCCCGAGGCGTGCAGGTGCGACTGCACCTCGGCCACGGAGATCACCCGCTGATGGGCGTCCTTCAGGTGAAAGCGGGTTTCGTCGGAGGTGACGGCCCGGGCCTTGAGCATCAGGATGCTGGCGATGATCTGCAGGCTGTTGGCGACCCGGTGCTGCATCTCCTGCAACAGCACCTCCTTCTGGTACAACAGGTCGCGCGTGCGGGCGAGCAGGCTCTCTTTTTCGCGTTCGATCGCCCGGCGCGCCGTGATGTCGGTGAAGGCCAGCAGGATCGTCGAGTTGGCGCTGGTCTCGTAGATCACCTTGCGGGCGTTCAGCAGCATGATCCGCCGGCCCAGGCCGGGGAAGTCGTGATTGACCTCGAAGCCGTTCATGGCCACCCGCTCGGGAATGATGGTTTCCAGCAGCTCGCGCAGAGCCGGGATGTCCCACTGCCCGTCGCCCAGGGCGTAGAGCAGGCAGCCCACGGTGTGCTCGGGGTCGACCTTGAAGGTCTCGTAGAACGATCGGCTGGCGGCCAGCACGGAAAACGCGGAGTCGAGCACCAGCAATGGCTCGTGGATGGTGTCCACGATCGCCTGGGCCAGTGTCTGCGCGTCTTCAATCCCCGGGATCGGACGCTTCATGGGCAATTTGGAACCCGATCCTAGGCGCAGGGACGCTCGCGGACGGCGACGGATGGGCGCCGATAGCTCGACCTTAGGCCTATTTCAGGTCGGAGTCCTGAAGCGTCTGAGCGACGAATGCGTCCTGCCACAGGGCCTGTTGCGCCAGATAACGCCAGGTCTGGGCCATCGACAGCAGTTCCATCGCGAGACTTCCCGGGCCGCAGGCCCCGGCGCGTCGCTCCATCTCGCTGGCTCGGGCGAGGCAGTCCTTGGCGTCGCGCATGGGCCGATCCTTCAATCCCGTGCCTTGCGCCCCAAGGTACTAACCCGGCGCGGCGCACAAGGCTCCGAGAGGATCAGCGGCCGCCGCCGGTGATTTCCTTGATCAGCGCCTGGACCGGGGCCTTGCCGCCGGCGTTCCACACGGCCTTCAGGTGCGCCAGGGTCTGCTCGGCGGCGCCCTCGAATTTCCACTCGCAGTCGACGATCTTGCAGTTCTTGAACACCGGAGCCTGGCCGCCGGCGAAGGTCAGGCGGCAGTCGCGGAACTCGCAGTCGGAGAAGTGCTCGCCGTCCAAGGACACGGTTTCGTGGTTGAAGCTCGTCGAGCTGGGCATGCGCCGTCTTTCACTGATCGTCGGTTGGGGGTTTGGGTGGCGCGGCGTCTTCGGCCGCCTGCTTGGCGGCGGCCTTTTCAGCGGCCTTCTGCGCGGCCTTCTGGGCCTTCAGGCGTTCGCGTTCCTGGCGTTCGAAGGAATAGTTCGGGGTGCGGGCCATGACGATCTCCTGGCCGCGGGACGCGGCGAAAAGGAGCCGTAGCGCGGTTCGCGGCCGACTTACAGCCGTCATCCTCGCCAAAAGGGCCAGAATGACGGCCAAAGCCGGGAAGAAAGGCTATTTGACGCTGGCGCAGAAGCGCTGGATGCGCTGGCAGGCGTCCTCCAGCACGTCGTTGGCGGTGGCGTAGCTGATGCGGAAGAACGGCGATAAGCCGAACGCCGCGCCGTGCACCACGGCCACCCCCTCGGCCTCCAGCAGCTCGCCGGCGAAGTCCTCGTCGGTCTCGATGACCTTGCCCGAGGGCGCGGTCTTGCCGATCAGGCCGGCGCAGGACGGATAGACGTAGAACGCCCCTTCCGGCGTCGGGCACTGCAGGCCGGAAGCCTGGTTCAGCATCGACACCACAAGGTCGCGGCGCTCCTGGAACAGCTTGGCGTTGGGCTTGATGAAGTCCTGGGTCCCGTTCAAGGCCTCGACCGCCGCCCATTGCGAGATGGACGAGGGGTTGGAGGTGGTCTGGCTGATCATCTTGGCCATGGCCTTGATCAGCGGCTCGGGCCCGGCCGCATAGCCGATCCGCCAGCCGGTCATGGCGTAGGCCTTCGACACGCCGTTCATCGTCAGGGTGCGGTCGTAGAGCCGGGGCTCGACCTGGGCGATGGTGGTGAACTCGAAATCGTCGAACACCAGGTGCTCGTACATGTCGTCGGTCAGCACCCAGACCTGCGGGTGGCGCAGCAGGACGTCGGCGATGGCCTGCAACTCGGCGCGGGTATAGGCGCCGCCCGACGGGTTGGACGGGCTGTTGATAATCAGCCACTTGGACTTTGGCGTGATCGCCGCTTCCAGGGCGGCCGGCGTGATCTTGAAGCCGCTTTCGGCGGTGGTCTCGACCGACACCGGGGCGCCCCCAGCCAGGAGCACCATGTCGGGATACGACACCCAGTACGGCGCGGGGATGATCACCTCGTCGCCGGGATTCAGGGTGGCGACCAGGGCGTTGTAGATCACCGGCTTGCCGCCCGGGGCGACATGGACCTGGCTCGGCTTGTAGTCCAGGCCGTTCTCGCGCTTGAACTTGGCGCAGATGGCGGCCTTCAGCTCGGGCATGCCGTCGGGGTCGGTGTACTTGGTCTTGCCGGCCTTGATGGCGGCGATGGCGGCGTCCTTGATGTTGTCGGGGGTGTCGAAGTCCGGTTCGCCGGCGGAGAGGGCGATCACGTCCCGGCCGGCCGCTTTCAGGGCGCGCGCCTTGGCGCTGATCGCGATGGTGGCGGACGGGGCGATGCGCCGCAGGGCGGCGGACTCGAGCGACATGGTTCAGGACTCCCCTGGGAGGACGTGGACTCGAAAGACCGGTTTCAGGATTGCGGCGGTCTTTACGCCCGTGCTTGCCCCGGTGCAACGCAACAAAGGCCACGAGCCACGGGGTTCTTGCGCGGACGGAAGGGGAGCGGTACCGCTATCATCGTAAAGACGAGAGCCGCCGCGTGAAAGGCGGCCCCGGAGGAACGACCATATCGGCCGCCGATGGCGGACGATCGACGTAACGACGTCTCTTGAAGGGGGAAACCATGAGCAAGATCGCCATCCTGGCCGCCGTGGCCGCGCTTGGCCTGTCCGCCGCCGCGCCGATGACCGCCAAGGCCGCCGAACCGGCCGCCGCGGGCGTCATGAAATACGCGATCAACAAGCCGTCCGTAGCCTGGAACGTCTATGGGCCAGGCCAGAGCAACGCGCCGGTCAAGGACAAGGCGGTGACCGGCGGGGCCGCGGTGCGGGTCCAGGTCACGGCGCCGACGCCCGACCAGCCCTGGGCCAACGCCGCCGGCCAGGGCGTCGACGGAAAGATCGCCAAGGGCGACATCATCACTGTCGCCTTCTGGGCCAAGGCCGAACCGGTCGACGGCGGGCCGGCGACGGCGACGCTCAGTTCGGTGGGGGTCCATCAGTCGACAGCGCCGTGGAGCGGGATCGTCAACGGCCAGGTCGGGACCATCGGCGGCGATTGGAAGATGTACACCTTCAGCGGCCGGGCCGGCATGGACGCCGAGAAGGGCGCGGCCGGGGTCAGCCTCCAGCTGGGCGGCGCCAAGCAGACCGTGGTGCTGGGTCCGCTGTTCGTGCTGGATTTCGGCCCGAACTACGACCCGTCGATGGCGAAGTAGGACATTCTGGACGCTGGTGACGGACGGAAGACAAGAAGGACCATGCAACGGTTTGGATATCTCTTCGCGATCCTGGGCCTCCCCGTCAGCCTGGCGGCGGGCGTCTACGCCTACAGCATCGAAAATCCCATTCTGGGCAGCGCCGCGCTCATCGTCGCCTCCGTCGCGACGGGATACGCGGCGCGGTATTATGCAAAGCACGTCATCGCGCCGAACCTGAAGAAGGCCGAGACAAGCCCGGCGATCCGCGGTGGTCCGCTCTATTGGCTGTTTCGGCTGGCCGCGGTGGCTATCGCGCTCGGGATCGCGGGTTTTCTGTCTGTGTGGCCGCATCGCGCCGAACTGCCTGACCATGCGGCGTACTTGGCCGTCTCCGGCGGGCTCGTCGCGATTGGGGCCGGCCTGATGATCGGCGTCGTTACTGTGTTCAAGGTCGCAAATCGCCCGAAACGCGACGGCGGACCTGTCGGCTAGGCTTTCTCACGCATGTGCTCGATGAACGCTTCCAGGTGCCTGCCCAGATAGGCCAGGGTCTTCTCGTCGATCACCTGGCCGTTCTCGATCTTGGTGTGGGCCTGGCCAACCAGCATCTCGCTGAGCGGCCAGTATTCCGCCGAGACCTTGCGCAGCGACTGGCGCAGGGCGTCCTGGGCGCGGACCGTGCCGGTGACGCCGGGCGAGGCGCCGAGGATGCAGGCGGTCTTGCCCGACAGCGCCGAGGGGCTGCCGCGCGAGGCCCAGTCGATGGCGTTCTTCAGCACGCCGGTGACCCCGCCATTGTATTCGGGACAGGCCAGCAGCAGGGCGTCGGCGCCGCGGACGGCGTCCTTCCAGGCCGTGACCGGCTCCGGATCGCCCTGGTCCTCGACGTCCTGGTTGAACAGCGGCAGGTCGTGCAGGCGAAAGATCTCGATCGTCACGCCCTGCGGCGCGCACTCCTGGGCGGCGCGCAGCAGGGCGGTGTTGAACGAGGCGGCCCGCAGGCTGCCGGAGACGCCGAGAAGTTTCATGCACGAGGCTCCGCCGCTGGAGCGGCGAACCTAGTCGGCGTCGGCTCCGGGCGAAAGCCGGGTCAGGCGGTGAGGGCGGTCTTCATCGGCGTTTGGCCCAAGCCGCGCCCGAGGCCGTCCAGTCCAGCCTCGACATGGGCCCACAGGCGCTCCAGGTCGCGGGCGGCCGGGCCGCCCGGCTCGAACTCGGCGACGCAGAGGCCCCGCGCCATCGCCTTCTGGAAGGCCTCGCGCGAGCGCAGGCCGTGCGGCGCCAGCGGCAGGCCGCAGAACCGCAGGGCCTCCATGATGTCGGGGAAGGCCACCGGGGCGACGTCCGACCGGCTGGTGTGGGCCTGGTTCAGAACCACCATGCCGCCCTTGCCCAGGCGGCGGACGGCTTCGGCCGTGCGGACGATCGGGGCCAGGTCGAGGAACGAGGGCCGGCCCGCCACCAGGCAGACGTCGGCGATGTTCACCGCCTGGGCGACATCCGCCTCGGGCATGGCCGGGGTGTCGACGAACAGATAGTCGAAGCAGTCCCGCATCGCGTTGGACTGGGTCATGAACAGCTTGCCGGCGTTGATGTCGGCCAGGACGGGTCCAGGCTCGCCGCGGGCCCGCAGGGCGTCCGACGCGGACCGCTGCGGGTCGATATCGGCCAGCAGCACCTTGTGGCCTCGCAGGAAGGCCATCAGCGCCAGGTTCACGGCCAGGGTCGTCTTGCCCGATCCGCCCTTCCGGGAAAGCACAGTAATTGTCTTCACGACGTGCACTCTTCGCCCAGACCGAACGGCCGGTTCCCGCGGCCGCAAGGTTTCCCAAGGTGGAACACTGTTATGGCCAAGGTATGAACAGAACCTTCAACCTGCGGGGTATTTGACGGCGGAGTCAGTTTTCCTGGCAAGCCGCTGCGTAACCTGGAGAAACCGCGTCGCGGCGATGGGCTCAGCCGGCGCGGACGTCGCGGCCGCGGCCGTCCAGGGCCAGCAGGGCGGCGACATGGCTCCACAGGCGCTCGATCTCCTGGGCGGCCGGGGCCTGGGCGTCCCATTCGCCGACCGACAGGCCGCGGGCGATCGCCTGCTGGTAGATGGCCCGCGAGCGCAGGCCGACCGGTGCGATCGGCAGGCCGCAGAACCGCAGCGCCTCGATGGCCTGCTGCACGCTGGCGGGTTCGACGCCGCCGCGCTTGGACGGCGCCTGGTTCAGCACGATCAGTCCGGCCTTGCCCAGCCGCCGGACCATCTCGGCCGAGCGCGCCACCGAGGCGATGTCCAGGAAGGTGGGGCGGCAGACCAGCACGCACAGGTCGGCGGAATTGACCGCCACGGCCACGTCGGCGTCCGGCGCGGCCGGCGTGTCGATCAGCATCACGTCATAGCCGTCGTGCACCGCTTGCGAACGGGCCTGGAACAGCTTGCCGGCATTGATCTCGGCCAGGGTGGGGCCGGCCCCGCCGCGCGCCCGTAGGGCGTCGGAGGCCGAGCGCTGCGGATCGAGATCGGCCAGCAGGGTCTTCCACCCCGCCAGGTGGGCGCTCAGGGTCAGGTTGATCGCCAGAGTCGTCTTGCCGGCTCCGCCCTTGCGCGAAATGACAGCCAGGGTCTTCACGTCCGACACTCTCCCCAACGCCTTCCGCCACAACCGGAGGCCTGTGGATAACTTAGCCGCCTGTTACGACGGGTTCGCAACGGAAATGTCGTATTTGGGGAATCTTAACCCTGCCGCCGCGCCATACCTTGCGAAGCTTGACAATAAAATGAGCGATCGCCGGGCGACTTGCGTCCGGACCGCGCTCGGCCAGGCTCTTGACCGCGCCCTGGGCATGGGCGAGGCAGGCGGATGCTTCGTCGCCTGATCCACTTCTTCACCAACATGGACGCCCGGGCCTGGCGGACGGTCGCGGTGTCGTTCGTGCTGTTCGGCGGCGTGGGCGTGGTCTTCCTGTTCGGGGCCCAGATGCTGGGGCTGAACGGCGAGGTCACGGTCGAGCAGTGGCTGAGCGCCGCGCACGGGCCCTGGGCCCTGCCGGTCGCGGTCGGCGCCTTCGCGGTCCTGGCCTTCATCGGCGTGCCGCAGTTCGTGCTGATCGCCGCGGCGGTGGTCGCCTTCGGGCCGTGGACCGGCTTCGCCTACAGCTGGATCGGCACCCTGGTCTCGTCCCTGGTCGGGTTCTGGCTGGGACGGACGTTCGGCGGCCGGCTGCTGCAGGACCTGGCCGGCGACGGCGTGGCCAAGTTCATGAAGCTGATCGGCAAGAACGGCTTCCTGGCCAGCCTGATCGTCCGGCTGGTGCCCTCGGCGCCGTTCATCGTCGTCAACATGGCGGCCGGCGTCACGCCGATGAGGCTGCTCGACTTCACGGCCGGCACGGCGGTCGGCATCATCCCGAAGATCGCCCTGACCGCCTTCGCCGGCAACTCGATCGTCCAGGCGCTGAAGGGCGGCGGCCAGCGGCACATCGTCATGCTGGTGGTGGCCGTGCTGGTCTGGATCGCCGCCGGCCTGGTGGCCCGCAACTGGCTGAAGAAGCGTGAGACGGCGGAGTAGGCGGGGCCGGTTCGGATCGCCTGAACGCGTTCGACGGGTCGTTTGACGCGCCGATCGGCCGCGCCTTCGCACGACTCCTCTCAACCGAGGGGTGCTCCTGGTCGAAACTTGCTTCGCGTGCGGCCAATAGCGCGATCCGCGCAAAATGCTTGCTGGCTTTTGGGTCGCTGTGTAGAAAGCAACTCATGAACGTCGCGCGCCAACTGCTTTCGCTTCGGCTTACCACCCCCTGGGCGCTCTAGGGGCCGCGCTTCGTCGTGGCCGGGCGCGCAGGGGATGACTGAACCCGCCGCCCCAAAGGTCAGACCTGGCCCCACGCAGACACCTTCCGACGAGTAGACCCATGACCCCCCCTTCTTCTGGCGTATCCGCCGGCGCCTTCGACAAGCGCGACAACGTCGTCATTTTCGACACCACCATGCGCGACGGCGAGCAGTCGCCCGGCGCCTCGATGTCGCACGACGAAAAGCTGGAACTGGCCAAGATCCTCGAGGAGATGGGGGTCGACGTCATCGAGGCCGGCTTCCCGATCGCCTCGAACGGCGACTTCGAGGCGGTCCGCGAGATCGCCAAGATCGTCAAGAACTCCACCATCGCCGGCCTGTGCCGCGCGCACCAGGTCGACATCGACCGTTGCGCCGAGGCCCTGAAGGGCACGCAGCGCGGCCGCATCCACGTGGTCATCGCCACCAGCGACCTGCACATGAAGCACAAGCTGCAGATGGAGCCGGACGCCGTCATCGACGTGATCGCCCGCTCGGTCGGCCACGCCCGCAACCTGCGCGACGACGTCGAATGGTCGGCCGAGGACGCCACCCGCAGCGACCGCCAGTTCCTGCGCCGGGCCATCGAGACCGCCATCAAGGCCGGCGCCACGACGATCAACCTGCCCGACACCGTCGGCTACACCTATCCGTCCGAATATGCCGACCTGTTCAGCTGGATGACCCAGAACGTCGAGGGCGCCGACAAGGTGATCTTCTCGACCCACTGCCACAACGACCTGGGCCTGGCCGTGGCCAACAGCCTGGCCGGGGTGCAGGGCGGGGCGCGCCAGATCGAGTGCGCGATCAACGGCCTGGGCGAGCGGGCCGGCAACGCGGCGCTGGAAGAGATCGTGATGGCCCTGAAGGTGCGCGGCGACAAGCTGCCCTTCGAGACCAAGATCGACACCACCCACATCACCCGGGCCAGCCGCTACGTCTCGGCCATCACCGGCTTCCCGGTGCAGTACAACAAGGCCATCGTCGGCAAGAACGCCTTCGCGCATGAAAGCGGCATCCACCAGGACGGGATGCTGAAGAACCGCGAGACCTACGAGATCATGACCCCGGAATCGGTCGGCCAGGCGCCGTCCAGCCTGGTCATGGGCAAGCACTCGGGCAGCCACGCCTTCCGCGCCAAGCTGAAGGACCTGGGCTACGAGCTGGGCCAGAACGCCCTGAAGGAGGCCTTCGGCCGCTTCAAGGACCTGGCCGACCGCAAGAAGCACGTCTATGATGACGACATCATCGCCCTGGTCGACGACGCCCTGGCCCGCGGGTCGGAGCGCATCCGCGTCCAGCGTCTGCGCGTGGTGGCCGGCACCGACGGCCAGTCGGCCGAGCTGACCCTGGAAGTCGACGGCGAGATCAAGACCTCCGAGGCCTCGGGCGACGGTCCGGTGGACGCCGTCTTCAACGCCATCCAGCAGATCGTGCCGCACGAGGCTGCCCTGCGGCTGTTCCAGGTCCACGCGGTGACCGAGGGCACCGACGCCCAGGCCCAGGTTTCGGTCCGCCTTGAGGAGGACGGCCGCATCGCCACCGGCCAGGCCGCCGACACCGACACCCTGACCGCCTCGGCCAAGGCCTATGTCAACGCCCTGAACAACCTCATGGCGCGCAAGGAAAAGAGCCGGCCCGAAGCGGCGATCGCCAGCGGGTTCTAGGGTTTGTAACGGACGGGGATAGGCACGTGTGCCTGTCCCCAATCCAACCCTAAGCCGCCGCTCGCTTGCTGAAAGGCCGCGTCGCCAGCAGTTCCGCCGACAGGTGCGCCTGGGCCTCCACCTCCAGCCCCAGGGCCCGCAGCTCCTCGCACAGCGCCCGGCGCGCCGCCTGGTCCAGGACCGCGCCGGCGTCGATGACCATCGCCCCGCCCGGGCGGAGCATGGCCATCGTCGAGGCCGCCGCGGCGCGCGCGTCGGCCGCGGTCGGGCAGCCCACGATCAGCAGCACGTCGCTCTGCTCGTCGGCGGCCCGGCAGGTGGCCCGGCGGGCCGCTTCCACCCGGTCGTAGCCGCGTCGCCACAGCACGCTCATCGCCTCGCCGGCGTCCGGCCCGGTCACCGCCACGAAACACAGCGGCGTGGCCTGGGCCAGGGCGAGCATCCGCCCGAGCGCTTGCGGGATCCCGTCGGTTGGGACGCCGAGCAGGAACCGCGCGGCCTGACGGAGAGGATGGGACGACATGGTCGAGACCTCGTTCTGGTCGGATCCGTCACCGGACGGACCGACGACCAGGGTGTGCGCCCGAGCGGCCTAAGACCTCCATTCGGAAACCCGCCGCCCGCATAAGGGGGGCATAAGGACGAGCCGATGTTCGACGACAACACCGCCACGACACCCGCGACCTGGCGCGAGATCGACGCCCGTAGCCGCGTCCTGGGGTTCGACATGCCCTCCGAAGCCGGAACCGGCGCCATGCTGCGTCTGCTGGCGGCCACGAAGGCCGGCGGACGATTTCTGGAACTGGGCACCGGCACGGGCTTGGCCACGGCCTGGCTGCTGGACGGCATGGCGCCTGACGCCAGTCTGGTCAGCATCGACACCGACATGGGTGTCCAGGCGGTGGCGCGCGCCGTGCTCGCCGGCGACCCGCGCGTCACCTTCGTTATCGAGGACGGCCTGGACTATGTTCGCGCCCAGCGGCCGGCCTCGTTCGACCTGATCTTCGCCGACGCCTGGCCGGGCAAGTACGAGGGCCTGGACGAGACCCTGGCGCTGCTGGGCCCGGGCGGGCTCTATGTGGTCGACGACATGTCGCCCCAGCCCAACTGGCCGCCCGGCCACCAGCCTCGCGTCGACGCCCTGGTCACGCGTCTGAAATCCCATCCCGACCTGGCGACGGTCGCCCTGGACTGGGCGTCGGGCCTGGTCATCGCGGCGAGACGGCCATGATCTGGATCCCCATCACCATCGCCGCCTCGTTCGCCCAGGTGGCCCGCAACGCCGCCCAGCGCTCGGTGATGGGCGGCACGGGGCCCTGGGGCGCGACCCTGGTGCGGTTCCTGTTCGGCCTGCCGTTCACGGCGGTGTTCGTCGGCGTCGCGTTCACCCTGACCCGGGGAGAGCATCCGCGGGCCGACGTGGCGTTCTGGATTCCGGCCCTGCTGGGCGGCGCGGCCCAGATCGGCGCCACGGCCGCCCTGCTGACCGCCATGAAGCGCGCCGGCTTCGCCGTGGCCACGGCCGTGCAGCAAAGCTCCATCCCCCTGGCCGCCCTGCTGGGCTGGCTGGTCTACGGCGAGCGGCTGAGTGCCGTCGGCTGGACGGGCGTGGCCCTGACCAGCGTCGCCCTGCTGGTGGTCACCTGGCCCCGGACCGGGGCGTCGGGCGACCAGCCGGTCAGCGGCGGGCTGTTCGGCCTGCTGTCGGGCTTGGCCTTCGGCATCTCGCTGAATGCTTTCCGCCAGGCGGGCCACGCCCTGGAGCCGGCCCACCCGATCTTCGCGGCGGTGTTCACCCTGATCGTGGTCCAGGCGGTCCAGACCTTGGCTTTGACCCTGTTCCTGGCGATCACCAGCCGGGCGACCCTGGTCGCCGTGGCCAAGGCCTGGCGACCGTCGCTGGGGGCGGGCTTCTGGGGCGCGGCGGCTTCGGCCGGCTGGTTCATCGCCCTGGCCCTGGCCCCGGCGGGGCAGGTGAGGGCGGTCGGGGTGGTCGAGGCGCCGATCGCCGCCATCGCCGGACGACGCCTGTTCGCGGAAAGGCTGACCGCCGTTCAGATGATCTTCGGCCTGATCGCGGCGGCCGGCGTGGCCATGGCGGCGCTCGGCTAGAAAAGGCCATGTTTCTGCGATGAAACCCCCGACGCCGCCGTTCTGCGAAAACAGGTGAGGCGGGGTCTGCAATAGACCTTGAATTCAACGCTTTCGCAGGGCAAACGGGCTTCGTCGGCAGCTTTGTGGCAGTCAGGCGACGGCGCGGCGGGAGCCAGCGCTCCCGTCGTGCGGCAGGCGCTCGTCAAAGGGACAAAACCCGCATTTCGCGGGAATCATGTTGTCCTCGTTTGGAATTGAAGTAGGAGCCGTATTTCCCCTTCGCCTTCGTCGGCTCACCGACGCAAACGGCTCCGTTTCGCCTACCCGCCGCCTTCGCCCCCCTATCCCTCAGTCAGGGCTTTCAATGTTTTCTTCCCTTTTCGGCGCCATCTCCAGCGATATCGCCATCGACCTCGGCACCGCCAATACCCTGATTTATCAAAAGGGTAAGGGCATCGTGCTGAATGAACCGTCGGTGGTGGCGCTGCGCAATGTCGGCGGCCGGAAGATCGTTCACGCCGTCGGGATCGAGGCCAAGCAGATGCTGGGCCGCACGCCGGGCCACATGGAAGCCATCCGTCCGATGCGCGACGGGGTCATCGCCGACTTCGAAGTCGCCGAGGAGATGATCAAGTACTTCATCCGCAAGGTTCACAACCGCAAGGGCTTCGTGAACCCCAAGGTCATCGTCTGCGTGCCGTCGGGGGCCACCGCTGTCGAGCGCCGGGCCATCAACGATTCCTGCCTGAACGCCGGCGCCCGCCGCGTGGGCCTGATCGACGAGCCGATGGCCGCGGCGATCGGCGCCGGCCTGCCGATCCACGAGCCGACCGGCTCGATGGTCGTCGACATCGGCGGCGGCACCACCGAGGTGGCCGTGCTGTCGCTGTCGGGCATCGTCTATTCGCGCTCGGTCCGGGTCGGCGGCGACAAGATGGACGAGGCGATCATCAGCTACATGCGTCGCCACCATAACCTGCTGATCGGCGAGACCACCGCCGAGCGGATCAAGAAGGAAATCGGCACCGCCCGCGCCCCGGCCGACGGCGAGGGCCTGTCGATCGACGTCAAGGGCCGCGACCTGATGCAGGGCGTGCCGCGCGAAGTGCGCATCAGCGAGAAGCAGGCCGCCGACGCCCTGGCCGAACCGGTCGGCCAGATCGTCGAGGCGGTGAAGGTCGCCCTGGAAGCCACCCCGCCGGAACTGGCGTCGGACATCGCCGACAAGGGCATCATGCTGACCGGCGGCGGCGCCCTGCTGCGCGGCCTCGACGCCGAGATCCGCGACCACACCGGCCTGCCGGTCACCGTGGCCGACGACCCGCTGTCGTGCGTGGCCCTGGGCTGCGGCAAGGTGCTCGAGCATCCCAAGTGGATGAAGGGCGTTCTTGAATCGACTCTCGCCTAGAGCGCGATCGCCGAAGTGGCTGCCGGTTCGGCGATAAATCGCGCTCCAGGTTTCAATCCGACGTCTTTTTCTTTTGAAAAAGACTGAGGGCGTCTCATCTAAGTCGGACGCCTCGGGGGGCGTCGGGAGAACGTGTTCGTGCCCTTTCGCGAAGGTCCGCTCGGCGACCTGAAAGTGCCGCTTACCTGGACGGCGGCCGTGGCGTTGATCGTCGCGGTCGTGATCGCCGTCGCGTTCCTGCTGGCCGACCGCCGCGAGACTCTGCAGCAGCAGGCCTATGGCGTCACCCGCCAGACGGTCGACACGGTGTCCAAGCCGGTCAGCGGCGTGATCGCCGCGCCGGGCCGCTGGACCGGCCTGGGCGTCGACTTCGTCAGCAGCTACTTCTTCACCGCGTCCGAGAACCGCCGGCTGAAGGCCGAGTTGAAGGAGATGCGCGGCTATCGCGACATGTACCTGGCCGAGGTCGACAAGAACCAGAGCTACCGCTCGCTGCTGGGCCTGCGCACCGATCCGCCAATCCCGATGGTCGCCGCCCGCGTGGTCAGCGACAGCCGAGGGCCGTTCGCCAATACCCGCCTGGCCGACTCCGGGTCGGAAAAGGGCGTGGCGGTCGGCAACCCCGTGATGAACGAGCGCGGCCTGGTCGGCCGGGTGGTCGGCGTCGCCAACGGGGCCAGCCGGGTGCTGCTGCTGACCGACATCGCCTCGCGCACGCCGGTGATGATCGACCGCACCAACGCCCGCGCCATCCTGACCGGCGACGGCGGGCCCAATCCCAAGCTGGACTATCTGCGCGGCGCCGATCCGATCAAGGAGGGCGACCGGGTCGTCACCTCTGGCGACGGCGGCGTGGTGCCGCGCGGCCTGCCGGTGGGCGCGGCCGTCAAGGGCCTGGATGGGCGCTGGCGGGTGGTGCTGTTCGCCGACGACGCCGCCATCGACTATGTCCGTATCCTGCTGTTCAAGGACTTCGCCCAGCTGGCCGACCAGAAGGCCCTGCTGACTCGCAGCCTGCCGCCGGTGACCACCGAGGACCCCGACGTCTCGATTCTAGGCCCGGTCGCCGCCACGCCCAAGCCGCCCGTACCGGCGGGGGCGACGCCGACGGGTCCTGGCGCGACGCCGACGGCGCAAGCCACCCCGGCGGCCGCTGGCGCGACCCAGCCCAAGCCGGCCGCCACGACGCCGGCGACAGCCAGGCCGCCCGCCGCGACCGCTCCGAAGCCCGCGACGCCGAAGCCGGCCGCGACCAAGCCCGTGACCTCTGGACCGACCGCGGCCCAGCGGACCGGCGGGGAGCTCTAGCGTGGGCGGCGCGCGGCCCCTGCACCCCGGCCTCTGGCTGGGCGTGCCCGCCGTGCTGTGCGTGCTGGCGACGGTCGTCTTCGCCGCGCCGATCCGCATCTTCGGGCTGCAGCTGCCCGAGCCGGTGTTCGCCATGGTCCCGGCCTTCGCCTGGGCGCTGATCCGGCCGTCGATCCTGGCCCCGTTCGCCCTGCTGGCCCTGGGCCTGTTCCTGGACGTGTTCTGGGGCGGTCCGACCGGCCTGTGGGGTCTGTCGCTGCTGGTCGCCTACGCCACGGCCCTGGCCGGCCGCAGCATGATGACCGGCCAGAGCCTGCCGATCATGTGGGGCTGGTTCGCCGGCGTCACCGTCGTGGCCATGGCCGCCGGCTTCCTGTTCAGCATGCTCGACAGCCTGGCCATGCCCAGCCTGCTGGCCGTGTTCTGGCAGTTCCTGGTGACGACCCTGTTGTTCCCGTTCGCCCACCGGCTGATCGACCGGTTCGAGGACGCGGACGTTCGGTTCCGGTGACGCCATGAGCGAACCGTCCATCATGTTCTTCGAGGTGAACGAGCGGCAGGGGGTGTTCCACCGTCGCGCGTTCCTGATGGGCGGCCTGGCCGGCGGCGGCCTGCTGGCCCTGGGCGGTCGCCTGGCCCAGCTGCAACTGGTCGAGGCCCAGCGCTACCAGAAGCTTTCGGCCGGCAACCAGTTCAACTACCGCCTGACGCCGCCGCCGCGTGGGCTGATCCTGGACCGCAACGGCGTGGCCCTGGCCTCGAACCGGCCGAACTTCCGCCTGATGGTCAGCAAGGATTCCAAGGACTTCGACGTCGAGACCGCCCTCGACGACCTGGCCCTGCTGGTGCCGATCGACGCCGCGCGCCGCGCCCGCCTGCTCAAGGACATCGCCCGCGCCCCCAAGAAGGCCCCGGTGGCGGTGATGGAGGACATGACCTGGGAGGAGTTCTCCCGCGTCAACATCCGCGCGCCGGAGCTGCCGGGCGTCACCGCCGACATGGGCGAGGTGCGGGTCTATCCGTTCGGCGGGGCTTTCGCCCACGTGATCGGCTACGTGGCAAAGGTCTCGGACCGCGACCTGGAGAAGGCCAAGGACGACCCGACCCAGGATCAGGACCTGCTGCACCATCCGGGCTTCCGGATCGGCAAGGCCGGCATCGAGAAATCCCTGGACCGCGACCTGCGCGGCCGTCCGGGGGCCACCAAGGCCGAGGTCGACGCCCAGGGCCGCGTGGTGCGCCTGGATCCCGAGGGCGACATCCCCGCGACCCCGGGCAAGGAAGTGCGCCTGACCCTAGACGCCGATATCCAGAACCGCGCCCTGGAAGTGATGGGCGACGAGAGCGGCGCCATCGTGGTCATGGACATCCGCAACGGCGACCTGCTGGCCATGGTCTCGGCCCCCAGCTTCGACGCCAACCGCTTCGTCAAGGGCCTGTCGGGGCCGGAGTACAAGGCCCTGGCCGAGTACGAGCGCAAGCCGCTGCTGGACAAGGTGCTGAACGGCACCTTCCCGCCGGGTTCGACCTTCAAGCCGACCGTCGGCCTGGCGGCCCTGACCGCCGGCGTCGATCCCGAGGTCCGCGTGAGCTGCGGCGGCAGCTGGTACTATGGCGGCCGCACCTGGCGCTGCTGGCAGAAGAACGGCCACGGCTCGCAGAACCTGCACGAGGCGATCAAGAACTCGTGCGACATCTATTTCTACCAGACCTCGCTGAAGATCGGACCCGACGCGATCGCCAGCGCCGCGCGGGCCATGGGGTTCGGCAGCACCTTCGACATCGGCATTCCAGGCCAGAAGAAGGGCCTGGTCCCCGACCGCGAGTGGAAGAAGCGGGCCTTCAAGAAGAATCCCGCCAACCAAATCTGGTTTCCGGGCGAGACCCCCAGCTACGGGATCGGGCAGGGGGCGCTGAGCGTCAACGCCCTGCAGCTGGCGGTGATGACCTCGCGCCTGGCCAACGGCAAGAAGGCGCTCAATCCACGGCTGATCAAGTCGGTGGGCGGGGTCGAGCAGCCCAGCGGCGCGGCCGTGCCCGACCTGCCGTTCTCGATGGAGCACCTGGCTTATGTGCGCGGCGGCATGGAGGCGGTGGCCAACGACGTGCGCGGCACCGCCTATCGCCAGAGCCAGCTGGGCCTGGGCGACGTCAAGATGGCCGGCAAGACCGGCACCGCCCAGGTGCGCAGCTACGACAAGGTCGCCAACCGCAAGAGCGACAGCGTCGCCTGGAAGCTGAAGGACCACAACCTGTTCGTGGCCTTCGCCCCCTATGACGACCCGCGCTACGCCGTGGTCGTCATCGTCGAGCACGGCGGCCTGGGCGGCGCCACCGCCGGCGCCCCGCGGGCCCGCGAGGTGATGCGCGTGGCCCTGCTGAAGGACCCCGAGGTCCGGGCCCGCATCGAACGGCCCATGCCCCTGCCGGCGGAGCCTGTCGAGGCCGCCCCCGACGGCTCGGTCGAGGGCGCCGCTCCCGACGACCCGACTCTGGGCGCGGCGCCGACGACCGCCGCCCCGACCGTTCCCGCGCCTCCTGCCCCCGGAGTTCCCCGATGACCCTCAGCGGCGGCCTCAGCCGGCCTGGCGAACGCGACCGGCCGATCATCAAGTTCTCGGAGATCGACTGGACTCTGTGTCTGGTCCTGGCCCTGATCGCCGGGGCCGGCGCCCTGATGCTGTTCTCGATCGCCGGCGGCTCGTGGGAGCCCTGGGCCGACAAGCACCTGCTGCGGTTCGGCATCTATTTCATCCTGATGATCGTCCTGGCCCTGGTCGACCTGCGCGTCTGGTTCAGCCTGGCCTATCCGATCTATGGCGTCGGCCTGCTGTTGCTGGTGGCCGTCGCCCTGGTCGGCGACTCCTCGCTGGGCGCCCAGCGCTGGCTGGCCGTGGGGCCGGTGCGGTTCCAGCCGTCCGAGATCATGAAGATCGGCGTGGTCCTGGCCCTGGCCCGCTACTATCACGGCCTGTCGGCCGACAGCGCCCGGCTGTCGTGGAAGCTGCTGGTCCCCGCCGCCCTGATCGGCGCGCCGGTGCTGCTGGTGGCCCATCAGCCCGACCTGGGCACGGCGATGCTGATCGCCCTGCCAGGCCTGGCGGTGATGGTGCTGGCGGGGCTGTCGCTGAGGCTGATCGTCGTCGGGGCGGTCGGCGTTCTGGCCGCGCTGCCGCCGTTCATCTTCTTCGTGCTGCACGATTACCAGCGCAACCGCATCCTGACCTTCATGGATCCGGAGAAGGATCCTTCGGGCAACGGCTACCACATCATGCAGTCGAAGATCGCCCTGGGCTCGGGCGGGCTGCTGGGCAAGGGCTGGGGCCTGGGCTCGCAGAGCCAGCTGAACTTCCTGCCCGAGAAACAGACCGACTTCATCTTCGCCACCCTGGCCGAGGAGTTCGGCTTCGTCGGCTGCCTCAGCGTGCTGTTCCTGTACGGCGTGGCGATCTTCATGGCCCTGCGCATCGCCTCGATCAGCCACAGCCACTTCGGACGCCTGTCGGCCGCCGGGGTGACGGCGACCTTCGCCCTCTACGTGCTGATCAACGGCGCGATGGTCATGGGCATGGCCCCGGTGGTGGGCGTGCCGATGCCGATGCTGTCGTACGGCGGCACTGTCATGCTGACGGTGATGATCGGCTTCGGCCTAGTCCAGGCCGTGCGCGTGCACCGCTATACCGAGGTGACCAGCGGCAAGGGTTCGTTGATGTAGAGCTTTGTGGGGGGATCTACTTGCCCCCTACGGACCGCTTCGCGGTCGTCTTCCCCCAGAGGGGGAAGAGCGCTGTCGCAGGCTCCGTGCGAAGGCTCCGCCCCCTATGGGGGCGGACAGACCGCGAAGCGGTCAGGTGGGGGCAAGTGGGTGAGCCGTTACTTCCCCTTCAACGCCCGCCCCGTCACCACCGCCCCCGCCCCGAAACGCCCCCGCAGCCCGTCGATCACCGTCTCGCTCTTCAGGGCCTTGCGCTCGTCGCCGGCGAAGAAGTCGTCGGCCGCGCCCTCGGCGGGGACGAAATCGGTCAGGCCCGCGCCGATCAGGCGGTAGTGCAGGCCGCGCGGCTCGGCCGCCAGCAGCTCGCGCGCCACCTGGAACAGGGTGCGGGCCGTCTGGGTCGGCACGGCCAGGGTGCGGCGGCGGGTGTGGATCCTGAAATCGGGCGTGCGCAACTTCAGGGTCGCCACCCGGCCGGCCACGCCGCCGGCCCGGGCCTGGCGAGCGACCTTCTCGCACAGCGGCCACAGCTCGTCCTCCAGGTCCTCGGCCTTGTAGAGGTCGTCGTTGAACGTGGTCTCGGCGCTGATCGTCTTGCGTTCCTGGTCGGGATCGACGACCCGGGTGTCGCGGCCATGGGCCAGGTGGTGCAGCCGCAGGCCCCCCGAACCCAGCACCTTGACCAGCCATTTGAGGTCGGCGCGGGCGATGTCGCCTACCGTCCGCAGGCCCTCCGAGGCCAGGGCTGTGACCGTGGCCGGACCGACCCCGGGCAGGATCGACACCGGCCGGGGGGCCAGGAACTCGGCGATCCCGACCGCTCCGATCACCGAGAAGCCGCGGGGCTTGTCCAGCTCCGAGGCGATCTTGGCCAGGAACTTGTTGGGGGCCAGGCCGATCGAGACGGTGATGCCGACCTCGGCCTCGATTTCGCGCTGGACCCGGGCCAGCATCACCGCCGGCGGGGCGCCGTGCAGGCGCTCGGTGCCTGACAGGTCGATCCAGGCCTCGTCCAGCGACAGCGGCTGCACCAGCGGCGTCAGGGCCTCCAGCTTGGCCATGATCCGCCGGCTCTCGTGCTTGTACTTGGCGAAGTTGGGCTTGATGACCACCGCGTCGGGGCACAGCTTCAGCGCCTTGTACATCGGCATGGCCGAGCGCGGGCCGCTCATGCGGGCGATGTAGCAGGCGGTGGTCACCACCCCGCGCTTGCCGCCGCCGACGATCACCGGCTTGTCGCGCAGCGACGGATCGTCGCGCTTCTCGACCGAGGCGTAGAAGGCGTCGCAGTCCATGTGGGCCATGCTCAGTCGGCCCAGCTCCTCGTGGAACACCACGCGGGGCGAACCGCAGGCCGGACAGCGCGAGACCTTGGCCTCGCCGGTCGCCAGGCAGTCGCGGCAGAGGGATCTCATGGGAACAGCTTGCGCTCGATGGCCGCCTTCAGGTCCGGCCACAGGTCGATCCGCGGATGCCGCTCGGGGTCGGAAGGGGCCAGGGGGCGCAGGCGCTCGTCGGCCACCATCTGGAAGCGGCCCACCCGCGGCGCGCTCTGCGCCACCGAATCCAGCTGCGGCAGCAGGTCGTCGACGAACACCGACGGCGAGGTCGTGCGCTCGGCCAGGTGCGCCGCCGACGGGCCCTTGGGCCCGCTGTTGATGACCAGGGGATAGTCGAAGCCGTGGGTCTTCAGCCAGCGGCCGCGCGCCTGACGGCCGTGCTCGGGGGCGTTGGTCAGGATCACCACGTCGGCCCGGGTCGACAGGTCGGCCAGGGCGTCGGCCGCGCCCTCGGCCGGCAGCAGGTCGTCGGCCCCGTCGCGGAAGAAGTCGTCGAACAGGGCCCGGCCGGCGATCAGGTCCAGGTGCTCGGTCTCGCCCGGGCGATAGATGTTCTGGAACAGGGCGAAGCGGTCGATCCGCAGCTCGAAACCGTGGCGCCCGATGAATGTTCCGAAGCCATGCATGAAGCGCGCGAGGACCTCGTCGACATCGACGATGACCAGCGGCGCGTCGGGGCGCACGGTGCAGGCCTGAAGGTCGGAAAAGCTGAGTTCCATGATCTACGATAGGTCGAGGTAAACGCGATTAGCGCGGGCTTAAGGATATTCGTGCGATCTGGAATCCAGAAGCGGCGCGAATCCCTCACGCATCGCCACGGACCGGAATGGTCGGGGTCAGGATGACGAAGAAGGTCCTCATCGTGGAGGATAATGAGCTGAACATGAAGCTGTTTCATGATCTGCTCGAAGCCCAGGGTTACGAGATCCTGCAGACCCGCGAGGGCTTGCAGGCTCTGTCGATCGCCCGTGAGCATCGTCCCGACCTGATCCTGATGGATATCCAGCTGCCCGAGATCTCCGGCCTGGAAGTCACCAAGTGGCTGAAGGAGGACGACGACCTGTCGCATATCCCCGTCGTCGCCGTGACGGCCTTCGCCATGAAGGGCGACGAGGAGCGGATTCGCGAGGGCGGCTGCGAGGCCTATATCTCCAAGCCGATCTCGGTGTCACACTTCCTGGACACCATCACCCGGTTGCTGGAAAGGTAGGCCCGTGAGCGCGCGTATCCTGGTCGTCGACGACATCGAGGCCAATGTCCGCCTGCTCGAGGCCAAGCTTTCGGCCGAATATTACCAGGTCTCCGTCGCCTATGACGGCCCGACCGCCCTGGCCTTGGCGGCGGACGAGCTGCCCGACGTCATCCTGCTGGACGTGATGATGCCCGGCATGGACGGCTTCACCGTCTGCCGCAAGCTCAAGGAAGATCCCGCCACCCGCCACATCCCGGTGGTGCTGGTCACGGCCCTGGACGGCCGGGCCGACCGCATCCAGGGGCTGGAGGCGGGCGCGGCGGACTTCCTGACCAAGCCGATCGACGACGTCATGCTGTTCGCCCGCGTGCGCAGCCTGACCCGCTTCAAGCTGGTGATCGACGAACTGCGCCAGCGCGAGGCCTCGGGTCGGCGCATGGGCGTGATCGCCGGCGCCGCCTCGCGCCTGGACGGCCTGGGCGGCCGGGTGCTGGTGGTCGACGACAACGAGCGCCAGGCCCAGCGCGTGGCCGCCGAACTGGCGATCGAGCACCGTCCCGTTATCGAATCCGATCCGGTCAAGGCCCAGATCAGCGCCGGCGGCCCGGTCGACCTGGTGATCATCAACGCCGCGGCCAAGGGCTTCGACGGCCTGCGCTTCGCCGCCAGCCTGCGTTCGGACGAGCGCACGCGCCACCTGCCGATCCTGGCCATGGTCGATCCCGACGAGCGCCCGCGCCTGGTCAAGGCGCTGGAGATCGGCATCAACGACATCCTGCCGCGGCCGATCGATCCGCAGGAACTGGCCGCCCGGGTCAAGACCCAGATCCAGCGCAAGCGCTACACCGACTATCTGCGCCAGAACCTCGACCACAGCCTGGAACTGGCGGTCACCGACCAACTGACGGGCCTGCACAACCGCCGCTACATGAGCGGCCAGCTCGATTCGCTGGTCAAGCGCGCGGGCCTGGGCGGCGACCCGGTCGCGGCCCTGCTGATCGACATCGACCACTTCAAGAAGATCAACGACGGCTTCGGCCACGACGTCGGCGACGAGGTGCTGCGCGAATTCGCCCTGCGCCTGGCCTCGAACGTCCGCGCCATCGACCTGCCTTGCCGCTACGGCGGCGAGGAGTTCACGGTGATCATGCCCGACACCCAGCTGGCCGACGCCCTGCGCATCGCCGAGCGGATCCGCATGCACGTCTCCGGCTCGCCGTTCCGCGTGGCCCACGGCAGCGAGTTGCTGACCGTCACCATCTCGATCGGCGTCTCGGCCACCAGCGGGGCGACGGACACCCCCGAGACCCTGCTCAAGCGCGCCGACGAGGCCGTCTACGAGGCCAAGAAGTCGGGACGCAACGCCGTGGTCGGCAAGGCGGCTTAGGGTTGCGACCCTAAGTTCATTGCATCTTCAACGGCTGTCATCCCGGAAAGCGCGCAGCGCTTGTCCGGGACCCAGGACAGCCGCAACGCATCAGCCCAGTCCCCTGGATCCCGGACAGCCTCTGCGAGGCTTCCGGGATGACAACTTTCGGGAAGTTGCAGCTCAGCGCTTGGGAACGAGCCTGATCTCATAAAGCCGCGGCCACAGCTTGCCCGTGACGATCAGCCGGTCGGTCTTGGCGTCGTAGGCGATGCCGTTCAGCACGTCGGCCCGGGCCCGGTCGGCGGCCGGCAGCAGGCCCGACAGGTCGATCCAGCCGGTCACCTTGCCCGTCGCCGGGTCGATGCGGGCGATGCGGTCGGTCTGCCAGACATTGGCCAGGATCTCGCCCTTGACCCATTCCAGCTCGTTCAGCTGGTCCACGGGCCGTCCCTCGTCGGTGACGGTGATCCCCCCGGTCTCCCTCAGGGTCTCGGGATCCAGGAATCGCAGGCGCGACGTTCCGTCGCTCATGATGATCCGCCTGTCGTCGCGGGTCAGCGCCCAGCCCTCGCCGGGATAGCGAAAATCGCCTTTCGTCTCGAAGTCGTCGATCCCGTAGACGAAGCCGACCTGGTTCTTCCAGGTCAGCTGAATCAGCCGGTCCTTCCAGTCGATGATTCCCTCGCCGAAGAACTGGCTGGAGATCGAGCGCTCGTTCTCGACGCTTCCGGTCTCCAGCACGATCTTGCGGATCGACGAGGCGCCCTCCAGCCCCGTGCTCTCGTACAGGAAGCCGTCGCGCAGGAAGAGGCCCTCGGTGAAGGCGTTGGGGTCGTGGGGGTAGGTGCGGACCACCTGGTAGCCATAGACCGGCGTGGCGGCGTGGCCGGGCGGCGCGCAGGCCGCCAGCAGGCTCACGAGGGCGATCAGCAGGGTCCGGCGCATCATCCGCAAAGCCTTAGCCCGCCGCGTGCGCCGAAAGAATGGCCGCGGGGGCGTCAGGCAAAGAAAAACGCCCGACCTGGCGGCCGGGCGTCTTGTCGCATCACGAAGGGTCGGCAGACCTACTTGATCTTGCCTTCGCGGAATTCGACGTGCTTGCGGATGACCGGATCGTACTTCTTCAGCACCATCTTTTCGGTCTTGGTGCGGGCGTTCTTCTTGGTCACGTAGAAGAAGCCGGTGTCCGCCGTCGAGTTCAGGCGGATCTTGATGGAAGCCGGTTTGGCCATGGTCGAATCCCTGCGATGGTCGCGCAGGTCCCTACGCGGTCGAAATAAGAGGCGCGGAACATACTCACCGGCGACGCAAAGTCAATTGCCGGTCGCGCATCGTTTGTAAGGGAATTCGACGGCCTTGGCCTGGCCGCCGATCTGCCCCTCGATCCGGCCGGTCACGGTGTCGGGTCCCAGCCGGCGATAGATCACCCGCTGGGGAAAGTCGTGGGCCGGATTCTCGAACACCGCCTCGTCCGCCGTCAGGCTCTTGAGCGGGAAGGTGGCCCTGGCTTGGCCGGACGGCTCGGCGACATAGGCCAGCGAGCCGTCGGCCTCGACGATGCGGACGAACTCGTATTCGCGCAGCTTGCCGTCGCGAACCGTGCGGCCCAGGCCCAGCATCACGCCGCCGCCGGGAGCCATCCACAGCTCTTCCACCACGCCGTTCGGCTTGGCCTGGATCCAGCAGCCCTTCAGCCAGGCCATCTGGTCGATGGCGGCAGGCGGGCCGGACAACTGGGCGGCGAGGATCAGGGCGAGCATGGGCGGCCTCGTTCGGCGCGGGTCGAGGCTAACAGATCCTCCCCCTGTGGGGGAGGTGTCGGCGAAGCCGACGGAGGGGGGAGTGATCGATGGATGTCGGATCTGCGATCGTCGATCCTGAAACTCCCCCCACCGGCCTTCGGCCGCCTCCCCCACAGGGGGAGGGTCTAAGCTCGCGCTCTACAGATAGTTCAACTGCCGCGCCCCATGCAGGAAGCGCATGAACGGGGCCGGGCGTCCAGGGTCGGCCAGGCGCTGGGCCGCCTCGTGGACGACGAAGCGGGTGATGTTGGGCAGGTCCAGCGCGCGGGCCTGGTCGAAGTCGAACCAGCCGATCTCGTCCAGCTCGCCGCAGTCGGGCTGGCGTTCCAGGCTCAGCAGGGCGCTGGCGGGGGCCATGAAGAAGCGGGCGTCGAAGCGGCGGGTGCGGTAGGGCGGGGTGATGGCCCGGGCCACGAAGGCTAGCGGCGCCAGGTCGGGCAGGGCGCCTTGGGCCAGGAACGGCCGCCAGGCGCCGGCGCCCGGCCGGACCGGCGCGGCCTTGGCCAGCAGCAGGCCGGTTTCCTCGAAGGTCTCGCGCACCGCCGCCAGGGCCAGGGCGCGGGCCAAGCGCGCGGGGCTGGGGTGGCGGGGCTCCAGGGCCAGGCGCGCGGCGGTGTCGGGAGACAGTTCGCTGGCCGAGGGGGCGGCGTAGTCGCCCCGGTCGACCCGGCCGCCCGGAAACACCCACTTGTCGGCCATGAACGCCAGGCCCCGATTGCGGCGGCCCATCAGCAGGCGCGGCCGGTCGCCGTCGTCGCGGACCACGATCAGGGTGGCGGCGTGGCGCGGCTTCAGCACGCCGGCGTTCGGATCGCGGACGTCGCCGTCGTTGCGGGTGTCGAATTGGGCGTCGATGGGCTCGTCCATGCGGAGAGCTTAGACCGGAAGTGGATGAGCGCCAGCCGTCCGTGGCGGCAACGGGGTCCAGCGCTCAGACGGTTGTCATCCCGGAAGCCTCGCAGAGGCTGTCCGGGATCCAGGTGAGCCGCAAGGCCTTCGCGTCCCCTGGGTCCCGGACAAGCGCTGCGCGCTTTCCGGGATGACAACTCCTGGGGGCAGGCTGAGCCAGCGCTTGACCGCCATGCGCCCGCCCGCCCAAGCTCGCGCCGGGGATGTCAGGAATCGAGGGACGGCATGTTCGCAAGGGTTTCGGCGCTGGCCTTGATCGCCGCGCTATCGGCCGCGCCGGCCCTGGCCGCCCCGTCCACGGCCCAGGTGGCTGCCGCGGCCAAGGCTGTCCAGCCCAAGGTCGTGGCCTGGCGGCGCGACATCCACGAGCATCCCGAGCTGGGCAACCAGGAGGTCCGCACCGCGGCCCTGGTGGCCAAAGAACTGCGCGCCCTGGGCTTCGAGGTCCGCGAGGGCGTCGGCCGCACCGGCGTGGTCGGCGTGCTGAAGGGCGGAAAGCCCGGCAAGGTGGTGGCCCTGCGCGCCGACATGGACGCCCTGCCGGTCGAGGAGAAGACCGGCCTGCCGTTCGCCTCCAAGGTCACGGCCCAGTGGGAGGGCAAGACCTTGCCGGTCATGCACGCCTGCGGCCACGACACCCACGTGGCCATGCTGTTGGGCGCGGCCACCGTGCTGGCCGGCATGAAGGCCGACATTCCCGGCACGGTCGTGGTGCTGTTCCAGCCGGCCGAGGAAGGTTCCCAAGCCGGCGAGGAGGGCGGGGCGCTGCTGATGATCCGCGACGGGGCCCTGGAGCATCCCAAGGTCGACGCCATCTTCGGCCTGCACATCGGTCCCGGCGACGCCCACGCCCTGAACTACCGAGCCGGCGGCTTCTATGCGGGCTCGGACCGCTTGACGATCACCGTCAAGGGCAAGCAGACCCACGGGGCGCGGCCCTGGGCCGGGGTCGACATGGCCAGTGTCGCGGCCGACATCGTTCAGGCCTTCAACCAGCTGTCGGCCCGCCAGGTCGATGTCGGGGCCTCGCCCACCGTCCTGACCGTCGCGACCATCAACATGGGGGTGCGCAACAACATCATCCCCGAAGACCTGACCATGACCGGCACCCTGCGCACCTTCAACGCCGAGCGCCGGGCCGACGTCATCGACAAGGTCCAGAAGACCGTGGCCGCCATCGGCGACCGCTATGGCGCCAAGGCCCAGGCGGTGTTCACCCAGCCCTATCCGGTTACCCGCAACGACGCGGCCCTGTCGGCCTGGGTCAAGCCGGTGCTGGAGCAGGCCTCGCCGGGCAAGGTCGACGACCAGGCGGCCCTGGTCACCGGGGCCGAGGACTTCTCGCGCTACGGCGAGACGATCCCGGCGGTGTTCATCCAGCTGGGCGGCCGCCCGGCCAGCGTGCCCGCCGCCACGGCCCCGGCCAACCACTCGCCCTATTTCGACGTCGACGAGGCGGTGTTCGAGACCGGGGTTAAGGCCGAGGTCTTGCTGGCGCTGGATTATCTGGCCAAGAAGTAGCGCGACCGCGCCCGAAGGAGACCTGCTTGCGATCGTTGTTTCTCGCCGCCGTCGCGGCCCTGGCGCTGTCGAGCCCGGCCGCGGCCCAGACCGCCCTGACGCCCAATATCGGCGGCCGGACCGTGGCTCTGCCCGGTGGCGGTTACGAGTTCGGCTGGCCCGGCGTCTATTTCGAGGGCCGCTTCACCGGGCGTTCGGTCGAGGTGGCCGCCGATCCGCAGCTTGAGCACCTGGCGGTCAGCATCGACGGCAAGGTCCGGACCGAGCTGGACCTGCCCGGCGTCGCGCGCATGAGTTTCGACGATCTTGGCCCCGGCGAGCACGTCGTGCGGGTGGACAAGCTGACCGAGAGCCAGTCCGGCTCGGCCCGGTTCCTGGGCTTCACCGTCGGCCGGGGCGGCCAGGCCCTTCCGCCGCCGGCTCGCCCGCGCAAGATCGAGTTCATCGGCGACTCCCACACGGTGGGTTACGGCGTGCGCTCCGCCAAGCGAAGCTGCACCCAGGCCGAGATCCACGACCTGACCGACACCAGCCTGACCTTCGGCCCGATCCTGTCGCGCCGGCTGGACGCCGACTACCGGATCGTCGCCTTCTCCGGCCGGGGCGTGGTGCGCAACTATGGCGGCTCGTCGCCCGGCCAGCCCCTGCCGGTGCTCTATTCGCGGCTGATCCCCGGCCAGGCCGCGCCCGCCGTCGACCCGGCCGATCCCTGGCGGCCCGATCTGATCGTCATCGGCCTGGGCACCAACGACTTTTCCACCCCCGTCGCCCCGGGCGAGGCCTGGGCCGACGAGGCCGCCCTGCACGCCGACTACCGCAAGACCTATGCCGGCTTCATCCGCGACCTGGCTCGCCGCCAGCCGCAGGCGAAGTTCCTGCTGATCGCCGGCGACAGCTTCGCGGCTGACGTCGAGCAGGTGGCCCAGGCGGTCGACGCCGAGACCCCCGGCCTGGCGACCCCGGTGCGGATCACCGGCATGGACCTGAGCGCCTGCGACTGGCACCCGTCGATCGCCGACCAGACGATGATGGCCGACCGGCTGGAAGCGGCGGCGCGGACGGTTCTGCCCTGAGAACCCTCTCCCATGGGGAGAGGGAGGGGCCCAAGCGAAGCTTGGGAGGGTGAGGGGGTTATGCGTCAGACGGCGTGCCGGCAGAGCGTTCGCGTGAAATCGGTGAGGGTGCAACCCCTCACCCTCCCACGCTCTTCGAGCGCGGGCCCCTCCCTCTCCCTCTGGGAGAGGGTTCCCGAAACTACTTCCGCTTCCCGCGCCGCACGCCCTTGGGCGGGCCGCCGCGCGGCTTGATGGCCGGCTTGCCGCGAATGCCCAGCCTCGGCCTCGGCGCTTTGGGGTCGACCGGCAGGGCGTCGGTCAGCATCTCGAACAGCAGGCCGCCGGTCACGGGCGTGGCCTCGCGCAGCTTGACCTCGACCGCGAGGCCCAGCGGGAAGCGCTTGCCGGTCCGCTCGCCGACCAGGGCGTGCATGCGGTCGTCATGGACGAAATATTCCTCGCCCAGGGTCGAGACCGGCACCAGGCCGTCGGCGCCCGTTTCGTCCAGCTTCACGAACAGGCCAAAGCGGGTGACGCCGGTGATCCGGCCGGTGAAGGTGGCGCCCACCCGGTCGGCCAGGAAGGCGGCGATATAGCGGTCGGTGGCGTCGCGCTCGGCGGCCATGGCCCGGCGCTCGGCGTGGGTGATGACCTCGGCGGTGTCCTTGATCTGGGCGATGTCCTGGTCGGTGAGGCCGTCGGTCCCCAGGCCCAGGGCGCGGATCAGGGCCCGGTGGACGATCAGGTCGGCATAGCGGCGGATCGGGCTGGTGAAGTGGGCGTAGCGGGCCAGGTTGAGGCCGAAGTGGCCCAGGTTGTCGCTGGAATAGTGGGCCTGCATCTGGGTGCGCAGGACCACCTCGTTGATGATCGCGGCGTGCGGGCTCTCTCGAGTGTCGTCCAGCAGCTTGTTGAAGCGCGCCGTGGTCGGGGCCTCGCCCTTGGACCACTTGACCTCCAGCGTCTGCAAGAACTCCACCAGGCTCATGACCTTTTCCTGGCTGGGCGTGTCGTGCACCCGGTAGATCAGCGGCGTGCGCTTGGCTTCCAGGCTCTCGGCGGCGCAGACATTGGCCTGGATCATCATCTCCTCGATCAGCTTGTGGGCCTCGAGGCTGGCGCGGCGGGTGATCGACTGGATCTCGCCCTCCTTGATGATGATCCGGCGCTCGTCGCTCTCGATCGCCAGGGGCGAGCGCTGCTCGCGGCCCTTGCCCATCAGGCGGAAGGCGGCCCACAGCGGCTGCAGGATCGGATCGAGCAGCGGCCCGGTCTTGTCGTCCGGCTGGCCGTCGACGGCGGCCTGGGCCTGCTCGTAGGAGAGCTTGGCGGCGCTGCGCATCAGGCCGCGCACGAACTTGTGGCTCTTCTTGCGGCCTTGGGCGTCGAACACCATCCGCACCGCCAGGGTCGCCCGGTTCTCGCCCTCGCGCAGCGAGCACAGGCCGTTGGACAGGGTCTCGGGCAGCATCGGCTCCACCCTGTCGGGGAAGTAGACGCTGTTGCCCTTCTCGCGGGCGTCGCGGTCCAGGGCCGAGCCGGGGCGCACATAGGCGGCGACGTCGGCGATGGCCACCCAGACCACCCAGCCGCCCGCGTTGCCGGCCTCCGGATCGGGATGGGCGTAGACGGCGTCGTCGTGGTCGCGGGCGTCCACCGGGTCGATGGTCACGAACGGCAGGTCGCGCAGGTCGTCGCGACCCTCCAGGGTCGGCGGCCGGGCCGCGCCGGCCTCGGCCTCGGCCTCTTCCGAGAAGCCGGTGGGGATGCCGTGGCTGTGGATGGCGATCAGCGAGGCGGCGCGCGGGTCGTCTTCGCTGCCGACCACCTCCAGCACCTTGCCGAACTTGGGACCGTAGCGGGCCGAGGCCGTGCCGACCTGGGCCAGGACCAGGTCGCCCTCCTTGAGGTCCTTGGCCTCCTGCTCGTTGAGCAGCAGGCTTTCCTTGGACTTGCGGTCGACCGGCTCGACCCGGGTCTCGCGGCGGTGCTTGCGGATCACGCCCAGCACCTTGTGGGCGCTCTGGCCCAGGCGCTTGATCAGCCGGGCCTCGGTCTCGCCGCTCTCCAGGGTCTCGAAGCGGACCAGCAGCCGGTCGCCCATGCCCGGGGCGCCGCCGGCCGCGGCGTCGCCCTTGCCGGGGGCCAGGCGGACCTGGGGCAGGTCCTCGCCGCCCTTGGTCAGGCGGACATAGAGATCGCCGTCCGCGTCGCGCTCGACCACGTCGACCACGCCGACCGGGGGCAGGGCGCCCGCCTCGGCGAAGCCCCGGCGTCCGCGCTTGCCCAGGGATCCATCGGCCTCGAGCGCCCGCAGCATCTCGCGCAGGGCCCGGCGATCCGCGCCCTTCAGGCCGAAGTGGCGGGCGATGTCGGCCTTGCCGCTCTCGCCGGCGTCGCGCAGGAAGGCCAGCAGGGTCTCGCGATCCGGCAGGCCGGCGGGCGGCTTGGCCGTCCCCTTGGCCTTCAGCGAAGCGGATGGGAACTTGGACGACTTGGGCGAGCGAGGTTTGGCCATTCTCCTCGTCTAACGCGCCGAAGGGGGCGATGGCCAAGGGAAAGCGTTCGGCGCGGCGTCAACTTCGGCCGAAGGTCCGCCAGAGGCCAGGGGATGCCTCCATGAAGAGGCGCGCGCCGGAGCCTTTCGCGTTCAGGCGGAATCACCTGAACGCGATAAACGGGCTCAAAGTCTAGAGCGCGCGCTAAGCAAGATTCTCGGGGCCGCTGAGCTTGATCGGCCGGCTGCCCAGCCGCGCGCCAGACACCGCGTCGACGCCTACGGGCTGGATTTCCTGTCCCGTCGTCTCGTCGATGAAACGCGCGAGATCGCCGCCGCAGTGGCGCCGCGCCCACGCCCCGAACAGCAGGAGCACGGGCAGGAAATCCTCGCCGGCGGGCGTCAGGACATACTCCTCTCGCGGCGGGCGTTCTGAATAGAGCCGCTTTTCCAGCAGGCCGGCCTGGGTCAAGGCGGCCAGCCGCTTGGTCAGCATGGTGGGCGCGATACCGAGATTCTTGCGGAACTGGTCGAAGCGCGTGGCGCCAACATGGGCGTCGCGCAGGATCAGCATGCTCCAGGCGTCGCCCACCGTGCCGACGCCGCGGGCGATGGGGCAACCGGGCGCAACCCTATTCTCAGACATGGTATCATTTCGATAGTGACTAACTACTGAAATGATAGTATCTCGCTTTTTGTCGGCGATCCAGTCCGGCGTGAAGGTGATACATGACCAGGAAAGACAGCAGCGTCGCGCTCGTTACGGGCGCTTCCTCGGGCATCGGCCTGGTGGTGGCCCAGTCGCTGGCCAAGGCCGGATACCGGGTGTTCGGGACCAGCCGAAAGCCCGTCCCCGACAGCCCGGGCGTGACGATGCTGGTGTGCGACGTGACCAGCCAGGCCTCGGTGGATCAGGCCGTCGAGACGATCGTCAACCAGGTCGGGCGCATCGACCTGGTGGTCAACAACGCCGGCGTCGGCCTGCTCGGCGCCGCCGAAGAGTCGTCGATCGCCCAGGCCCAGCGGCTGTTCGACGTGAACGTGTTCGGCGTGGCGCGCGTCGTCAACGCCGTGCTGCCGGTCATGCGTCGCCAGAAAAGCGGCAGGATCGTCAATATGAGTTCGATCCTCGGCGTGATCCCGTCGCCCTTCAACGCCTTCTACGCGTCGACCAAGCATGCGATCGAAGGCTATTCGGAATCCCTGGACCACGAAGTCCGCGAGTTCGGCGTCCGGGTCGTGCTGGTGCAGCCGGGCGTCACGCGTACGGCGTTCGAGGAAAACCTGACGCGGGCCGACCAGCCGATCGCGGCCTACGACATGGCCCGCTCACGCAGCGAGGCTCTCATGCGCCAATGGGTGGAGGCGGGTGACCCGCCTCAGGTCGTGGCGGACGCGGTGGTGAAGGCGGCCGGCGCCGGGACGCCCAGGCTGCGATATCCGGCGGGCAAGCAAGCCAATCAGGTAGGCGCTCTGCGCCGCCTCGTCCCGTCCGCCGCGTTCGACAAGGTTATCCGCAAGTTCAACGGGTTCGCGACCTAGTACAGGTCCTCGATCCGCTGCGGCGGGGTCTGGGGGGCCGGTTCGGGTTTCTTTTCCGGCTCGACCGGCGCGGCGGGCGGGGTCTCGACGACCGGCGCGGCGACCACCGGCGCGTCCTCGACCTCTTCGACCGGCTTGGGCTTGGGAGCCTCGACGGGCGGCGGCGGGGCGGCCTCGGCGACCGTCGGGGTGGCCTCGCGCACCGGCACGCCCGAGACCTCGGCCAGGGGCGCGGTCGAGGCCGCCTGGCGATCGGTCTTCACCAGGGCGTTCTTCAGGCCGAACGCGAAGCCGCCAACGCTGATCGCCGACAGGATCACGACCACGACGGGCAGCGGCAGGGGGCGTTCGAGCGACGTCATGGGGCCAGCTTAATCCCACCGCCGAGGCGCGTCACGCCTCGGCCTTGACCTTCTTCGCGGCGGGTTTCTTGACCGCCGGTTTCTTGGCGGCCGGCTTCTTGGTCGGAGCCTTCTTCGCCGGCGCTTCGCCGTCGGCCGCAACGGCCTTCGCCTTGGCCGGCGCCTTCTTGGCCGCGGCCTTCTTGACCGGCTTCTTGCCGCCCCCCTTGGCGACCCGGTCGGCCAGCAGGGCCACGGCCTCGTCCAGGGTCAGGGCCGCCGGGTCGGCGCCCTTGGGGACGTTGGCGTTGGTGTCGCCGTGCTTGATGTAGGGACCGAAGCGGCCCGATAGCACGCGGATCGGCTTGCCGTCCTCGGGGTGATTGCCCAGCTCGGCCAGGGCCGCGGCCTGGCCGCGCTGTGGACGCCCGCCGCCGGCCCGCTTGTCGGCCAGCAGGGCCACGGCGCGGTTCAGGCCGATGTCGAAGACGTCTTCCGGGTTTTCGAGGTTGGCGTAGGTGCCGTCGTGCAGCACGAACGGTCCGAAGCGGCCCAGGCCCGCGGTGATGACCTTGCCGTCGTCCGGGTGGGCGCCGACCTCGCGGGGCAGGGACAGCAGGCGCAGGGCCTTTTCCAGGTCGACCGCCGCCGCCGTCCAGCCCTTGGGCAGGCTGGAGCGCTTGGGCTTGTCGCCGCTGTCGGCCGCCGCCAGCTCCTCGACATAGGGGCCGAAGCGGCCGTTCTTCAGCCACACCGCGCGGCCGGTCGCCGGGTTGATCCCCAGCTCCTTGTCGGCGGTCTCGGCCTCGCCGTCGCCCTCGGCCGTGGCCAGTTGGCGGGTGAAGCGGCATTCGGGATAGTTCGAGCAGCCGATGAAGGCCCCGAACTTGCCGGTCTTCAGGGACAGCATGCCCGTGCCGCAGGTCGGGCAGGTGCGCGGGTTGGACCCGTCGCCCTTGTCCGGGAAGATGTGCGGGCCCAGGGCCTCGTTCAGGGCGTCCAGGACGTTGGTGGTGCGCAACTCGGCGATCTCGCCGACCGCGGCCGCGAAGTCCTTCCAGAAGTCGCGCAGGAACTGCTTCCAGTCCAGCTTGCCGTCGGACACCAGGTCCAACTGCTCTTCCAGGGCGGCGGTGAAGTCGTACTCCACATACCGGCGGAAGAACTGCTCCAGGAACGCCGTGACCAGCCGACCCTTGTCCTCGGGGACGAAGCGCTGCTTCTCCATCTTCACGTAGTCGCGGTCGCGCAGCACGGTCAGGACCGAGGCGTAGGTCGAGGGGCGGCCGATGCCCAGCTCTTCCATCTTCTTGACCAGGCTGGCTTCCGAATAGCGCGGGGGCGGCTCGGTGAAGTGCTGGTCGGCGCGGGCGTCCAGCACCTTGGCGGCGGCGCCTTCCTCGATCATCGGCAGGCGGGCGCTGTCCTCGTCGCCCTCGTCGTCGCGGCCCTCCTCGTAGACGGCCAGGTAGCCGGGGAACAGCACCACCTGGCCGGTGGCGCGCATGCCGGTCTGGCCGTCGGCGCTTTCCAGGTCGACGGTGGTGCGCTCGATCCGGGCGCTCTCCATCTGCGAGGCGATCATCCGCTTCCAGATCAGCTCGTACAGGCGCCCCAGGTCCGGCTCCAGGCGCAGGGAGCCGGGGTTGCGGCTCAGGCTCGTCGGGCGGATGGCTTCGTGGGCCTCCTGGGCGTTCTTGGCCTTGGCCTTGTAGTAGCGGGGGGTCTCCGGGACGTACGGCGCGCCGTAGACATTGCCGATCACGCTGCGCGCCTCGGCGATGCCCTCCGGCTCGACCGACACGCCGTCGGTCCGCATGTAGGTGATCAGGCCGACGGTCTCGCCGCCGATGTCGATGCCCTCGTACAGCTTCTGGGCGGCCTGCATGGTGCGCTGGGCCGAGAAGCCCAGCTTGCGGGCGGCCTCCTGCTGCAGGGTCGAGGTGGTGAAGGGCGGGGCGGGCGAGCGCTTGCCGGGCTTCTTCTCGACGGCGGCCACCTTGAAGACCGCCTTCTGCACGGCGGCGCGGGCGGCCAGGGCCGAGGTCTCGTTGCCGAGGTCGAACTTGGTGAGCTTCTTGTTCTCGTGCTTGACCAGGCGGGCCAGGAACGGCTCGGCGCCGGCCGTGACGTCGGCCTCGACGGTCCAGTATTCCTGGGTCTTGAAGCGCTCGATCTCCAGCTCGCGGTCAACGATCAGCCGCAGGCAGACCGACTGCACCCGGCCGGCCGAGCGGCTGCCGGGCAGCTTGCGCCACAGCACCGGCGACAGGGTGAAGCCGACCAGGTAGTCCAGGGCGCGGCGGGCGAGATAGGCCTCGACCAACTCCATGTCGATGTCGCGCGGATTGGCCATCGCCTCCAGCACGCTGGTCTTGGTGATGGCGTTGAAGGTGACGCGCTGGACGGTCTTGTCCTTGATCGCCTTCTTCTTCTGCAGCACCTCCAGCACGTGCCAGCTGATGGCTTCCCCTTCGCGGTCGGGGTCGGTGGCCAGGATCAGGCGGTCGGCGCCCTTCAGGGCGTCGACGATGTCGGACACCCGCTTGGCGGCCTTGCCGTCCACTTCCCAGCTCATGGCGAAGTCGTTGTCGGGCTCCACCGAGCCGTCCTTGGACGGCAGGTCGCGGATGTGGCCGTACGAGGCCAGAACCTTGTAGTCGGACCCGAGGTACTTGTTGATGGTCTTGGCCTTGGCCGGGCTCTCGACGACGACGACGTTCATTAGGACCTTGGATGCCTGGGAATTGGGTTCGTCCCCAAGGCGAACCGAGGCGGCGAGGGCCGGAAAGTGGGGGCGGCGCCAGGGGTCTGTCAACGGCGGCCGTGGCGAGCGGCGCATTTGGCCGGCAGCTCTCTCTATAGAGAGAGGAATATTTCACCCCGCATTACGGTCGGGCGCCTAGGGCTTTGGCGTCGTTCCGCGGGCCGCCTCGACCACCGAGCGGACGGCGTCGACCACGACCTGGGGCGCGTCGTCCTGGATATAGTGCCTGGAGCCGGGGACCAATTGGAACTTGCCGAGCGTCGAGCGCGCCGCCAGTTCGCGGTTCAGCCGATGCTTGATCGCCGTACCCTCGTCCCAGTTGGGGGGAGGGCTGGGCGGCTTGGCGGGGTCGGACAACAGCACGATCAGCGGCAAGGCGCCGAAGTCGCGCTGCCTGGGCCCGGCCTGACGGGCGTCGACGCTGTCGCCGTTCGTGTCGGCCAGCATGCTGCGCATTTCCGAGATGTTGGCGGCGATATAGTTCGCCTTGCCCCAGCGCCGGTTCAACTCGTCGTGGAAGGCGGGTTCACGGCCGGGCGGATCTTCCAGGCAGTCGGCCGGGTTGTTGGCCGGGGTCAGGTCGGCCTTGCGCGCGGCGGCCAGGCAGATCTCGCTGTCGGCGATCGACTTTTCGTAGCCCTTTCGGCCCACAGCCCACAGCGAACCATAGGCGCGGCCGTCGCCTGGCTGCGACGGGTCCAACAGCACCAGCCCCGCCACGCGGTCGGGGTGGAGGTTGGCGAAATAGGTGGCGTACAGCCCGCCCAGCGAGTGGCCCACCAGCACGACCGGACCGTCGATCGGCGCCTTGTCGAGCAGCAGCACGAGGTCCGCCACGGTGTTGTCCGCGTCCGACGTCCGCCGCGCCGCGTCGCTCCACCCGTAGCCGGCGCGGTCGTAGGCGCAGGTCCGGGTGATGGTCGCCAGGCTCGCATGGACCTTTCGCCAGCCGAGGCTGTCGTCGCCCAGGCCGGCTTCCAGGATGACGGTCGGGGCGCCGCTGCCCAGGCAGACGAGGTTGAGGTGGCGGCCGGGCTCGATCTCCACCGACTGGCGGGGCTTGGCGTAGAAGTCCGGTCCGAGGCTTTGGGGAGGGGCCTTCGTGGCCGGCTGCGCCGCGGCGGAAGAAGTCAGAGCGGTCAGCGCCAGGGCCGAGACCAGTCCAAAACGCGGCATGCCGTTCCCCCGAAAACAATTCAACGTTGTAGGTGAATTGAGATCCGGTCAAGCCGGCGCTCAGACGCCCGCCGTCTTGCGTGGCCGACCGCCCTTGGCGCCGTTGGCGCGGGCGGCGGCGGACTTGGCGGGGGAGGTGCTGCGTCCCGCGATCCGGGCCATGTGGGCTTTCGTGCCGAAGACGCCGGCGGCCAGGCCTGGGATGGAAAGGTCAACGTCCAGGGCTTCCCAGTGAAGGCCGTAGCCCGCGCCGCGAATGGCGACTTGGGCCAACTGATCGTCGGTGGCGTCTTCAAGCCCCTGGCCCAGGCGCGCGGGGAATGCGAAGGCAGAACCGTTCCTCAGCTCGACGAGGATACGTCCCGTCGTCCGATCGTAGCGGGCGGAGGCGGCTCTGGGTTCGGTCGAGGCAAGCTGCTCACCAAGCGCGGCGGCCGCATCGAGTTCAGCGTCGGTTGGGTCGGCCATGAAGTTCGTTCCATCGCAGGAGCAGATCGTCCCGCCGCGTCCGGACGATCGCCAAGGCTCGGCGGGCCTCGGCTGGGTTCATACCCTTGGTCCAAACCACTCTTGGCTCTTTCGGGACCCAGGAGTTCGATCTTTGCTTCTCCGTCTCCGAACACGTGAACATGAGCCGGAGGATGATCGTCCAGATAGATGACGACACTCATCCCTGAAGCTCGATGGACGGTGACCATCTCAATTTAACCCATCGTGTTCGGTTTTTAAACCCCCGCTACCATCCCGCCCGGCAGCAGCTCCGCCCGCTCGGCCAGGGCCAGCTCGACCAAGGCCGCCATCACCGCCGCGGTCGGAGCGTGGGTGGCGCGGACCAGTTCGTCGCGGGAGACGGGCGTGGGGGAGAGCAGGCGGGCGATCTCCTCGCGCAGGGCGTCGTGGTCGACCGCCACGCCGTCGTCCTCGGCCGTGTAGGGGCGCTCGCGCTCGCGCAGATGGGCCTGGCCCGACAGCGAGCGTAGCACGTCCTCGACGCCCTCGCACAGGATCGCGCCCTGGCGGATCAGGTCGTTGGGACCCTTGGCGCGCGGGTCGAGCGGCGAGCCGGGTACGGCGAACACGTCGCGGCCCTGCTCGGCGGCCAGGCGGGCGGTGATCAGCGAGCCGGACTTCAGCTCGGCCTCGACCACGATCACGCCCAGCGACAGGCCCGAGATGATGCGGTTGCGGCGGGGGAAGTCCTTGGCCTGGGCCCGCCGGTCGGGCGCGCTTTCGCTGACGATGCAGCCGCCCTCATGGGCGATGCGGGCGTGCAGGGCGGCGTGCTCGGGCGGATAGACGTCGCTGACGCCGCCGCCCAGCACCGCCACCGTGCCGGTCGCCAGGGCGCCCTCGTGGGCCGCGCCGTCGACGCCGCGCGCCAGGCCCGACACCACCACATAGCCGTGCCGGCCCAGCTCCGCGGCCAGCTGGCGGGCGAAGCGCTGGCCGCCGGCCGAGGCGATCCGCGCCCCGACGATGGCCAGGCTGGGCTGGGACAGCAGTTCGGCGTGCCCCAGGGCCCACAGCACCGGCGGCGGCGGGTCCAGGGCGGCCAGGCGCGGCGGGAAGTCCGGCTCGCAGGCGCAGATCAGCCGCGCGCCCAGGCGCTGGCCGCTGTCCAGCTCCTGCAGGGCCTCGCTGTCGGGCGGCGGCCGCAGGGGCGAGGCGCGGCCGGCGCGGCGGGCCAGGTCGGGCAGGGCGACCAGGGCCCGCTCGGCCGAGCCGAACCGCTGGAGCAGATGGTCGAAGGCGACCGGGCCGACCGTCTCGGTGCGCGCCAGCCGAAGCCAGGCCAGGCGCTCCTGATCCGAGAGGCGGCGGGGCGTCACGCTACAGGAGGCGGCGCGTCGGCCGTCTTCTTCTTGCCGATGCGGGGCTCCTGGCCCTTCAGCAGGCGGCCGATATTGTCCTTGTGACGGATGAAGATCAGCACGGCCATGAACAGGCACAGGCCCAGGAAGGCGGCGTCCTGGTCGGTGGCCAGGGCGAACGGCGCGGCGAAGGCGGCGGCGACCAGGGCGGCCAGCGAGCTGATGCGGAACAGGGCGGCCACGGCCAGCCAGGTCACGGCCGCCAGCAGGCCCACCGGCCAGCAGGCGGCCAGCAGCACGCCGTAGAAGGTGGCCACGCCCTTGCCGCCCTTGAACTTCAGCCAGACGGGGAACAGGTGGCCGGTGAAGGCCGCGCCGCCGGCCAGGGCGACGATCGCCGGATTGCCATGGCTCAGCCAGCGGGCCAGCAGCACCGCGACCACGCCCTTGCCGGCGTCGCCCAGCAGGGTGATGGCCGCCAGGTCCTTGCGGCCCGAGCGCAGCACGTTGGTCGCGCCGATATTGCCCGAGCCGATCTGCCGGATGTCGCCCGCCCCGCCCAGCCGTGTGGCGATCAGGCCGAACGGGATCGAGCCCAGCAGATAGCCGCCGAGCAGGGCGAGGCCGAGGGACAGGTAGACGGCTTGGGCGAGATCTTGCACGAAATGCGACCTATGGATGTGGTGAAGCTGCCCGGCGAAACGGGCGCATGGCAAGGGCGAAAACGCCTGTTTCGGCATTTATAGCGAAGCCGCCGACGGCGACCACACCGTTTTCCCAAGCCCATCCGCCGGGCCGCCTCGCCCGGCTGTCACCTTTCCGGCGCCTTGACGCCCGCCGCCGGCCCTAGAAGACCTGCGAGAGCAGCCAGTACAGCCCGCCCGCCAGCAGGATCGACACCGGCAGGGTCAGCACCCAGGCGGCCAGCATGTTGCGCAGGGTCGACATCTGCAGGCCCGATCCGTTGGCGGCCATGGTCCCCGCCACCCCCGAGGACAACACGTGGGTGGTCGAGACCGGCAGGCCCAGGTGGTCGGCGGCGAAGATCGTGCCCATGGCCACCAGCTCGGCCGAGGCCCCCTGGGCGTAGGTCATGTGGGTCTTGCCGATCTTCTCGCCGACGGTGATCACGATCCGCTTCCAGCCGACCATGGTGCCCAGGCCCAGGGCGAAGGCGACGGCCACCTTCACCCAGGTGGGGATGAAGCGCGTGCCCTTGTCCAGGGCGGCGCGATAGGCGTCGAGCGCCTTCTTCTCCGGCCCGGCCAGGTGCAGGGAGGGCTCCTTGGCGATGCGCTTGAGGCCCTCCGACGCCAGGTACATGTCGTTGCGGACGTTGCCGACGGCGCTGGCCGGGATCTTGGCCAGCGAGCCGTAGTCCTGGACCTGGCGGTTGATGTCGGTGATCAGCACGGCGAGCGCCGGGACGGTGTCGGGCGCCAGGGTCTTTTCGGCGATGTAGCGGGTGACCAAGGTCCGCGCGGCGGCCGGCGACACGCCGGGAATTGGCCCGGCGCCGTGCGGGGCCAGCGCGCCGGCGGCGGCGGCCGAGGCGGTCTCGAACTGGGCGGTGTAGGCGGGCGGCACCGCGCGGTTCAGCGCATAGGCCGTGGGCACGGTGCCGATCAGGATCAGCATGATCAGCCCCATGCCCTTCTGCCCGTCGTTGGAGCCGTGGGCGAACGACACGCCGGTGCAGGTGAACACCAGCAGGGCGCGGATCCACAGCGGCGGCGGCACGCCGGGCGTCGGCTCGCTGTACAGCGCCTTGTTGCGGATCAGCAGCTTGGCGGCCAGGAACAGCAGCGCCGCGACGCCGAAGCCGATCAGCGGCGACAGCAGCAGGGCCTTGCCGATGTCCGTGGCCTTGGTCCAGTCGACCCCGGCCGTGCCGCTGCGCCCGTGCATCAGGGCGTTGGCCACCCCGACGCCGATGATCGAGCCGATCAGGGTGTGGGAGCTGGACGAGGGGATGCCGAAGAACCAGGTCGCCAGGTTCCAGGCGATCGCCGCCAGCAGCAGCGAGAACACCATGGCGTAGCCCGAGCTGGAGCCGACCTGCAGGATCAGTTCGACCGGCAGCAGCGAGACGATCCCGAACGCCACCGCGCCGGTCGACAGCAGCACGCCCAGGAAGTTGAAGAACCCCGACCACACCACGGCCACGTTGGCCGGCAGCGAGTTGGTGTAGATCACCGTGGCCACGGCGTTGGCCGTGTCGTGGAAGCCGTTCACGAACTCGAAGCCCAGGGCGATCAGCAGGGCGATGAACAGCAGGGCGAACGGCAAGAAGGTCACGGCGCTGACCCCGGCCGAGGTGGCGTCGGCATAGACGCTGTAGGCGACATAGAGCAGGGCGACGAGGATCGCCGCCCCCATGCCCAGGAGGCCGGCGGACCCCAGCCCCTTGTCCAGGTCGGGCCGACCCGAGGCCGTGGTGGGAGGGGCCGTGGTGGGAGGGGCCGTGGTGGGAACGGGCGCATCGATCGCGGTCATGCTGCACACCTTCGCTTGGGGTCAGGCGAGGTTAGGAGCGGTGCGTGACAGTCCGATGATGGCGGGGGAGCGGCGCCGTGCGCGCCCGTTCAGTCGCCGTTGAGCGCTTCGTCCAGCGCCGCCGTCTGGGCCTTGGCGAAGGCCCGGGAGATGGCCGCTTTCGGTTCGATGGCGTCGAAGTTGTGATAGGCGCCGGGTGCGACGTGCAGGGTGGTGGCGACGCCGGCTTGCCGCAGCCGCTGGGCGTAGGCGACGTCCTCGTCGTGGAACAGGTCGTTGGTCCCGACGCCGATCCATGCGGGCGGCAAGCCCGAGAGGTCGACGTGGCGGGCCGGCGCGGCCAGCGGGGACACCTCGTCGTCGGCGGTGGCGGGGCCGAGATAGGCGCGCCAGCCGAACCGGTTGCTGGCCGGGCTCCAGAGGCGGAGCGACCGTGGATCGATGTCGGTGCGGGCGGTGGTCCGGTCGTCCAGCATCGGGTAGGACAGCAGTTGCAGGACAGGACGGATCTCGCCGCGCTCCTTCGCCAGCAACGTCAAGGCGGCGGCCAGACCGCCGCCGGCGCTGGCGCCGCCGATGGCGATGCGGGCGGGGTCGATGTCGGGTTGGCGGGCCAGCCATCGCAGCGCGGCGAAGCAGTCGTCCAGCGGCGCCGGGAACGGGTGCTCGGGCGCGAGCCGGTACGCCACCGAGACGACGACGATGTTCAGCTGCTCGGCGACGCCGCGGCAGAAGCCGCTGTCCTGCGCCGCGTCGCCGAGCACCATGCCGCCGCCGTGGATCCACAGCAGCGCCGGAGATCGAGGCCGGGCCGAGGTCGGGCGGAAGACGTGGACCGACACATTGGCGTCCACGGACACCACCTCCGCGTCCGGCCGCCGGGCGCCCGCCGCGAGCTTGGTGAGAAAACGGAGCGCGGGAAGCGTCCGGGCGGTGATGACTGTGCGGGGAAGGAACCGCGCGGCTCGCAGTTGCGGGTTGAAGGGCTGCGCGGTCATCCTGGCTTCCTGTCCGATGGAACGCGACATGCCGGGTGCGCGGGACTTGTCGCGGAAACGAGAGTCATGGCCGGAGCTCGGCGTCCACCAGGGCCAGGGCGTTGCGGAGGCCCTGCTCGAGGAGCTGATCGGAGAGCTGTCGGTCGGTCAGGGCGCGGGCGAGCTGCAGCGTCCCGGCCATCAGGCCCAGCAGGCTGAGCGCCTTCACGCGGGCCGAGGGCGGATCCTCCGGCGCCATGCGGGCGGCGAGGCCGTCGATGACCACCAGCACGCCGTCGGTATAGGCCTGCCGGATCGCGTCGGCGCCGCGTCCGATCTCGTCGAGCAGGGCGGCGTTGGGGCAGCCGTCGGCCGGGTCGTCCCGATGTTGGGGCGACAGGTACCAGCGGATGATCTGTTCCAGTCCGGCCAGGCCGGGCTCCGCCAGCGCGACGATGCTGGCGTGCAAGGTGTTCAGTTGATCGCCGACGGCCTCCGCGACCAGGTCGTCCTTGGAGTCGAAGTGGGCGTAGAAGGCGCCGTTGGTCAGACCCGCGTCCTTCATCAGGGTCGCGACACCGGAGCCGTCGATGCCGTCGCGCTTGAGCCGCCGACCGGCCGTCGCGACGATCCGCCGCCGGGTCTCCTGCTTATGTTCGTTCGTGTAGCGCGCCATCAGCTCGGCATCCGGTTGAACTTGCGGATCACGCGGTCGAAGGTGCGGGCCGGGGCGAGGCGGTGCACCGCGCTGATGGTCCGGGCCGTCGCGCCGGCGGGACGCCGCAGTTTCGGGTTCCGGTCGGTGGCCGCCGCGACGATCACCTTGGCGACGACGGCGGGGTCATCGCCGCTGCTGAGGTTCTGCTCCAACAACTCGTCGTAGTTGCGCCGGCCCGCCGCGTAGAGCGGCATGGGGGTGTCGGCCACCACGCTGTGGCCCGCGAACGGCGTGTTGATCGGGCCGGGCTCGACCAGCAGGACCCGGACGCCGTAATCGCGAACCTCGTGGTCCAGCGACTGGGAGTAGCCCTCGACCGCGTGCTTGGTCGAGACGTAGAGGGCCATGAACGGGCTGGGGACGAAACCGCTGAGGGACGAGACATTGATGATCCGGCCGCGGCCTTGGGCGCGCATGTGCGGCAGGACCGCCTTGCTCGTCCGGATGACGCCGAAGACGTTGATGTCGAAGATGCCCTGCGTCTGGGCGATCGAGAACTCCTCGGCCGCGCCGGTCGTGCCGACGCCGGCGTTGTTGACCAGGACGTCGATGCGCCCGAACCGGTCGATCACCTGCTGGACCGCCGAGGCGACGGAGTCGTCTCGGGTCACGTCGAGGTCGAGATAGGTCACCCCGGCGGGCGCGGTGAGCCGCGCGGTGTCGCGGCCGGTTCCGATCACCTGAAAGCCCGCGGCGGCCAAGGCGATCGCCGTGGCCTTGCCGATGCCTGAAGAGGCGCCCGTTACGAGCGCGACCTGCGAAGTGGCTGTCATCGGGGGTTCCTGGAGTTTTAAATTATGATCGTATTATAATGGAGGCTGAGCGGTCGCAGGGCAAGGTCTCTTGGAGAATTAAATTATGATCGTGCTTTCATTGGGGGCGAGGCGAGAGCCTGCGCCTAGAGACCAAGGCGCGGCTCGCCGTTGGCGGATGACGTCAAGCGCAACAGGCACGGGCTGAAATCGCCCATGCGGTCCAGGATGCGCCAACGTCCTGCCCGTCGGGGGCCTCCATCGGAGCGGGTTAAAAATCCGCGACCCGAAGGCTTCTGGAAAACGGTCCACGCGAAGCGCTCGTCTTCGTCGAAACGGTACTCAAAACTGCAAATCATCCGGGCGAGGCCCGGGCGCTTCGCACCCTTCCCATCAAGCTCAGCGGGTTTCCGCGTGAGGCCGCGAAGCCGCGCCAATCAGATCCTCCCCCTGTGGGGGAGGTGTCGGCGAAGCCGACGGAGGGGGGAGTGATCGGCCGATGACCACAGCCCGGATCGACGACCCCACAACTCCCCCCACCGGCCTTCGGCCGCCTCCCCCACAGGGGGAGGGTTTAGGAAGGATGGTCGGAGGGTCTTACCCTTCCGCCCGATGCACCACCCACCCGTCGACGATCGTCATCAGCACCTGGCCCTGCAATCTCCGACCGTCGAACGGCGAGTTCTTGGACTTGGACAGCAGCTTGCCGGCGTCGATGATCAGTGGGGCGTCCAGGTCGCACAGCACCAGGTCGGCCGGGGCGCCGGGGGCGATGCGGCCCGACTGCAGGCCGATCAGGGCGGCTGGAGCCAGGGTGACGGCGCGGATCAGGTCGACCAGCGGCAGGCGCTCGTCGTGATACAGCGACAGCAGGGCCGGCAGCAGGGTTTCCAGCCCCACGGCGCCGGGGGCGGCCTCGTCGAACGGCAGGCGCTTGTCCTCGGCGGGGGCTGGGGCGTGGGCGGAAACGACGATGTCGATCAAGCCCGAGGCCAGGGCCTCGATCAGCGCCTGGCGGTCGTCCTCGCCCCGCAGGGGCGGGGTGACCTTGGCGAAGCTGCGATAGTCGCCGATGTCCAGCTCGTTGAACGACAGGTGGTTGATCGAGACGCTGGCGTGGATCCGCAGGCCCTTGGCCTTGGCGCGAGCCAGGGTCTCCAGGGCCTGGGCGCTGGTGACCTGGTCGACCAACAGCCTCCCGCCCGTCGCTTCCAGGAGCGCGACGTCGCGCTCCAGCATGATCCGCTCGGCCATCGGCGAGATCGAGGGCAGGCCCATGCGGCCGGCGAACTCGCCGCCGGTGGCCGCGCCCCCCTTGGCCAGCCAGGGGTCCATGGGCCGGTGGGCCAGCAGGGTGTCGAAGCCGCGGGCATAGGTCAGGATGCGCTGCATCACCTTGCTGTCGACGATCGGCCGATCGGCGTCGGTGACATAGACGCAGCCGGCCTCGCGCATCAGGCCGATCTCGGCCATCTGCTCGCCCTTCAGCCCCTTGGTCGCCGCCCCGGCGCACAGAATCCGGGCGGCGTCGATGTCACGCGAGCGGCGCAGGATGAAGTCGACCACGCTGGGGTCGTCGACGGCCGGATCGGTGTCGGGCTGGACGACGAAGCTGGTCACGCCCCCCGCCGCCGCCGCCCTGGCGGCGCTGGCCAGGGTTTCCTTGGTCTCGGCCCCGGGCTCGCCGGTCTTGACCCGCAGGTCGATCAGGCCGGGGGCCAGCATCGCCCCGCCGCAATCGATGACCCGGACGTCCTTGCTGAGCTTGCCGAACTCGCGGCCCTTGGCGACGTCGGAGATCACGCCTTCGGAGACGATCACGCCGCCGGGGCCGTCATAGCCGCTCTCGGGGTCAACCAGCCGGGCGTTGATCAGGGCGAGGGGAGGCGTGGGGCCGTTCATTTGCCATGCTCCTCGAGCCGGTGGGCGAGGGAGGCCAGCACCGCCATCCGCGCCGCCACGCCCATCTCGACCTGGTCCTGGATCAGGCTGATCTCGGGATCGTCGGCGACGTCGGAATCGATCTCGACGCCCCGGTTCATCGGTCCGGGATGCATGACCTTGGCCCGCGGCGCGGCCTTGGCCAGCTTGTCGCGGTCCAGGCCGTAGAAGCGGAAATACTCGCGGGTCGATGGCACGAAGGCGCCCTGCATGCGCTCCAGTTGCAGGCGCAGCATCATCACCACGTCGGCCCCGGCGATGCCGGCCTTCATGTCGTGATGGACGGTGACGCCCCAGCGCTCGGCCTGGGCCGGCATCAGGGTCGGTGGTCCAACCAGCCGAACACTTGCGCCCAAAGTGTGGAGCAGGGCGACGTTCGAGCGGGCCACGCGGCTGTGCAGCACGTCGCCGCAGATCGCCACGGTCAGGCCCGAGACCCGGCCGAAGGCGCGGCGGATCGACAGGGCGTCCAGCACCGCCTGGGTCGGATGCTCGTGCTGGCCGTCGCCGGCGTTGATCACGCTGCCGCTGACCTTCTGGCTGAGCAGCGACGCGGCGCCGGACGAGGCGTGGCGCACCACCAGCAGGTCGGGCCGCATGGCGTTCAGGGTCACGGCCGTGTCGATCAGGGTCTCGCCCTTGGTGATCGACGAGGTGCGCGGGCTCATATTGACGACGTCGGCGCCCAGGCGCTTGCCGGCGATCTCGAAACTGGACTGGGTGCGGGTGCTGTTCTCGAAGAACAGGTTCATCAGCGTCCGCCCCTTGAGGATGTCGAGGGACTTGGTCGTCTGGCGATTGAGGGCGACGAAGGCGTCGGCCAGGTCCAGCAGGTCGGTGGCCTGCGGGGCGTTCAGGTCGCCGGCCGACAGGAAATGGCGGCGGGGGAACGAGAAGATGCGCCGGCGGATCGTCTCGATCGGGTCGGCGGGCTCATGGGGCGGGGGCTTGGCCGTCATGAGTGGGCGTCATAGGCGGCTTTGGCGTCGCGGGGAAGGGCGGTGCTCGCAAGAACCTCCCCCTGTGGGGGAGGCGGTCGCGCAGCGACCGGTGGGGGGAGTTTTAGGAAGGTCGATCCTGGATCTAGCTGGCGGCCAATCACTCCCCCCTTGTATCTGGATTGAAGCGCTGAGCTGTGATGGCTTGGTGCGGTGAAAGAGCCCGGTGGCCACCGGGCTCTTTCGTGCGGCGAGCGGCGC
>NZ_JAVDWJ010000011.1:0-188968 GCF_031457295.1 Caulobacter sp. BE254 | reverse complement strand
TCGGCGATGTCCACGCAGGTCTTGGCCCCGCACAGCGTCGCCGCCAGCGCCACAAACAGGATCGAGGCCAGATCATGCCGCGCATTGACGTCGCGTGGATTAGCAACCTCCCTGAAAATCGCGATCAACCCGTCCAAATCAGCGCCTCCTCGCCATGGAAACACTGTCAGAATCGATCAGCAAATCTCTGGCGACTCCCCCGCCGCATCAAATGCGATTCCCCTGCCCCAGAAGGGGGAGGATCTAGAGCATCGCGCGGAAAAGTGGACGCCGGTTTTCCGCAAAAGCGATGCGAAAACAAAAGTCTAGAGCAACCCGCGCGATTCTTATATCGCGCGGGTTGCTCTAGGCGGCCGGCTCGGCGGCCCCCTCCGGCCCTTCGGGCCACCTCTCCCGGAGGGAGGATCAACGAAATCGGACGCCTGGCATGGGGTCCAGGCGTCCGGGGATCGCGGCCGGCCGGGCGGTGTGCGCGGCGGGCTATAAGGCGGGGTCGCCCGCTGCGAGCGGCGGCCGCGAAACCTTCGGCTGGTCCAGGCCGCTCCCAGGGTTGCCTGGGACGGTCCGGACCGGGGAAGTCCTATTCGTCGCCGTCGTCGTCGGGACCGCCGACCAGCAGCTCTTCCTCGATCTTGCGGGAAGACTGGCGCACGGCGGCCTCGATCTCGGCGGCCAGGTCCTTGTTGGCCTTGAGGAACTCGCGGACATTGTCGCGGCCCTGGCCGATGCGCTGGCTGTTGTACGAGAACCACGAGCCAGCCTTGTCGATGATCCCGGCCTTGACGCCCAGGTCGATGATCTCGCCCAGCTTGGAGATGCCCTCGCCGTACATGATGTCGAACTCGACCTCGCGGAACGGCGGGGCCACCTTGTTCTTGACCACCTTGACCCGGACATTGTTGCCGACGATCTCGTCGCGGTTCTTGATCGAACCGGTGCGGCGGATGTCCAGGCGGACCGAGGCGTAGAACTTCAGGGCGTTGCCGCCGGTGGTGGTTTCCGGGCTGCCGTACATCACCCCGATCTTGTGACGGATCTGGTTGATGAAGATGACGATGGTGTTGGCCTTGTTGATCGAGGCGGTCAGCTTGCGCAGCGCCTGGCTCATCAGGCGGGCCTGCAGGCCAGGCAGGCTGTCGCCCATCTCGCCCTCGATCTCGGCCTTGGGCGTCAGGGCCGCGACCGAGTCGATGACCACGATGTCGACGGCGCCCGAGCGTACCAGGGTGTCGGTGATCTCCAGGGCCTGCTCGCCGTTGTCGGGCTGCGAGACCAGCAGGTTGTCGAGATTGACGCCCAGTTTGAAGGCGTAGCCCGGGTCCAGGGCGTGCTCGGCGTCGACGAAGGCGGCGGTGCCGCCGGCCTTCTGGCATTCGGCCACCACGTGCAGGGCCAGGGTCGTCTTGCCCGAGCTTTCCGGGCCGTAGATCTCGATCACCCGCCCCTTGGGCAGGCCGCCGATGCCCAGGGCGATGTCCAGGCCGAGCGAGCCGGTGGAGATCGACTCGATCTCGACCTTGCCCTTTTCGCCCAGCTTCATCACCGAGCCCTTGCCGAACGCCCGGTCGATCTGAGCCAGCGCGGCTTCCAGAGCCCGTTGCTTGTCGCCGTCTTCCTTGCCCACGAGTTTCAAAGCCGCCTGATTGCTCATTGGAGTGATCCGCCCTTATTCCATGATTCCGACAACCGGATCGGAGGTTCGCGACCGCCGCGCCCACCCGCCTGTGGAATGACTAATGCGTACATGTTTTGTTCCATGTTCGCAACATGTTCTTACTGTAGAAGCCGCATACGTCAGAAACGGTCGCTCGATCATGCCGCATGCGACAATTCCCCGCGTCTCGGCCCTGGGGTGCAAGCTCGACCGAAACCCGTCCTTAACGCCGGCCGGCGATGGTGATGGTCTTCCGGGGGGACCTTTGCCTTGTCGATCGATCCGCGCCGCCTCTTGGGCCTGGCCTTCGCCAGCGCCGACCTCTTGCTGGAGGTCGAGAACGGCCGGGTGATCCTGGCGCTTGGCGCGGCGCAGCGGATCATGGGTCAGGACGAGCGGGCGCTGACGGGCCGCGCCTGGAGCGAGCTGTTCACGGCGGCCGACCGCCCGCTGATCGACGCCGCGACGCGCGTGATGGACGACGGCCAGCGGCGCGGGCCGGTCACTGTGCGCATGGCCGGCGAACCGCCGCGCCACGTGAACCTGACCATGCGCGCCCTGCCCGACAACGGCGGCCGGATCTCGGTCTCGGTCACCCCCGCCAACGCCCCTTCGGGCCAGATGGACGACGAAGGCCTGCGCAGCCGCGAGAGCTTCGAGGACATCGCCCGCGGCCTGTTCGAGGCCGCCCGCGTCACCGGCCTGGAGCTGGAGCTGGCCATGGTCGACTTCTCCGACCTGGACGCCCTGCGCCGGCAGCTGTCCCAGCCCGAGGCCCGAGCCCTGGACCTGAAGCTAGCCGGCGCGGTGCGGGCCGAGTCGCATGCCGGCGGCATGGCCACCCGCCTGTCGCCCGACCGCTTCGCCCTGGTCCGCGCCAAGGCCGACCACGCCGACGACATGGCCCAGCGCCTGACCCGCTCGACCACAGTCCAGGCCAGCGCCCAGGTCGTGTCGATCGACGACGGCGTGGCCCCGTCGCGCGGCCTCAAGGCCCTGCGCTACGCCCTCGACGACTTCCTGCGCGAGGGCCTGAAGGACACCCCGCCGCTCAGCCTGTCCGAGGCGATGAACCGCTCGGTCAAGCGCACCCTGTCGCGGGCCGGCGCCCTGGGCGTGGCGGTCAGCCAGCGCCGCTTCAGCCTGGCCTACCAGCCGGTGGTCGACCTGAAGACCGGCGCGGCCCATCACCACGAGGCCCTGGTGCGCTTCGAGGACGGCGGCAGCCCCTTCCAGCTGATCCGCATGGCCGAGGAGTTCGACCTGATCGAGGAACTGGACCACGCCATCGCCGAGATGGCGGTCAAGCGCCTGGCCGCCGACCGTTCGGGCGCGATCAAGCTGGCGATCAACATTTCGGGCCGCACCATCGTCAACGAAGGCTTCATCGACCATATCGGCGGCCTGCTGACCAAGGCCCATGTCGCCGAGGGCCGGCTGATCTTCGAGATCACCGAGACCAGCGCCATCGACGACCTGCCCCGCGCCAACCGGCACATCCAGGCCCTGCGAGGCCTGGGTTCGCTGGTCTGCCTGGACGACTTCGGGGCCGGGGCCTCGTCGTTCGCCTATCTGCAGGAGCTGAGCCTGGACATCGTCAAGATCGACGGCCGCTACGTCCGCGAACTGGCCGGCAGCGGCCGCGACGGGGCGATGGTCCGCCGACTGGTCGAGCTGTGCCGCGACCTGGACATCCGCACGGTCGCCGAGATGGTCGAGACCGCCGAGGTCGAGGAGGTGGTCCGCAGGGCCGGCGTCGACTTCGCCCAGGGCTGGCTGTTCGGCAAGCCGGCCGACCAGCCGCAGCCGGCGCTGAAGGTCGGTTCGGTGACGCCCGCGGCGCGCCGGGCGGGCGTGTCGGAGGGGTGGGGGTAGAGCCGAAGGGGTCGGGTGGGGTTCGGTGCGGAGCCTGGCTGAGCAGCGGGCCCCACCCACCAGCTTCGCTGGTCCCCCCTCCCCATGGGCGGCTTCGTTCGCGCCCATCGAAAATCACCTGCACTGGACCCTGGACGTGGTCTTCGATGAAGACGACGCCAGATCCCGCAAAATCACGCTCCCGAAAACCTCCCCGTCGTCAGACGACTGGCGCTGGGCATGCTCAGCTCCCACTCCGACACCAAGTCCATCTCACGCAAGATGAAGATCGCCTCTGGCGGCAAGCCTTCTTCTTCGAGCTCCTTGCTCATATCCGATAGCCCTCCGCACTGTGGGAGGGAATGGATAGCTACCGTCGGCGCTGGCCGCCGTCGCTGGCGTCCGACAGCACCCGCAGCATTTCCGACGAGAACATCGAGCTGGTCATGCGCTGGGCCGACGAGCCGCCGCCCCCCGAGGCGAAGCTGAAGCCGCTGTCGGCGTCCTGCGGGCCGCGCAGGATCAAGCTGACCAGTTCCTGCTGCTGCTGGATGCGCTCCAGCCGGCGGCCGGTGGCGTACTGGACGAAACCCTGGTCCGTGTCGGGCCCGTTGGTCGTCGGCGCGGTGTCGGGAACGGTCCCGCCGCCCGCGGTCTTGGTCAGGTTGGCGTAGACCTCGCTGACCGTGGCCGCGCGGCCCTCGCGATAGAAGATCGAGCGGTTGGCGGCGGCGGCGTCGGGGAACAGGGCCGCGGCGCTGGCGCCCGGCGAGGCGTTGACCGCCTCGATCAGCCGGGCCGAGCCCTGGGGCCCCAGGAAATGGGCGGCGTAGAGTTCGCCAGCGGTGGGCGAGCGCCCCACCCGGCCGCGCAGATAGGAGGCGTGGTCGCTGGCCAGTTCGCCGGCCATCAGCGAGGCGGCGTGCGGGTCCAGCTTCAGGCCCAGCACCGTCTTGCGAGCTTCGTCGCCGGCCACCCGGTAGCGACCGTCCGACCCCTGCTGGATCAGGTCCGCGTAGCGGGCGTAGCCGTACTTGGCGCCGTGCTTCTTCAGGGTCGACAGCCAGGTCTGGTCGACGAACTGGAACAGGCCCGAGGCCGACGAGGTCCGCGCCTTGGCGGCGGGGTTGTAGCCGCTCTCGCGCTTGGCGGTGCCCATCAGGAACGTGAAGTCCACGCCCGTCGCGCTGGACGCGCGCTGGATCGCCGACTCGACGACGCTGCGGAGGGAGGTGACGTTCGCCATGCCCGAAGATGTGAACCCGCATGGTTAATCGCGCCTTAACCCTGCGCGCCGACCCGGCAGAAATTGCCTGTGGCGGGTCGCCGCAGTTACGGATGTAAAAAATCTACGTTCGTAATATTTACAAACGTAATTCCCCATGAAAGGCTTGCTGTATCGACCCCGGCTTGTTCAGGCGGTCGATGCAGAAGGAGGCTCTCATGGTTGCGTACGAAGACGCGGTCGGTTCCTACATCCCCGGCCTGGACACCCCGCGCGGCAAGCCGTCCAAGGCCCTGGTCGCGGCGCTGGTCGTCGTGTCGGCCGCCCATGCCGGCCTGTTCGCGTATCTGGCCTACCAGAAGTACGTGACGCCGATCACGGTCGATCGCAGCGAACCGCCAGCGTTGAAGATCGACCCAGTGATCCCCGATCCCCCCAAGCTCGACAAGCCGGTCCCGCCCAGGTCGACGTCGAACCCGCCATTGGTCCACAAGCCGACGCTGGTCGCGCCCCCAACGGTCGACCCGCTGCCGATCAAGCCGGTCGAAGGCCCACGCGATCCGCCCGGCCCGGGCCCGGTGGACCTGAAGACCGACTTGCCGCCCGGACCGCCGACCGTGGTTGAACCGTCCCCGCCCAGAGTGGTCACCCGGCCCAACTGGCTGAAGAAGCCCGGGGCCTCGGAGTTCAGCCGGTTCTATCCGGAAAGCGCCATGCGCCGCGGCGTCGGCGGCATGGCCACCCTGAACTGCACGGTGGCGGCCAACGGTTCGATCCAGGCCTGCAGCGTGCTGGACGAGACCCCGTCCGAGGAGGGCTTCGGCAAGGCCGCCGTCAAGCTGTCGCGGTTCTTCCGGATGAGCCCGCAGATGGAGAACGGCCAGGCCGTCGACGGCGCCAGCGTCCGCATCCCGATCCGCTTCGACGCGGCCGAAGGCTAGGAACGCGTCCGCCAGGTCACGGCGGCGCCGGCACGGCCGGGGACGCGCACTCACGGCAAGGCGCCAGCCGGTTTGCAGGGCGCTGACTGTGAGTGCGTGTCCCCAACGGACCCGCTGAGTTTGGTGTTGAGGTCTCATGACGCCGTGGGTGGCGTTGGGGACATGCACTCACCCAGAGGCCGTGGATCGATCCGCAAGGCCTTGCCGTGAGAGCACGTCCCCGGCTTATGCTCGGCGTTGAGCGAACAAAGCCTCGCGATTTCAACACCCTGAACTTTCTCGACCCGATTTGGTCCCCACCCTTCCAGACCCCCGTATCCTGATCCCACCTCGACGCAGGGAAAGGGCGCATGGCCAGCGACCGATGCGGCGGCGGGGGGCGATCGAGCGGGAAGCTCCGTCGGCGGTCCTTTTGGACCAAACCTCGCGTCTCTGGAGCCGGTCGGGCCTGGAACACAAAAACGACGTGGCGCGAGGGCTGGCGGCGCAACAGGCGGGCGGTGACGCGCTCGCGGTCCGGGACCGGGGTTCGTTGACCTGGCCCGCCCGTCGGAGGCTTCAAGGCGGCGAGGCTCCAACAGGGCTCAGCGCCGCGGGCTTCCGGATAACGACCGCGCGGAGCGATCGGGCTTCGTCGAAAACGGTTACTACTCAAACACTCCGGACGATGTCCGGCGCTCCGCGTCCCTTTCCATACCTTCAGCGGCCAGCCGCGTGAGGCGGTGAAGCCATGCTCATCAGATCCTCCCCCTGTGGGGGAGGTGTCGCCCAAAGGGCGACGGAGGGGGAAGTGATCGGCCGATGGCCGGACCTACGATCGACGATCCCAAAACGCCCCCCACCGATCGCTGCGCGATCGCCTCCCCCACAGGGGGAGGGACTTGAAGAAGGAGGCCCCCTCAATAGCTCTTCGGCAGGCCCAGCACCCGTTCGGCGATGAAGTTCAGGATCATCTCGCGGCTGACCGGCGCGATCCGGGCGATCATCGCCTCGCGGAAATAGCGCTCGACGTCGTACTCCTTGGCGTAGCCCATGCCGCCGTGGGCGAGGACCGAGCTTTCGCAGGCCGTGAAGCCGGCCTCGGCGCCCAGGTACTTGGCGGCGTTGGCCTCGGCGCCGCAGTCCTGGCCGGCGTCGTAGAGGGCCGCGGCCTTGAAGGCCAGCAGGTTGGCGGCCTCCAGCTCGGCCCACGATCTGGCCAAGGGGTGGGCCACGCCCTGGTTCTGGCCGATGGGCCGGCCGAACACCACGCGCTCCTTGGCGTAGGTCGTCGCCTTGGCCAGGGCCGCTCGGCCCAGGCCGATGGCCTCGACGGCGAACAGCACCCGCTCGGGGTTGAGGCCGTGCAGCAGGTAGGCAAAGCCCTTGCCCGCCTCGCCGACCAGGTCGTCGGCCGGCACGAACAGGTCCTCGATGAACAGCATGTTACACTCGACCGCCTTGCGCCCCATCTTGGGGATCGGCTTGGCCTCGATCTTCTCGCGGTCGGTGTAGAACAGGGAGAGCCCCTGGGTCGGCTTGGCGCACTGGTCCTTGGGCGTGGTCCTGGCGATGATCAGGATCTTGTTGGCGCGCTGGGCGCCGGTCGTCCAGATCTTGCGGCCGTTCAGGCGGTAGCCGCCCTCGACCCCCTCGGCCCGCGTTTCCAGGCTGGCGGTGTCCAGGCCGGAATTGGGCTCGGTCACCGCGAAGCACATCTTGTCCTCGCCCGAGATCAGCCGCGGCAGATGCTCGCGGCGCTGCTCGTCGGTGCCGAACTTCACGATCGGCATCGGGCCGAAGATGTTCAGGTGGATGGCGCTGGCGCCCGAGAAACCCGCGCCCGACTGGGCCACGGTCTGCATCATGATCGCCGCCTCGGTCAGGCCCAGCCCCGCCCCGCCGACGCTCTCGGGCATGGCCACGCCCAGCCAGCCGCCCTGGGCGATGGCGGCGACGAATTCCTCGGGGAAGATCCCGGTCTCGTCGGTGCGCCGCCAATAGTCGTCGTCGAAGTCGGCGCACAGCTTGGCGACGCCGTCGCGGATGGCTTCCTGGTCTTCGGTCAACCCAAATCCGCGCATGCGCCCCTGCCCTGCCTTGGTTCTTGTCGTTGCGGCTCAGGTCCTCGAAAATCGCCGCGCGTCGAGCGAGGCGGCGTCCGGGCCTGGGTTATCACCCTTCAGATACGCCGCGACCAGATCGGCCACAAGCGGGGCCAGCAGCCAGCCGTTGCGGCGGGCCCCGACGGCCAGGACCACGCCCGGCGTCGCGCTCCAGCCCACCAGGGGCAGGCCGTCGGGCGTGGCCGCCCGCACCCCGACCTCGGTGGTCAGCACCGCTTGCGCCAGTTCGGGGCGCAGGCGGATGGCCGCGGCGCGCAGATCGTCCGTCGCCGAGGAATCGACGGCCAGGTCGTCGCGACCAAACTCCATGGTGGCGCCGATCGCCGGGCGCTCGCCGGGGCAGATGTAGACCCCCTCGCCCCGGATCACCGGCCCGCTCGCCGGCCCCCTGTCGGCCCGCAGGATCTGGCCCTTGATCGGGCTCAGCGCGGCCAGTTCCGGCGCCAGCCCGCCCGCGTCGCCGGCCCCGGTGGCCAGGACGACGGCCGAGAAGGCCGCTGTGTCGTCGGCGACGAAGGCGCGGGGCGCGAAACGCCCGCCCAGGGCCTCGAACGCGGCCCGCATCGCGGCCAGGGCCGGCCGGGCCTCGATCCGCCAGTCCTCGGCGTCGACCAGAGCCCCGTCCAGGCGCTGGAAGGGCGCGTCCAGGGCTTCGAAGCGGGCGGCGACGCCATCCAGCCAGGCCGTCTCGCCCTCGACCCTCAGGCCGTCCCGCGCGATCTCCAGGCCCAGCCCGTCGGCGAAGGCCGGCCAGCGGTCGCGGGCCCGCCTCAGCAAGGCCAGGTGCGGCGTCGAGACGGGGTCGAACACCGCCTCGGCTACCGGCGCCAGCATGCCGGCCGCCACGCCGGACGCGTTGTCGCCGAGGAGGTTGGGATCGAAAAGCGTGACGTCGATCCCGGCGCGCGCCAGGGTCAGCGCCGCCGCCGATCCGATCGCGCCGGCGCCGGCCACCGCCACCCGCGCACGCAGCTTGGTCTCCATGGGCGGCAAACACCCCCGCTCGCGGCAAACGTCAAGTCCGGCGGGCCATTTTGCCGCTCCCGCGGATGTGTCAGAGACGTGACTAACGTGACCGCATGGGTCTATCCTGCGTTAACCAAGCTGGACCACACGCTCTCGGATAGAGGGTGGGCGCGCGGTCGCTGGGAGGAACGAGACGCGGATGACCGACAAACCCCCTTCCGACCTGGCCCACCCGGTCGATCTCTATGTCGGGGCGCGTCTGCGGATCCGCCGAAAGATGCTGGGTCTCAGCCAGACCCAGCTGGCCGAAGCCCTGGGCATCACCTTCCAGCAGGTCCAGAAGTACGAGCGCGGGGCCAACCGCATCAGCGCCTCCAAGCTGTACGAGGCCGCGCGCCTGCTGCAGTCGCCGGTGTCCTACTTCTTCGAGGGCCTGGACGAGACGGCGCGGGGCGACGTCGACGACGGCTTCGCCCAGCGCATGACCCAGTTCGTGGCCACGCCGGAGGGGTTGGAACTGGCCGGGCTGTTTCCGCGGCTGAGCGACCGGCGGCTGCGCCGCCGGGTCGTCGACCTGGTCAAGGCGATGGTCGACGACGAGCCGGCCACGGCGACGTCTTAGGACTCAGGCCGGGCTCACCCCCGGATCGCCGGCCTTCGTCGCCGCGGCGACGGCTCAGCCTAGCGGCGCTGTGCCGCATTCCGAAAACCCGCGTTCGAGCGCAGCCTCCTGGTCAGGGAGCAGGCGCGCAGTGTCGCGCTAGTCGGGAGCGTAGGCGTGAGAATGTCCTCGGGAATCGGCCGTTTTCGATACTGGTGGCAAGCCCATCCGATGGCTGGCCTGCTAGCGGGCTGGGTCGCCATCGCCCTGATCGGCTGGCGCGTCTGGGCCGTCCTGCACGGGCGTCACGCCTAGGTCCGCGGCGACGAAAAAGCCCCGAGCGGAACCCGGGGGCTTTTCAACGTCCTGCGATGGTACCGCCTCTCAGGCTTGAACTGAGGACCTCCGGTTCCACAAACCGGCGCTCTAACCAACTGAGCTAAGGCGGCGCATCGCGAGGGAGTGTCTTTAGTCGGACGCGCGGACCGGATCAAGCGTCGAAACGGTCCTTCCACACGAAAACGCCCCGGAGCCGTGAAGCTCCGGGGCGCTCGTCTGGTAACCGGTCGTTCGGGTCCCTAGCGGGGGACCGTGAACACGATCGGGATCGTGATCTGACCGCCGTCCACCGGAGCGCCGTCAAGCGTCTTCGGCTTCATGCGGAACAGCCGCGACAGCTTCAGGGCCGCATCGCCGAAGCCGTAGTCAGCCGGGTTTTCCGACACGACCGAACAGCCTTCCAGCGACCCCTTGGCGGTGACGGTGCACGACAGGGTCGCGCGGCCGCCCACTTCCATCCGCTGAGCGCGGTCGGGGTAGTAACGGGCCATGTCCTCGCCGGTGGGCTTGCGGGCCCAGTCCGGCTTGGTGATCACCGACGCCCGGGCCGGCGGGTTCGAAGGCACCGGCGGCACGTTCGAGATCACCGGCGGCGCCGATTGCTCGACCCGCTCCTTGACGGGCGGGATCGGCAGCGGCGGCGGCGGAGTCACGTCCGGCGGCGGCGCGATCGGCGGCCTGGGCTGCACCACCGCGGGAGGCGGAGGCGGAGCGTTGGTCGGCGGCGGCGGCGGGGGCGGAGGAGGCGGCGGCGGCGGCGGGGGCGGCGGAGGCAGCTCCACGTCCACGGCGTCGTCGTGATACTCCTTCATCACCGCTTCGAACTTCTGCTTCGCCAAATAAGCGAACAAAGCAGCGTGCAAGCCGACGACGATAATGGTCGCGATACCGAAGGCGCCGAGTCCGCCTTTCTTGCGTCGCGGGCCATCCGAGGTGAGCGGGTCGTAGTGGCGATGCTCAGGCGCTTGTTGTTCAGCCATGCATCACCCCTAGCTGTTCTGATCCTTGCCGATGAGCGCCACGCTGTAGAAGCCGTTATCCTGGAGGGTGTTCATCACCTCCATGAAAGCTCCGTAGCGCGTCTTTTCGTCGGCACGGATGTAGATGCGCTCCTTGGTGGGATCGCGACGACCGATGCTCTTCGTGAGGTCCGCCCCCATCTCGTCGACCGTGGTGGGGTCGTCGCCAATGAAGACCTTTCCCGAAGCCTTGATCGAGATATAGACGGGCTTTGGCGGGCTCGGCGACGGTTTCGCGACCGCCGGCGGCAGGTTCACTTCGACCGACACGGAGGCGAGCGGAGCCGCCACCATGAAGATGATCAGGAGAACCAGCATGACGTCCACGAAGGGCGTGACGTTGATCTCGCTGTTTTGGTCGATGTTAAACCTGTCGCCCCCACCGCCTGAGAGTTTGGCGGCCATCGGTCTTACGCCCCTTTGTCGAGCTGACGCGAAATGGCGTTCATCAGTTCAGCAACGAAACCTTCAGAGCGCGTGCCGTAGCCGGAGATGCGGGTCTGGAAGTAGTTGTAGAAGATAACGGCCGGGATAGCGGCGAACAGACCAATACCGGTGGCGAGCAGCGCTTCGGCGATGCCGGGGGCGACGACGGCCAGGTTGGTCGTGTTGGTGTTCGCAATGCCGATGAACGAGGTCATGATCCCGTAGACGGTGCCGAACAGACCGATGAACGGACCGGCCGAGCCGACCGAAGCCAGGAACACCATGCCGCCCGACAGGCGCTTGGCCAGCGAGGCCTGCACCGCGTTGATGGCGTAGGTGGCGCGCGACAGGGTCGAGTCACGGTGCTCGCCACCGACGGCCAGACCGGCTTGGCGCGACAGTTCGACTTCTTGGGCGGCCGCGGCGGCCATGTCGGCCATCGGGTTGCCTTCGAATTCTTCCGACGAGCCGATGCGGGCGATGTCGGCGATCGAGCGAGCGCCGCGGAAGGCTTCCAGGAACTTGTCCGACTGCTTGTTCAGGGCGCCGAACTCGAACAGCTTGGTGATCAGCAGGACCCACGAGAAGACCGAGGCCAGGATCAGGCCGATCATCACGACCTTAACCACCGCCTGGGCCGACAGGAACATGCCGATCGGGGTCAGGGAGTGGGACTTCATCTTTTCGGTCGCGGCGACGCCGGCGTCCAGCGGCTCTTCGGCAGGCGCGGCGGCGGGGGCCGGGGCGGCGGCGGCCGGAGCAGCAGCTTCGGTGGTGGCCGGCGCAGGAGCCGCAGCGTCCTGAGCGAAAGCCGGGGCGCTCACCATCAGCGCCATGGCGCCGACGAGAGCGATGAGGGGGGTTTTCCGTTTAATGTCGAGCATCTGTCGCCAGTTCCTGATTGGTCTAGCACGTTTGGACCGAGGGTCGTCGCGCGAGAGCGTCTCCACCCTAACTTGAATAGCCTGCGCGATGGCCGATCGCTCGGACGTCCCGCAAACCCGCTTCGCAGCGCTCGACCCGTTACGCCCCCCAAGCCAGGCTCATGCCCGCGAGAAGGATCGTTTCGAAGCGCGTGTGATCGCCGCCCCCGAGGAGGCTTCGACCTTACCGCAATGTTAGAATTGCGGCAGGGGTCCTTTGGCAACCCCTTTTCGTACCGTCAAGGGGTGCGACGAGGCATAAATTCACCGTTCCCTAGACGCGCCCGCCGTCGTTGCCGCACCGCACAAATGGGAAATCAGGATTTAAGGGCGGTTTTTCCCTACCAAAGGGAATAGCGATGTTGCGCCGCAACATGTTTACAAAACATCGGTCTCACACGCCTGATCTGAACGCGCATCGGACGAGAGTTCAATCTGGCCGGGAACACCTCTGTCGGAGATCTGACCTCTGTCCTGACGGCGCTCGACCTCGCGGGCGCACAGAAGCCATGATTTTCGCCCCCGATCGGCTTTTCAGCGCGCAAAACCGTGACGACTTCGTTTCAAAGGCCGGGTGAGAGGCTGATTTCCAGGCTGCGGCGGCCCAGACCGTTTCGCGACGACGGCGGTCCGCCCGAAGCGTGTCCGTGCTCGCGATGCCGGCCTTTGATCATCCGAAGGCGGATCAGGACGGCCCAGCAAGCGGGGCGTTGGCGATCGATTTCGTCCCACCCAAAAGGCCTCGCTAAAATTTCACGTTTGCCCTGAGGCGGACGCGGGTGATCAAGTTCGCGGCGCCACGGGAATGACGGCTCTTCTGGTTCGCGGCCGTCTTGCGGCGCGAACCGAGCTGCCGGGGACTTGGGCGAACAGCGCCGCTGAAAGGAAGTGGTGCCTGGGGGCGGATTCGAACCACCGACACGCGGATTTTCAATCCGCTGCTCTACCAACTGAGCTACCCAGGCCCTGGGCCTAAGAGGCGGTCGAAACCGCCCTGGCGCCCGCCCGACGGCGGGGAGCCGCGTCTATAGGGGAGGCTAAAAACGAAGTCCAGCCCCTCTTGAAGCGATCGCGAACTATTCCCGGCCGAAGTCCGTGGAGGGCGGATTCTCTTCGTCTTCCTCGGCCCCGGGCACGACATATCGATCCGACAGCCAACGGTTCAGGTCGATGTCGGCGCAGCGCTTGGAACAGAAGGGCCGAAACTCGGGAGTGGTCGGCTTCTTGCAGATCGGACAGGCGCTCATGACGACGAAACCTCCAGGCGGTCGTTGGGCCAGTCGGCGACGACGGCCAGGGTGAAGCGGCGGCCGATCCTGTCGGCCAGAGCGGCGTCCAGGGCCGTGAAGGCCTCCGCCACCGCCTGGCTGCAGCGCCCCGCCAGTTTGCCGCCGGGATCCGCCCTGCCCTCGCGTTCGAAGGCCCGGACCAGGCGCAAGGCGCCGGCGCGCGCCGACAGCCCGCCCGATTCGTCGAGCAACCGGTCGAGAATCGGCTTGGTCCGGCGCGGCACGATCATCTCCAGCGCCCCGAACTTGCTGATCGGACCGATGCCGACACCGGGATTGTCGATGGCGAAGGCGTTGCGGGCCGCCGTGGTCAGGGCCGGACCGTCGTGGCCGCGGCCGACCAGGTCGAAGACCACCAGCCCGGCCAGGCCCTTCAGGCGCAGGATGCGAGCGGCCGTCGTGAAGGCGGCCATGTTGGCGGCGCGGGCGGCCTTCTTGGAATCGCCCTCACGGCCGCCGAGATCGACGTCGACGGCCACCAGGGCCCTCGTCGTCTCGATGCTGACGTCGCCGCCGCCCGGCAGGGCGAAGACCGTGGCCAGGGCCTCGGCCTCGGCGGCCTCCACGGCCTCCAGGGCGGCCAGGCCCTGGGTCGGCGACCCGGACTTGACCCACAGGCGCAGCAGCTCGTCGATGGTCGGGGCGTGGGCCAGCACGCGCGGCTCGCCCTCGGCCGGCCCGACATAACGGGCCACGGCCGACTTGTCGCGGCGGGAGGGACTGCGAATCTCGATCTCGACCACCTGGCCCTCGACCAGCTTGGGCATGTCGGGCTTGAGCGCCAGCAGCAGGTCCGCGCCGCCCGGCAGGGCGACGAAGGCGGAGTTGAAGGCGCGCTCGATCTTCTTGACCCGGGCCACGCCGCGCACGCCCTCGGCGTCCAGCGGATCGTCGCCGTCCCATTGAGCGACCAGGCGTTCGGGACGGCCGTCCAGGGTGACCACCCCGACCGTCTCGCCGACACCCGTATAGAGATAGGCGCGCCGTTCGCTCATTTCCGATAGCCCAGGCCGGTCAGCAGGTTCAGCGTCTCGTACAGCGGCAGGCCGACCACGCTGGTGTAGGAGCCGTGCAGGTCGATGATGAAGCCGCCCGCCACGCCTTGCACGCCGTAGCCGCCCGCCTTGCCGTTCCATTCGCCGCCGGCCAGGTAGTCGGCCTGCTCCTGGAGGGACAGGTGCTTGAACTGCACGCGGGTCTCGACCAGCCGCGAGGCCTCGCGCCCGTCCGGAGCGATGGCGGCGACGCCGGTCAGGACCTTGTGGTTACGCCCCGACAGCAGCTTCAGACAGTAGGCCGCCTGCTCGGGCGTCTCGGCCTTGGGCAGGATGCGACGGCCGACCGCGACGACCGTGTCCGCGGCCAGGACGATGGCGCCCGGCGAACGCGGCGCGACCGCCCTCGCCTTCTCGACCGCCAGGCGCAAGGCGTGGCGCCGCGGGGTCTCGTCGCGCAGCGGCGTCTCATCGATGTCGGCGGGATCGACCTGATCCGGGGCGACGCCGACCTGCGCCAGCAGGTCCAGGCGCCGGGGGCTCGCGCTGGCCAGGACCAGCGGCGTCCGCTGGACGACCATTCGCCAGCCCTACTTGAAGCGGTAGGTGATGCGGCCCTTGGTCAGGTCGTAGGGCGTCATTTCCACGAGCACCTTGTCGCCGGCCAGCACGCGGATGCGGTTCTTGCGCATCTTGCCGGCGGTGTGGGCGATGATCTCGTGATCGTTCTCCAGCTTCACGCGGAAGGTCGCGTTGGGCAGCAGTTCGCTGACCGTACCGGGAAACTCGAGCAGTTCTTCCTTAGCCATCAGGCCTCTCAAAACGGGTGACGCCATGCCGGGAAAGCCCCCTCGACGATTGAGTCGGGGAGCGGTTCGCGGCTGCGAGGCGGGGTGTATAGCGCATTCACCCCCCGAACGTCGATGGCGCGCCGAAACGTTGTCGAATCGCCGTGGCCAAGGCGTCACGCACCTCGCGGTAGGCCGCCAACATGGCGTCTCGCGAGCCGTCCGCAAGGGTGGGGTCGTGAGTCGGCCAGTATTCGATGTCGGTGGCGCGGTCGCGTGCCAGTTCGACGGCCCGGTGCTGGGCCTCCGGGGTCAGGGAAATGACCACGTCGAAACTGTCGTCCTCCAGCTGGGTGAAGCTCTTGGGCTGGTGGCCGCTGACGTCCAGGCCGATCTCGTCCATGACTACGGCGACGAACGGATCGATCCCCTCGTCGGACGGGTCGGGCTTCAGGCCGCACGAATCGACGAACGCCCTGGTCCCATAGAAGTGCTTGAACAGCGCCTCGGCCATCGGCGAGCGCACGCGGTTGTAGTTACAGGCGAACAGCACAGCGTCCGGAAGCGCGCCCGACACCCTGCTAGCCCCGCCAGTGCAGCGCGCAGATCAGGGTGAACAGCCGGCGAGCCGTGTCGAGGTCGGTCTTGACCTTGCCCTCCAGCCGCTCGCGCAGCAGGTTCGAGCCTTCGTTGTGCAGGCCGCGCCGGCCCATGTCCAAGGCCTCGATCTGCTGGGGTGAGGAATTGCGGATCGCCGAATAGTAGCTGTCGCAGATCATGAAGTAGTCCTTGATCACCCCTCGGAAGGGCGACAGGGACAACAGGTGCCGGCGCTCCTGGCCGCCCGGTCCGGCGATGTCGAAGGCCAGGCGGTTCTCGACCAGCGACAGCTTCAGCTCGTAGGGCCCGCCGGCCGACTCGACCGGCTCGAAATAGTTGCCGTCCAGCAGGTCGAAGATCGCGACCTGCCGCTCCTGCTCCTGGTCACGCGAGGCGGCCGCCAGGCTCTCCTCGTCGATGAGGATGGACTTCAGGAACTGGGTGGCCTTGGCGTCGGACATCGTCGGCAGACTTGCCCCTTACGGCTTGGAAGGCAATCGAATCGCGGCCGACAGGGCGTGGGCCGGCAGGCCTTCGGCTTGCGCCAGGGCGACTGTGTGCGGACCCAGTATGCCGAACGAGGCCACGTCGCACTTGACGATCGAGGTGCGCTTGAGGAAGTCGTAGATCGACAGGCCCGACTGGAAGCGCGCCGCGCGGCTGGTGGGCAGCACGTGGTTGGAGCCGGCCACGTAGTCGCCGATCGCCTCCGGCGTCAGGCGACCCAGGAAGATCGCCCCGGCGTGGCGCACGCGGTCGGCCAGGCGCTCGGGCTCGTCGATGGCGAACTCGACGTGCTCGGGGGCCAGCAGGTCGACCAGGCGTGGGCTGTCGTCCAGCGGGCAAAGGATGATCGCGCCGTGGTCGCGCCACGAGGCGGCGGCGTCGACCCCGGTGGCCAGGGTCTTCAGCCGCGCGTCGACGGCGTCGGAAACGGCCTGGGCGAAGGCCTCGTCGTCGGTGATCAGGATCGACTGGGCGGCCGGGTCGTGTTCGGCCTGGCTCAGCAGGTCGACGGCGATCCAGTCGGGGTCGTTGTTGCTGTCGGCGACCACGACGATCTCGGACGGGCCGGCCAGGGCGTCGATGCCGACCACGCCGTAGAGCCGGCGCTTGGCGGCGGTGACATAGGCGTTGCCCGGGCCGACGATCTTGTCGACCGGCTGAATGGGCCCGGCCCCATAGGCCAGGGCGGCGACGGCCTGGGCCCCGCCGATCCGCCAGATCTCGGTGACCCCGGCCTCCTTGGCGGCGGCCAGCACCGCCGGCTCCAGCTTGCCGGGCGGGGTGACCATGGCGATGCGATCGACCCCGGCCACCTGGGCGGGCACGGCGTTCATCAGCACCGTCGAGGGATAGGCCGCCCGGCCGCCGGGCACATAGACGCCCACCGCCTCCAGCGGCGTCCAGCGCCAGCCCAGTTGCACGCCGGCCTCGTCGGTCCACGACTGGTCGGTCGGGCGCTGGCGGGTGTGGAAGGCGCGGATGCGGGCGGCGGCGAAGGCGATGGCCTCGCGGACCTCCGCCGAGCATTCGGCCGCACCGGCCTCGATCTCGTCGGCGGTGACACGGATGGTGTCCTCGGTAAGCTCGACGCCGTCGAAGCGGCTGGTGAAGCTGAGCACGGCCTTCAGGCCGTCGGCCCGCACGGCGTCAAGCACGTTGCGCGCGGCCGCGTCGACGTTCTCGGGCGCGCCCCGGCGCTCGTCGAGGAAAGCCTTGAAGGCGGCGGGGAAAGACGGGTCGGAGGCGTTGAAGCGGCGCATTGGGCCTAGATGCGGGTTTTTGGGCGGGATGCAAGTTTTGATGCGCCGCTCGGCCTCCAGCCCTCCGGGCGGTTCAACGGCGAACAGGGGATCGACCGCGCCTCAGGCCGAGATGGCGTCGTAGACGACGACCTTCCGCCAGAGATGGGCGCAGTCCTCCACGAACTTCAGGTGAAGGGGATGGTCCTGATAGCGCTTCTGGTCCTCGACGCTCGCGAAGAACATCAGTTCGGAGACGTCATAGCTGTTGTCCACGACGTCACGCTTCTCGGTCGAGGCCGGAACGCCGATGTGGAGCTGCTGGACGACCTCGACCGCTCGCAAGGTGTTCAGGCCGGCGATCAGCCGATCGCGATCGGCCTTCGATCCAGCATTGGCGAGCCAAAAGAAGACGTGATGGATCATGGGAGAGGCGCTCGGGGATTGAGGGGCTGCTAGCGAAACGTCGGCTCCAACGCCCGCCGCCAAGCCGCCAGCCAGCAGGACGCGACGATCGAAAGGCGGCATGCGTAAGGTCCTTCCGTGCAAGATGGTCAGGCTAAGCGCCGCGCCGAAAGCGGCGGCTTATCCCTGGCCAGCGCCGGCGGCTACGATGGAAGAGATTCAGCGGCGGCCTCAAGACTAAAAAAATGCAGACCATTGTCGGTTTCCAACACGCCCGCTCGTCTTTCCGACGAGGCGGGCGAACGGGCCGGCTGGAACAAGGAGGCCGACGATGGCCAAACTCGTCTTCGGAATGATGCAATCGCTCGACGGCTATGTCGCCGGCGCGGCGGGAGGACCGCAGCTGCCCGCCCCCGGTCCCGTGCTTCACCGCCACTTCAACGACCACGTCCGCGGCCTGGCCGGCTGTCTCTACGGCCGCCGCATCTACGAGGTGATGCGCTACTGGGACGAGGATCGTCCGGAGTGGGACGCGATCGCGCACGACTTCGCGGCGGCGTGGCGCGCGCAGCCGAAGTGGGTCGTCTCGCGGTCGCTAAAGTCGGTCGGCCCGAACGCGACGCTGATTTCCGATGATGTCGAAGCGTTCGTCCGACAGCTGAAGGCCGATGTCGAAGGGTCTATCGACGTCGCCGGGCCGGAGTTGGCGGCAAGCCTGACCGACCTGGGCCTGATCGACGAGTATCGCCTCTATCTTCGCCCATTCGTGCTCGGCCAAGGAAAGCCCTACTTCGCCCGGGCGCGACCGCCGCTGCGCCTGATCGCCGGCGAGGCCATCCCCGAGGACGTCGTCAGGCTGACGTTCGTTCCGGCCTAAGGGCCCGGCGGCGGGGCTTCCTACACCGACCCCGACACTCGCCTCGCGCCGCCCGCCTTCATCGCCGCGAGGTAGACCGCCGCCGCGATCCCCGCCCCCACGAACCAGGCGTAGTCGTAAAGCCCCGTCCACGGCGCGCCGACCGCCGCCGCCGCCGGCAGGCCGGCCGCCTTCAGGAATCCCGGCAGGTTCGGCGCGACGCCGACCGCGAAGGCCGCGACGGCCGCCAGGTTCCAGCCCTTGACGTAGGTGTAGCGCCCGGTCCGGTCGTACAGCGCCTCGACGTCCAGCCGGGCGCGGCGCAGCAGCCAGTAGTCGGCGATCAAGATCCCGGCCACGGGCCCGAGCAGGGCGCCGTAGCCGGTCAGCCAGACGAAGATGTAGCCCTGCGTGCTCTCCAGCAGCTTCCACGGCATGATCAGCACGCCGATCGCTGCGGTGATCCAGCCGCCCGTGCGATAGCTGATCCGCCTGGGCCACAGGGCCGAGAAGTCATAGGCCGGCCCCACCAGGTTGGCGGCGATGTTGCACGACACCGTATCGAGGCTGATGACCAGCAGGCCCGCCAGCACCGCGATACCGCCGATGCTCCCCGACAGCGCCACCGGATCCCAGACCGGCTTGCCGTAGATCAGCACGGTGGCCGAGGTGACGATCACGCTCATGGCGGCGAGCAGCGCCATGGGTCCGGGCAGCCCGACCGCCTGGCCGACGATCTGGTCGCGCTGGGTGCGGGCGAAGCGGGTGAAGTCCGGAATGTTCAGGGCCAGGGTGGCCCAGTAGCCGGTCATGGCGGTGACGGCCGGGCCAAAGTCCCGCCAGAACCGGCCGGCCTTGGCGCCGCCGGGGTCGTAGGCGCTGGGCGCGTGCAGGATCGGGCCGATGCCGCCCGCCTTGCTCAGCGCCCACCAGACCAGCAGGCCGCAGACGACGACCTTGACCGGGGCGGTCCAGGTCTCGAGCTTGCGCACGGTCTCCAGGCCCTTGGTGACGAACAGCAGCTGGATCAGCCAGAACGCGGCGAACGACAGCAGCTGGCCCAGGCCGATCCCCAGGACTGGGACCATCGGCCCGACCAGGCTCTCGCTGAGCATCACGCCCAGCAGGGTCAGCAGCGCCCCGCCGCCGATCCAGGTCTGGATGCCGTACCAGCCGCAGGCGACGATGGCCCGGGCCAGGGCCGGCGCCCTCGCCCCGCGCCAGCCGAACGAGGCCCTCGCCAGCACTGCGTAGGGCACGCCCCATTTCGCGCCCGCGTGGCCGATCAGCAGCATCGGAACCAGCACGATCAGGTTGCCCAGCAGAACGGCCCACACCGCCTGGGTCGCCGACATCCCCTGCTCGATCAGGCCCGCGGCCAGCATATAGGCCGGCACGGCGATGACCATGCCCAGCCACAGGGCCGCGAAATGCCACCAGCGCCAGGTGCGCTGGGCCGCCGTGGTCGGCGCCAGGTCCGGGTTCCAGAGGGTGTTGCCTGACTGATCCAATACCGCCCCCGCGATCGCGTCGTGGACGGAGCATGGGTCAGGGCCGGGTGGGCGTCACTGGGAAAGTGGGGAATGGCGGGCCAGCGCCCCGAAGTTGTCATCCCAGAAAGCGCGCAGCGCTTGTCCGGGACCCAGGTGAACCGCAAGGCATCAGCCCAGTCACCTGGATCCCGGACAGCCTCTACGAGGCTTCCGGGATGACAACATCAAGGTTCATTTGACGATCCCGTCCACCGTCTGCCGCGTGACCGCGTGATAGAGCGGCCGGGTCTTGGCGTAGAGCCGCTTGGCGATGGGCTGGCCCCAGTCGCCCTGGGCCATCAGGTCCTTGAACAGCGGGGCGACGAACTTGCGGCGGCCCTGGTCGGTCAGGAACGCTTCCAGCGAGGCAACGGCGGGCTCGTAGCGATTGGCCACGGCCAGCTCCAGCCAGACGAAGCGGATCTCGCTGTTGCCCTGGGCCGACAGGCCGAAGGCCTTGTCGAGCGCCGCCAGGCGCTCGGCCGACAGCTGGCGCGGCAGGCTGGCGACGAAGCGCGTGCGCTCCGGCGTGCTCCAGGCGTTCCATTTCGCGGTTGGGGCCGGTCCGCCCTTGGCGTAGGCGGCGGCCAGGGCGTCCACCGCCGGGAAGGCCGCCGACTTCACGTGCACGGCGTTGTCCGGCAGGCCCACGCCATAGACCCACTTGTCGATCCCGATCTGCGCCTCCAGCGTCGGGTCGCCCTTGATCAGGTTGGCGCGCAGGTCGGCGACGAAGCCGGCCGTGGTCTGGCTCTGGAAGGCGTGGCGGGCGAAGTAGTCCTTCAGATAGGCGTCCCAGCGGTCGCGGCCCACGGCCCTCTCAATGGTGCGCAGGAAGGTCGCGCCCTTCTCGTAGGCGATGTCGGTCATGCCGTCGTCGGGATCGCGGCCGGTCAGGTCCAGGTGCAGCCGGGTGTCGGCGCCGGTCGGGCCACCGGCGTCCTTGATCGCCGCCTGCAGGTCGCTCCAGCCCAGGTCGGCCAGCATGTCGGCGCGCGGCTTGCCGTACAGCTTCTCCATGATCCGGTTCTCGAAATAGACCGTGAAGCCCTCGTTCAGCCAGAAGTCCGACCAGGTGGCGTTGTTCACGAGATTGCCCGACCAGGAGTGGGCCAGCTCGTGGGCCACCAGGCTGACCAGCGAGCGGTCGCCGGCGATGATGGTCGGGGTGGCGAAGGTCAGGCGCGGGTTCTCCATGCCGCCGAACGGGAACGAGGGCGGCAGGACCAGCAGGTCGTAACGGCCCCAGGCGTAGGGGCCGTAGAGGCTCTCGGCGGCCTCGACCATCTTCTCGACGTCGACCAGCTCGTTGGCGGTCTTCTTCATCACCGACGGCTCGGTATAGACGCCGGTCCGCTGGCCGAGCGGCGTGAAGGCGATGTCGCCGACCGCGATGGCGATCAGGTACGAGGCGACCGGCTTGTCCATCTTGAAGCGATAGGCGCGACCGCCGGCGACCGGCTCGCCGTCCGGAGTCAGCATCTCGGCGCTCATCACCGCCTTCAGGCCCTCGGGCGCGACGATACGAGCCGTCCAGGTCTGGCGGATGCCCGGACTGTCCTGGGTGGGGATCCAGGTGCGGTTGAGGATCGCCTCGCCCTGGCTGAACAGGTAGGGCTTGGCCCTGCCCGCGGTCTGGGCCGGGGTCAGCCATTGCAGGGCCGCGCCGCCAGGGGCGCTGTCATAGCTGACCACGATGCGCCGGGCACCGTTCAGTTGCACCGTCAGCGGCGCGCCCAGGATCGGGTCGGCCTTGCCCAGGGTCCACGGCAGGGCCGCGCCCTTGGCGTCGGTGACGCGGCGGATCACCAGGCCCTTGCTGTCGAGCACCACCTCTTTCGCGTCCGGCGCGGCGGCGATGTCGAGGGCGGCCGTGCCGGTCATCTTCTGGTGTTCGAAGTCGGCGGTCAGGTCCAGGTCGATATGGGCGACCCGCGCCACCAGCGGCTGAGCGTAGGAGTGGATGTCGCGGGCTTCGGGGGTCATCAGGATGGCCGGGAGCGGCGGCTGGCCGGTCTGGGCCAGGGCGGGCGCGGCGACGCCGCAGAGCAGGACCGCCAGCAGGGCGGCGCGGGCGGTGGTCTTGAACGAGGGCATGGGAAGCGGGTTCCGTGTTCGGAAAGGCGTTGGGTCCGTCTTAACCCTTTGCTCCGCCTCCCCTCAACCGCGGTCGAAAGTTAGTTCAGATACTCCAGCAGGCTGGTTCCGCCCGTATTGACGCTGCCGTCGCTGTTGAACAGCGAGGCCAGCTTGTCGGAGAGGTTCTGCATCGCGACCATCTTGTCGTAGAGCGCCGGGGTCCAGCCGGCTGCCTGGCGCTCCTCGTCGCTCATGGCCGCGTACTGGGTGATCAGGCTCTTGCCGAAGGCCGAGCTGTCGGACCCTTGCGTGGTCTTGTAGGCGCTGGAGACGCTGTCGCGGTTGCGGGCCTTCACCTCGGCCGCCGCCTGGGCGACCTCGTGCTCGGAGAACTGGTCGCCCTTGTTCAGGGCCACGGCGGCCAGCGAGCGGTCATCGAACTTGGAGAAGTCGATGGTCCCGCCGTCGGGCGAGACCGCCATGCCCTCCTCGGTAGCCGAGGCGTACTGCTTGTCCAGCACGCTGCGGACGTCCGAGGCGACCTTGCCGATGTCGCGGGTGCGGGGGTTGGCGACCACGCCGCCGACGTCCTTCAGATAGGCCGCGACCGGATCGCCGTCTATGCCGCTGGGCGCGACGCCGGGCTTGGCCGTGGCCTGCTTGAGGCCCTCCGTCAGGGCGGCCTTGTCCTTGGCCCACTGCCCCATGGCCTTCTCCTCGGGACCGGCGGCCTCGAGATGGGCCAGGGCCGCCTTGTAGAGGCCCGCATAGTCGCCGGTCACCCGCATGGCCGACGCAGAGGCCGACAGGGCCGTGTCGCGGTCGGCCTTCATCTGCAGCGAGGCGACCACCTGCTCCTCGATCGAGAACTTGCCGCCCTTGTTGCTGGCGATGGCGTAGAGGCCGCGGCGGTCCAGGCCCGAGACGTCGATGGTCGCCTTGCCGTCCTTCAGGGCGCTGGTCGCTTTGGCGTCGGCCAGAAGCTTGTCCAGCGCCGTGCGGGCGGCGGCCACGACCTGGTCGGTGGTGCGGTTGTCGGTCTGGGCGGCGAGCGCGGCCTGGGCCTCCGCCGACAGGGTGACGTTGACGCTGGAGCCGCCGGTCTTGGCGGCGGCCGCCTCGGCCTGGGCGCCTTGGCCCGCCGTATTGGCGGCGCTGGCGGTCGTCGCCGTGGCGAGATAGGGATTCGCCGCGTAGCCGTTGGTGACGCTGCCGACCATGACGCCCTCGACTCGATCGCCGCGAAATTACGAATCGCGACGGGCCTGAAACATCGGAGCACAAGGCGCGATCAGGGTTAAGGGCGCATTAACCATGATCCGACGGGGAGCTTGGCCGCATGGTGGGGTCGAGCTACACCATGATGAGGCAGATGAAGGCGCATGCAGTGGGATGAAGACTTTGTTGCTCGAGACGTCCCAGATCCTGTTTCTGCTCGTAATCACCTCACCCGTTCTTTGGGCCCTGATCGTCAAGCCGTTGTTGATCATGGCGGTGTCGCCTCGATCCGACCTCCTGCGCATCAAGCGAGACTACAAGGGACGCGGCCGACGCGTGCTTAAGGCCATACGCCGGGGCACGATCTGGGGCTCCCGAAGCATGCCGAGCTATCGCCGCTATGAAGTCGAGGTCGTGCGGCATGACGGCCAGATCCAGACCTTCGAAGTCGGCGTGCAATTCACGCTTCTATCGGATCCAGGCCTGCAGGAGGGCGACGAGACGCGACGCAAGACGTTCTTCCGGGGCTCCGATAGCTATTTTGGGCCGGAAAGTTGAGGCGCCCCCAGCTCCGCCGCGCCATCGACGTGACGGCGTGGTTCAGGCCTTCGGCGCCCGTCGGCGGCGCGGAACCCGCACCGTGGCCTCGCCGTCCATCACCAGTTCGTCGCCGACGAAGGCCTCGCAGCGCAGGGTGACCCGTGCGCTGGCCTCGTCGACGGCCGAGACGACGACGCGGGAGCTCACCACGTCGCCGATGCGCACCGGCCGGTGGAACGCCAGGGTCTGTCCCAGATAGATCGCGCCGGCCCCGGGCAGGATGGTGCCGACCACGGCCGACCCGAACGAAGCCGACAGCAGGCCGTGGGCGATTCGGCCGCGATAGGCGGTCCTAGATGCGAAGGCCTCGTCCATGTGCACGGGATTGAAGTCGTCCGAAGCCTCGGCGAACTGCCCGATGCGCTGCTCGGTGACGGTGACGTGCTTTTCGGCGACCATCCCGACGACGAGTTCTTCGAGGATGTAGCCGCCGGAGGGATGAGCTTCGATCATGACGCGCCGTTAGCCGCGATGCCGCGCCATGGCCAGCGAAAATGCGCCGGAACGCGCTTGAGGCTCCTTTGATCCTTGTCCTGAACGAAACGGCGACGCCGCAGCCGGCTATCGGCGCGGCACGAAGCCGTCATCGGTGAGCTCCATGGCGGCCAGATCGAGTCCGGAGGCCAAGGCGCCCTGCCGGACGGCGGCGGCGACGCGCCGGGAAAGCGCGGGATCGCCCCTGGCCCCTTCCATGTGGGCGCTGATCAGCGCCGCCTGCACCAGATGGGCTTCCGCCATTTCCTGCTTCACCGCGTCGCCGGCCCCGGCCAGCGCCGGGGTAGCCATCAGGGCTTCGGCCGCCTGGGCGCGGACGGCCGCGACCTGCCTGGCCGTCGGGTCGTCGCTGCGCTGGCGTGAGGCGAGCCAGGCGTTGAGCCACCAGGCCGCATAGGCGTCGGCGACGTTGTCGGCGCGCATGCCGTAGCCGGCCAGGGCGCGGTTCATCCTTCCGATCACGTCGGTCCCCGCCAGCTCCTTTTCCAGCGTCGCCGCGCCGCGGGGATCCACCTTGCGCGACTTGGCGACGAAGCTGGCTAGGTTGGCGCGGCGGCGCTCCATCGACGGCGTGTAGGCCAGGCGCGACGGCGCGGGCGCCACGCGCGCGGCCTTGCGCCGGTCGCTCGACACGGTCTCCCGCGCCGCCTGCATGACGGTTTCCTCCAACGCGTAGACGCCCATGCCGGTCGCGTCCAACACGCCGTCCTGGCCGATCGCGGGCGGCGCCGCCACGACCAAGGCCAGCCCAAGAACCAGGCCGCGAACGGAGCTGAGACGAAGCGGCATGGAAAACTCCCCCGGTGAAGCAAAGCCTCACCGGAACGCGCGCGGCGGCCGTCGGTTCGTCGGCGATTGACGGCGTTGTTCCGGATCCGTCGGGTCGAAGGTCCGACAGGGGGCGACGCGGTCTGGCGAGGACGTCATTCCGTCTTCGGGTATTTGCTTCGCCACGGCGTCGACTTCAGCGTCGAGTCGCGGCCCCAGGCGCTGTTCGGTCGAAAGTCGGAAGCACGAGCGCCAGTTCTCGACCTCCTGGTTCAGTCGCCAGAATTCTCGTCCGGCCCGGGTGCCGATGAACGTCCGAAGCGCCTCAAGATCCGCGACCTGCAAGCGCGCGGCATAGCGCATGGCGACACAGGTGATCGCCGCGTCGATGATCTCGGCCTGCTCGGCCTTGGCGATCTTCTCGAGGCGCGCGTCCAGGGCGAAGTCGCGATCACGGGTATAGAGGTTCCGGGCGCGCAGGGCGTCGCCGCCGATCTGCGCGGCCGCGATGCTGATGCCCCACGAATTGACCGACTCGTTCGGATTGGCGGAAAACAGCGCCTTCGCCGCCTGTATCTGCTCGGGTGTCGGACGCGGCGGTCGCGGCGGCGGGATCGGCGCCCCGCCTATCGCCTGCGTCATCGCGAGAAATAGAAGCACGCCGTCCTCCCGCCAAAGCACGAGGACAGCTTCTCCGAGTTAGGAGCAGACGAGAAGCCCCGGGCTGGCGAAAGACCGCCTAGTCCGCGTGACCCGGCTTGCGCGGCGTCGACCAGGGCTCGGAGACGTCGGCCAGGATCACGTCCAGGCAGTCGACGGTCACCTTCAGGTCGCCCCCGCCGGCGAAGGTCAGCAGCACGGCCCCGCCCGGGGCCTCGCCGGGCTCGAAGACCACCGACAGCAGCTCGACCACCGCCCCCTTGGCGTCGCGACGCAGCTTGCGGGCCTGGACGCCGGTGACGTCGCCCAGCTGCAGGGCCGAGCGGATCCGCTCGCCTTTCTTGCCGCCGGACTCCCAGCGGAAGCGGTTGCAGGCCAGGGTCAGGGTCCGCGCCGAGGCGTCCCAGCGAATGTCGCCGATCTTGGCCACCGCGTCCTGTAGGGCGGCCGAGACCACCGCCAGATCGTCGACGTCCTGGGCCAGTAGTTTCAGGGGTGGGGGAGCCGCATCAGCCATCCAGGTCGCCCTCGCTGTCGCCCTTGATCCGGCGCACCTGGGCCCCGCAGGCACCCAGCTTCTCTTCCAGCCGCTCGAAGCCGCGATCCAGGTGATAGATGCGGCTGACCGTGGTCTCGCCGCGCGCCACCAGGCCTGCGATCACCAGGCTGACCGAGGCGCGCAGGTCGGTGGCCATGACTTCCGCGCCTTCCAGCCGCTCGACGCCGCGCACGCGGGCTTCGCCGCCCGACACCGAGATGTCGGCGCCCAGGCGCATCAGCTCGGGCGCATGCATGAAGCGGTTCTCGAAGATCGTCTCGCGAATCCGACTCTCGCCCTTGGCCGTGGTCATCAGGGCCATGAACTGGGCCTGCAGGTCGGTGGCGAAGCCGGGATAGGGCTGGGTCTCGACGTCGACGGCGTTCAGGCGCGTGCCGTCGCGCTTGATCACCACGCCGTCCTCGGTGCGGACCACGCCGCAGCCGGCCTCCTCCAGCTTGACCAGCAGGCTGTCGATCAGCTCGGGACGGGCGCGGGTCAGCTGGACCTCGCCGCCGGCCATTGCGGCGGCCACGGCGTAGGTGCCCATCTCGATGCGGTCGGGGATCACCGAATGGGTCGCGCCGTGCAGCTTGGCGACGCCAGTGATGGTGATGGTCGGGGTCCCCGCTCCTTGCACCTGAGCGCCCATGGCGTTCAGGCAGATCTGCAGGTCCAGCAGTTCGGGCTCGCAGGCGGCGTTGCGGATCACCGTGACGCCATCGGCCAGCACCGCGGCCAGCATGGCGTGCTCGGTGGCGCCCACCGAGACGAACGGGAAGACGATCTCCGCCCCCTTCAGGCCGCGCGGGGCCTGGGCGTAGACATAGCCCTCGTGCAGGTCGATCTTGGCGCCCAGGGCCTCCAGGGCCTGCAGGTGCAGGTCCACGGGCCGCGCGCCGATCGTGCAGCCGCCGGGCAGGCTGACCTTGGCCTGGCCAGTGCGGGCGATCAGCGGACCCAGCACGTTGAACGAGGCGCGCATCTGGCGGACCAGCTCGTAGGGCGCGAAGCCGCTGGTGATCTCCGGCGCGTGCAGCACCGTCTCCGAACCGTCCGGCCCCTCGCGCTCGTCCACGGTCGCGCCCAGGCGCGCCAGCAGCTTGCCCAGGAACCGGGTGTCGGCCAGGCGCGGCATGTTGGTCAGCCGCAGCGGCTGGTCGGTCAGCAGGCTGGCCGCCATCAGCTTGATGGCCGAGTTCTTGGCGCCGCTCACCGGGATGATCCCGTTCAGCTGCGCGCCGCCGGTGATGGCGATACGATCCAATGAAAGTCCCTCGTCACGCGGCCGGTCGGGGGGTGTCGCCGCGCGGTCACATGTGAAGGGGCGGTTCTACTGGTTGCAAGAGCCCGCGCAAGGGGGGGCGCCGATTCCTCAAGATTCCTCCTCAGCCGGAGGGGGTCTCGTCGTCCGACGCGGGCGAGTCCGGCCTGGCCGCGCCCTTGTCGGCGGCGGGCGGCGCGGCCTTCCTGCGGCGAAGATTGGTGCGCAGCGCCTGGGCCAGCCGCGCTTCGCGCTCGGCTTTTTCGTTGTGGGGCTTGGGGTTCCGGCTCATCTTTCCACAGGTGAAAGCGCTGCGACGATCGGTCAAGACGATTTTGTCTTTGCCAACCGCGTTTGGTTCGCTATACGCCCCCTCCTCTTCGCCGCCGTAGCTCAGTGGTAGAGCGCATCCTTGGTAAGGCTGAGGTCGGCAGTTCAATCCTGCCCGGCGGCACCATGAGGGTCCAAGCCTTAACCGGCTTGGACCCTCGCCACTTCCCCCCCCCCAAAATCCCAGGCTTCCATCGTCGGTCGCGGCGGGCGTGATCTCGCGACGCCTTCGCTATGAGGTTCCTTCCACCCTCTGTTCCGTCCAGGCGTGGACAGGCCGCCGACTTGGCTCTAGGGTGCCCCCATGATCCTCGCCGCCAGCCAACAGCTGTTTTGGTATTTTAGCTATCCGACGCCTCTGGCGCCGGGAGGGGATCGTTCGGCCTGAATTCAGAGCCGCGAACGTCTTCACCAGCCGCCAGGGGTTCCCCGGGCGGCTTTTTTCATGGCCGCCGGACGCCCAGATTTCTCCGGAGTTCCGCCATGCCTTCCTCGACCGCCGCCCACCTGTCCTCGATCCCCGTCCCCACCGACGACCTGCGCATCCAGCGCCTGCAGACCCTCAGTCCGCCCGCCCAGGTGATCGGCGAGGCCCCGGCCACCTCGTCGGTCGCCGAGGTCGTCGGCGACGCCCGCCAAGCCGTGCACCAGATCCTGCACGGCCGCGACGACCGCCTGGTGGTGGTGATCGGGCCGTGCTCGATCCACGACCCCAAGGCCGCCCTGGACTACGCCCGCCGCCTGGCCGTCGAGCGCGAGCGCCACGCCGGCGAGCTGGAAGTGGTCATGCGGGTCTATTTCGAGAAGCCGCGCACCACGGTGGGCTGGAAGGGGCTGATCAACGATCCGGACCTGGACGGCGGCTTCCGGATCAACGAGGGCCTGCGGCTGGCGCGGCGCGTGCTGCTGGACGTCAGCGCCCAGGGCCTGCCGGCGGCCTGCGAGTTTCTGGACGTCACCACCCCGCAGTACATCGCCGACCTGGTGGCCTGGGGCGCGATCGGGGCGCGCACCACCGAAAGCCAGATCCACCGCGAGATGGCCTCAGGCCTCTCCTGCCCGGTCGGCTTCAAGAACGGCACGAACGGCGACGTCAAGGTGGCCATCGACGCGGTGCTGGCCGCGGCCCAGCCGCACCATTTCCTGGCGGTGACCAAGGAAGGTCGCGCCGCCATCGCCACCACCACCGGCAACGCCGACAGCCACGTCGTGCTGCGCGGCGGCAAGACGCCCAACTACGACGCCGCCAGCGTCGCGGCCGTGGCGCAGGCCCTGGTCAAGGCCGGCCTGCCGCCGCGCATCATGGTCGACGCCAGCCACGCCAACAGCGGCAAGAACCACGAGAACCAGCCCGCCGTCGTCGCCGACCTCTGCGCCCAGGTCGCGACCGGACGCGCGCCGATCATGGGGGTGATGATCGAGAGCAACCTGGTTGCCGGCCGCCAGGACATCGTCCCCGGCCAGCCCCTGACCTACGGCCAGTCGGTCACTGACGCCTGCGTCGACTGGGAGACCTCGGTGCGCCTGCTCGACGACCTGGCGGCGGCGGTGCGCGCCGGACGCCAGGCGGCGAAGTCCTAGCTAGCGCGCCGCGGGTGACGGGACGCGCCGGCGTGTCCCGTCACCCCTCCCTATTGTCCTACAATTCGTCTGGCCCGTTTCGCGATCCGTGTTACCCATGGCTCAACGGCGCGACAGGCGCTGGCGATAGGGGATGACGTCATGCGGAACGGTGTCGGCGCGGGCTTGTTCGCCGCTTTCTGGCTGGCGGGATCGTCGGCCCTGGCCCAGGCGCCGCCCGCCGACATCCCGGTCTCGATCACCGTCGACGCCGGCAAACAGGTCGGCGAGCTGCGGCCGATCTGGCGGTTCTTCGGCGCCGACGAGCCGAACTACGCGACCATGAAGGACGGCCGCAAGCTGCTGGGCCACCTGGGCGCGCTCAAGCCCAAGGCCGTCTATTTCCGCACCCACAACCTGCTGAACACCGGCGACGGCACGCCGGCCCTGAAGTGGGGCAGCACCAATGTCTATACCGAGGACGCCCAGGGGCGGCCGGTCTATGACTGGACCATCCTGGACCATCTGTTCGACACCTACCTGGCCAACGGAGTGCGGCCCTACGTCCAGATCGGCTTCATGCCCCAGGCGCTGTCGACGAACCCGGAGCCCTACCAGCACGCCTGGCGGCCGGGCTTCGACTACAACCTGATCAGCGGCGGCTGGGGCTATCCGCCCAAGGACTACGACAAGTGGTCCGAGCTGGCCTACCGGTGGGTGCGCCACTGCGTCGAGCGATACGGTCAGGCCGAGGTCGAGACCTGGTACTTCGAGGTCTGGAACGAACCCAACGGCCCCGCCTACTGGAAAGGCACGCCGCAGGAATTCCACAAGCTGCACGACTACGCCGTCGCCGGCGTCCGGCGGGCCCTGCCCACCGCCAAGGTCGGCGGTCCGGACGTCGCCGGCAGCGGCGGCCAGTTCATGGAGGATTTCCTCACCCACCTGACCGACGGGACCAACTACGCGACCGGCCAGAAGGGCACGCCGACCGATTTCCTGTCCTTCCACGCCAAGGGCTCGCCGACCTTCGTCGACGGCCACATCCGCATGGGCATCGCCACCCAGCTGGCCGGCATCGACAAGGGCTTTTCGATGATCGCCGCGCGACCGACGCTCAAGGACAAGCCGATCGTCATCGGCGAGTCCGACCCGGAAGGCTGCGCCGCCTGCCAGGGCCCCAGCTTCGGCTATCGCAACGGCACGGTCTATTCCAGCTACACCGCCGCCAGCTTCGCCCGTGAGCATGACCTGGCCGCCCGGCGCGGCGTGACCCTGGACGGCGCCCTGACCTGGGCGTTCGAGTTCGAGGACCAGCCCTATTTCGCCGGCTTCCGCCAGCTGTCGAGCAACGGCTTGGACCTGGCGGTGCTCAACGTGTTCCGCATGTTCAGCCTTATGGGCCCCGAGCGGCTGCAGGCGGTCAGCTCTGGCCAGATCCCGCTGGAAGAGATCGTCGCCAGCGGCGTGCGCGGACGGCCCGATGTCGGGACCCTGGCCAGCCTGGGTCCCGATCGGCTGGCGATCATGGTGTGGAATTATCACGACGACGACGTGCCGGGCCCGACGGCTGACGTCAGCCTGGTCCTCAAGAACCTGCCCCGCGCCTTCGCCGGCGCCAAGCTGGTCCACTACCGGGTCGACGAGACGCACGGCAATGTCTACGGCGCCTGGCGGCGGATGGGCTCGCCCATGGCGCCCAGCAAGGCCCAGTACGACGCCCTGGAACAGGCCAGCGGCCTGGCCGCGATCGACACCCCGCCGCCGGTTCGCGGCAAGGACGGCCTGACCCTGAGCTTCCAGCTGCCGCGGCAGGGCGTGTCCCTGCTGGTCCTGGAGCGGCCCAAGCCGCAATAGCTGGAGATGACCGGCCGCGGCGATGCTCGCCGCGGCCGGCGCCCGATCTAGAACTTGTACTGCAGCCCCAGATTCCACTGCCGTCCGGTGTGGGTGTAGACGAACGTGCTGTCGCGGTCGGAATCGATGAACTGACGATTGAACCGGTCGAAGATGTTCAGCCCCTCCAGCGAGAGCTTGAAGTTCTCGTTGATCTGGTAGGAGGCGGCCAGGTCGAAGGTCAGGTTCTCGTCATAGCCTTCCAGGTCCTGGTAAGGATTGTTGGCCGGCAGGGCGACGATCGATTTGTCGCGGTAGGCCGCCGAGATCCGGGCGCTGAACTTGTCGTCTTCATAGAAGAGGGTGGCGTTGTAAGCCTTCTTCGACAGGCCCACGAGGTCGTTGGTCGTCACCCCGCCGGCCGCCAGGAAGTAGTCGATCTGGGAATCGACATAGGTGAAGTTGACCAGTGCGCCGGTGTGACGCAGCGGGCCCGGCAGGAACGTGAAGTTCTGCTGGTAGTTGATCTCGAAGCCCTTGAGCGGACCGCCCGGGGTATTTACCGGCCTGGTGACCGTAAAGTACGTTTGGTCTGGATCGAGTTTGGAGTCGCCCAGCAACGATAGCGGCAAGCCCGTTTGCCGGAAGGTCATCTGCTGGGATTGGTTCTGAACATAGGTCTCGATGTCCTTGTAGAAGACACCGAAACCCAGCAGCGCCCCGGGTGCGAAGTACCATTCGGCGCCCAGATCGGCGGTGGTGGCGCGGATCGGCTCCAAGTCCGGGTTGCCCGAGGTGATCGAGGGCGTGCCGTTCAGGTTCAGGCTGCCTCCCGGCGTCAGGAAGCCAAGGTCTGGCCGCGCGACGACCTTGGCCCCGGAGAAGCGCAGCACCAGGTTGTCGGTGGCGTCGACCGCGACGTTAAAGGACGGCAGGACGTCGTGATATTTGTTCTCGGCGGTGACCTGCTGCGGCAGCGGACCGATCTGGTAGCCGCGCGACTGCAACTCGGTCTGGGCGAAGCGGAAGCCGATGTCGCCGCGCACCGGCAGGCCGCCGATCACGGTCTTCAGGTCGGCCTGGAAATAGGCCGAGGCCACCTTTTCGTCGACGCGCCGGATGCCGCCGTAGTTGGGCACCAGGGCGTACATCCCTGTCTCGCTGTAGAGGTTCTGGCTGGCGACGAACTTGTCGTAGTCGATGGTCGCCCAGTTGCTGGGGAACACGCCGTCGTCGATGCCGTGGCCGCCGAAGCCGGACACCACCTTGGTGACCGCCTGCAGCTCGGCCGTGCTCAGGGTCGGGACCAGGAAGTTGTTCGACCGCTGCTTGGCCGAGGTGTCGAACGAGAACTCGTCATAGTGCCCGCCGACCTTGAGCGTCAGGTCGTCGTCATAGGCCCAGGCCAGGTTCACCTCGCCGGTCTTGTAGATGTTGGTCGTGTAGATCTGCTGCAGCCGCACCTCGGCGTTGGGCGCCCCGAAGCTGTAGAGCCCGGCGTTGGTGACGTCGAAGTCGTGCTTGATGATCGGCTGGTCGCGGTTGTTGCGGAAGTCGATGGTCATGCCGGCGTTGGGACGCTGGAACATGATCGTGGTGGTCATCGGCTGGTCGTAGTCGGACTTGGAGTAGCCGATCAGGCCCGTCACCTTCAGGCGGTCGGTCAGCTCGTGCGTCCCGGCCAGGGTGTATTGCTGGAAGACGTTCTCGAACTCGTCGTGCTGGGTGTCGGAGCGGATGTCGACGCCGTCGAAGCGGGCGTAGTCAACATCGTAGACCGTCTGCCCGAAATTGATTCCGGCGGTGTGGCTCGTCCCCGCATCGCGCAGGACCAGCTCGCGCACCGCGGTCTGCGGCTTGCCGTTCTGGGTGATCGGGCGGGCGAACGAGAAGCCCTCCAACCAGTTCTCCTCGCGCTTGACGTCATAGTCCGAATAGAGGGCGTCGAAGCTCAGCGAGGTTCGCGAGGTCGGCTTCCACTGCAGGGCCAGGGTGGCGCCGGTGCGTTCCTGGTTGTGATGGAAGCGGCCATAGCGCGGCAGGCGCGGGAAGAACACGGTCGAGCGGTTGGCCTGGGCGTAGACGGGGTCGCCGGTCGGCGGCCGGGCCACGCCGGTAGCGCAGTTGGCCGCGTCGGTGCCGTTGCCGGCGTTGGTGGCCGGGTTCTGCGGCGTGACCCCGACCGGGGTGCAGAAGCCTCCGTCGATCGTGGCCGGGTTCCAGCCGCCCGAGCCCCACTGGTCCTCCAGGAACTTGCGCTTGCTGTAGGCCAGCGAGGCCTGGGCCCCGAACTCGCCCCAGCGGGTGTCCCAGCTGTTGCCGACCACGGCGGTGAACTTGGGATCGACGTTCTTGGCCAGGTCGTTGTAGCCGGCCGAGGCGCCGAGCACGAAGGTCAGGCCCTTGTGGTCCAGCGGTTTGGCGGTTTCCAGGTCGACGGTCGCGCCCAGCGAGCCCTCGATCACCTCGGCCTGGGCCGTCTTGCGCACCGTGATGCCGCTGAACAGTTCCGAGGCGAAGGTGTTGAAGTCGAAGCCCCGGCCCAGGTTGGCGCCGCGGTCGCTGGTGGTGGCGCCGCTGGTCGACTGGGCCTCCATGCCGTTGATGCGCACGCGGGTGAAGGTGGGCGGCAGGCCGCGAACGGTGATCGTTCGGCCCTCGCCGGCCACGCGGGTGATCGACACGCCGGGCACGCGCTGGATCGACTCGGCCAGGTTGGCGTCGGGGAAGTCGGCGATGTCCTCGGCCTTGATGGCGTCGACCACGCCCGAGGACTGGCGCTTGACGCTCAGGGCGCTCCTGAGGCTCTCGCGGAAGCCGGTGACCACCACCTCCTCGACGGTGTTTTCCGGCGACTGGCCCGCCGATGGGGCGGTCTGGGCGCTGGCGGCGCCGGCGGCCAGGACCCCGGCGAAAGTCAGGGCGAGCGCCGAGCAACCCGTGCCCCAACGCTGAATGCGACGGTCAGACATCAATCCCTCCTCATGGAGGGCCGGCCCATGCCGGCCTCCCGTGTTTCCCCCAGGGCCGGTTCGTCCGATCCTGATGTCGAGAGAAATCCCATTTGTTGGGATGAACTCTCATTTTGTCGATAAGATAAATCCGGCAGGGTGAATTGCAACCGTTTTGAAATATTCATTCCGGCGTGAAGTTCGCCGAAGCGACGTGGGCGCGGTGTTCCAGGCGCTGGGTTGCCCGGACGAGGCTTTGACGCTAGCCTTCCATGAAATGGGACAAAGTCTCATTTTGTGAGAAATAAGACCCGCCAAAAACGGCGAGGCGCGAACCCGCGAGGGAGGAAACATGGTCACACCACGCCTTTCCGCGGCGCGTCTGACCCTGGCTTGTTCGCGATCGGCGAGCCTTGGATTCCAAAGCGAGCGGCCAGGCCCGTCGCCGTCCCGTGCATGACGCTCCAGGAGCCCGCCTTGTCCAAGACCCCTCCCCTGCTGCTCGCCGCCTCGGCCCTGGCCCTGCTGGCGAGCGCCGCCAGCGCCGCCGAGCGCGTCACCGTCCCGCTGACCGACGGCTGGCGCTTCGTTCAGGGCGATCCCGAGGGCGCGGAGACCCCGGCGCTGGACGACTCCCGCTGGGCGACCGTGTCGGTCCCGCACGACTGGGCCATCGCCGGGCCGTTCGACGTCAAGGCCCGGGCCGGCGGGGCCGGCGGCTTCCTGCCCACGGGCGTGGCCTGGTACCGCCGGACCCTGGACGTCAGGCCAACGGCCGGCCGGCGCGTGTTCGTCGAGCTGGACGGAGTGATGGAGCGCAGCGGCGTCTGGATCAACGGCCACCACTTGGGCCATCGGCCCAGCGGCTATGTCGGCCTGCGCTATGACGTCACCGACTTTCTCAAGGCCGACGGCCCCAACTTGCTGGCCGTGCGGGCCGATACCTCGTTCGCGCCGTCCTCGCGCTGGTACGCCGGCTCGGGCCTGGTCGGAAAGGTCCGGCTGATCGAGACCGGCGACCTGCACGTCGAGCAGGGCGGGGTCTTCGTCAGCACGCCGACCATCGCCAAGGACAGGGCCGTCGCCAAGGTCGAGGTCGACATCACCAACAATGGCGGGGCCGACGCTCGCGCCGGGCTGGAGATCGTCGTCACCGATCCCGAGGGCAAGGTCGTGGCTCGGCAAGGCGTCCCACCCGTCGCGATAGGCGTCGCCCGGACCGAGACCCTGAGCGCCGAGGTCGCCCTGCCCTCGCCCCGCCTGTGGGGCCTGGCCAGCCCGAACCTCTACCACGCCGCCGTCCGGGTGGTCGGCCCCGACGGCCAGGCGCTCGACAGCGACGTCGTCCCGTTCGGCGTCCGCGAGGCCCGGTTCGAGGCCGGCACCGGGTTCTGGCTGAACGGCAAGAACATCAAGCTCAAGGGCGTGGCCCTGCACGCCGACGGCGGCGCGCTGGGCGCGGCCGTGCCAATCGCCGTCTGGCGCCAGCGGTTCACGGCCCTGAAGGCCCTGGGCGTCAACGCCGTCCGCACCGCCCACAACCCACCCTCGCCGCAGGTGCTGGACCTGGCCGACCAGATGGGCTTCGTCGTCATGGACGAGCTGTTCGACCAGTGGAACGTCGCCAAGACGCCGGGCGACTATCACCTGTTCTTCGGCGACTGGCACAGGCGCGACGCCCGCGACATGCTGCGCCGCGACCGCAACCACCCCAGCGTGGTGATCTGGAGCGCCGGCAACGAGATCCACGACACCGCCTATCCGGTCCAGGCCAAGGCGGCGCTGAAGAGCCTGCTGGACGTGATGCACGCCACCGATCCGACGCGACCGGTGACGATGGGCCTGTTCCGGCCCAACGTGACGGGCGACTACGACAACGGCCTGGCCGACATGCTGGACGTGGTCGGGCAGAACTATCGCGAGAACGAACTGACCGCCGCCCACCAGGCCCGGCCGACCCGCAAGATCATCGGAACCGAGAACAGCCACGCCCGCGCCTCGTGGATCGCCGTGCGCGACTACGCCCCCTATGCCGGCATGTTCCTGTGGACCGGGGTCGACTATCTGGGCGAGGCCGACCGCAGCGGCTGGCCCAATATCGACAATCCCGCCGGCCTGCTGGACCGCACCGGCGCCCTGAAGGTCTCAGGCATGCAGCGGGCCGGCTGGTGGGCCGAGCAGCCGGTGATCCATGTGGTGCGCAACGCCGCGCCCGCCGCGCCGCCCCCTTCGAACGACGGCGCGGGACCGGCCCCCGCCCTGCCGACCATGATCGCCGTCGCCACGCCCCGGCCCAAGATCGACATCGCCGACGACTGGACGCCGGCCGACCTGTCGCCGCATCCCGAGACCATCGAGGTCTACAGCAACTGCCCCACGGTGGAGGTGACGCTGAACGGCAAGGCCCTGGGCGCCAAGCCCCTGCCCGCCGACGGCTCGCCCCGCCAGTGGGCGGTGACCTTCACGCCCGGCGAGGTCGTGGCCTCGTGCGGCGCAGCCGGTCCGCGCGACACCTTGCGCACCGCCGGCTCGCCGGTCCGCCTGGTGCTGTCGACCGACGACAAGGCCGTGGGCTCGACCTTCGACGACCTGGCCATCGTCCGCGCTAAGGTCATCGACGCCAAGGGCGTGATCGTGCCGGGCTCGAACACGGCCATCACCTTCGCCGTTAGCGGATCGGGCCGCTTGGTCACCGCCGACAACGCCGCCTCGACCGACCACACGCCGTTCGCCTCACCCACCCGCCAGGCCTGGCGCGGCAAGGCCATGGCCTTCGTGCGCGGATCAGGCTCCGGCGGCTCGGTGACGATCCAGGCCAGCGCCCCGGGCTTGACGACCGCCGCCCTGACCCTGCCCGTCGCCCGACCATGAGTTCCATTTTGCGGGACCTGATCTCGCAATATGAAATCCATTGCCTCGACGCGGGACGGCGGATATTTGTGGGATCAATGTAGCGCGACCCAGATCGCCGAGGGAGGCCGGGCCTTGATGTGGCATAGACGCGCGGTTCTGGCCGCCCTCGCCGTCGCGCCGGCCGCGAGCTGGGCGGCGGAGCCAGTGACACCGATGCAGAGCTGGGCCTTCGACTTCGGCGACGACAAGCTAGCGCCCGGCTATGTCCGCGTGATGCGCGACGCCGCCTATGACCCCGCCGCCGGCCACGGCTTCGAACCTTCCCCTGCTGGCGGCCCGTTCCTGTTCTCGCTGGCCGTCCCTGAAGGCGACTATCGCGTGACCCTGGAGCTGGGCGGCAAGGCCGCGTCAGACACCACGATCAAGGCCGAGTCCCGCCGGCTGATGGCCGAGCGGATCGTCGCCAGGGCCGGCAAGACCGCGACCGTCGAGTTCGTGGTCAACGTCCGCACCGCCGCCCTGAAGGCCCCGCCGACCAACGCCCCCGGCGGGGTGCGGGTGCTGCTCAATCCGCGCGAGGTCGGCGCCTACGACTGGGACGACAAGCTGACCCTGGAGTTCTGCGGCCCGGCTCCGGCCGTGCGCCGCCTGCGCGTCGAGCCCGTCACCGTGCCGGTCGTCTACCTGGCCGGCGACTCCACCGTCACCGACCAGCGCTTCGAGCCCGGGGCCAGCTGGGGCCAGATGCTGCCCCGGTTCTTCAAGCCCGACGTTTCGGTGGCCAACCACGCGGAGTCCGGCGAGACCCTGAAGTCGTTCCTGTTCGAGCACCGGCTGGACAAGCTGCTCAGCCGGATCAAGCCCGGCGACTGGCTGCTGATCCAGTTCGGCCACAACGACCAGAAGGTCCAGTGGCCCCAGACCTATGTCGAGGCCGCCACCACCTATCGCGACTATCTGAAGGCCTATATCGGCGAGGCCCGGCGGCGCGGGGCCAGGCCCGTGCTGGTCACCTCGATGCACCGCCGCAAGTTCGACGTGGCCGGCAAGATCGTCAACACCCACGGCGACTATCCCGAGGCGGTGCGCGCGGTCGGCCGCGAGACCGGCGTTCCGGTCATCGACCTGCTGGACATGAGCGCTGCGCTGTACGAGGCCTTGGGGCCAGACAACGCCTGGAAGGCGTTCGCCGACGGCGGCAAGGACGCCACCCACCACAACAATTACGGCGCCTATGTGCTGGCCCAGTGCGTCGTGAACGGCGTCCGCGCCCAGGTTCCGGACCTGGCGGCCCATCTGGTCGACGGCCTGCCGCCGTTCGATCCGGCCCATCCGCCCTCGCCCGACAGCTTCGTCCTGGCGCCCAGCGCCGCCCACAGCACGGAGGCTCCCCGTGGCAACTGATCTGGCGACCGATCGCCGTTCGCTCCTGGGCCTGGGGGCCCTGGCCCTGGCCGCGCCGACCCTGGCCCGCGCGCAGGCGTCCGCCGCTCCCTCGACGATCGAGGTCATGGACCTGTGGCCTGGCAAGGCGCCCGGCGGCGAGAAGGTCACGGTCACCGAACAGGTGATCCTGCGCAAGCCCGGCGGCGATCCCAACGACACGGCCTTCCTGAACGTCACCAAGCCCTGGCTGATGATGCGCCGGCCGGCCAAGCCCAATGGCGCGGCGATCCTGATGATCCCGGGCGGCGGCTATATCCGCGTGGCGGTCAGCAAGGCGGGTGGGCCGATCGACGCCTGGATCGCCGACCAGGGCGTCACCGCCTTCGTCATGGACTACCGCCTGCCGGCCGACGGCTGGGCCGCGGGGCCGGACGTCTCGCTGCAGGACGCCCAGCGCGCCATCCGCCTGATCCGCGCCAACGCCGGCAAATGGGGACTGGATCCCGAGCGGATCGCCGTGATCGGCTTCTCGGCCGGCGGCCATGTCGCCGCGCGGCTGGCCACCCGCTTCGGCGTCGAGACCTACGCCCCCGTGGATGCGGCCGACCGCCTGTCGACCCGTCCAGCGGCGGCGGGCCTGTTCTATCCAGTCATCACCATGACCGCGCCCCACGCCCACGGCAGCTCGCTGAAATCGCTGCTCGGGACCAACCCGACGGACGCCCAGCGCCTGGCGGTCTCGGCCGAGCACGACATCCCCGCCGACGCCCCGCCGACCTTCATCGCCGCCGCGGCCGACGACAAGGTGGTGGCGATGGAGAACAGCCTGATGATGTTCCAGGCCCTGCGCGCCCGGAAGATCGCCAGCGAGTTGCACGTCTTCGAGTCCGGCGGCCACGGTTTCGGCCTGACCGGTCCCGCCGGCGTCGCCATGCCCTGGCCCGCCCTGCTGGACGCCTTCCTGAAACGGCACGGCCTTTACGCATGACCCGCGCGCCGTTCGACGTCCGGGCGTTCGGCGCGACGGGCGACGGCGTGACCCTGGACACCGAGGCGATCAACGCCGCGATCCATGCGGCCCATGCGGCCGGCGGCGGCGAGGTGGTGCTGCCGGCCGGGCGCTGGCTGTCGTTCTCGATCCGCCTGCTGAGCGGCGTCACCCTGCGGCTGGACGAGGGCTGCGTGCTGGAGGCCGCCGACCCGGCCCGTCACGCCGGCGCCTATGATCCGCCCGAGCCCAACCCGTTCGACCTCTACCAGGACTTCGGCCACAGCCACTGGCGCAACAGCCTGATCTGGGGCGACGGCGTCGAGGACGTGGCGATCGTCGGTCCGGGCATGATCGACGGCCTCGGCCTGACCCGCGAGGGTCCCGGTTCGCGCTGGACGCGCCAGGCCGGCGAGTTTCCGGTCAGCATGGCGGGCCTCTCGGCTGAGGAGATGGCGATCCTGGTTCCCGACCTGGAGACCATGGCCGGCCAGGGCAACAAGGCCATCGCCCTGAAGAACGCCCGCCGCGTTCGGCTGGAAGGCTTCACGATCTGGCGCGGCGGGCATTTCGCGGTGCTGGCCACCGGCTGCGATCACTTGGCGATCAAGAACCTGCGGATCGACACCAACCGCGACGGGCTGGACGTCGACGGCTGCCGCGACGTGACCATCGCCGACTGCCGGGTCAACACGCCCAACGACGACGCCATCGTGCTGAAGAGCTCGCTGGCCCTGGGCGAGCTTCGCTCCACCGAGCGGGTCGAGATCACCCGCTGCCACGTCAGCGGCTTCGACCTGGGCACGATGCTGGACGGGACCGAGGGCCGGACCCAACAGCTGGCCCCCGACCAGGACCGCGTCACCGGCCGGATCAAGCTGGGCACCGAGTCGAACGGCGACTTCCGCCACATCACCATCCGCGACTGCGTGTTCACCCGCTCGCGGGGGCTGGCGCTGGAAACCGTCGACGGCGGGACCATCGAGGACGTCGCGATCGACAACCTGGTCCTGCGCGAGGTGACCACCGCCCCGCTGTTCCTGCGCCTGGGCCGCCGGGGGCGCGGACCGGAGGGGACAGGCCGCGGGGCCCTGCGGCGGATCAGCGTGCGCAACCTGACCGCCTTCGACATCCTGCCCGACTACGCCGCGACGATCGCCGGCCTGGAAGGCGACCCGATCGAGGACGTCACACTGACCGACATTCGACTGGTCTATGCCGGCGGCGGCGAAGCGGACTGGGCGCGGCGGCGTCCGGACGACATGGCCCAGGCCTATCCGGAGCCCAGCATGTTCGGCCCAACCCCTGCCCACGGCCTCTGGGCCCGGCACGTGACCGGCTTGACCCTGGACAGGGTGCGGATCGAGACCCTGAAGCCCGATCCCCGCCCGCCCATCCTGCTGCAGGCCGTGCACGGCGCGCGGTTCGGCCAGTTGGAGCTGGACTGGCCGGACGGCGTCGAGCCCATCGTCTGCGAGGACGTTTCGGGCCTGGTCGCCGAGCCGCCTCTGCGATCGGCGCTGGCGACCGTCGAAGGGGACAATCGGTGAGGCGCCGCGCGATGCTGGGCGGCTTGGCGACGCTGGCCGCCGGCCCCGCCCTCGCCGCCCCGACGCGGCCGCCCCGGCCCAGGCGTCGCCTGCACGCTGACGACTTTCGCCACGGCCTGGACCAATGGGCGATCGAGGCCGAGAAGCCCGCCAGGATCGGCGCCCAGGGCGGCGTGCTGGACATCGACACCCCCGCCGGCCTGACCCTGTGGTTCCGGCCCGAGCTGGTCGGTCCGGTGCTGATCCAGTACCAGGCCCAGGCCGTCTCGGCGGGCGGAGCCAACGACCGGGTCAGCGACCTGAACGCCTTCTGGATGGCGCGCAACGCCGATGGCGGCAGCCCGCTGGCCACGCCGCGCACCGGGGCCTTCGCCGACTACGACACCCTGAAGACCTATTATGTCGGCCAGGGCGGCAACGGGAACACCTCGACCCGCTTTCGCCGCTATGTCGGCCGACCGGGCGAGCGGCCGCTGCTGCCGCGCAACGACCACGCGGCCGCCGACGAGATGCTGGTCCCCAACCGCTGGCAAACCGTGCGGCTGGTCGCCGACGGCGGGCGGATTCAATACTGGAACGACGACCGCAAGCTGTTCGAACTGGACGACGCCGAGCCCTATACGCGCGGCTGGTTCGGCCTGCGCACGACGTTCAGCCACCTGCGGGTGCGGCGGTTCCGGGTGTACGCGCTGGCGCGATAGCCGCCGGCGACGGGGTACATAGAAAAAGGCCGCGCCATGCCGGCGCGGCCTTGAGTCATCCTAGATCGTGATCTCCGAAGGCGGCGATGGCGAAGGACCCGGGCTCGACACCGGACCTTCGCCACGCCATCTCGTCCTAGAACTTCGCCGTCATGCCGACGAAGAAGCGGCGGCCGAAGTAGCCCAGTTCGGTCAGGCGGATGTCGCCCGCGGTCGAACGCTCGTCTTCCTTGGTCAGGTTCTTGCCTTCGACGAAGAACGACAGGTTCGGCGCCCAGCTGAAGCCGGGTTTCACGGTGACCTTGCCGTCGAGATAGCCGGTCGAGTCGCGATAGACCGGCTGGAGCGAGTTGTCGGCGGCCGACACCAGGTAGCGGGAGCGGTAGTTGTAGGCCAGGCGGGCGTTGAACGGCCCCTTGTCGTACCACAGGGTCAGGTTGGCGCTGTCCGAGGACAGGCCCGGGAACGGCAGCGGCGAGCCGTCCAGCTGCGAGAACAGCCGGACGTTCTTGGCCTTCTGGTAGGTGTAGTTCACGTCGACGCCGAAGCCCGAGAGGAAGCCTGGCAGGAAGGTGAAGGCGGTCTTGGCGGTCACCTCGACCCCCGAGATCTTGGCGCCCTGGCCGTTGATGTAGGTGTTGTAGTTGTAGAGCTGGCCGTCGCCATAGACGTCGCGCTTGCCGATCAGGGTGCGCGACGACACGTAGAACGACTCGATGTCCTTCTTGAACAGGCCGACCGACACCTGGGTGTCCTGGTTGGGATAGTATTCGAAGCTGAGGTCGTACTGGTTGGCGCGGTAGGGCTTCAGCTCGGGGTTGCCGGCGTTGCAGCTCGGCTCGTCGAACTCGCCGTTGGCGTCGGGCGAGGCGTCGGTGGTGCAGGCCACGGTCGGCATCAGGAAGTCCATGCGCGGACGGGCCATCAGGTCGGCGAAGCCGGCGCGCGCCGACAGCTTGTTGGGAATGAACCACAGGCCGACGTTGAAGCTGGGAAGCCAGACCGTGTAGTCCTTGGTCATCTTGCCCAGGGAGTTGCTCAGCGTGTAGGTGGTCGTCCCGTAGGTGGCGCTGCGGCTCGAGACGCCCTCGCCGGTCGTCTGGGTGTGGACCCGGCGCCAGCCGAAGTTGCCGTCGACCTCATAGCTTCCCAGCGGGAAATTGTAGTCGAACTTCAGGTAGATGGCGTCGGTCTTTTCCGCGATGCGATACGGAAACTGGCTATGGGGCTTGCCGTCGCTGCCGACGGTGTTCTCCAGGTTGTTCAGGTTGAAGTGCGAGGTGTCGAGGTTCTTCGACACCTTGTCGAAGTCCGGATAGTTCCAGCTGGTCGGGATCGAGCCGCCGCCCCAGTAGAAGTCGCTGGACAGCGGAGTCATCGCCGAGCCGAACAGGGCGTTGGAGAAGCCGCGCGACCAGGTCTCCGTCGAGGTCCAATAGCCCGTGGTGCTGGGAGCCCCCAAGGTCGGATCGGTCTGGTCGGCCAGCTGGGTCGCCAGGACCCCCGCCGTCGAGTTGACGGCGTTGGAATAGATCACGGTGTCATCGAGGAGCGACGAGGGGTTGGCGCCGCCATCGAGGATGAAGCCGCCGTAGCCGTAGCCCTTCGTCGAGAAGTCGGTGGCGCGGCCGCCGAACTCGATCTTCTTGATGAACGGCAGGTTGGTCTCGTAGTCGAAGTCGAGCTTGTACTGCTCTTCCTTTGATCCGTTGTTCGACGGGCGATACTGGATCTGCCACTGGCGGATCGCCGAGGCGTCGCTGGGGCTGTAGCCGCTGGCGAAGGCGAACGACGGATTGCCGGTGGCCGGATCGAGGGTCACGGTCATGCCGGGCGTGTCGAAGCTGACGCTGACATTGTTGGTCTGCGACACGGTGCTGGTGTCGGCCTTGGAGCCCTGGAACTCGATCTGCAGGCGGTCGCCGCGATAGTTGGCGCCGAAGTTGTAGTAGTTGCTGGTGGTGTCGTACTTGAAGTCGCGGGCGCTGATGCCGAAGCCGTTGTTGCCGCCGGCCCCCGTGGTGTTCACGCAGTTGCCCAGCGTGTAGCCGATGACGTTGTGTTTGGCGTTCACCTTGACCGCGCTGGCCGTGGTGTTCGTCGACGAGCAGGTGGTGGCGGTGGCCGTATTGCGCAGGCGGTTGGCCGTGGTGAAGTCGGTGCCGTAGTTGATGTCGTTGAGGGTCTGGGTGCGGTCGTTGCGGTTGTAGCTGACCCAGGCGTCGATCTTGTCGGTGAAGCGATACTGGGCCGTGAACTCGGCCGAGATGCGCTCGTCGTTGCGGGTCCAGACGCCGTAGCGAGCCGTGCGTGGCGCGTAGTCGTACCATTGCGACAGGCAGGCGTTGCGCAGGTTGGTGGTCGAGATCTGGGTAGAGTCGGGCGTGGTCAGGCCCGAGCATCCGGCGGCGGTCGTGACGTTGCGCGCCAGGTCGTTGATCTGGGAATTATAGGCGCTGCTGTAGTACGGGACCGTCTTGTCGGCCGAGGCGTCGAAGTCGGCGAACCGCCCCCACGACGAGTTGCGGACATAGTCGCCGCGGGTGTCGACGTCGTCGTAGGTGACATTGGCCATCAGGCCCAGCCGACCATCGAACAGGGTGGTGGCGGCGAAGATATTGCCGCGCGGCTTCCAGGTGTCGGCCGTGTCGAGGTTCTGGGCCGACGCGGTCAGCGACAGGACCGGCTTCTTGAAGTCCAGCGGCTTGCGGGTCTTGACCGAGACCGTGCCGCCGACGCCGCCTTCGGTCATGTCGGCGGTGAAGCCCTTGAACACGTCGATCGACTGGACCAGTTCCGAGGCCAGTTCGCGGAAGTCGTTGGACCGGCCGCCGCCGCCATAGACCTGCAGGTTGCCGGCCGTCGACAGCGTGCTCATGCCGTTGATCTCGACGCGGTTCAGGTCGGGCTCGACGCCACGGATCGAGACCGCGTTGCCTTCGCCGAAGTCGCGGGCCAGCTGCACGCCGGTGATCCGGCCCAGGGCCTCGCCGACGTTCTTGTCGGGGAATTGGCTGATGTCCTCGGCGACGATCGAGTCCGAGATCGTGCCGTTGCGCTTCTTGCGGTTCATGGCCGACTGCAGGCTGGCGCGGGTGCCGACCACGACCACTTCGTCGACGGTGCTGACCTTGTCCTCGGCCTGGGCGCCCGTGCTCTGGGCGTGCGCGCCCGTGGTGAAGGCCAGGCTGGCCGCCAGGGCCAGCAACGATGTGGTGGCGACGGCCGCCCGACGGCCGCGAGTGGATGCAAGCATTGAGTTCCCTCCCTCTAACCAGGCTTGGGGCCTCCCGACGAAGGTCCCCGGACGCCTTACCGGCCCTGCGGCCCTCCTTGCTCGGACGGCTCGCGGCGCTCGGCGGCGCATTTCTCATACAATAGGAATAATTCCATATATTGAGATGTCAACGCAATTTGTGGGAAGACAGCCGTTTCGTTCCATGGTGTAAGTTCGACGCAACGCTCGCGAGGCGGCCCCAGCGCCGATCCGAAGGCCGCGAAGAACGGTCGTCACGAGCCGGAAAACGGGGAAACCAAAGGGGTTCGACGCATGAGCAAGCGTGGTGAGAACCGGGGCGCGCGGGTCGCGGCGGCGGCCCTGCTGTGCGCGACGACGCTGTCATCGGTCGGCGGGTCGGCCTTGGCCGCGACGCGCCGGATGGAAGCCCTGGATCGCGGCCTGGTCGCCGTGCCGGCGGTGGACGGCGGCGTGCTGGTCAGCTGGCGGCTGCTGGGCGACGAGCCCGCCAGGACCGCTTTCAACCTCTATCGCGACGGCGTGAAGCTGAACGCGGCGCCGCTGGCGGGGCCCACCGACTTCGTCGACAAGACCGGCGCTCCGTCCGCCACCTACACCGTGCGCGCCGTGGTCGGCGGCAAGGAGGCGCCGGCCAGCAAGCCGGCCAAGGTCTGGGCGCAGGGCTATCTCAGCGTGCCGATCCAGCCGCCCGCCGACGGCGTCACCCCCGCCGGTGAGGCCTATTCGTATACCGCCAACGACGCCAGCGTCGGCGACCTGGATGGCGACGGCCGCTACGAGATCGTCCTCAAGTGGGACCCGACCAATTCCAAGGACAACGCCTTCGGCGGCTATACCGGCGACGTCTTCCTGGACGCCTACACGCTGGAGGGCCGGCGCCTGTGGCGGATCGACCTGGGCCGCAACATCCGGGCCGGCGCCCACTACACCCAGTTCCAGGTCTTCGACTACGACGGCGACGGCAAGGCCGAGATCGCGGTGCGAACCAGCGACGGCACGGTGGACGGGACCGGCCAGGTGCTGGGCGACCCGAACGCCGACTGGCGCGAGACCGGCGGGGAGCGGCCCCAGGCCGACAGGACCGGCGCCACGGTCCTGCCCGACGGCACAAAGGTGGCCAGGGTGCAGGGCCGCATCCTCAAGGGGCCCGAATACCTGACTGTCTTCGACGGCCTGACGGGCGAGGCCCTGGCCAGCGCGCCCTACGCGCCGCCGCGCGATCCGCGCACTGACGCTCCGACCATCGAGCAGATGACGCAGGTCTGGGGCGACGGCTACGGCAACCGCTCCGACCGCTTCCTGGCCGGCACGGCCTATCTGGACGGCCAGCATCCCAGCCTGGTTTTCGCCCGTGGCTATTACGGCCGCACCACCTTGGCGGCCTGGGACTTCCGGAACGGCAAGCTGACCCAGCGATGGCTGTTCGACAGCGCTACGCCGGGCAACGAAACGTTCGGCGGCCAGGGCAACCACCAGCTCAGCGTCGCCGACGTCGACGGCGATGGGCGCGACGAGATCGTCTACGGCTCGATGGCGATCGACGACGACGGCAAGGGCCTGTGGAGCGCCCAGCTGTTCCACGGCGACGCCATGCACGTGTCCGATCTGGATCCCACCCGTCCCGGACTTGAGAAGTTCGGCGTGCACGAGAGCCCCGGCAAGAACGGCGGCGTCGGCGCGGCCATGCTCGACGCCCGCACCGGCAAGGTGCTGTGGAGCACGTCCACCGACCGAGACACCGGCCGAGGTCTGGCCGCCGACATCGACCCGCGCTTTCCCGGCGCCGAGGCCTGGGGCAGCAACGGCGACGCGCTCTACACCGCCCAGGGCAAGCCGATCGAGGGCGTCAAGCACCCCCGCCAGACCAATTTCGCGATTTGGTGGGACGGCGATGACCTGCGCGAACTGCTCGACAGGAACCAGATCAGCAAGTGGGACTGGAAGACCGGCCAGGCGGTTCCCCTGCTGACGGCCGAGGGCGTGACCTCCAACAACGGCACCAAGGCGACTCCCGCCCTGTCGGCCGACATCCTGGGCGACTGGCGCGAGGAAGCGGTCTGGCGGGCGGAAGACAATCGAAGCCTGCGGATCTACGCCACGCCCTACGTCACCCAGCGGCGACTGGTCACCCTGATGCACGACCCGCAGTATCGCGTGTCGATCGCCTGGCAGAACACCGCCTACAACCAGCCGCCGCACACCAGCTTCTATCTCGGCGAGGGCATGAAGGCCCCGCCCCGTCCCGACATCCGGACCCAGTGAGACCGCCGATGAAAGCTCCCCTCCTCTCCGCCCTGGCGCTGGCCTTCATGGTCCTGGCGCCGTGCGCCCACGCCCAGGACGTCGTCACCCAACCCAAGCCGGGGACGCCCGAGCCGCCGCGCGAATGGGTCGACAAGGACACCGGCCACCGGGTGATCCGCCTGTCCGACAAGCCCGGCAGCGGCAGCCTCTATTTCAACTTCAACGGCTACACGCCCGACGGCGCGACCCTGGCCATCAGCACGCCCGACGGGATCTCGGGCGTCGACCTGAAGACCCACGCCCTGCGCCCGCTGGTCGAGGGCAAGGTCCGGCTGCTGTTCGTCGGCCGCAAGACCGGCCAGGTCTACTATCAGCGCCTGGTCGAGGACGGTTCGGGCGTGGTCGAGGCGGTCGATCCGAAGACTCGGAAGGTCCGCCAGGTCGCCAAGCTGGCCAAGGGCGTGGGCATCCAGACGATCAACGCCGACGAGACCCTGCTGGCCGGGGTGGCCAACCGCACCGACGTGCCGATCCCGCCCAACCTGATGGACGCCCTGCCTCGCAATCCCGACGACGTGAAGGGACCGGACGGCCGCGCGCTGTCCTATGCCGAGGGCCGCGAGGTGCAACTGAACGCCCGCCTGGACAGCCGCATCCCGATGGAGATCTTCACGATCGACACGGCCACGGGCGAGCGCAAGGTCGTGCACCAGGCGACCGACTGGCTGAACCACCTGCAGTTCTCGCCCACCGACCCGCACCTGCTGATGTTCTGCCACGAGGGCCCCTGGCACAAGGTCGACCGCCTGTGGCTGACCCGGACCGACAAGCCTGGCACCGCGCCGACCAAGATCCACACCCGGACCATGAACATGGAGATCGCCGGCCACGAGTGGTTCAGCGCCGACGGCAAGACCGTCTGGTACGACCTGCAGACCCCGCGCGGCGAGGACTTCTGGGTGGCCGGCTACGAGATCGCCACCGGCAAGCGCACCTGGCTGCACCTGGACCGCAACGCCTGGTCGGTGCACTTCAACACCTCGCCGGACGGCAAGCTGTTCGCTGGCGACGGCGGCGACAGCGAGATGGTCGCCCACGCGCCGGACGGCAAGTGGCTGTACCTGATGCGCCCGCGCGCCATCCCCGACGTCGCCGGCATCCACGCCCCCGGCTCCGAGGTGCTGGTCCAGCCGGGCGTGCTGGACACCGAGAAGCTGGTGAACATGAAGGACCACGACTACCGGCTGGAGCCGAACGTCAACTTCACCCCCGACGCCAAGTGGATCGTGTTCCGCTCCAACATGCACGGGGCCAACCATGTGTATGCGGTGGAGGTGGCGAAGGCGGCCCAATAAATCCTCCCCCCGTGGGGGAGGTGTCGGCGAAGCCGACGGTGGGGGGAGTGATCGGCAGGTCCTCCCAACCCGGATCGACGATCGTAAAACTCCCCCCACCGATCGCTACGCGATCGCCTCCCCCATAGGGGGAGGACCTGGGGACGGCGCCAATCACGGCCGCCGATACAGCTCCGCCTCGATGATCCCCAGGCCGCCGCCGGCCGCCACCTTCTCGGCGCCGGTGTCGAGGCCGGCCTTGGCGCCGGTGATCTCGACGATCTTGCCGAAGGCGTCGCGGTCGACGGTCGGGCCGGTCAGGGCGATGCGCAGTCTGCGCCCCTTCACCGGCTTCAGCGGCAGGGTGACGTAGCCCAGGCTCTTGGCCGGCGCGCCTTCGTAGACGGTGACGCCGTCCACGGTGATGCGCAGCGGGTACGAGCGCAGGCGCCAGCCGATCAGCTTCAGCACCACCTCGTCGACCACCTGGGGCTTTTCGAGCTGGTATTCGATCCAGGCGTTGGCCAGCTGGCCGTCGCTGGCCCAGTGGGTGGTCTCGTCGTCGTCGCGGGCCAGGCCGACCGTGTCGGGGTTCGAGCCGGCCAGGGTGGCGACGGGTTTCAGCGCCACACGGCGAACCTTGAACGACGGCGTGGCCGGCGTCGGCCCCCGCGCCAGGCTGACGGGCAGGAGAGGCTCGACCGCCGCCGGCGCGGCGACGTCCAGCGTCACGGTCGCCGGCTTCAGCCCCTGAGCCCGCGCCGTCACCGTGACCTTGCCGGCCTCGAGCGTCGAGCGCAGGGCCACGCGGTTGATCCCCGCCTCGACCGGCAGGGTCCGGGACAGGATGTAATTGTCGTCGCCGCGCGAGGCGCCGGCGTAGGAGGTCACCCCGTCCACCGTATGCGCTCCGGTGACGACGTCGCCCGTGGACGAGGCGGGCGCCTGCGTCGGCTTGGCCCCGCCTTTGGAGTCGCCCTGGGCGATGCCGCCGCGCCATTCGGCCGGGCCGGCGAGGTCGAAGGTCACCAGGTCCAGGGCGGTCGGCACGCGCCGGCCTTCCGCGTCCACCGCCTCGACATCGACGAGGGCGAGGTCCGCGGCGTCGGCCCGCCAGCCGGACGGACCGACATGCGGCGTCAGGCGCAAGGCCACGGCCGGGCCGGTGGTGACGCGCTCGTCCGACGACACCACCTTGCTGGCGGCGTCGCGTCCCACCGCCCGCAGGGTCCCCGGCGCCCAGGCCACGGCCTTGAAGGTGAACAGGAAGCCGTCGGACTTCACGCCCCGGCCCAGAGACTTGCCGTTCAGCAGCAGCTCGACGCTGTCGGCGCTGGAGACCACCAGTACGTCCTTGGTCACGCCCGGCGCGTAGTTCCAGTGGCCGATGATGTGGCTGCGCGGGCGCTCGACGTCGACCCAGCCGTCCCACATCACCTGATGGGCGTAGAAGCCTTCCTTGGGCAGGCGCATGGCGTCGACCTCGCCGCTGCGGCGGTAGTTGTTGTCGCCGCGGAAGTGGGTGTTGCTGTCGGAGAAGATGATGTTGACCCCGCCCGAGCTGACGCGGTCGCCGCCGCCGGGCCGCTCGCGCCAGTAGTCGTACCAGCGGCGCACGTTCTCGGCCGCGTGGCTGTCCTGGTTGCGGTTGTAGTCGGGGCTGTCGATGTGGAACGGCGGGGTGAAGTCGTCCTGGAACTTTCGCGCCGCCTCGTCGCGGGAATATTCCATGGCCCAGACCGGCTTGGTCCCGCTCTTGTTGATGTACAGCATCTCGCCGCCGTACTCGGCCACCTTGCTGTTGAGCATCTCGCGCGAGCCGATGGCGCGGCCGCCGTGCGGGTCGAACTGGTCGCGGACCGCCTTCAACTCGGCCATGTGCGCGTCGCTGATGTTCTCGTTGCCGCCCTCGTAGAACAGGATCGAGGGGTTGTTGCGGAAGCGGACGATGGCGTCGCGCATCACCTCGACCCGCTGCTCCCAGCGGCGGCCGGTGACGTCGCTCTCGGCGTCGCCGGCCGGCATGGCCTGGGCCAGGCCCACGCGATCGGCCGACTCGACGTCCTGGGCGGCCGGGGCGATGTGCATCCAGCGCACCAGATTGCCGCCGCTCTCGACCATCAAGGCGTTGGAGAAATCGCTGATCCACGGCGGGATGTCGGTCCCCAGCGCCGGCCATTCGTTGCTGGTGCGCTGGGCGTAGCCGTGCACCTGCATGACCCTGTCGTTGAGGAAGATCATCCCATTCCTGAACGCGGTCTTGCGGAAGCCCGTGCGGGTGACGACCGTGTCGACGCTGGCGCCGTCCTCCACCAGTTCGGTGGTCACGGCGTAAAGATAGCCGTAGCCCCAGCTCCAGAACTTCAGGCCCTTCAGCGCCGCCTGGGCCGCGACCGTGCGGGTCTCGCCGGGCGCCAGGGTGACCGTGGGGCCGTCGAACGCGCCGGCCAGCTTGCCGTCGGCGTCGCGCAGGGTCACCCGATAACGGAAGGTGCGCGGCCGGTCGGAGGCGTTGCGCACCTGCGACTCGGCGTGGACGGTCGCCGCCCCGCCCTTGATGTCGAACGCGTCGGCCCAGACATAGACGCCGGTCGTGCCCAGGCTGGAATACAGCGGCAGGGTCTGGTGCAGGCTTCCGGTCAGGACCAGCCGCACCGCCCTGTGGATGCCGCCGTAATTGACGTTGAAATTGTCGTTGTTCCACTGGAAGCCGCTGCCTGTGGCGCGCTCCTTGTACTTCCAGTCGCTGTCGACCCGCACGGCCACGACATTGACGAACGGCGCGGGCCTGAGCGCCGCGGTGGCGTCGACGCCGAACGCCGTGACGCCGTTCTCATGGCCGCCGACCCGCACGCCGTTGACATAGACGTCGCCGGCCTGGCGCACGCCCTCGAACGCGATGAACGCCTTGCCGCCGGCCGCCGGTCCGACGCCGGGCGGCAGGACGAAGCGCTTGCGATACCAGGTGATCCCCCCTTTCAGGTCGTGGATGTCGACCTTGAAGGCCTCGTCCTCGTTCCAGGCGCGCGGCAGGGTGACGGGCTTCCAGGCGGCGTCATCGAACTCGGGCTTTTCGGCCCCGGCGATCTCGCCCGTCGCCATGCGCCAGCCGTCGTTGAAGGGACGGTCGATCCGCGAGGCGGCGGACGGGCTGGTCAGCAGCACCGAGAGGCACAGGGCGGCGCACAGCCTGCCCAGGATCGACCCCGAAAGGATGCGCCGCATCGTGCTGCCTCCGCAATTGGCCAGGCCACTTCAGGCCTTTCGCCACCTGTGGCTTGACATCCGGGAGCCTGTCAAGATATTCTCATTATATCGAGTGATGTTCCACATTGTGGAATATCAGGCGTAGGTTTTGGACTCCTGTCCATTCCTCCTCACACACGACTCGCCCGTTCTTTCCCCCATCCGGGCCAGCGGGGCGCCGCCGAGGCGCTCCGCTTTTCTTTTGCCGTTCGCCGGGATGAGCGGATGCCCTAACGCCCCGGGCAGCGCGGGCCGCCGAGGATCGGCTGGTCGCCGGTCGAGGCCGGATGGACATAGGCCGAGACGGGCAGCTTCAGGAACGCCAGGCGGGCCGCCACCAGCGACGCCGCCAGGCGCGCCCCGCCCTCGTTGATGTGGGTGGTGTCGCTGTTGCCGTTCGGGTAGCGAGCGACGCCGTCCTGCGGCGTGTAGATCAGGTAGAAGCCCCGCGACCCGGCCTCGCCCCGCGCCTGCTGTGCCCCCATCATGTCGGCGTCCAGGTCGATCAGCGGCGCGCCCGTGGCCCTGGCCACATCGCGGACCGCCTGGGCGTAGGCGCCGTGGGTCTCCTGCACCTGGTCGCCGACGAAGACGTGCTTGGCGATCGGGGTCATCAGCACCGGCTGGCCGCCCTTGGCCCGCACGTCGGCGACGAAGCGGGTCAGGTTATCGGTATAGGCGCCCTTGGGGTCGGTGAAGCGGACGATCTTCACCCGGTCGGCGTCGTTGTGACCGAACTGGATCAGCACGGTGTCGCCGGGCTTCAGCTTGTCGAGCAGGCCCGTCCACAGGCCTTCCTCGATGAAGGTCTTGGTCGAGCGGCCGCCGCGCGCCAGGTTCACCACCTCGACGCGGGGATCCAGCGAGCATTTCAGCACCATGCCCCAGCCCATCTGCGGATAGGCCGAGGCGCCGTAGTTGGCGGCGGTGGAGTCGCTGGCGATCAGGATGCGCGCGACGGGCGCCTCCATGGCCGCCGGCGGCGGCACGTCGGTCAGGTCGGGCCTGGGCGCGCCCGGCGCCGAGACCTGGGCGAGAGCCAGGGCTGCGGTCAAGACCAACGACACGACGCTCATCGGTCGACCTTCGCCAGGATCGAGCGGTCGATCTCGGCGAGGCTGTTGACGCCGGTCAGGGCCATGGCCACCCGCATCTCCTTCTCGATCAGGTCCAGCAGCTGGCTGACCCCCGGCCCGCCGCGCGCGGCCAGGGCGTAGATGAAGGCCCGGCCCAGCAGCACGCCCTTGGCGCCCAGGGCCAGCATCCGCACCACGTCCAGGCCCGAGCGCACGCCGCTGTCGGCCAGCACGGTCAGGCGGTCGCCCACCGCCTCGGCGATGTCGGGCAAGGCGCGGGCCGAGGACAGCACCCCGTCCAGCTGCCGGCCGCCGTGGTTGGAGACCACGATGCCGTCCGCGCCGATGTCGGCGGCGGCCTTGGCGTCCTCGGGATCCAGCACGCCCTTGATGATCAGTGGGCCCTTCCACTGGTCGCGGATCCAGTCCAGGTCCTTCCACTGGATCGAGGGATCGAAATTGGCCCCCAGCCAGCCCATGAAGTCCTCGAGGCCCGAATTGGCGCCCAGCACCGGGGCGACATTGCCCAGGGTGTGGGGCCGACCCATGACGCCGACGTCCCAGGCCCACGACGGCTTGAACACCGCCTGCATCAGGCGCCGGGCCGCGGCGTTGGGACCGCTCATGCCCGAATGGGCGTCGCGATAGCGGGCCCCGGGCACGGGCATGTCGACGGTGAACACCAAGGCCGTGGCCCCGGCGTCGGCCGCCTTGGCCAGCAGGTCGCGCATGAAGGCCCGGTCGCGCAGCACGTAGAGCTGGAACCAGATCGGCGCGGGGCTGGCCTTGGACACTTCGGCCAGGTCGCAGACCGAGACGGTCGACAAGCAGAACGGCACGCCCTTGGCGGCGGCGGCCTTGGCCGCCTGGCACTCGCCGCGGCGGGCGTACATGCCCGTCAGCCCCACCGGCGCCAGGGCGACCGGCAGGGCCTGGTAGTGGCCGAACAGGGTAGTCGACAGGTCGACCTGGGAAACGTCCTTCAGCACCCGTTGGCGCAGCGACAGGTCCGCCAGGTCCGAAACGTTGCGGGCCAGGGTGCGCTCGGCATAGGCGCCGCCGTCGATATAGTCGAACAGGAAACGCGGCAGCTTGCGCCGCGCCGCCTCGCGAAAGTCGGTGGTCGAGGAAACGATCACGGCGTCACTGCAGGTTCACGAACGCGCCGCCGTCGACCAGCAGGGCCGCGCCGGTCACGTACTTGGCCAGGTCCGAGGCCAGGAAGACGATCGGCCCGGCCAGGTCGTCGGGCTCGCCCAGGCGGCCCAGCGGAATGCGGCCGGCCATGTATTCGCGCTTCTTGACGTCGGCCAGGTCTTCCTTGTTGATCGCCGTCTCGATGGTGCCCGGCAGCACCGAGTTGCAGCGGATGCCGTACTTGCCGAGCGCGATGGCGGTCGACTGCATCAGGCTGTGCACCCCGGCCTTGGTCGGGGTGTAGTGGGTCTGCATGCCGCCGCCGACCAGGGCGCTGATCGAACTGACGGCGATGATCGCCCCGCCGTCGCCCTGTTTGACCATCTGGTTGGCCGCGGCCTGCACCATGTAATAGGCGCCGAACAGATTGACCTTCATCGTCCGCTCCATGACCTCGGGCGGCATGTCGAGGAAGGCGTGGAACGGGCAGATGCCGGCGTTGTTGACGAACACGTCGACCCGGCCGAACGCCGCGACGGCGGCGTCGACGAAGGCCTGGGCGGTGGCGACCTCGGCCACGTCGCCCTTCACGGCGATGGCGCGGCGGCCCAGGGCTTCGATCTCGCGCACGGCGTCGGCCGCGCCCGCTTCGTCGGAATGGTAGTTGATCGCCACGTCCGCGCCGTGCCGGGCGCAGCCGATGGCGGCGGCCTTGCCGATCCCGCCCGAGGCGCCGGTCACCAGCACCACCTTGTCCTTCAGAAGCATCGTTCCTCCACTCTCACGCTTGAACAGGCCGCCTAGCGCTTGGCGACCGTCCTCTTCTCGTTCCAACCCAGTTCGAAACTGATGGCGTTGGCGCACTGGCGCACGTCATCGGTCAGCGTCGCCATGCGGGCGTCGTCCATGTACTGGGCCGCGCCCGAGACGCTGATCGCCGCGACGATCTGGCCGCTGGGCCCGCGGATCGGGGCGGCCACGCAGCGGATACGGTCCTCGTTCTCTTCCAGGTCGAAGGCCACGCCGCGCTTGGCGTAGTCGCGCATCCAGGCGATCCACTGCTCTTCGTCCGGCCCGTGCTCCGAGCGCGGGCCTTCCTTGCGATAGAGCTCGCGCCAGCGCTCCTCGGTGTCGTCCAGCACCAGGGCCTTGCCCAGGCCGGTCGAGCGGATCGGCTGGCGGTCGCCGACGCGCGAGCTGATGTTGATCCGGCGGCGGCCGGTCAGCTTGTCCAGATAGTGGGCGCGGTCATCTTCCAGCACGCCCAAGTGGACGGTGTCCTCCAGCTCTTCCCACAGCTTTTCGAGATGCGGGCGGGCCAGGCGCGGCAGGTCCATCTGCTGGCCGGCCAGATAGCCCAGCTCCAGCAGCTTGGAGCCCAGGCTGTAGCCTTCGCGCGGAGCCTGGGACAGCAGCCGACGCTCGACCAGGGCGGTGGCCAGGCGGTGAGTCGTGCTACGGGTCAGGCCCAGCCGCTGGGCCAGGGCGGGCAGGCCGATGGTGCCGGAGTCGGCGACCACGTCGAGCAGGTCCAGGCCCCGGAACAGAGTCTGGCTGCCGCTGGGCGCCTTGGCTCCGGAGTTGTCTTCCTTGGCTGCCACTGAGGCTCCCCTTGACGCGTCACGTTTCATTTTGTAGCACTCTCTCTCATAATATGGTACCTAGCGCAAGCGGCGAAGGTGACGATCCGGTCTCCGAAAGTCAGGGCGCGCCACCGTGTCATAGGACGTCCCGGGGAGGTAGGCGCGACCTTTCAAAGTCTCGCCAAGCATGTCGAAGGCTTTGCCTCACGATACGCCCTTCTCTTCCTTTAAGTTGATCGCTTCCTTGCAGGAAGTGCTTGGGCTGGAGCTGGTTTTTCCCATGCCGTTTCCCCTTATCCGGCAGGTTCGGGCCTATGTCGTGCGCGGCGGCGGAGCCGACTATCACGACCAGGGCGAAGGTCACTGGATCGACGACCACATCGCCACGCCGATGTCGCGCTATCCGGAATACCGCCAGAGCCGGCAGAGCTTCGGCATCAACGTGCTGGGCACGCTGGTGGTCGAGATCGAGGCCGCCGACGGCACGGTCGGCTTCGCGGTGACCACCGGCGGCGAGCCCGCCGCCTACATCGTCGAGAAGCACCTGGCCCGCTTCCTGGAAGGCCGCGATCCGACCGAGATCGAGAAGATCTGGGACCAGATGTACTTCTCTACTCAGTATTACGGCCGTAAGGGCCTGGTGGTGAACGCCCTGTCCGGCGTCGACCTGGCGCTGTGGGACCTGCTGGGCAAGCTGCGCGGCGAGCCGGTCTATCACCTGCTGGGCGGCAAGGTCCGCGACGAGCTGACCTTCTACGCCACCGGCGCCCGGCCCGACCTGGCCCAGAAGATGGGCTTCATCGGCGGCAAGATGCCCCTGCACCACGGCCCGGCCGAGGGCGAGGAAGGCCTGCGCAAGAACCTGGAAGAACTGGCCACGATGCGCGAGCGCACGGGCGAGGACTTCTGGCTGATGTTCGACTGCTGGATGGCGCTGGACCTGAACTACGCCACCAAGCTGGCCCACAAGGCCCATGAGTATGGCCTCAAGTGGATCGAGGAAGCCCTGAGTCCCGACGACTACTGGGGCTATCGCGACCTGAAGAAGAACGCCCCCAAGGGCATGCTGGTCACCACCGGCGAGCACGAAGCCACCCGCTGGGGCTTCCGCATGCTGCTGGAGATGGAGTGCTGCGACATCATCCAGCCCGACGTCGGCTGGTGCGGCGGCATGACCGAACTGGTCAAGATCTCGAACCTGGCCGACAGCCGCGGCGTGCTCTGCATCCCGCACGGCTCCAGCGTCTACAGCTACCACTTCGTGGTCACCCGCCATAACAGCCCGTTCGCCGAGTTCCTGATGATGGCCCCCAAGGCCGACGAGGTGGTGCCGATGTTCCACCCGCAGCTGATTGGCGAGCCCGTGCCGGTGAACGGCAAGCTGAAACTCTCCGACGCCCCCGGCTTCGGCGTCGAACTCAATCGCGAGGTCGGTCTGCACCGGCCTTACGCCCGCTGATCTTCTCGAAAGACTAGAGCCATGAAACTCCTGCGTTACGGCCCGCGCGGCGCCGAAAAGCCCGGCCTCCTCGACGCCGAGGGCCAGATCCGCGACCTGTCGGGCCACGTGTCCGACATCACCGGCGCGGTGCTGTCGCCCGAGGGCCTGGCCAAGCTGGCCGCCATCGACCCGGCCACCCTGCCGGTGGTCGAGGGCTCGCCCCGTTACGGCGTGCCGATCGGCAATGTCGGCAAGTTCCTGGCCATCGGCCTGAACTTCGCCGACCACGCCAAGGAAGCCGGCCTGGAGCCGCCGCCCGAGCCGATCTTCTTCACCAAGGCGACCTCGTGCCTGAACGGCCCGAACGACGACGTGATGCTGCCCAAGGACGCCCTGAAGGGCGACTGGGAGGTCGAGCTGGGCGTGGTGATCGGCAAGCGCGCCCGCTATGTCGAGCAGAGCGAAGCCCTGGACTATGTCGCCGGCTATGTGCTGGTGAACGACGTCTCCGAGCGCGCCTTCCAGAAGGAGCTGGGCTCGCAGTGGGACAAGGGCAAGGGCTGCGACACCTTCGGTCCGGTCGGCCCGTGGCTGGTCACCGCCGACGAGGTCGGCGACTGCCAGGACCTGGACATGTGGCTGGACCTGAACGGCAAGCGCATGCAGACCGGCAACACCAAGACCATGATCTTCGGCGTCGCCGAGCTGATCGCCTATATGAGCCGCTTCGTGACCCTGGAGCCGGGCGACATCCTGACCACCGGCACGCCGCCCGGCGTCGGCGAGGGCCAGAAGCCCGACAAGATCTTCCTGAAGGCCGGCGACGTCATGCGCCTGGGCATCGAGAAGCTGGGCCAGCAGCAGCAGACGGTCGTCGCCTGGACCAAGGAAGGCCTCGCTTGAGCACGCCCTACGCCAACCCCTATGTCGGGCGCTTCTCCGGCCGCGCGGCGGTGATCACCGGCGGGGCCTCGGGCCTGGGCAAGGCCGTGGCCGCGCGGATCGTCGCCGAGGGCGGCCAGGTGTCGCTCTGGGATCTGGACGCCGAGGGCCTGAAGGCCGCCGCCGCCGAGGTCGGGGCCAAGCATGTCGTGGCCCTGGACGTCTCCGACGAAGCCGCCGTCCTGGCCGCTGGCCAGGCCGCCGACGCCGCGCTGGGCCGCATCGACGTGCTGGTCGCCTCGGCCGGCATCACCGGCGCCACGGCCACGGTGTACGAGTACCCCACCGACAGCTGGAAGCGGGTCTTCGACATCAACGTCAACGGCGTGTTCTACAGCTGCAAGGCCGTGGTCCCGTTCATGCTGGCCAACGGCTATGGCCGCATCGTCAACGTCGCCTCGGTGGCCGGCAAGGAAGGCAACCCCAACGCCGGCGCCTATTCGGCGTCCAAGGCGGCGGTGATCGGCCTGACCAAGTCGCTGGGCAAGGAACTGGCCACCCAGGGCGTGATCGCCAACAGCCTGACCCCGGCCACCTTCGAAAGCCCGATCCTGGAGCAGCTGCCGCCCAGCCAGGTCGAGTACATGAAGGGCAAGATCCCCATGGGGCGCCTGGGCGAGATCCACGAGAGCGCCGCCATGGTCTGCTTCATGGCGTCAGAGGAATGCAGCTTCACCACCGGCGCCACCTTCGACACTTCCGGCGGCCGCACCACGTTCTAGGCCAAACCTTTGGGAGAAACGGGAGCGATGACCTATCTCGGCCCGATCATCGACCCGCACATGCACCTGTGGGACCTGGACCGGCACTATTACGGCTGGCTGCAGGACAGGCCGCTGCCGAACAACCCGGCCGGCGACATGTCGCCGATCGCCTATAAGTCCTATGGGCTGGACGACTACCTGGCCGACGCGGCCGGGTGGAACCTCGTCCAGACCGTCCATGTCGAGTGCGGTCTGCCGCCCAAGGACCAGCTGTCAGAGACCGACTGGCTGCAGGGCCTGGCCGACACGCGCGGGGTGATCGGCGGCATCGTGGCCGGCGCCAACCTGGACGATCCGCGCGTCGAGCCCCTGCTCGAAGCCCAGGCGGCGCGGGTCAATGTTCGCGGGGTGCGCCAGATCGTCAACTGGCACAAGGACCCGGCCAAGACCTACGGCCCGACCGACCTGCTGCTGAGCGACGCCTGGCGAGCCGGCTACGCGCTGCTCGCCAGGTACGGCCTGTCGTTCGACCTGCAGCTCTATCCCTCGCAGATGGCGACCGCCGCCGCCCTGGCCGCCGCCCATCCGGACATCCCGGTGATCGTCAACCACGCCGGCATGCCCACCGACCGCGACGAGGCCGGCCTGGCGGCCTGGCGCGACGGTCTCGCCCAACTCGCCGAGTTGCCGAACGTCAGCTGCAAGATCTCGGGCCTGGCGATGATCGACCGCGCTTGGACCGTCGACAGCCTGCGGCCGTTCGTGCTGCGGGTGATCGAGACCTTCGGCCCGGCCCGCTGCATGTTCGCCAGCAACTTCCCGGTGGAGAAGGTGCACGGGTCGTTCGGCGACTTCTACGCCGCCTATGACGCGATCACCGCCGATTTCGGCCAGGCCGAGCGGGACCAGATGTTCGCCGGAACGGCCAGTCGGATCTACCGCCTGCCGCCGCCGACGACCTAATCCATCACAAAAGCAAGAAACGGGAGGACACGATGAGCAACCACCAGGACCGGCCCCTCGCCTTCCGCATGCAGCTCAAGCCCGGCGTCGCCGCCGAGTACGAGCGCCGCCACGACGACCTGTGGCCCGACCTCGCCGAGGCGCTGCGCAAGGCGGGGATCCACGACTATTCGATCTTCCTGGACGAGCAGACCATGAGCCTGTTCGCCGTGCTGCGCCTGCGCCCCGACAACGCCAAGGACGCCCTGCCGCTGGAGCCGGTGATGAAGCGCTGGTGGGACTACATGGCCGACCTGATGGAGGTCCATCCGGACAACAAGCCCGTCGAATGGCCGCTGAAGCCCGTCTTCTATTTCGGGGGCTAGGGATGACCCGCCTGCCCCTCAAAGCGCTCGGCCTGGTCGCCGCCCTGCTGACGACCACCGCCTTTGTAGAGCCCGTCCGGGCCGAGCCCGCGCGCTACACCATGACGGCGTTCACCAACGCCAGCCAGTCGAACATGAGCGTCTACGACTCGGCCGACGGCACGCGCTTCACCCTGAAGAAGCCGCTGGCCTACACCCCGCCCAAGGGCCTGATCCGCGACCCCAGCGTGATGAAGCACACCGACGGCTGGTACTACGTGGCCTACACCACCGGCTGGACCGGGAACACCATCGGCCTGGCCCGCAGCCGGAACCTGACCGACTGGACCTTCCTGCGCGACGTCACGATCGACGTGCCCGGGGCGACCAACAGCTGGGCGCCGGAATGGTTCGTCGACCAGGACGGCGCGATCAACCTGATCCTGTCGGTCTCGACCACCAGCATCGCCGGCCAGTTCCAGCCCTACCGGATCACCGCCACCGACGCCTCGCTGGCGACCTGGTCGGCGCCCAAGCCGCTGAGCGGCCTGGGTCCCAACTTCATCGACACCTTCGTGGTGCGCGAGGGCGGGCTCTACAACGCCTTCGCCAAGAACGAGACCAGCAAGTTCATCGAGCTGTGGACCGCCCCCTCGCTGGACGGCCCCTGGCAGGCCAAGGGGACCGGCGACTGGGCCGGCTGGGGCAAGGGCGTCGAAGGCCCGGCCATGGTGCGGACACCCGACGGCGGCTGGCGGATCTATTTCGACGAATATTCGGCCAAGCGCTACTGGTACAGCGACAGCAAGGACGGCTTCCGCACCTGGACGCCGAAGGCCGAGCTGCCGGACCTGTCGGGCACGGTGCGCCACTTCACGGTGCTGAAGGAAGGCGACCAGGCCGTCGCGGCCAAACCGGCGCCGGCCCACCAGATCACCTGGGACAAGTACTCGCTGAAGGTCGATGCCCAGCGCGTCTTCTCGTGGGGCGGCGAGTTCCACCCGTTCCGCGTGCCCAGCCCCGACCTGTGGCGCGACATCCTCCAGAAGATGAAGGCCAGCGGCTACAACACCGTCGCCATCTATTTCGACTGGGGCTACCACTCGCCCAAGCAGGGGGTCTACGACTTCGACGGCGTGCGCGACATGGACCGCGTGCTGACCATGGCCAAGGAGGAAGGCCTCTACGTCATCACCCGCGCCGGGCCCTATGTGAACGCCGAGCTGACCCGCGGCGGCTTCCCCGGCTGGATGGTCAACCAGCAGGCCCGGGCTCGCACCGACGCGCCGGAATACGTCGCCGCCGCCGACGAGTGGCTGACCCGGATCAACGCCGTCATCGCCCGTCATCAGTTGACCACCGGCCAGGGCACGGTGATCGCTCACCAGATCGAGAACGAGCTGGACGTGGTCGGCGCCCCGCAGCAGCGCTACATGCGGTGGCTGGACGACAAGGCCAAAGCCGACGGGATCACCGTCCCGATCTTCCACAACGACAAGGGCCGCAACGGCTATTGGGTCCCCAAGGGCTCGAACGTGCCGGGCACGGTGGAGGGCCCCAACGACCTCTACGCCTTCGACGGCTATCCCGGCGGCAGCTGCAAGGTCGACTCCACGCCGTCGGCGCCCGGCGTCGCGCCCGACTGGGGGCTGTACGGTCCCGGCGGGGCCAGAGGCGGGGCCTCGGCCAGCCCCAACACCCCCGGCTTCGCGGCCGAGTTCGGCGGCGGCTGGTTCGACTACTGGGGCAGCAACGGCGACTACGACTGCACCGCTATCCATCGCGGCGTCGGCTACCAGCGGGTGTTCTACGGCACGAACATCGCCAACGGCCTGACGATCCAGAGCTTCTACATGACCTATGGCGGGACCTCGTGGGGCTGGCTGCCGGCCCCGGTGGTGTTCACCTCCTACGACTACGGCTCGGCGATCGACGAGGCCCGGGGCCTGCGCGACAAGGCTCGCGTCATGAAGCAGATGGGCGAGTTCATCGCCGCCGTGCCCGACCTGCGCCGCATGGACAAGGGCGAGGCCGTCGTCCCGTCCAACGACAAGGTCCGCGTCTATCACAACGTGAATCCCGAGACGGGCGGCCACCTCTATGTGGTGGTGCACAACCCCAGCAGCGGCACGAGCGACGAGGCCTTCACCTTCAAGGTCAAGACCCGCGACGGCGAGTACGAGGTCGCCTCGCGGATCAAGGGCCAGGACAGCAAGATGCTGATGGCCAGCTACGACCTGGGCGGCCAGCGGCTGGTCTATTCGACGTCCGAGATCCAGACGCACCTGAAGTGGAACGACGGCGACCTGGCCCTGCTCTACGGCCGGGCCGGCGAGGCGGGCGAGACGGTGCTGCGCTACGCCTCGGCGCCGAAGGTCGAGGTTCTGGAAGGCGACGTTCAATCGGCCTTCGACGCCGCCAAGGGCGACCTGAAGCTGACCTACGCCCACGGGGGCGTCCAAGGGGGCCTGGCCCGGGTGCGGATCACCGGCGGCGGCCGTCCGCCGCTGACCCTGCTGCTGGCCGACGCCGAGACCGGCCAGACCTTCTGGCGCCGCGACGCCCTGCTGGTGCGCGGTCCCGGCCTGGTGCGCAGCGACGCCGTCAGGGGCGGCGTGCTCAGCCTGACCGGCGACACCGAGACCGACAGCCCGCTGGAGGTCTTCGCGCCCAAGGGCGTGACCGCCGTCCGCTGGAACGGCGCCAAGGTCGCGGTCAAGGCCACCGCGTCGGGCAGCCTGCTGGCCGAACGGCCGCTGGCCGGTCCGGCGGCGGTCGCCGTGCCCGATCTGGCCCGGCTGGAGTGGAAGACCGCCCCGGGCTCGCCCGAAGCCGACCCGAAGTTCGACGACGCCGCCTGGCTCAAGACCGAGGGCCGCCGCAGCGGTTCGACCGTGCGCGGTCCGACGGGCCAACCGGCGCTCGACATGAGCGCCTACGGCTTCCACCAGGGCGACGTCTGGTATCGCGGCCGCTACCAGGGCAAGCCCGACATCGACAGCCTGACCCTGCACTATGGCGGCGGCGGCGCGGGCATGCTGCAGGTCTGGCTGGACGGCCGGTTCCTGGGCCAGCACGAGCTGAACGGCGGCCTGCCGCGCCCGATCACCACCGGGGTGGCCAACTTCAAGCTGCCGGAAGACCTGCGCGGAACGGGCGAGCACCTGATCTCGGTGATGGTCCGCAACAACGGCCACAACTGGGACCTCGACGCCGACGATTTCCACAAGGAGGCCCGCGGCCTGGTCTCGGCCTCGCTGTCGGGACCGGGCAGCTACAGCTTCGCCGTGCCGATCGCCTGGAAGATCCAGGGCAACCTCGGCGGCGAGGACATCCAGGACCCGGTGCGCGGCAACGCCAACAACGGCGGCCAGTACGGCGAGCGGATGGGCTGGCACCTGCCCGGCTTCCCCGACGCGGGGTGGGCCAAGGCCGACATGGCCGCGACCAAGCCGGCCGCCGGCACGACCTGGTACCGCACGAGCTTCGACCTGGACCTGCCCAAGGACCAGGACACCACCCTGGGCCTGACCATCGGCGATCCGAACACGCCGCGCTCGCCGGGCCGCTACCGGGTGCTGATCTTCGTCAACGGCTGGAACATGGGCCAATTCATCGCCCATGTCGGCCCGCAGCGGACCTTCGTCCTGCCGACGGGCATCGTCGATCTGCACGGCAAGAACACCCTGGCCCTGGCGGTGACCAGCGACGGCGCCCCCGGCGACGCCCTGGAGACGGTGAAACTCGTCAACCTGCGCACCGTGCGCGGCGGCCTCCCCGTCGCCCGCGTTCCCGCGCCCGACTTCAAACCCTGACCGGACGCTCCCCCGTCCGCGCCTGAAAGACTTCCAAGGAGACTATCGTGCCCAATCTCGCCCACGGCCTCGAGGCCAAGGACATCAAGGCCAAGATCGCCCTGCTGATCAGCAACCTGGTCGACATCCAGGACGAGACCGGCGAGTTCCTGCTGCGCCTGGACGACGGCCGGGTGATCGACACCAAGGGCTGGAACGACTGGGAGTGGACCCACGGCGTGGGCCTGTACGGCCTGTGGAAGCAGTACGAGATGACCGCCGATCCGCGGGCCTTCGAGATCATGACCCAGTGGTTCGCCGACCGCTTCGAGGCCGGCACCCCCACCAAGAACATCAACACCGTCTCGCCGTTCCTGACCCTGGCCTATCTCTACGAGGCCACGGGCGACCACACCTATCTGCCCTACCTCGAAACCTGGGCCGACTACGTGATGTACGAGGGTCCGCGCACCGAGGAAGGCGGCTTCCAGCACATCGTCTTCAACAGCGAGAACCCCCAGCAGCTGTGGGACGACACGCTGATGATGAGCGTCCTGCCGCTGGCCAAGATCGGCCTCTTGCTAGGCCGCGACGACTTCGTCGAGGAGGCCAAGCGCCAGTTCATGGTGCACATCAAGTACCTGGCCGACCGCAAGACCGGCATGTGGTTCCACGGCTGGACCTTCGAGGGCCGGCATAACTTCGCCGACGCCCTATGGGCGCGCGGCAACTGCTGGGTGACGATCGCCATTCCGGAGTTCATCGAGCTCTTGGACTTGAAGCCCGGCGACGCCCTGCGCGATTTCCTGATCGACACGCTGGAGGCCCAGATCAAGGCCCTGGCCCGCTACCAGGACGCCGAGACCGGCCTGTGGCACACGCTGGTCGACGACAAGACCTCGTACCTGGAAGCCTCGGCCACGGCCGGCTTCGCCTACGGCGTGCTGAAGGCGGTGCGCAAGCGCTACATCGGCCGCGAGTATCAGGAGATGGGGATCAAGGCGCTGAAGGGCGTGCTGGCCAATATCGACGACAAGGGCGAGCTGCAGCAGGTGTCGTTCGGCACCCCGGTGTTCGACACCCTGCAGGGCTACAAGGACATCCCCCTGACCTCGATGCCCTACGGCCAGTCCTTGGCCATCCTGGCCCTGGGCGAGTTCCAGCGCGCCTTTATCTAGGGCTCCGACTCAGCGCGTGGTCCTCGTCCTTCGACAGGCTCAGGATGAGGACCAGAGCCAGATTCCGGCAGTAGAAAACCTCATCCTGAGCTTGTCGAAGGACGAGGTTTTCGCCCCAACCGCCGCACAACAAACGAGGGGGCTCCAGAACCTCGCCTCCAAGGGAAGAGACACGCAGATGGCGACGCCGGAACTCCGCACACCCACCTGGATCAATTACTGGGGCTGGGGTTCCGGCGACATGCTGGGGGCCGGCGCCCAGGCGGTGATCACCGGCTGGCTGGCCTATTTTTTCATCACCTTCTGCGGCCTGTCGGCGGTCGAGACCGGCCTGATCCTGGGCCTGCCGCGCCTGCTGGAGGCGATCACCTGCCCGCTGATCGGCTACATCTCCGACAACCTGCGCCACACCTGGGTCGGGCGGCGCATCGGACGGCGCAAGATCTTCCTGATCCTGACCATCCCGCTGCTGCCCAGCTTCGCCCTGATCTTCGTCACCGGCCAGACGTTCGCCTACTACCTGACGACCTTCGTCTTCTTCGAGTTCCTCTACACGATGTTCCTGATCCCGTGGGAAACCCTCGCGGCGGAGATGACCAAGGACTACGGCAAGAAGGCCAAGTTCGCCGGCGCGCGGATGCTGATCGCCCAGAGTTCGGCGATCCTGGCCTCCTACCTGCCGACCCTGATCATCAACCACTTCGGCGGCAAGGACTCGCCCGGCACCTTCCTGATCATGGCCGCCATCTTCGGCGGGCTGTTCAGCCTGGTCGTGCTGCTGGTCGTGCTGTTCACTTGGGAGCGGCCCTACACCGAGGCCGAAAAGCTGATCCAGCCCGAGCCGATGGACTGGACCAAGGCGGCGCTGATCCCGGTCAACATGTTCCGCGACCTGTTCTCGACCCTGCGCATCAAGGCCTTCCGCCAGCACCTCAGCCTCTATCTGGGCGGCTACATCAGCCAGGACATCTTCAACACCGCCTTCCCGCTGTTCGTGGCGACGGTGATGATGGGCGCGACCCTGGTGATCTCGCAGCTGATGACCACCATGTACGTCGCCCAGTTGGTCTCGGTGATGATCGCCATCAACGTGGTCATCCGCACCGGGCCCACCGCCGCCTATCGCATGGCCATCAGCTTCGTCGGCGCGGCCCTGCTGCTGTTCCTGGCCTTCTACCTGATCCGGCCGGCGGGCTTCGCCGAGGGCCTGACGGCGATGGGCGGCAACCTGTTCAGCGCCGCCAACCCGATGGTGCTGTTCTGGCTGTTCGTGCCGATCATCCTGGCGGGCCTGGGCCGCGGGACGCTGAACTTCGTGCCCTGGAGCGTCTACAACTACCTGCCCGACATCGACGAGGCCGTGACCGGCCAGCGCCGCGAGGGCATCTTCGCCGGCGTGATGACCTTCGTGCGCAAGATCGCCCAGTCGGGGGCCATCGTCGTCACCACCTCGCTGATCGGCCTGGGCGGCTATGTCTCGGCCGACAAGGCCCATCCCGGCGTGGCCGTGGTCCAGACCCCCGAGGCCGTGCGCGCCGTGGTGCTGGTGATGGTCGGCGGCCCGATCCTGATGATGCTGTGGGGCTTGGTCGTCTCCTGGTCGTTCCGCCTCAACGCCCAGACCCACCAAGTGCTGATCCACGAGGTCGAGCGTCTGCGGGCCGGCGAGACCCAGGCCGAGAGCGCCGAGTCCCAGGCGATCGTCGAGAACCTGACCGGCTGGCGCTTCGAGCGGCTGTGGGGACGGGGGTAGGGATTAGAAGGTTGTCATCCCGGAAGCCTCGCAGAGGCTGTCCGGGAACAACCAGGGCAGCGGAATCCCTACCCCTGCCCCGGGATCGGCAGCTGCTCCATGACCTCCACGGAGTCCCCTGGAAAGATCGTGAAGTGGGGGTGGTTCTCGAACAGCTTCGCCGCCGCCTCGTGCGACTCCGCCTGGACGACGATGTAGCCCGCGACCTTGTTGCGAATGTCGGTCACGCCGTCCTTGCCGGTCTTCTTGGTCTTGCCCACCGGACCGCCGGTCACGACGACATGGGCGGCGTTGTCGGTCATCCATCGCCCCCAGGCGGCCATGCCCCTGTCGATGGTCGCCTGGTCCAGCGCGCCCGGATCCACCGGCGTGTCGGAGCCCATATAGAGGGCCAGGAACGTCTTCATCGCCATTTCCTCCTCGGTTTCGGAACGCCGTTCAAGCTCGGCGACCCTAGCCCATTCAGCCCGACTTGACGCCGACAAGAAAGGCTGGCGATCGCCGCCGCCGCTCGCTAAATACTCAGACAAAACAGCTTCAAGGGGAACGGGAATGGCGGGATGGACACAGGGAGCGCGGCTGGCCCTGGCGCTGTGGACGACGACGGCCCTGGTCGCGCCGGCGGCCGCGGCGACCTCCCCCAAGCTGGACGCTCACGCCATAACCGTCACCCGGTTCGGCAACGACGCCCCCTGGTACGAGGGCAACATCCCGCTGTTCGAATCCTCGGACCAGAAGCTTGACCAGATCTACTATTATCGCTGGAGCGTGTTCCGCGCCCACCAGCGCGACCTTGGCCCGCGCGGCTATATCACGACCGAGTTCCTCGACGACGTCGGCTGGCAGCGCGAGCCCTACGCCAGCCTCAACGACGCCACCGGCTTCCATATCCAGGAGGGCCGCTGGCTGCGCGACCGGCGCTACGCCGGCGACTATGTCGACTTCATGTACGGCCAAGGCGGCAACGACCGCCACTTCAGCGAAGCAATCGCCGACGCCACCTGGGCCCGGTTCCTGGTCGACGGCGACCAGGCGGCCGCGACCCGACACCTGGCGGTGATGAAGCACATCTACGCCCTGTGGGACGACCACTACGACTTCGACAAGAAGCTGTACTGGGTCGAGCCGCTGGCCGACGCCACCGAATACACCATCAGCTCGATCGACGCCTCGGGCGGCAAGGACGGCTTCACCGGCGGCCAGGCCTTCCGGCCGTCGATCAACAGCTACATGTACGCCAACGCCCGGGCGATCAGCCGGCTGGCGGCCCTGACCGGCGACAAGGCCACGGCCGCCGACTACGCCGCCCGCGCCGCCGACCTGAAGGCCCAGGTGCAGAAGAGCCTGTGGAGTAGGGACTTCGCCCACTTCATCGACCGCTACAAAGTCAACAACGAGCACGTGAAGTACTGGGACCCGATCCGCGGCCGCGAGTTGGTCGGCTACCTGCCCTGGACCTTCGGCCTGCCGGACGACACCCCGGCCTATGCGGCGGCGTGGAAGCACGCGATCGACCCGGATGAACTGGCGGGCCCCGCCGGCCTGCGCACGGTCGAGCCGTCTTACGAGCACTACATGCGCCAGTACCGCTACATCAAGGAAACCGGCGAGCGCGAGTGCCAGTGGAACGGGCCGATCTGGCCGTTCCAGACCACCCAGGTGCTGACGGGCCTGGCCAACCTGCTCAACGACTATCGCCAGGAGGTCGTGACCCGCGCCGACTACGCCCGCATGCTGGCCCAGTACACCCAGCTGCATTTCAAGGACGGCAAGCCGGACCTGGAGGAGGATTACGATCCGGCCACCGGCAAGGCCATCGTCGGTCTGGCCCGCAGCCACCATTACAACCACTCGGGCTATGTCGACCTGGTCATCAGCGGCCTGGTCGGCCTGCGACCGCGCGCCGACGACGTGCTGGAGGTCAATCCCCTGGCCCCCAGCGATCCAGCCGACCCGCACTTCCTGAAGTATTTCAGCCTGCAGGACACGCCCTATCACGGCCATCTGGTCGGGATCGCCTGGGACGCCGACGGCTCGCGCTACGGCCGCCGCGGCCTGGTGGTGACGGTGGACGGCCGCGAGGTCGCCGCCTCGCCCACCCTCGCCAGGCTCACGGTCCCGCTGGCCCGCAAGCCGGCCGCGCCGATCGCCCGTCCGATCGACCTGGCGGTCAACCTGGTCCGCTCCGACTATCCCAAGGGCTCGGCCTCGACCGGCGACGATCCCAAGACCGTGCACCAGGCCCTGGACGGGCGGGTGTGGTTCTTCCCGGAAATGGCCAACGGCTGGTCGCCGGGCGCCGGCCAGGCCCAGCCGTGGTTCGCGGTCGACTTCGGCACGCCGGTGTCCGTGCGTTCGGCCGAGCTCAGCTTCTTCGCCGACGGCAAGGTCCTGGCCGCCCCCAAGGCCTATCGGCTGGAGGCCTGGATCGGTGGGAAGTGGGTGGAAACCGCCAAGGTCGCCGCGCCCCTCGACAACGGCGTCGACCGCATGACCTGGAAACCAGTCACGACCTCGAAACTGCGCGCGGTCTTCGACCTGGCGCCGGGCCAGGACATGCGGTTGGTCGAGATGAAGGTGTTTTGAACTACAGCCAAAACCCGCCGGATGAGCAGATCGGAGGGAGCCGGGGACATGCACATGTGCATGTCCCCGCTCTTTTAGAGCCTTAGTTCAGATCCAGCACCACCACCGACTTGCTCGGCAGGGTGGCGGTCAGCACGTCGCCCTTGATCGAGGCGCTGGTGAAGGTCGCCGGCTTGACGGCGTTGGGGGCGTCGAAGGTGTTGTGGGCGGCCATGGTCGAGGCCGTCAACACCCGGCCCTTGGCCGTCTTGCCGGCCGCGCCCGTAAGCTTGATCGTCACGGTCGCCGACTTGTTCGGATCCACGTTGACCAGCGCCAGGTGCACCACGCCCGCCGTGTCCCGCGCCGCCGAGGCGCTGACCGCCGGGACGCTGGACTTGCCCAGGGTATAGTTCGGGCTGTTGACCTCCAGCGGCAGCGAGGTCGCGCCCTGGAACGGCTTGTAGAGGTCGTAGACCCAGTAGGTCGGGGTCAGGACCATCTTTTCCTTGTCGGTCAGGATCATCGCCTGCAGCACGTTGACCATCTGGGCGATGGCGGTCAGCCGCACCCGGTCGGCGTGCTTGTGGAAGATGTTCAGGTTCACGCCGGCCACCACCGCGTCGCGCATGGTGTTCTGCTGGTAGAGGAAGCCCGGATTGGTGCCCGGCTCGACATTGTGCCAGATGCCCCATTCATCGACATAGAGCCCGACCTTCTTCTCGGGGTCGTACTTGTCCATGATGGCGCTGTGCTTGGTGACAAGCTCTTCCATCTTCAGGGTCGAGACCATGGTGTCGGCCCACAGCTGCTCGTTGAACTCCGTCGCCGAGCCCTTGTCCTTCCAGCTGCCGGTCGGGATCGTGTAGTAGTGCAGGCTCAGCGCGTTCATGTTCTTGGCCGCGCCGGCCATCAGGGTCTCGGTCCAGCTGTAGTCGTCGGCGTTGGGGCCGCTGGCCACCTTCACCGTGTTGGTCCCACCCGGCACCCGCACGAACTCGGCGAAGTTGCGGTAGAGGTTGGTGTAGTGGGCCGCCGTCATCTGGCCGCCGCAGCCCCAGTTCTCGTTGCCGACCCCGAAGAAGTCGAGCTTCCAGGGCTTGTCGCGGCCGTTGGCGCGGCGCTGGTTGGCGATCGTCGACTTGGTCGGCGAGACCATGTACTCGACCCACTCGGCCATTTCCTGCGGCGTGCCGCTGCCGACATTGCCGGCGACATAGGTCTTGGCGCCGATCAGCTCGGCGAAGTCCATGAACTCGTTGGTGCCGAAGCTGTTGGGCTCCTCGACGCCGCCCCACATCACATTGACCTTGGTCGGGCGCTTGTCGCGCGGGCCGATCCCCTCGCGCCAGTGATAGTCGTCGGCGAAGCAGCCGCCCGGCCAGCGCACGACCGGCACGTGGATCTGCTTCAGGGCCGCGACCACGTCGTTGCGGTAGCCCTTGGTGTTGGGGATCTTGCTGTCCTCGCCGACCCAGACGCCCTCGTAGATGCCCCGGCCCAGGTGCTCGGCGAACTGGCCGTAGATCTCCGGCTGGATCACCGCGCCGGGCTGGTCGGCCCGCAGGGTGGCGGTCACGGCGGTCTGAGCGACGGCGGTCCCGGCCGTCGCCAGGGCGGCGACGGCAAGGCCCGCGACGAGCGCGTGCTTCAGCGTGGTCAGCTTCACGATATTCTCCCTAGGTCGCCGTTTTGTCGGCGCTTGTCTTCGGTGGATTGGATCAGTGGTTGTCGCGCGGCAGGCCCTTGGTCTGGGCGATGCGCTGGTACTTGATCGCCGGCTCCAGCACGGCCCCGGTTTCCATCTGGCCGACGATGGCCCGCTGGATCTCTTGCCAGGGCGTCTGGCTTTCCGGATAGGCGTAGCCGCCGGCCGCCTCTAGCACCTTGCGCCGGGCGACGATCTCTTCGGGCGTGACCAGCACGTCCACCCGCGACTTGCGCAGGTCGACCCGCACGCGGTCGCCGGTCTTCAGCAAGGCCAGGCCGCCGCCGGCCGCCGCTTCGGGCGAGGCGTTGAGGATCGAGGGCGAGCCGGAGGTGCCCGATTGGCGCCCGTCGCCGATGCACGGCAGCTGGTGGATCCCCCGCTTGATCAGGTAGTCGGGGGCCCGCATGTTCACGACCTCGGCCGCGCCGGGATAGCCGATCGGCCCGGCCCCGCGCATGAACAGCACGCTGCGCTCGGTGATGCCCAGGGCCGGATCGTCGATCCGATGGTGGTAGTCCTCGGGCCCGTCGAACACCACGGCCTCGCCTTCGAAGGCGTCCGGGTCGTTCGGGTCGGACAGGTAGCGGTCGCGGAACTCGGCGGTGACCACGCTGGTCTTCATGATCGCCGAGTTGAACAGGTTGCCGCGCATGACCACGAAGCCGGCGCGCTCGACCAGCGGCTTGTCGAACGGACGGATCACCGCCTCGTCCTCGATGATCGCGCCGCGGCAGGCCTCGCCGATGGTTTTGCCCGAGACGGTCAGGGCGTCCTCGCGGATCAGGCCCTGGCCCATCAGTTGGTTGACGACGGCGGGCACGCCGCCGGCGTGGTAATAGTCCTCGCCGAGATATTCGCCGGCCGGCTGCAGGTTGACCAGCAGCGGCACCTCTTCGCCATAGGTCTGCCAGTCATCGACCGAGAGCTCGACGCCCATGTGCCGGGCCAGGCCGTTCAGGTGGATCGGGGCGTTGGTCGAGCCGCCGATCGCCGAATTGACGACGATGGCGTTCAGGAAGGCGTCGCGGGTCAGAATGTCGGACGGCTTGATGTCCTGTTCGACCAGTTCGACGATCCGCAGGCCGGTCTCATAGGCGTTCTGCTGCCGGTCGCGGTACGGCGCGGGAATGGCGGCCGAGCCGGTCAGCGACATGCCCAGCGCCTCGGTCAGCGAGTTCATGGTCGTGGCCGTGCCCATGGTGTTGCAGTAGCCGGTCGACGGGGCCGAGCTGGCCACCAGCTTGATGAAGCCGGCGCGGTCGATCTCGCCGGCCGCCAGCATCTCGCGCGCCTTCCAGACGATGGTGCCCGAGCCGGTGCGCTGGCCCTTGTGCCAGCCGTTCAGCATCGGCCCCACCGACAGGGCGATGGCCGGGATGTTGACCGTGGCGGCGGCCATCAGGCAGGCCGGGGTGGTCTTGTCGCAGCCGATGGTCAGCACCACACCGTCGATCGGATAGCCGTACAGGGTCTCGACCAGGCCCAGATAGGACAGGTTACGGTCCAGGCCCGCGGTCGGGCGCTTGCCGGTTTCCTGGATCGGATGGACCGGGAACTCCAAGGCGATGCCGCCGGCGGTGCGGATGCCTTCACGGATCCGCTCGGCCAGCACCAGGTGGTGGCGGTTGCAGGGCGACAGGTCGCTGCCGGTCTGGGCGATGCCGATGATCGGCTTGCCCGACTGCAGCTCCTCTAGCGACAGGCCGAAGTTCAGGTAGCGCTCCAGGTACAGCGCCGTCATGTCCGCGTTGTCGGGGTTGTCGAACCAGGCGCGCGAACGAAGGGCGCGGGGCGGAACGGCGGCAGAGCTCATGACAGTCCTTGATAAGGCGGCCCTTGATCGAAGAGGGGGCCTTGGGTCGGCGACGGCGGGAGGGTTTGGCGGGACATCAGGAGGCCTGTCCGCCATCCGGGCGGAGCGATCGACACCCCACTCGGTTCACTCCTGTTCATTTGTCTGACTATACCGCTCGCAACCCCGCGTCAACGTGAGAGCTGCGCCGTGGAGGGGCGTGGGCGGGTCAGGTTTTCTAATTGAACGGATAAGGAAATCGTTCCGTGACAGTTGTCGGACGATAGGTTGCAGAGGACGGGCTGGCGGAGCCGAAAAATCGACCTGCGTCGCATCCATTCGCGCCCCGCGGTGGTCCGGCGACCACAGCCGTCGTCGCGCCCAGGCGTCTTTGGATCGTACGAACCGATGATTCTTTCGCGCCGCGACGGCGAGCGTCGAAACCCGGCGCGGGGTCTCCGCTCAGTCCTTGGGGTCGATCGCCGCCCGGGTGTCTTCCAGGGCCAGGCCGACCAATTTTTCCATGGCCTGCCGCGCCTGGTCCGGCCGGGCGGCGGCGATAGCGTCGAACACTTTCCAGTGGTCGGGCATCGGGTCGCGCGGCAGCTCGCGCTTGCGCTGCTTGAAGATCGTGGTCCAGCGCACCGCCGCGCCAATGCTGCTGGACAGGGTGAACAGCGGCGCGTTGCCGGTGGCCTCCAGCACGGTGTCGTGGAAGTCGCGGTCGGCGGCCTGGCCGGCGTCGGTGGCCAGGGTCTGGCTCTCCATCTGGATCAGCGCCTTGCGCATGCGCTCCAGCTGGCCGTCGTCGCGGCGTTCGGCGGCCAGGGCCGCGGCGGCCGGCTCGACGATCATCCGCAGTTCGTATAGGCCCTTGAGGAACTCCTCGCTGGGCTCGGATTCGAAGAACCAGGCCAGGACCTCGGGGTCCAGCAGGCTCCAGCGGTTGCGCTCGGTGACGCGGGTGCCGGTCTTGGGACGGCTCTCCACCAGCCCCTTGGCGGCCAGGATACGGATCGCCTCGCGATAGGCGCTGCGCGAGACCTGCAACTGCTCGCTGGAATCGATCTCGTTGTTGAGGATGTCGCCCGGCGCGTACTGGCCCGAGACGATGGCCACACCAAGGGTGCGGGCGATCGAGCCGTGGATCCGGCTGTTGGTCAGCCCCTCCCGCGCGAACTCCCCGTCCCCGGCCCTGTCCTTCTTCTTCCGCACGCGCGCTTCACTCCCTGCTCCGTCGGGGACGGAGCCCCCGCCCGTCCGCCGATCCGGCGCCGCGCGACACTAGCGAGACAGTTTGTGCGCCGACAAGGGATTTCGCGGCTCGGCCGCCGATCGCGGCGTCAAATTCCGCGCTCAAAAGTACGATGATTGCCCAAACCCCGACGCGGCGCGGGTTTGCGCACGTTCCCGTGCTATCACAGCGCCCGGCCCGCGACCAAGACCGCCTCGCCGCCGTCGATCCGGGTTTGACACCGTCAGGCAGATCGCTATTTGTCTGACTAAATAGCCAAACCCGCTGGGAGGTAACGACAGCCATGGTGCTGCGGTTCGTGCAACTGAAGGAAAAGGACGGGGCGCGAATCCTCGCGGCGGTCAACGATTCGGGCCTGGCCCGCAAGGTCGAGGTGGCCGACACCCTGCTGGCCCTGGCCCAGGCGGCCCTGGCCGCTGGCGCCACCCTGGCCGAAGCCGCGCAGGCCCATCCGCTCGGCGCGGAGGTCGACCTCGCCGCCGCCCTGGCCGAGGGCCGGGTGCTGGCCCCGATCGACCATCCCGATCCCGCCCACCTGGTGCTGACCGGCACCGGCCTGACCCACCTGGGCTCGGCCGAGGGCCGCGACAAAATGCACAAGGCCGCCCAGGCTGGCGAACAACTGACCGATTCGATGCGGATGTTCCTGATGGGCGTCGAGGGCGGCAAGCCCGCCGCCGGCGCGGTCGGCGCTCAGCCGGAGTGGTTCTACAAGGGCGACGGCTCGCACGTGGTCGGCCACGGCGCGCCCCTGACCTCGCCCGCCTTCGCCAAGGACGGCGGCGAGGAGCCCGAGATCGCCGGGGTCTATCTGATCGGTCCGGACGGAACGCCCTATCGCCTGGGCTTCTGCCTGGCCAACGAGTTCTCGGACCACGTGATCGAGCGCGGCAACTATCTGTGGCTGGCCCACTCCAAGCTGCGCCAGGCGGCCCTCGGCCCCGAACTGCTGACCGGCGACCTGCCGGCCGACGTGCGCGGGGCCAGCAAGATCCTGCGCGACGGCCAGGTGGTCTGGGAAAAGCCCTTCCTGTCGGGCGAGGCGAACATGTCCCACACGATCGCCAATCTCGAGCACCATCACTTCAAGTACGACATCTTCCGCAAGCCGGGCGACGTGCACGTGCACTTCTTCGGCACGGCCACCCTGTCGTTCTCGGAGGGCTTCCAGACTCAGGTCGGCGACGTGTTCGAGATCAGCGCCGCCCCGTTCCTCCACCCGGTCAGCAACCCGCTGGCCCAGGCGCAGGACAAGCCGGTGACGGTGCGCAGCCTGTGAGCAAGATCCGCCTGGCTCTCGTTGGCCTGGGCAAGATCGCCCGCGACCAGCACCTGCCCGCCATCGCCGCCGACGACCGCTTCGAGCTGGTCGCCATCGTCAGCCGCAACGCCGACCTGGAGGGCGTGGCCCACTTCACGACCCTGGCCGACCTGCTGGCCAGCGACGTGGCGGTCGACGCGGTGTCGCTGTGCACCCCGCCCCAGCCGCGCCACGCCCTGGCCCACCTGGCCCTGGCGGCCGGCAAGCACGTGATGCTGGAAAAGCCGCCCGGCGCGACGCTGAGCGAGGTCGAGGACCTGCGCCTGACCGCCGCCGCCCGCGGCCTGACCCTGCAGACCACCTGGCACTCGCGCTACGCCCAGGGCGTGGCGCCGGCCCGGGCCTGGCTGGCCGACAAGACCATCAAGGCCGTGCGCATCGACTGGCGCGAGGACGTCCGCGTCTGGCATCCGGGCCAGACCTGGATCTGGGAGGCCGGCGGTCTGGGCGTGTTCGACCCCGGCATCAACGCCCTGTCGATCGCCACCGCCATCCTGCCCCGGCCGTTCTTCCTGACCGGCGCGGTGCTGCACGTGCCCGAGAACTGCCAGTCGCCGATCCAGGCCGAGCTGGACTTCGTGGACGCCGCCGGCGCCCCGGTCCGGGCCGAGTTCGACTTCCTGCAGACCGGTCCGCAGAGCTGGGACATCGCGGTCGAAACCGACGCTGGCGTGTTGAAGCTGTCGCACGGCGGCGCCAAGCTGTTCATCGACGGCGACCTGCTCCATGAGGGTCCGGACGCCGAATATGCCGGCCTCTACGACGCCTTCGCGCGCCTGGTGGCCGGCGCCGTCAGCGATGTCGACGTCAGCCCGCTGCGCCACGTCGCCGACGCCTTCCTGCTGGGTCGACGGGTCGTCGCCCCGGCGTTCATCGAATAGAGCGAGACTTGCTAATGGCCGAAGCCGCCCTGCGGGCCCTGAACCCCGCCACCAACGAACACTTCGGCCCCAGCTTCCCAGAGCCCAGCGCCGCCCAGATCGAGGCGGCCCTGGCCGCCGCCGCCGCCGCGTTCGACACCTATCGCGAGACCGACCTGGAGACCCGCGCGGCCTTCCTCGAGGCGATCGCCACCGAGATCGAGGCGCTGGGCGACGACCTGATCCAGACCGCCATGGCCGAGACCGGCCTGCCCCAGGCCCGGATCACCGGCGAGCGCGGCCGCACCTGCGGCCAGTTGCGGCTGTTCGCCCAGGTCGTGCGGCGCGGCGACTGGATCGGCGCCCGGATCGACCCGGCCCTGCCCGAGCGCGCGCCCCTGCCCCGCGCCGACCTGCGCCAGCGCTTCATCCCGCTGGGCCCTGTGGTGGTGTTCGGCGCCAGCAACTTCCCTCTGGCCTTCTCGACGGGCGGCGGCGACACCGCCTCGGCCCTGGCGGCCGGCTGCCCGGTGATCGTCAAGGGCCACTCGGCCCATCCCAACACCGGCGCGATGGTCGGTAGCGCGATCGACAAGGCGGTCAAGGCCGCCGGCCTGCCGGCCGGGGTGTTCTCCATCCTGATTGGCCAGCAGCGCACCCTGGGCGCCGGCCTGGTCGCCGATTCGCGCATCAAGGCCGTGGGCTTCACCGGCTCGCGGGCCGGCGGCGTGGCCTTCATGCGGATCGCCGCCGACCGCCGCGAGCCGATCCCGGTCTTCGCCGAGATGAGCAGCATCAACCCCGTGGTGCTGATGCCCGCCGCCCTGGCCGCCCGGGCCGAGGCCCTGGGAACCGCCTTCGTCGGTTCGCTGACCATGGGCGCGGGCCAGTTCTGCACCAATCCCGGCCTGGTCTTCGCGCTCGACGGCCCGGACCTGGACCGTTTCGAAGCCGCCGCCGTCGTCGCCCTGACCGCGGCCCAGCCCCAGGTCATGCTGACCCCCGGCATCTTCGGCGCCTTTGAGCAGGGCGTGAACCAACTGCTCGACCGCGACGGCGTCAAGCTGCTGGCGCGCGGCTGCGTCGGCGACGGCGTCAACCAGGCGGTCGGCGCGCTGTTCAGCGTCGACGCCGAGACCTTCCAGCGCGACGCGGTGCTGAGCCACGAGGTGTTCGGCTCGTCGTCGCTGATCGTGCGCGTCAAGGACGCCGCCCAGCTGGCCGCGGTCCTGGAAGGGCTGGAAGGCCAGCTCACAGCCACGGTGCAGATGGATCCCGCCGACGCCGAGGCCGTGCGCCCCCTGCTGCCGATCCTGGAGCGCAAGGCCGGCCGGATCCTGGCCAACGGCTGGCCGACCGGCGTGGAGGTCTCGCACGCCATGGTCCATGGCGGCCCGTTCCCGGCCACCTCCGACCCGCGCGGCACCTCGGTGGGCACCCGCGCCATGGAGCGCTTCCTGCGGCCGGTCTGCTACCAGGACATCCCCGACACCCTGCTGCCGCCCGCGCTGAAGGCCGACAACCCGCTGGGCGTGCGGCGAGCCGTCGACGGCGTGCTGTAGGCTCGCTTCTCCGGAACGCGGACAGGCATGCGCCTGTCCGCGTTCCCTCGAGCTGACCGTCCGAGGCTCGTCCAGCGGGCCATGTCCCAGCTTCGGAGTCCGCGATGCCGACCCGCCGTAGCCTGCTGGTCCAGATCGTCGGCGCCACCGCCGTCGGCGCTTCGGTTCAAGCGGCCGCCGCCAGCCTCAACGACCAAATGACCGGCGACCTGGCGCCCGTCCACGACCCCTGCATCATCCGGCAGGGCGCGACCTATCACCTGTTCTGCACCAGCCAGGCCAGCCAGAAGCCCGGTCTGATCCACTGGCGCACTTCGCCGGACCTGGTCGTCTGGACCCTGGTCGGCGCCGTCATGCCCGCCCTGCCCGACTGGGCCCAGCAGGCGGTACCTGGCGCGCGCGGGGCCTGGGCGCCGGACATCAGCCTGATCAACGGCCGCTACCACCTCTATTACGCGCTCTCGACCTTCGGGAAGAACCGTTCGGCCATCGCGCTGCAGACCACCGCCACCCTCGACCGCTCCGACCCGGCCTTCGGCTGGCGCGACGAGGGCGTGGTGCTGGTCTCCGGGCCGGACGACGATTTCAACGCCATCGACCCCAACATCGTGGCCACCGCCGGCGGTCGCGTCTGGATGAGCTTCGGCAGCTTCTGGTCCGGCCTGAAGCTGGTCGAGATCGATCAGGCGACAGGCAAGCCCCGGGCCGACGCGGCCCTGACCGCGATCGCCGCCCGCCCCCGCCCCGGCGCGATCGAGGCGCCCTGCATCATCGAGCGCGAGGGCTGGTTCTACCTGTTCGCCTCGTTCGACTTCTGCTGCCGGGGCGTCGACAGCACCTACTACACCGTCGTCGGCCGCTCGAAGGCGGTGGCGGGCCCCTATGTCGACCGCGACGGCAAGCCGATGATGAAGGGCGGCGGCTTGATCGTGCTGCACGCCGACCTCGACCCCGCCAGGCGCTTCAAGGGACCGGGTCACGTGGCCGTGCTGCGCGACGGCGACCGCGACGACATCGTCTACCACGCCTATGATTCCCGAAGGGGCGGCGTCCCAACCCTGCGCATCCAGCCTCTGGCCTGGACCGACGACGGATGGCCCGTGGCCGCCTGAGCCCCTTTTCCGCCCGGGCCTGACGCCCGCCGCGGCGACCTCCGCTCTTTCCGCAGCGCTTCGATTGCACCGGCGTCAATTGTCGGACTATATGATCGCCAAGCGCCATCCAGAGCCGCTCCGATCGTTGGAACGAGGAACCCCATGAAGACTTCACGCCGCAAACTGGCCGGCGCCCTCCTGGCCGCCGCCGCCATCACTCTTCCGGCGGCAGCCCTCGCGGCCGACTACGCCCGGGCCCCGTTCGGCAAGACGCCCGACGGCGCGGCGGTCGAGGCCATAACCCTGACCAATGGCAAGGGCGTCAGCGCCACGGTGATCACCTACGGCGCCACCCTGCAGTCGCTGATTGCCCCCGGCCGCGACGGGACCAAGGCCGACATCGCCCTGGGCTTCAAGGACGCCGAGGCCTACGCCAAGAACGCCAGCTATTTCGGGGCCTCGGTCGGCCGGTTCGCCAACCGCATCGGCAAGGGCAAGTTCACGCTGGACGGCAAGACCTACCAGCTGGCTCTGAACAACAACGGCGTCGCCGCCCTGCACGGCGGGCTCAAGGGCTTCGACAAGCAGGTCTGGAAGGTCAGCGACGTCAAGCGCGGCCCGGTCGCCTCGGTCACCTTCACCTATGTCAGCCCCGACGGCGAGGAAGGCTATCCCGGAACTCTGACGGCCACGGCGACCTACGCTCTCGATGAACAGAACCAGCTGACGATCACCTACGGCGCCACCACCGACAAGCCGACCATCGTCAACATGACCAACCACGCTCTGTTCAACGTCGCGGGCGAAGGCTCGGCCGATGGCGCGATGGGCAATGTCCTGACCCTGGCGTCCGACGGCTACACCCCGGTCGACGCCGAGCTGATCCCGACCGGCAAGATCACGCCCGTGGCCGGCACAGTGTTCGACTTCCGCAAGCCGCGCGTGGTGAGCGAGCGCGTCCGCGACGCCCGCGACCCGCAGATCGTGGTCGGCCGTGGCTACGACCACAACATGGTGCTGACCGGCAAGGCCGGCGGCGCCCCGCGCCTGGCCGCGCGCCTGGCCGATCCCAAGAGCGGCCGGGTGCTGGAGATCCTTAGCGACCAGCCGGGCATCCAGTTCTACACCGGCAACTTCATCGACGGCACCACGGTGGGCAAGAGCGGCAAGATCTATCGCCAGGGCGACGGCATCGCCCTGGAGCCGCAGCACTTCCCCGACGCCCCCAACAAGCCGGCTTTCGCGTCGGTGCGGCTGAACCCGGGTCAGAAGTACAGCAACGTCATGGTGTTCAAGCTGACCACCGACAAGAAGTAGTCCGGCCTTGCCGGACGGCGGAGAAGTCTGCTCCCATCAGCGCATGGCGACAGACTTCTCCATCCGCCCCGTCCGCGCCGCCGACGACCTGGCCGCCGTCGTCGCGTTGTTCCAGGCCTATGTCGCCACGCTGGACGTTGATCTGGGCTACCAGGATTTCAGCGGCGAACTGGCCGGCCTGCCCGGCAAGTACGCGCCGCCCCGGGGCGAACTGCTCCTGGCCCGCGACGCCGCCGGCCAGCCACTGGGCTGCGTGGGCCTGCGCCCGATCCCCCCCGACGGCTGCTGCGAGATGAAACGCCTCTACCTGCTGCCGGCCGCGCGCGGGCTGGGCCTGGGCAAGGCCATGACCGAGGCTGTGATCGAGGCCGCGCGCAGCCTCGGCTACAGCGAGCTGCGGCTGGACACCCTGCCCAGCATGACCACCGCCCTGCGGCTCTACGACCTCATGGGCTTCGAACGCACCGGTCCCTATTACGCGCCGACGCCGGACGGCACGGTGTTCATGCGGCTGAAGCTTCAGGCCGCTTAACGCTTGGAGACGTTCAGCGCCACGGCGGCGCGGATCAACGCCTTGAACGCGGCCTCGTCGATCGCCTCGCCCTGGTGGAAGTCGATCGCCCGCCGCGTGGCGCCCTCCAGGCTGGAGTTGAACAGGCCTGCGGGATCCTCCATCGACGCGCCCATGGGAAAGGTCGTCTTCACGGCGGCCTTGTAGGTCTCGCCGGTACAGACGATTCCGTCGTGCGACCACACCGGTACGCCCCACTTCCACGCCTCGACCACGTCGGGGTCTGCCTCGTGGATCAGCTTGCGGATCCTGGTCAGGGTCTCGCCGCGCCAGTCGTCCAGCGCCGCGATCGCCTTGTCGATCAGCTCGGACGGCGGACCTTCCAGCGGACCGCCCATCTTCTTTTTCATGGTCTTCACCTCGTACTGGCGGCCTGACAGCAGCGTCGGTCCGGACGCCTCCTCGGCCACGGCCTCCGCCTAGCCTTGCGTGCGCCGTCCGCTCCGCCCCCTGGCGACATAGGGCAGCACGAACATGTACAGGCCGCTGGCCAGCAGCAGGATCAGCGGGACCAGGGCGAACAGCCCCACCCAGGCCGGGGGCTGCCCCTTGGTCATGACGATCATGTAGCCGACGACGCCGGCCGTGAAGAGGATCGACAGCCAGCGGTGGGTCTGTCGGATGATCTTGCTCAAGGGAATTTCCTTTGATGGTGGGCGCGACGGATCGGGCCTCGGATCAATATTCATTCTCGGGAAGCGAAAACCTCGTCCTTCGACAAGCTCAGGATGAGGTTTTCGACTGCCAAGGCTGCACCATGGTCCTCATCCTGAGCTTGTCGAAGGACGAGGACCATGCAGGGCGCCAGACGCGACAACCCCTTAGTCCAGCCGCTCCAGCAGCTGGTCCAGATTGCCGAGGAACGACTTCCAGCCGGCGTGGGCGCCGCCGTAGGCCTGCTTCTGGTCGGGGTGGAAACCGGCCTGCTCGACGCGCAGGTGCGTGCCCGTGGCGGTCGGCGTCAGGGTGAAGGTCACCACGCTCTGGAGGTTGTAGGCCGCGTCCTCGTGCGCGAAATCCCAGGTGTAGGACAGGGTCTTGTGGGGCTCGACGGCCAGGACCTTGCAGTCCAGCACCCCACCCCACTCGCCGCGCAGGTTGAAGCTGTGGCCCACCTGGGGCTTGAAGTCGTTCTTCATCAGCCATTCCTCCATCAGGTGCGGCTGGGTCAGGGCGCGCCAGAGCTTTTCCGGGGGATGAGCGATCTCTCGCTCGACGACGACGGTGCGTGTCTGAGTCGCGGTGCTGGTCATTGGTCCATCCTGTTGAGCAGGTCTTCGAGATTGTCGAACCGGGTCTCCCAGAACCCGGCCATGCGGCTTGTCCAGTCCACCAACGGAGCCAGGGCGTTCAGCTGGGCGCTGTAGTGCGTCTGCCGGCCTTCATGGCGGTCACTGACCAGGCCGGCCTGCTTCAGCAACCCCAGGTGCTTGGAGACCGCCGGCTGCGAGACCCCGGCCAGGGCCGTCAGGGCCCCGACCGTCTGCTCGCCGTCGCGGCACAGCCGCTCGAAGATCCCCCGCCGGGTGGGATCGGCGAGCGTCCTGAAGAGCACATCGTGGGCGTTGGTCATGAAAACCGATAACTCATTGGCTATGGGTTACTCATAACTGGTGAGTTATGGGTTCGTCAAGCGGGAGGTGCACATCATGCGAGCGCGACAACTCACCCACTTCCCATCCGTCATCCCGGGCCTCGTGCCCGGGACCCCTCGTTCAGCTGACGGTGAAGCAAAATGGCGCGCCGGCGCGCCACTCATCCGCATCTACGGCGGACAGAGGGGTCCCGGGCACGAGGCCCGGGATGACGCCGGTTGGGAAGATGGCGCTGAGCTCATCCTTGGAACATCCGGAGCGAAACCTCATGAAATCAATGTTGTGAAAAATCTCGACCCAATTTGATCCTCACCCATTCAAACCGCCCGCATACTCATCTCTGCCCCGCCGCAGGGGAGGCCGTCCAGCTGGCGACCTGACGGGCGGCGGGGGCGGTCGAGCGGGAAGCGTCCGCCGGCCGGCGTCGAAGGGCCCTTCGGGTCGGTCGGCGGAGCGTGGGGGTCCTGGATGGGGCCTCGGGCGGTCCGGACCGGACGGCGGGAACACCCCCTCGGGGCCGAACGGCGAAACGCACCAGGCGCGGGCTGAAATCGCCCGCGCGGTCCGGAGGGTTTGCCGACCTTCCGCCCGCCGGGGGCCTCCATCGGAGCGGGTTAAAAATCCGCGATCCGAAGGCTCTCGTCCACCGGCCGCGCGGAGCGCCCGTGACGTGTCGAAACGGTACTTTCCAAAATTCTACACCGGGCGCGCCCCGGACGCTCCGCCGCCTCCCCAAGCCTGTCGGCTTTCACCGACGGAAGAGCGCGAACCTGCGTCGCGATTTTCGCTGTCATCCCGGACAAGCGCGCAGCGCGCAGATCCGGGACCGACGCGTGAACTCGGCGCTTCCGGCGGTCCCGGATCTTCGCTTCGCTGCGTCCGGGATGACAGGCTCTTGAGGGGGTTGAGCCCGCTCACCCTCGCCCGTAATACGCCTCGACCAGCTGTCGATGCGGCGGCAGGTGCTTCAGCGCTTCCCGCGCCGCCTCGGCCACCTTGGCGAAGCTCTGGCGAGCGAGCGCGGCCTCGCCGTAGCGCCCCTCGACCGGCGCGAAGTCCGTCGCCGCGTTCATGCCGTAGAGGATGTACTGGTAGCTGGACGGCAGGAAGGTCTCCAAGTCGACCAGGAAGTCGAACCGCGACACCGGCCGATGCTTCCACTGGGCCAGCAGGTCGCGCAGCGCCTGCGGCCAGGTCGCCGGGTCGGCGTTGTCGCGCCAGTAGGGCTCGTCGCGCTTGGTCAGGCAATAGTGCAGCTTGAGGAACGTGACGATCCGCTCGAAGCGGCCCGCCATGGCGGCGTTGAACGCGCGGGCGGCGGCGTCGCGGGCGGCCCGGTCGCGCAGCGGAAAGACCTCGGCGATCATCGTCGCGGCCACCTCGATCAACATGATCCCGGTCGATTCCAGCGGCTCGAAGAAGCCGGCCGACAGGCCCACGGCCACGCAATTGCCGATCCACTGGCGCTCGCGATAGCCGGTCTGAAACTTCAGCAGCCGTGGCTCCAGGCCGTCGCCCGCCTTGCCGACATAGCCCCGCAGCACCTGTTCGGCCCGGACCTCATCGGTGTGACGGCTGGAAAACACGTAACCGACGCCCCGGCGGCTATCCAGGCCGATGTCCCAGGTCCAGCCGGCCTCGTGGGCGGTGGCCAAGGTGTAGGGATTGATCGGCGCGTCGGGCGTCTCGTACGGGACCTGGATCGCCAGGGCGCGGTCGTTGAACAGCACGTGGTCGACCCGCTTGAACGGCGCGCCCAGGGCCTCGCCGATCAGCAGGGCGCGAAAGCCCGAGCAGTCGACGAACAGGTCGCCCTCGATCGTGCCCAGATCGCCCGCCTGGATCGAGGCGATGTCGCCGATCATGTCGCGGACAACGCCGTCGACCCGGCCCTCCAGGTGCGTGACGCCCGCCTCGACCGCCACCCCGCGCAGGAAATCGGCGAAGCGCGCGGCGTCGAAATGGTAGGCGTAGTTCATCGGCCCCTGGAAATCGGGGTCCTCCAGCCGCTTGGGCGCCAGGCCGGCGGCGATGACCGCCCCCTGCGTCGTCACCGCGTCGGCGAACGGCGGGGCGCCGCCGGCCTGGCGGTCCAGCAGCCAATAGGGCGACAGGTCGCGGCCGTTGGGGCGGAGCGGCAGGTTGAACGGGTGGAAGTATTCGCAAGACTTGCCGTTTTGCGAACGCCGCTCCCAGTCCACGAAGCGGACGCCCTGCTTGAACGTCGCCGCGCTCTCGCGCAGGAACCGCGCCTCGCTGACGCCCAGCTCGGCCAGGGTCGAGCGGATGGTGGGAAACGTGCCCTCGCCGACGCCGATCGTGGCGATGTCCGGAGCCTCGACCAGGGTGATGCGGGCGCCGTCGGGCCGGTCGGCGCCCAGGCGCTTGGCCAGGTAGGCGGCGGTCAGCCAGCCGGCCGTGCCGCCGCCGACGATGACGATCCGGTTCCCGGTCATGGCGCGGCTCCCTTGGGACGATCCTGGCGGCTGGGCGCGAAAAAGAAAATCCCGGGTGACAGTCGGGGGCGTCGTCACCCGGGAGAGCGCAGTCTGGGAGGCAATACGCTCAAGGAAGGGGTGGAGCGACGCGTCGGAGGGGGCGCGTCGCTCCTGAAACGGGGTCCGGGCGAAGGACCGCGCCTCAACACAGGCCTAGAACTTGGTCTTCAGGCGGACGCCCCAGGTGCGGGGCGGCTGGTAGACCGCGGTCCAGACCGGATCGTAGTTCGGCACGCCGGCGGCGCCGGCCCCGGTCTTGATGTTCTTGTCCTCGAGGTTCTGGACGAAGGCCTCGACCGACCAGGGAGCTTCCGCCGGCTCGTAGCGCAGGGTCACGTCCGTGCGGGTGTAGCTCTTCTGCTGGTCCGGGGCGCCCTGGTTGAAATAGGACAGCCAGCTCTTGCTCTCGAAGTGGGTGGCGATCCGCGGGATCACCCGGCCGTTGGCCAGTTCGAACGTGTGCTCGTAGGCTACCGTGCCCGAGAAGTGCGGGGCGTGCGGCAGCTCCTTGCCCTTCAGCTGCACCGCGTGGGCCGCGTCGTTCGGACCGATGCGGCCGTCGGCGGCCATCAGCTCGTCCATCTTGGTGTCCTGGGCGGTGGCCGAGATCTGCAGGCGGTCATTGGCAGTCAGGTTGGCGGTCAGCTCGGCCTCGATTCCGTAGGCCTGGGCGCCCTTGGCGTTGGTGGTCACCACCTGCGACTTGTCGACCGAGCCGTCCGGCTTGAAGGTCGTGACCACTTGGTTGACCTGGTAGCCCTTGAAGTCCTCGTAATAGGCCGCGAGGTTCAAGGTGGCCCGGCCGTCCAGGAAGCGGATCTTGGAGCCGACTTCGTAATTGGTCAGGGTTTCCGGATTGGCCAGCAGGCCGCCGTCCTCGATGTTGCCCGACTTGAAGCCGGTGCTGACGCTGCCATAGACCAGCACGTCGTCGGTCAGATCGGCGTCGGCGCGGCCCAGCCAGGTGAACTTGTCCCAGCTGCCCTTCACGTCGTTGTTGCTGATGCTGTAGCCGGGGCCCAGCAGGGCCAGCAGCTGGGCGGCGCTGGCGCTGCGGTCGCGGCCGAAGATGCCGATGTCGCAGCGCTCCGGATGGCCGCCGCCCACGCCCGCCTCGGCCGTCAAACAGTCCGCATAGCCCTTGAACGTGACGTTCCGGCCGCCCTGGTCCTGCTTGGTGTCGTCGGTGTAGCGCACGCCGGCCGTCAGGCGAACGCGGTCGTTCATGTGCCAGACGGCCTGGCCGAACGCGGCCTTGGACTCGACGGTGCGCTTGGCCTGGATGAAGCTGCCCGACCAGCTCATCGGACCGTCGCGATAGCCGTCGCGCTGGTCGATGTCGAAGCGGATCGAGTTGTCCTCGTGGCTGTAATAGCCGCCGACGATCCAGTCGATGGCCTGCTCGCCCTGCGACTTCAGCTGGACTTCATGGCTCCAGGCGTCGTTGCGCGACCAGACGGTGTGGTTCTCGCCGAACCCGCCCTTGGTCAGCGAACCGTCGGGACGGGTCACGCCCAGGATGCCGCCATCGGCGTCGCTGTTGGCGCTGCCGCCCACCCGCTGCCAGCCGGTGATGTAGGTCAGGCCGACCTTGTCGTTGACGGAATAGTCCATCGTGCTGCGCACGCCGTACGAGAAGCGGTCGCTCTGCGGGGCGGTGTCGATCAGGGCCGACCACTTCTTCTGGCCGGCGCGCGGGGTCTGGGCCAGGGCAAGGATCGGGGCGCCGGTGTCCTGGTAGCCCTCGACATTGACGTTCCAGGTGAAGGCCTCGGTCGGCTTCCACAGGGCGCTGAGGCGGGCCGAGCGCTGGTCCTGGGCGTAGTACTTCTTGCCCTGGGTGACGAAGGCCGACGGGTTGATCCCCGGCGCTTCCGGCGGACGCTGGAAGTCGGCATAGCCGTCGTGGCGCTCGGTGATCGCCGCCAGGCGCAGGGCGAAGGTGTCGGAGATCGGCATGTTGACGGCGACGCGGGCGCCCAGGCGATTGTACGAGCCGGCCACGACCTCGGCGTTGCCGTAATAGTCGCCCAGCGTCGGCTTGGCGGTGCGGATGCTGACAGCGCCGACCGTGGCGTTGCGCCCGAACAGCGTGCCCTGCGGGCCGCGCGCCACTTCGACGGCGTCCACGTCGTACATCAGCACGGCCGCGCCCTGGGCGCGGGGCGAATAGAGGCCGTCGACATAGATGGCGACCTCGGGGTCGGCCACTTCGGTGAAGGCGGTGTCGTTGCCGATGCCGCGCATGGTGATCAGGATCGCGCCCTGGTCGCCCTGTTGGTTGATGGCCATCGACGGCACGAACTTGGCCAGGTCGGTGACGTCCTTGACCTGCTGGCGGTCCAGAGCCGACTGGCCGAAGGCGCTGATGGCGATCGGCGTATCCTGCAGGTTGGTCTCGCGCTTGGTGGCGGTGACCGTGATCTCCTCGAGCTGGGTGGCGTCGGCCGCGGCCGGTGCGGTCTGGGCCTGCACGGCGGTGGCGGCGATCAGGACCGTCACGACCGAGGAACCGGCCAATAGCGTTCTGCGGAGCTTCATCTTCATCCCTCTCCCTGCGCGCGATCTTTTTGGTCGCGACTTGCACGTCGTGAATAGCTACAGTAGGACAACGTTGTCAATCAGCGATCTATTTGCGACTTAGTTGATAATTTCACGCTCCACCTTGTGGATAGTTGAAAATAGTCGCCGATCCACAAGCTTTGCCAAAGAACGTCGGGCGTATAGCCAAAGACGTAAGTGGGAGGAAAAAGAATGAAGCGACAGCATATGCGGGGTCTGGTGATGGCCCTGATGCTGACCACGGCGCTGCCAGCGGCCGCCGCTCACGCCCAGGCCGCCGCCACCAGCGCCACGAAACCTTGGATGAACACCCGGCTGAGCGCCGATCAGCGCGCCGACCTGATCGTTGCGCAAATGACGCAGGACGAGAAATTGACCCTGGTGTTCGGCTATTTCGGCTCGAACCAGGACAAACCGAAGTTCACGCCGCACGCCGAGGCCCGCATGGGCTCGGCCGGCTACATCCCGGGCATTCCGCGCCTGGGCGTGCCGCCGCAGTGGGAAACCGACGCCGGCGTCGGCGTCGCCACCCAGCGCGAGTCGAGCGATCCCTATCTGGAGCGCACCTCCCTGCCCGCCGGCATCGCCACGGCGGCGACCTGGAATCCGGAACTGGCCTTCAAGGGCGGGGCGATGATCGGTTCGGAGGCGCGCTCCTCGGGCTTCAACGTCCAGCTGGCCGGCGGCGTCAACCTGGCCCGCGACCCACGCAACGGCCGCAACTTCGAATATGGCGGCGAGGATCCGCTGCTGGCCGGGACCATGGTCGGGGCCCAGATCCGCGGCATCCAGTCCAACCACATCATCTCGACCATCAAGCACTGGGCGCTGAACGGCCAGGAGACCGGCCGCATGACGGTCAGCGCCAACATCGCCGACGCCGCCGCCCGCCAGTCCGATTTCCTGGCCTTCGAGTTCGCCATCGAGCAGTCGGACCCGGGCTCGGTGATGTGCGCCTACAACCGCATCAACGGCATCTATGCGTGCGAGAGCGACGACCTGATGAACCAGGTCCTGAAGAAGGACTGGGCCTACAAGGGCTATGTGATGTCGGACTGGGGCGCGACCCACTCCACCGCCAAGGCCGCCAATGCGGGCCTGGACCAGGAGTCCGCCTACACCTTCGACAAGCAGCCGTTCTTCGGCACGCCGCTGAAGGCCGCCCTGGCCGACGGCTCGGTGCCGCAGGCTCGGCTGGACGACATGGCTCGCCGCATCACCCGCTCGATGTTCGCCCACGGCCTGTTCGATCATCCGGTGGTCAAGGGCCCGATCGACTTCGCCGCTCACGCCAAGGTCACCCAGGCCGACGCCGAGGACGCCATCGTCCTGCTGAAGAACGACGGCGGCCTGCTCCCCATCGTCAAGGCGGCGAAGAAGATCGTCGTCATCGGCTCGCACGCCGATGTGGGCGTGCTGTCGGGCGGCGGCTCGTCGCAGGTGTTCCCGATCGGCGGCATGGCTGTGAAGGGCCTGGGCCCCGAGGGCTTCCCCGGCCCGATCGTCTACCACCCCTCCTCGCCGCTGAAGGCGCTGCGGGCCCGCAATCCCGGCGCGACCTTCGCCTATGACGACGGAACCGATCCGGTCGCTGCCGCCAGGGCCGCCGCGGACGCCGACCTGGTCATCGTCTTCGCCCACCAGTGGGCCGCCGAATCCCAGGACTACTCCCTGACCCTGGCCGACAACCAGGACGCCCTGATCGACGCCGTCGCCGCCGCCAATCCCAGGACCGCCGTGGTGCTGGAGACCGGCGGCCCAGTGCTGATGCCGTGGCTGTCCAAGGTGGGGGCCGTGGTCGAGGCCTGGTACGCGGGCACCAGCGGCGGCGAGGCGATCGCCCGGGTGCTGACCGGCGAGGTCAATCCCTCGGGCCGCCTGCCGATCACCTTCCCCGCCAGCGTCGACCAGCTGCCGCGCCAGACGATCGACTGCGACCCGGCCAAGCCGGAGGCCTTCTGCGACGTTGACTACGACATCGAGGGCGCGGCGGTCGGCTACAAGTGGTTCGACCAGAAGGGCCACCAGCCGCTGTTCGCCTTCGGCCACGGCCTGTCCTATTCGACCTTCGGCTACGGCGACCTGAAGGCCAGCCAGGTCGGCGACACGCTGACGGTCAGCTTCACGGTCAGCAACACCGGCAAGGTCGCCGGCAAGGCCGTGCCGCAGGTCTATGTCGGGCCGAAGGGCGGCTCAGGCTGGGAGGCGCCGCGCCGCCTGGCTGGCTTCAAGAAGGTCGACCTGGCCCCCGGCGCCAGCGCCAAGGTCAGCGTCACCGTCGACCCGCGACTGCTGGCGACCTTCGACTCCAAGGCCAAGGCCTGGACCATCGCCGCTGGTCCCTACGAGGTGTCGCTGGGCGCCTCGTCCCGCGACCTGGGGGCCAAGACCGAGGTGACCCTGGCGGCCAGGACGCTGCCCGTGTCGTACGACGGGAAGTAGTCGTCACGGCTGGGGACAGGCGCATGCGCCTGTCCCCGATCCGTCAACCCGGCGCCGGCCCCGTCGAGGCTCGGACCATCAGCTCGAACGGCGCCAGGGTGCTGCTGGCCGCCAGCTTCTCGCCGGCCGCGCTGGCGGTGATCAGCATGTCGGCGGCGATCTCGGCCATCTTGGCCACTGGCTGGCGCACCGCCGTCAGGGACGGCACGCTGAGCCGCACCCCGATCGTGTCGTCGTAGCTGAGGATCGACAGGTCGCCGGGCACCAAGAGGCCGCGCGCCTGGGCCACGCTGACCACGCCCAGCGCCATCTGGTCGTTGGACGCCATGATCGCGGTCGGCGGCTCGGGCAGGTCCAGCAGGGCGTTCGCGCCCGCCACGCCGGCCTCGAAGGTGAAGTCGCCCTTGTAGATCCGCGCGTCCGGCACGGGATGGCCGGCCGCCGCCATGGTGGCTTGGAAGGTCTCGACCCGCAGGATCGACGACGAGAACCTGTAGTCGCCGGCGATCATGCCGATGCGCCTGTGCCCCAGGCCCAGCAGGTGCCTGGTCGCCTGGCGGGCCGCGGCGCGGTCGTCCATGTAGACCCGCGGCCCCTGGCCTCGCACCGGCGTGTTCAGGCGCACGAACGGGATATTGCGCTTCTTCAGCGCCCCCAGCACCACCGGGTTCTCGCAGTTGGGCGGCGTCAGGATCACCCCGTCGGGCTGCAGCGACGACAGCACCGCGGTGATCTGCCTTTCCAGCTGGTCCGACTCGCGGTCGACCAGCTCGAACATCAGATGGTAGCCCGACTGCTCGCAGCGCAGCATGGCGCCGTACAGCATCTGGTCGATCCACTCGTTGCCGCGCTCGCTGCGCCAGTTGTCCAGCGTTAGGCGACGGTCGTTGAAGGCCACCAGCAGGTAGGAGCGCGACCCGGCCATGGTCCGCGCCGCCTTGCTGGGGCTGTAGCCCAGCTTCTCGACGGCCGCGAGCACGCGGGCCTTCAGGTCCGGCGTGACATTGGGCTCGTCGTTGAGCACCCGCGACACCGTCTTGACCGACACGCGCGCCTTTTCGGCGACATGGATGATCGTGGCCGGCCGCTTCGCCATTCAGAATCCGTTTCCCCCAGGGTTCGAACGACCGTAACCGGGGCGAAACGCCCTGTCTGCCCCCGCGCCGCTTGACGTCCATGGGAGCGGTATCATTTAAGACCCCAGCAACGAACACGACACGAGGGATCGCGCCATGACCATCACCGGTGAACTTCTGATCGACGGCGGCGCCCGCCCCGGAACCGGCGGCGCGATCCACGCGGTCGACCCCAGCACCGGCGCGACCCTGGACGTGACCTTCGGCGGCGCGACCAAGGCCGACCTCGACGAGGCCTGCGCCCTGGCGGCCGCGGCCTTCGGTCCCTACCGCGCCACCTCGCCCGAGCAGCGGGCCGTGTTCCTGGAAACCGTCGCGGCCAAGATCGAGGCGATCGGCGACGACCTGATCGTCCGCGCCATGGCCGAGACCGGCCTGCCGCGCGCGCGCCTCGAAGGCGAGCGCGGCCGCACCATGGGCCAGCTGAAGATGTTCGCCGGCGTGCTGCGCGACGGCGGCTGGCTCGAAGCCCGGATCGACCCCGCCCAGCCGGACCGCAAGCCGCTGCCGCGTCCGGACCTGCGCCTGCGCAACGTGCCGCTGGGTCCGGTGGCGGTGTTCGGCGCCAGCAACTTCCCTCTGGCCTTCTCGGTGGCGGGCGGCGACACCGCCTCGGCCCTGGCGGCCGGCTGCCCGGTGGTGGTCAAGGCCCACCCGGCGCACCCGGGCACGTCGGAACTGGTCGGCCGCGCCGTTCAGGACGCCATCAAGACCTGCGGTCTGCCATCGGGCGTCTTCGCCCTGCTGCACGACGCCGGCATCGCGATCTCGCAAGGCCTGGTCGCCGACGCCCGCATCAAGGCCGCCGGCTTCACCGGCTCGCGCCGCGCCGGCCTGGCCCTGACGGCCATCGCCCAGGGCCGTCCCGAGCCGATCCCGTTCTACGCCGAGATGAGCAGCATCAACCCGGTCCTGCTGCTGCCGAACGCCCTGAAGGCGCGCGGCCCCGCCATCGCCCCGGACTTCGTCGCCGCCCTGACCCAAGGCGCCGGCCAGTTCTGCACCAATCCCGGCCTGATCCTCGGCATCGACGGCCCCGAGTTGGACGCCTTCCTGGCGGCCACCGCCGAGGTGATCGCCAAGGCCCCGGCCGGCCAGATGCTGACCCCCGGCATCTGCAAGGCCTATACCGGCGGCGTGAAGGTCCTGGCCGAGACCTCGGGCGTCACCGAGGTGGCGCACGGCCTGGAAGGCGGCCACGGCCAGGGCCGCGCGACCCTGTTCTCGGTGGACGCCGCCACCTTCCTGGCCACGCCGCACCTGCAGGACGAAGTGTTCGGCGCCGCCTCGCTGGTGGTCCGCGCCAAGGACCTGGCCCAGCTGACCCAGGTGCTCGCCGCCCTGGAAGGCCAGCTGACCATCGCCGTGCACATGGACGAGGCCGACACCGACCTGGCCCGCGCCCTGCTGCCGACCCTGGAGCTGAAGGCCGGCCGCGTGCTGATCAACGGCTTCGGCACCGGCGTCGAGGTCGGCCACGCCATGGTCCACGGCGGCCCGTTCCCGTCGACCTCCGACAGCCGCTCGACCTCGGTCGGTTCGCTGGCGATCTTCCGCTTCCTGCGGCCGGTCAGCTACCAGAACCTGCCGGCCGCCCTGCTGCCGGCGGAACTGCAGGACGCCAACCCGCTGGGCATCGCGCGCCGGGTGGATGGCAAGGTCGTGCTGGCCTAACCGCCGGTCGTTCCAAGACCCTCCCCCTCTGGGGGAGGTGTCGGCGAAGCCGACGGTGGGGGGAGTAGCCGGCAGGCGTCCGCAACCGGATCGAAGACCCCAAAAACTCCCCCCACCGATCGCTGCGCGATCGCCTCCCCCACAGGGGGAGGACCTAGTTAGCCGGTCCCATATCCCCCGCCCCCCGGCGTCTCGATGACGATCGCGTCGCCCGTCACGACCTCCACGGCGTCGGTCGCGCCGAGCGCCTGCACCGAACCGTCCGCCCGCTCGACCCGCGCTGAACCCAACGCCCCAACACCGCCGCCCGCCAACCCGAACGGCGCCACCCGCCGACGGTTGGACAGCAGGGTCGCCGTCATCGGTTCGCGGAAGCCGATCCTGCGCACCACCCCGTCGCCGCCGCGATGCGCCCCTACGCCGCCCGAGCCGCGCCGGATCGAGAAGGCCTCGACCAGCACCGGATAGCGGCTCTCCAGCACTTCCGGGTCGGTCAGGCGGCTGTTCGTCATATGGGTCTGGACCGCGTCGGCGCCGTCGAAGCCCGGCCCGGCGCCGGCCCCGCCGCAGATGGTCTCGTAGTACTGTCGCCTGTCGTCGCCGAACGTGAAGTTGTTCATCGTTCCCTGGGCCGCCGCCATCACGCCCAGCGCGCCATAGAGGGCGTCGACCACCACTTGGCTGGTCTCGACATTACCGGCCACCACCGCCGCCGGATAGCGCGGCCGCAGCATCGAGCCCTCGGGGATCACCAGATCGACCGGCCGCAAACAGCCGTCATTCATCGGGATCTCGTCGTCCACCAGGGTGCGGAACACATAGAGCGCCGCCGCCCGGCAGATCGAGGCCGGGGCGTTGAAATTGGTCGGAACCTGGTCGCTGGTGCCGGTGAAGTCGACCCGAGCTGTGCGGGCCGCGCGGTCGACGGTGATCGCCACCTTCACCACCGACCCGTCGTCCAGTTCATAGGCGAAGGCGCCGTCCGACAGCGTGGCCAGCACCCGCCGCACGGCTTCCTCGGCGTTGTCCTGCACATGGGCCATATAGGCCTCGACCACCGCCTGGCCGAACTCGGCCACCAGACCGGTCAGGCTCTCGGCGCCGCGCGCGCAGGCCGCCACCTGGGCCTTGAGGTCGCCGATGTTCTGGTCGGGATTGCGGGCCGGCCAGGCGCCCGAGGCCAGCAGGGCCCGCACCTCGGCCTCGCGAAACCGCCCGCCCTCGACCAGCAGGAAGTTCTCGATCAGCACCCCCTCCTCCTCGACGGTGCGGCTGCCCGGCGGCATCGAGCCCGGCGTGATGCCGCCGATGTCGCCCTGGTGGCCACGCGCCGCGACATAGAAGGCCAGGGCGCCGGCCCCGTCGAACACCGGCATGACCACCGTCACGTCCGGCAAGTGGGTGCCGCCGTTATAGGGCGCGTTGAGCATGTAGACGTCGCCGGGCAGCAGGCCCCGGCCGTCGTGCAGCCGCCCGTCGCGGATCGCCCGCACGCTGTCGCCCATCGAGCCCAGGTGCACGGGCATGTGCGGGGCGTTGGCGATCAGGTTCCCGTCGCGGTCGAACAGGGCGCAGGAGAAGTCCAGCCGCTCCTTGATGTTGACCGAATAGGCGGTGTTCTGCAGGGCGAAACCCATCTCCTCGGCCACTGCCATGAACAGGTTGTTGAACACCTCCAGCATCACCGGATCGGCCTTGGTCCCGGCCGCCTGGCGCGGGGCCAGGGCGGCGACGCGATCGATGATCAGGTTCAGGTGACGGTCGACCGTCGCCCGCCAGCCCGGCTCGATCACCGTCGTGCCGGTGTCCTCGCGGACGATCGCCGGTCCCGCCACCTCGCCGCCGATCGGCAAGGCGGCGCGGTCGAACACCGGCGTGGCGTGTTCGGCGCCCGCCATGCGGACGCTGAGGATCGCCAGGGGCTCCGGCTTGGAGTCCGCGCCGACGCCCAGGTCCGGCGCTTCGCCGGCGTCGGCGTGGCCGATGGCCTCTACGGCCAGGGCCTCGACGACCAGGGCCGTGCCCGGCGAGACGAAGCCGAAGCGCCGCTGGTGCAGGGCCTCGAACGCCTCGCGCACCGCCGCCGCGTCGCCCAGCGGCACGCGCAGCGGGGTGTCGGTACCGGCGTACTTGATCAGTAGGCTGGCGATCGTCTCGACCCGGACCAGCGGCACTTTCTGGGCCCACAGCGCAGCCTCGGCCTCGCCCGCCAGGGCGGCGGCGCGAGCGGCCAAGTCTTCGGCCGCGTCGGCCAGCGGCCGCTCCACCGTCGCCTCGCGCAGGGTCCGCAGGTCGGCCAGGCCCATGCCGTAGGCGCTGAGCACCCCGGCGAACGGATGGATCATCACTTCGTTCATGCCCAGGGCGTCGGCCACCAGGCAGGCGTGCTGGCCGCCCGCCCCGCCGAAGCAGGCCAGGACGTATCGGGTGACGTCGTAGCCGCGCTGGATCGAGATCTGCCGCACCGCCTTGGCCATGTTCTCCACGGCGATGGTCACGAAGCCCTCGGCGATCTCGACCGGCGTCATGGCCTTGCCGGTCGCCGCCAGGATCTCGGCCGCCAAGGCCTCGAACTTCGCCGCCACCACGTCGCGATCCAAAGGCTGGTCGGCGTTCGGGCCGAACACCGCCGGGAAGAAGTCCGGCGACAGCTTGCCCAGCATGACGTTGCAGTCGGTCACCGTCAGCGGCCCGCCGCGCCGGTAGCAGGCCGGACCCGGATTGGCCCCAGCCGAGGCCGGGCCGACCCGGAACCGCGCGCCGTCGAACGCACAGATCGAGCCGCCGCCGGCCGCCACGGTGTGAATGTTCATCATCGGCGCGCGCATCCGCACGCCCGCCACCACCGTCTCGTAGGCCCGCTCGTACTCGCCCGCGAAATGGCAGACGTCGGTCGAGGTGCCGCCCATGTCGAAGCCGATCACCCGCTCGAAGCCGGCCTGGGCCGCCGTCCTGGCCATGCCGACCACCCCGCCCGCCGGACCGGACAGGATCGCGTCCTTGCCGCGGAAGGCGTGGGCGTCGGTCAGGCCGCCGTTGCTCTGCATGAACAGCAGGCGCGTCTCGCGCCCCCCTTCTCCTGTTCCTTCAAGCGCGTCAGCCACCCTGTCGACGTAGCGGCGCAGGATCGGCGACAGGTAGGCGTCGACCACCGTGGTGTCGCCGCGGCCGACCAGCTTCATCAGCGGGCTGACCTCGTGGCTGATCGACACCTGGGTGAAGCCGACCTCACGGGCGATCGCCGCGACCCTCGCCTCGTGGTCGGTGAACCGGAAGCCGTGTAGCAGCACGACCGCCACGGCGCGGAAGCCGGCGTCGAAGGCGGCCTGCAACCCCGCGCGGGCTCCTGCCTCGTCGAGAGGCCGCAGCACCGCGCCCTCGACGCTGATCCGCTCGTCGATCTCGACGACGTGGTCATACAGCGCCTCGGGCTTGACGATCTGGCGGTCGAACAGCTTGGGCCGAGCCTGATAGCCGATGCGCAGGGCGTCGGCGTGGCCCCGGGTGATCGCCAGGACCGTGGGCTCGCCCGCCCGCTCGAGCAGGGCGTTGGTGGCCACGGTGGTGCCCATCTTGACCGCGTCGATGGCGCCGCCGCCATCCAGCAGCGCCCGCACGCCGGCCACGGCCGCGTCGTCATACTGCTCGGGGTTTTCCGACAGCAGCTTGTGGGTCAGCAGGGCGCCGTCCGGCCGCCGCGCGACGATGTCGGTGAAGGTGCCGCCGCGGTCGATCCAGAACTCCCAGCCGCGGTCGGTCATCAAGGTCCCCTTTTGTCGGAACCCTTTTGGCGCTGGGGATGGTCGGTATCAAGGGCTCTAGCCGCCCCGCACGATCGGGGACAAGCGCAGGTGCCTGTCCCCGGCCAAGGGCGCTAGGCGCGGAAAGCCTCCGCGCCCGCCCAGATCCCGAGGCCCAGGAAGATCAGCGCCGCGCCCAGGCGGACGTACTTCAGCGGCACGATCCTGGTCGCCGCCTCGCCCAGGTACACGGCGGGGATGTTGGCGGCCATCATGCCCAGGGTGGTGCCGGCCGCCACCCAGAACACGTCATGGAAGCGCGCGCCCAGGGCGACCGTGGCGATCTGGGTCTTGTCGCCCATCTCGACCAGGAAAAAGGCGATGGTGGTGGTCAGGAACACCCCGTAGCGACCCGCGCCGCCGGGTAGATCGTCGTCGGCCTTGTCGGGGATCAGGGCCCAGGCGGCCATGGCGATGAACGAGACGGCGATGGCCCACTTGAACCACGCTCCGTCGAACAGGTCCGAGACCAGCGATCCGGCCAGGGCCGCCAGGGCGTGGTTGGCCAGGGTGGCGACCAATATGCCCAGGATGATCGGCACGGGTTTCTTGAAGCGGGTGGCCAGGATGATGGCCAGCAGCTGGGTCTTGTCGCCGATCTCGGCGATGGCCACCACGAAGGCCGAAACGAGCAGGGATTCCATGAAGTCAAAACCGTCCGGGCCGAGCGCACGCCAATAGCGTCGGAGACCCCGCCCAGCCCGGAACGGAAACCGACGCCATTGGTCTCGCCGCGGAAGCCGGTGGCTTCCTTCACCCGCGCCATGCCTTGAAAGGCAAGTGTGTTGACGGCGGGCCCCGCTGATCGGCGCGGGCGGCTACTCCCCAAAGGTGCCGGGTTGGTAGCGGCCCAGGCGGGTGGGGTCAAGTCGCGGCTGGGGACAGGCGCATGCGCCTGTCCCCAGCCTCTCAGACCGCCGCCGGAGGATCGAACCGCATGGCGTGGATCGATACCCGCACCTTGCCGCCAGTGAAGGCCCCGCCCGCCGCCGTGATCACCACCGGCGTGTCGGCGTAATAGGCCGTCGGGCCGATCACCCCGATGTTGCTGGCGTTCTTGGCGACGCCCAGCGCGGCGCCGAACTTGCCCGTCTCGCCGGCCACGCCGCAGCTGTAAGACGTCGCGCCGGTAACCGCGACGCTGGTGCGGGTCGAGACGCCCAGCACGATGGCGCGGGCCGGGATGGTCACGGTGGTGGCCACCGAGGCGCCGGACAGGGTCACTTCCTGCTCGAGGATCTCGAACCGCGTGGCTGCGAAGAACGGCGAGCGCGCGGCCGTCAGGGCCTTGAAGGTCGAGGACAGCGGGGTCCAGGTCTCGCCGTCGTGGATCAGGGCCAGGCCCTCGTCGATGATCCAGGCCAGCCATCCGGCCTTGGGCGTCAGGGCTTCCCAGACACCGTCGACATAGTGGGCCAGCAGGCCGGCGGCCTTGTCGAACCACGCGGCGCCGGTCGCGCCGGTCGGCAGGATGTGCATCGCGCCGTCGGCGGGTGAGGCCGGCTGGGCGGCGATCGTGCGGCTCTGGACCGCCAACTGGACCAGGCCGTCCAGCCTGCCGAGGGCCTCGTTGACGGTGATATGCTTCTGGGCCTGGCCGGCCGCCACGAAGGGCAGCGACAGGCGGGGCGTCGTGTCGTTGGACATGGGAACTCCTGGAGGGTTTCGACGCCTCCAGTGTCGCCCCGGCGGGAGTCCCGGAGGACCGACGCCTGTCGATCCCCCTCCCCGTCCCCGCCTACTGGGCCGCGAAAGCCAGGCGGGCGCCCGAAGTCAGGACGGTTTTGGCTGCCAGCTCCGCCTTGGCGTCCTCGTACTGCTCCGCGAACTTGGCGATCAGTTCGCCGGCCGACAGCACCGCGTCGATGGCCCCGACGCCCTGGCCCGAGCCCCAGATGTCGCGCCAGGCCTTGGCCTCCTGGTTGCCGCCCGAGCCGAAGTTCATGGCCGACGGATCGCTGACCGGCAGGTTCTCCGGGTCCAGCCCCGCCCGGACGATCGACTGGCGCAGATAGTTGCCGTGCACGCCGGTGAACAGGTTCGAATAGACGATGTCGTTGGCCCGGGCCTCGACGATGGTGTCCTTGTAGCCCTGGGGCGCATTCGCTTCCTTGGTCGCGATGAAGGCCGAGCCGACATAGGCCAGGTCCGCGCCCATGGCCTGAGCCGCCAGGATCGAGCGGCCCGAGGCGATCGAGCCCGACAGCGCCACCGGCCCATCGAACCACTGGCGGATCTCCTGGATCAGGGCGAACGGCGACAGGGTTCCGGCGTGGCCGCCGGCCCCGGCCGCCACCGGGATCAGGCCGTCGGCCCCCTTCTCGATGGCCTTGTGGGCGTGCCTGTCGTTGATCACGTCATGCAGGGTGATCCCGCCGTAGCTGTGGATCGCGGCGTTCAGGTCCTCGCGCGCGCCCAGCGAGGTGATCACCACCGGAACCTTGTACTTCACGCAGAGCTCGACATCCTCCTGGAGCCGGTTGTTGCTCTTGTGGACGATCTGGTTGACCGCGAACGGGGCCGAGGGCGCGTCCGGATTGGCGCGGTCGTGGGCCGCCAGTTCCTCGGTGATCCGCGCCAGCCACTCGTCCAACTGCGAGATCGGCCGGGCGTTGAGGGCCGGGAACGAACCGACGACCCCCGCCTTGCACTGGGCGATGACCAGGTCGGGATTGCTGATGATGAACAGCGGAGACGCGATGACGGGCAGGCGCAGGCGGTCGCGCAGGATCGGCGGCAAGGCCATTGGGAACGTCTCCTTTGTGGCGGCCGCTGCGGGCCGCTCATGTAAACAGCGTTAGCTTAAACGCTCGTTCGCACCCCGCGCAAGCGCTTGACCTACGCTAGGACAGAGGCGCATCTCCTGGTCAAAACAAGAAAATGCTGCGGTGCAGGAGACAGACGTCGTGAATCACCCGCCTACCCCGCTGGCCGAGGATTTTGGCGCCCCGGATCGCGCGAAATGGATGGCCCTGGTCGAAAAGACTCTGAAGGGCCAGGCGTTCGACGAGGCGCTGATCACGCCGACGCCCGACGGTATCGCCATCCAGCCGCTCTATACGGCGCAGGACGGCGTGATGGTGGCGCGCGACCTGCGGGCCCGCGACGCCGACCGTCCCTGGGACCTGCGCATGCGCGCCGCCCATCCCGATCCCCGCCAGGCCGCCGCCGAGATCATGAACGACCTGGAGAACGGCGCGGCCTCGGTGCTGCTGGCCCTTGACCCCGCCGGCGTGAACGGCGTCGCGGCGGGCTCGACGCAGGACCTGGCCCAGGCGCTGAACGGTGTGCTGCTGGACCTGGCCCCCGTCGCCCTGGACGCCGGCTTCCTGGGCCCCAAGGCCGCTGACTGGCTGGGAACCCTGGCCAAGGCCGCGCCCAATGCGCCGCTGGCCTTCCACATGGACCCGCTGACCGCCTTCGCCCAGGCCGGCGCCAGCCCCGGGCCGATCGAAGGCCACCTGGTTTCGGCGGCCACGGTCGGGGCTCGGCTGGCCCAGACCTACGTCAAGGCCGGGCTGATGCTGGCCACGGGCCGCGCGGCGCATGAGGCCGGCGGCTCCAACACCGAGGAACTGGCGGTGATGGCCGCCAGCGCCCTGGCCTACGCCAAGGCCCTGGTTCGCGCCGGCCTGTCGATGGAGGAGGCCTTCTCGCGCATCGTCCTGGGCGTCAGCCTGGACGCGGAATATTTCACCGGCGTGGCCAAGGTCCGGGCTGTCCGAGCGCTGTGGGCGCGGATCACCCACGCCTGCGGCGTCTCGGTCCCGGCCGTGATCGAGGCCCGCTCCTCGCAGCGGATGCTGACCCGGGCCGACGCCTGGACCAACCTGCTGCGCCTGACCAGCGCCGGGTTCGCCGGCGCGGTCGGCGGGGCGGACGCCATTGTCCTGGGCGCCTTCACCGACGCCCTCGGCCTGCCCACCGCCTTCGGTCGTCGCCAGGCCCGCAATACCCAGTTGGTCCTGATGGAGGAAAGCCATCTAGGCCGTGTGGCCGACCCGGCCGGCGGGTCCTGGTACCTGGACAGCCTGACCGACCAGCTGGCCCGCGCCGCCTGGGGCGGTTTCCAGGCCATCGAGGCGGCCGGCGGCATCGTCAAGGCGCTGGAGAGCGGCCTCGTCACCGATATCGTCGGCGCCACCCGCGCGGCGCAGGAGGCCGCCTTCGCCGACAAAAGCCGCAAGATCCTGGGCGTCACAGCCTTTCCTAACGCCGACGACAAGCCGGTGGAGGTCGCGACGCCCGATGCCGCCGACTTCGCCACCGACGCCCCCAGCATCCGGCTGCCCGGTCCGGATTCCCATTGCCCGCCTCTGGCGCCGATCCGCTTTTCCGCCGCCTTCGAGGGAGCCCCCATGGGGGTACGGGCATGAGCAAGTTCCCTGATTTCAAGGACGTCGCCTACGAAGCCGGGGCCACAGCCGCCGCCCCCGAGGGCGTGGTCTGGGCCACCCCCGAGGGGATCGAAGTGCCGCCGGCCTTCACCGAGGCCGACGTCGCGGGCCTTGACTTCACCGGCGGCTACCCCGGCGTCGCGCCCTATCTGCGCGGCCCCTATCCGACCATGTACGTGACCAATCCGTGGACGGTGCGGCAGTATGCCGGCTTTTCGACTGCCGAGGACAGCAACGCCTTTTACAGACGCAACTTGGCCGCGGGGCAGATGGGCCTGTCGGTGGCCTTCGACTTGGCCACCCACCGCGGCTACGACAGCGACCACGAGCGGGTGAAGGGTGACGTCGGCATGGCCGGCGTGGCCATCGACTCCATCCTCGACATGCGCACGCTGTTTTCCGGCATCCCGCTCGACAAGATGAGCGTGTCCATGACCATGAACGGCGCGGTGCTGCCGATCCTGGCGCTCTATATCGTCGCGGCCGAGGAACAGGGTGTCTCGCCCGACAAGCTGTCGGGGACCATCCAGAACGACATCCTCAAGGAGTTCATGGTCCGCAACACCTACATCTATCCGCCTGGCCCCTCGATGCGGATCATCTCCGACATCTTCGCCTTCACCTCGGAGAAGATGCCGAAGTTCAACTCCATCTCGATCAGCGGCTATCATATGCAGGAAGCCGGGGCGACGGCCGACCTGGAGCTGGCCTACACCCTGGCCGACGGGGTCGAATACGCCCGGGCCGGCGTGGCGGCGGGCATGAGCATCGACACCTTCGCCCCGCGCCTGTCGTTCTTCTGGGCGATCGGCATGAACTACTTCATGGAAGTCGCGAAAATGCGCGCGGCCCGCCTGCTGTGGGCCCAGCTGATGAAGCGCGAGTTCGCGCCCAAGGACGACCGCTCGCTATCCCTGCGCACCCACAGCCAGACCTCGGGCTGGTCGCTGGCGGCGCAGGACGTGTTCAACAACGTCGCCCGCACCTGCGTCGAGGCGATGGCGGCGGTCAATGGCCAGACCCAGAGCCTGCACACCAACGCCCTGGACGAGGCCCTGGCCCTGCCGACCGACTTCTCGGCCCGCATCGCCCGCAACACCCAGCTGTTTCTGCAGATGGAAAGCGGCACGACCCGCGTCGCCGACCCCTGGGGCGGCAGCTACTATGTCGAGCGCCTGACCCACGACCTGGCGGTCAAGGCCCTGGCCCATATCGAGGAGGTCGAGGCGGCCGGCGGCATGGCCAAGGCCATCGAGCAGGGCATCCCCAAGCTGCGTATCGAGGAGGCCGCCGCCAAGACCCAGGCCCGCATCGACTCCAATCGCCAGAGCGTGGTCGGGGTCAATCGCTACAAGCCGGAAGTCGTCGACGAGATCCCGATGCTGAAGGTCGACAATTCGTCGGTCCGCACCCAGCAGTTGGAGAAGCTGGCGCGGCTGAAGGCCGAGCGCGATCCGGCCGCGACGGCGGCGGCGCTGAAGGCGCTGGAGGATGGCGCGCGAGGAACCGGCAACCTGCTGGCCCTGGCCGTCGACGCCGCTCGCGCCAAGGCCACGGTCGGCGAGATCAGCCTGGCCATGGAGAACGTCTTCGGCCGCCACCGCGCCACCATCCAGGCGATCCAGGGCGTCTATGGCGCCGAGACCGGCGCCGATCCCAAGGCCGCCCGGGCCCGGGCCATGGTCGCCGCCTTCCAAGAGGCCCACGGCGGCCCGCCCCGCATCCTCGTGGCCAAGATGGGCCAGGACGGCCACGACCGCGGCCAGAAGGTGATCGCCAGCGCCTTTTCCGACCTCGGCTTCGACGTCGACATCGGCCCGCTGTTCCAGACCCCGGCCGAGGCCGCCAAGCTGGCGGTCGACAACGCCGTCCACATCGTCGGGGCCAGCTCGCTGGCGGCCGGCCACCTGACCCTGGCCCCGGAGCTCAAGGCCGAGCTGGCCAAGCAGGGCCGCCCGGACATCATGATGGTCGTCGGCGGCGTGATCCCGCCGCAGGACTTCCAGGCCCTGATCGACGCCGGCGCCGCGGCGATCTTCCCGCCCGGCACGGTAGTCGCCGAGGCGGTGATCGAGCTGCTGGACAAGCTGAATATGCAGTTGGGCTACACCCAGGGGGATGTGGCCTAGGCGCGGGCTGCACCTCCCCTTGATCCGAAGTCCCCGGGGATCGCGATCCTGGGTTCACACGCGGCCGGCTGGATAGGGCGATCGTTCCTCCGTCGAGACCCGCCATGTTCCAGCCCGCACGCGAAATGACCAGCCCACCGCGGGTCGTCACGGCGATCCTGTTCGCCTTCGCCTTCCCGCCGTTGGCCCTGGACGTGTTGGCCGCGGCCATGGAATTGCCGAAGGACCCGCACAGGATTTCGGCCGTGCTGGCGGCCCTGCCGGGGGCTGTGATGATGAGCCTGCTCGCGGGCTGGATCTTCGTGCTGCCCGCCTGCATGGCCTGGGCCGTGCTGCATCAAGTGGACCGACAATACCGATCGGCGGCGGCCCTGGTGGGTCTGGCGACCGGTCTCGCCTTCACCTCTCTGCTGACGACCTTTGGCGACGAGGACGCCCAGGCCGTCGCGATGCACCTGACCGGCGCGACGGTCGGCGTCCTCACAGGCCTCGGCGTCTGGTGGATCGCCTACGGCCGGCAAGGACAGTTCCGGTCGATCATCACCCGGCCGCCGTTGAACCTGTGAGCAGCCAACCGTCTGCTCCGAGCGCCTAGGACCGCGCCTTCTTCACCCGGCGCTTCTTGCGGGTCTTCGGGTCGATCTCTTCGGGCAGGCCGTGTCTAGCCTCGACGTCCTTCTGCAAGGCCTTGGCCGCCATCAGGTGGCCAGGGAACAGGGTGTCGACGGCCCAGCCCAGCACCGGCACGGTGTCGGACAGGTTGTCGGCGGCCAGATAGGCGGCCATCCGCGCCAGGGTGGGGCCCGACGCCTTGGCCTGCACGGCGTGGAACAACAGCAGGCCGCCCGCGCCCAGGCCATAGGCCAGGCCCGCCCAGGGCACCCAGGCCAGGACCCCGTCCAGCCCCAGGCCGAACGGCCCAATGCCGATCAGCCGGTCGGAGAGCCGCTTGATGGTCTCGGCGTGCCGCCAAGCCTGGTGCGCCTTCTGGCGCTCGCCGGCGGGGCCGTCGTCGACGACATAGCCCTCGACGGTTTCGCTGCGCTCGGTCATGTCAAGTCAACGCCCCGCTACGGACTTGGTTGTCGCCCGGCGAACGGACCTGGCGCTTTCCTGGCCGTTCCAGGGCGCGGCTAAAGGCTCGCCAGCCGTTTTGCCTGGGCGATCCAGGCGTCCCGTTCGGCGCGGCCCCGCAGGTTCAGCTTGGCGTCGAAGTCGGCCAGGTCTTCGGCGCCCCAGCCGGCGATCTGCTCGAAACGCGTCACGCCCAGGTCGGCCAGAGACGCCGCCAGCTTGGGACCGATCCCGACCAGCAGGGTCAGGTCATCGGCCGTCGACTTGGCCGCCTCGGCGACCGGTTCGGCGGCGGCTTCCAGGGTTTTTTCCTGGACCTCGGCCGTCACGGTCCCGGCGGTGTCGAGCGCGTCCTCGGCGGCCGTGTCGGTGGCGGCGGCCGCGTCAACTGGCGCCAGGACGAGCGCCTCGGTGACGGGATCGATCGGGGCCTTGATGACCGGTTCGGGCGCCAGCGCGGCCGGCTCGGGCGCGGGCACGGCTCCGGTCAGGGTCGGCGCCAGCAACGCCTCGACATTGACCGCCTCGCGCCAGCGGGCCGACCACCACCACCAAGTGGCCCCGGCCATGGCGGCGCCGCCGAACACCAGCCACAGCGGCGAAGCCGCGCCGGCCATCAGGTTCGGGCCCTTTTCAGGATCGATCTTGGGGATTTCGGGAAGGAACGAAAGGGTCATGGCCGAGCTCCAACAACCGTTTGTTGCAGTGCAGCATAACACGGTTTTGGCGTTAGCGAGTCGCAAAATCGCGACCCAGGCTCAAATCAGTCCGGTCGCGCCTAGAACTAGGCCGGCGGCGACCATGGCCCCCACCACCGCCAGGATCGGGGCGCGGACGGCGAACACCAGGCCGCAGGCCAGGACAGTCAGGGCCGCCGCCGGCAGGTTGACGCTGGCCAGGTCCGGCAGTTCGGCCCGCAGCGGTCCCCAGGCGCGGACCGCTCCCACCCGGAACAGCAGGTGGATCGTGAACCAGACGGCGAGGTTGGCGATCACCCCGACGGCCGCCGCCGAGACCAGGGCCAGGGCGCGGGCGGGCCGGGGACGCGACCGCAGGCGGTCGAAGAACGGTCCGCCAGCGAAGATCCACAGGAACGACGGCGCGAAGGTGGTCCAGGCGGCCATCAGCCCGCCGGCCAGGGCAGCGACCCAGGCCCAGTCCGGCGGCGCGTTCTGGTAGGCTCCGACGAAGCCGACGAAGACCAGCACCAGCACCAGCGGCCCCGGCGTCGTCTCGGCCAGGCCCAGGCCGTCCAGCATCTGGCCCGGCGCCAGCCAGCCGAACGCGCTGGCCGCCTGGCCGACATAGGCCAGGGCCGCATAGGCGCCGCCGAAGCTGGCCACGGCCAGGACGCTGAACACCCCGCCCATCCGGGCCAGGGTCGATCCCGGCGCCAGCGCCAGGGCCAGCAGCACCGGCCCCAGCCAGACGGCCAGGCAGACCAGGGCTGTCCGCCAGGGGGTTCTTACCGAGGGTTCGAATCCCTCCGTCTCCGCCACGCCTCCGCCGAGGGCCCAGCCCACCGCGCCGGCGGCCAGGATGATCAGCGGAAAGGGCAGGACGGTGAAGGTCAGGGCGGCGAAGGCCAAGCCCGCGGCCCACCATCCCGCCGGGCTCCGGATCGCCCGGCCTCCCATGCGGAGCAGGGCCTGCAGCACCAGGGCGACCACCGCCGCCTTCAGGCCCAGCAAGGCCGGTCCCGCCCAGGCCGCGCGGCCGTGGACGACGTACAGCGCCGACAGGCCCAGCATCACCAGCAGACCCGGCAGCACGAACAGCAGGCCCGCCGCGACCCCGCCGCGCACGCCGTGCAGCCGCCAGCCCAGCCAGGTGGCCAGCTGCTGGGCCTCCGGTCCGGGCAGCAGCATGCAGAAGCTCAGGGCGTGGGCGAACCGTTCCTCGTCGATCCAGCCCCGCCGTTCCACCACCTCGCGGTGCAGCAGGGCGATCTGGCCGGCCGGACCGCCAAAGCCCAGGCAGCCGACCTTGAGCCAGACCCAGAACGCTTCCCGAAAGCTGAGCTGGCCGGTCGTCACGCGCGCCAGATCCGCGCCTTGGCGCCGGCGTCGCCGAGCGTGTCGGCCAGCCAGGTCGTGACCTCGGCGATCGCGCCTTCCGCGGATTTCGGTGCCCCGACCACGACCATCGCACAACCGTTCATCTTCATCGGATCCGTCAGCGGCCGCAGGCGCAGTTCCGCAGCTAGCGCGTCGTTCGTGACGGTTTCCATCGCCCGCATGAAGGCGTCGAAGGTTTCCAGGTCCTTCAGCGGCATCCAGGCGGCGATCACCGCGTCCTTGTCCCGGGCCAGCACCGCCCTGGTGGTGGCGACGATCTGGGCGTAGTCGTCGCTGCGCTCGAACGGCGGGTCGATCAGCACGAAGGTCCGCCCTCCCCGTCCGGCCCGCGCGACGGCCGTGGCGTAGCCGTCGTCCTTGACGGCCTGGGCCAGGGCGTACGGCGCCAGGGTGCGGCGCAGGCTGTCGAAATCGTCGGGCCGCAGTTCGCAGGCGGTGTAGCGATCGGTCTTGCGCAGGGCTCGCGCGATCAGCAGCGGCGAGCCGGGATAGAGCGAACCCGCTCCGCCGCCGTTCAACGCCTTCACCGCGGCGACCAGGGGCGCGAACACGGCCGGGACCTCATCCATCGCCAGCAGCTGCCCGACGCCCGCCGCCGCCTCGCCCGAGCGCTGGGCCATGTCGCCGCCCAGGTCGTAGGCCCCGGCCCCGGCATGGGTGTCGATCACCGACAGCGGCGCCGCGCCGTCGGTCAGCACCTTCAGCAGGGCCAGCACGATCGCGTGCTTCTGCAGGTCGGCGAAGTTGCCGGCGTGGAAGGCGTGTCGGTAGTTCATGTCTGGCGCGTCGCTCCCGGAACCGGCGCTCCGTCTATCACGTTGGCGGAGATTAGGGCTGGGAGCGTTCGGTGACGCGGCATTTTTCCAAGGGTGGCAAGGTCAGCTGGACCTGGAGCGCGCGCACCGGCCAGGAAGACGGTGGCCGCGCCCGGAAGTCGGGTTCGGACCCGCGCGGAGACCGATGACCGTGGCCCGCGACACGCAAGAGACCCTTCCCGCCGAACGCACCCTGCTGGCCTATGTCAACGACCAGGAGCGGGGCATCCGCCGCCTGCCCCGCGGCAAGAGCTTCGCCTATGTCGACGAGGACGGCCGGCCCGTGAAGGACGAGGCGACCCTGGATCGGATCAAGGCGCTGGCCATACCGCCGGCCTGGACCAGCGTCTGGATCTGCCCCGATCCCAATGGTCACATCCAGGCGGTCGGCCGCGACCAGAAGGGCCGCAAGCAGTATCGCTACCATCCCGACTGGCGGGCCGATCGCGACGCGCGCAAGTACGACCGCATGGCCGCCTTCGGTCGCGCCCTGCCTCGGCTGCGCCGGCGGGTGGCCGCCGACCTGGCCCGCCGGGGTCTGCCGCGCGAGAAGGTGCTGGCCGCCGTGGTCAGCCTGCTGGAGCTGACCCTGATCCGGGTCGGCAACGACGAATACGCCAAGACCAACAAGAGCTTCGGCCTGACGACGCTGCAGAAGCGCCACCTGAAGCCGGCCGGCGGCGGGGCGGTGTTCGAGTTCAAGGGCAAGAGCGGCAAGATGCACAGGACGGGCTTCCGCGACCGTCGCCTGGCCCGGATCGTCGCCGCGTGCCAGGAGCTGCGCGGCCAGCGACTGTTCCAGTACATCGACGAGGACGGCCAGCGCCACGCGGTCGAGAGCAGCGACGTCAACGACTACATCCGCGCAGGCTGCGGCGACGACTTCTCGGCCAAGGACTTCCGCACCTGGTACGGCTCGTTGGCGGCGCTGGAGGCCCTCAGCCTGAGTCCACCCCCCACGACCCAGGCCGAGGCCAAGCGCACGCTCAACACCTGCGTCAAGGCCGTGGCCGGCCTGCTGGGCAACACCCCCGCCGTCTGCCGCGCGGCCTATATCCACCCCAAAGTGCTGGAAGCGTTCGAGACCTGCCAGCTGCCCCGGCGGCGGACTTCGTCGTCCAGGGCGAAGGAGCTGGCGCTGCTGAAGCTGGTGGGGAGGTGAGGTTCCGGCCGAACGGGACAGCCAAGATCGCAAAGACCTTGAATCCGTTGTCATCCCGGAAGCCTCGCAGAGGCTGTCCGGGATCCAGGGGACTGGGCTGACGCGGTGCGGTTCACCTGGATCCCGGACAAGCGCTACGCGCTTTCCGGGAAGACAACCCATGGGGTGGACGTCGCCTCCATTGAACAATTGATCCCTAAACCGCCTCGGCGAGGCGGGCCGCCTTGCCCTGCAGGTAGCGCTGCTCGGGCAGGCTGGCCGTCAGGGCCGCGGCGGCGCGATAGGCGGCGACCGCCTCGGCCTTGTCCCCAGCCATCTCCAGCAAGTGGGCCCGCACGGCCGCCAGTCGGTGATGGTCGGCGAGACGCTTGTCGCCCTCGAGCTCGGCCAGTCGCTCCAGGCCGGCGCCCGGCCCCTGCGCCATGGCCAGGGCCACGGCGTGGTTCAGCCGGACCATCGGGTTGTCGGCCATCCGCTCCAGCAGGCCGTACAGCGCCAGGATCTGCGGCCAGTCAGTGTCCTCGGCGCGGGCGGCCTCGTCGTGCACGGCGGCGATGGCGGCCTGGAGCTGGTAGGGACCGACCGCGCCGCGCGCCAGGCTGACCTCGACCAGCGCCACGCCCTCGGCGATGGCCGCGGCGTCCCACAGGCCGCGATCCTGCTCGGCCAGCGGAATCAGTTCGCCGTCGGGGCCCGTCCGCGCCGCGCGGCGGGCGTCGGTCAGCAGCATCAGGGCCAGCAGGCCGGCGACCTCGCCGTCGTCGGGCAGCAGGGCCTGGACGGCGCGCGCCAGCCGGATCGCCTCGATGGCCAGGTCGGCGCGTTGCAGCTCGGGCCCGGCGCTGGCCGCGTAGCCCTCGTTGAAGATCAGGTAGAGGACGTGCAGCACCGACCGCAGCCGCTCGCCGCGCTCCGTGGCGTCCGGCGCCTCGAACGGCGCCCCCGAGGCGCGGATGCTCTGCTTGGCCCGGCTGATGCGCTGGGCCATCGTCGCCTCGGGCACGAGGAAGGCGCTGGCGATCTCGGCCGTCGTCAGGCCGCCCACCGCGCGCAGGGTGAGGGCGATGGCCGAGGACGAGGTCAGGGCCGGGTGGCAGCACATGAACAGCAGGTTCAGCGTGTCGTCGCGTCCGGCCAGGGCGTCGAGGTCTTCGGACGGCGACACCACCTGGACGTCGCCCTCCGTGGCCACTGCCTCGCGCCGCCGACGGGCGATCTCGCGGCGGATCTGGTCGGTCATCCGTCGCGAGGCGACCTGCGCCAGCCAGCCGCCCGGGTTGGCCGGCACGCCGGTCTGCGGCCACTGGCGCGCGGCGGCCAGCAAGGCCTCCTGCACCGCGTCCTCGCCGGCCGCGAAGTCTCGGTAACGGCGGACCACGGCCGACAGGACCCGCGGCGCCAGTTCGCGCAGCAGATCCGTCGTCTGGCGGTCCAGCGCCGCCGGGGTCACGATCACATGTCCTCGCCGCTGGCCCACATGATCCGCCGCACCTCGACCGGCAGGTTCAATGGCGCGCCATCGGGACCGGGGCCTTCCGACCAGCGTGAAGCGGCGTAGTAGGCCCGCTCGGCCGTATCGACATCGACGATGACATAGCCGGCCAGGAACTCCTTGGTCTCCGGAAACGGACCATCGGTCACCTCGGGCGCCGCGCCCTGGCGCGCCCGCACGAACCGCGCATCGTCGGGGCCCGCCAACGCATGGGTGACGATCATCTCGCCCGAGGTGGTGAACTCCTCCCGGAACCGGCGCAGATGCTCCATGTGCGCCTGGACCTTCTCCTGCGGCCACTGGTCCATGGACGGGACGCTCCCGCCGGCCACGGGGTACTGCATCATCAGGATGTACTTCATCGTCGGTTCCCTTCGGTTGGAGCGCCGTCCTCCGGCGCTTTCGAGGGCAAGTCGGAGCCGTCCGGCCATCCTCGACATGACCCGCGACTTTTTTCGAGTCCGTCGATCCGGCACAAGCCCGGCTCCAGCTCGCGTCAAAAATATTATCGATTGACAGAAAGAAATTTCAGAACAATCTTGGCGTCACGGGAGGGACGCCATGAACACCGTCGTCAGACTCAAGCCGCGCGCCGAGACCATCGCCGCGCCCGAGACCGCCGCCCAGCGCCGCGTGCGCCTGGGCAGCCACGGCCTGGCCTGGCTGTTCACCGGCCTGCTGACTCTGTCGACGGCCATCCTCGTCGCCGCCCTGGTCACCATGCTGTTCTACAAGGGCGAGCTGGTCCGGATCGGACCCGACAACTGCTACATCGGCGAGGGGCCGCCCAACTCGGTCGCCTTCGGCTCGCTGCCGCTGACGCACCGGCTGATCTACTGCCTGGTCGGCGTCGTGCGCGCGACACCTATCATCATGCTGTTCTGGAGCCTGCGCGCGTTGTTCCACCTCTATGCCAGGGGTCGAGTGTTCTCGCCCGAGAACGGCCGAAGCTTCAGTCGGATCGGCGGCTGGCTGTGCGCCTACGCCCTCTCGCCCTTCGTCTGCCACCTGTTCCTCAGCGCCACGGGCTACGAGATCGACAAGAACTGGGCCCACATGGCCAGCCTCCAGGCCTTCGTCCTGGGCTTGCTGGTCTTGGTGATCGGCCAGGTCATGCAGGTCGGCCGCGAGATCGAGGAAGACCGCGAGGCGTTCGTCTGATGCCGATCATCCTTCGCCTCGACGTGATGATGGCCAAGCGCAAGGTGCGCTCCAACATCCTGGCCCGCGCCATCGGCGTCACCGAAGCCAATCTCTCCCTGCTGAAGTCTGGCAAGGTGAAGGGCATGAAGTTCGACACCCTGGAGGCGATCTGCGCCTTCCTGCACTGCCAACCGGGCGACATCCTCGAATACGCGCCCGAGGAAACGCCGGACCAGCTTCCCCACCACGAGCAAGACACGCTCAAGCGCGCCTGACCGGCGCTTCAACCAGGAGACATCGATGCGCCTGTTTTCAACGCCCGTTGCGGCGATCGCCCTCGGCTGCCTGCTGCTTGGCGGCGGCGTGGCGACGGCCCAGCCCGCGACCTCGACCCGCGCCACGCTGGCCGTCGACGGCGGGACGCTGGCCTACGAGACTTGCGGTGCCGGCCCCAAGGCGATCGTGCTGCTGCACGACGGCATCCTGCACTCGGCCGCGTTCGACGACGTCTGGCCGATCCTGTGCCAGCGCTTCCGGGTCGTGCGTTACGATCGCCGGGGCTATGGCGCCTCGTCTCCCGCCTTGGCGGCCTATGCTCCGGCCAAGGATCTGGAAGCTCTGATGAAGGCGGTCGGGCTGGAGCACGCCACCTTCGTCGGCTCGTCGTCGGGCAGCGGGATCGCCGTCGACTACGCCCTGGCTCATCCCGAGGCCGTCGATCGCCTGGTGCTGGTCGGCCCCTGGGTCAGCGGCTTCGACGTCTCGCTCGGCTTCATCGCTCGCAGCCTGAACCTGGCCGCCAAGGTGAAGATGGGCGACCTGGAGGGCGCGGTGAAGGACCCCTACATCCTGACCAAGACCGCCGACGCCGAACGCGCCCGGGTGGTGGCCTGGCTGAAGGCCAATCCCGGCAATCTGGGCGCCGGCGCGCGCGAGCGCCCGCTGGCCGTCGCCAAACCGCGCCTGGGCGAGATCCAGGCGTCGACCCTGATCCTGGTCGGAGAGGTCGACATCAAGGACGTGCAGGAGCAGGCCAAGGCGCTGGAGACCCTGATGCCGCACGCCCGGAGGATGATCGTGCCAGCCAGCGGCCACTTTCTGTATCTCGAACGCCCGGCGACCTTCGCCGAGATCGTCCGCGCCTTTGTCGAGGAACAGCCCTAGCCAGAGCGCGGGGCGCGATCAGCTCTCGTGCGCCTTCAGTGCCGTCTTCAGTTCCTCGACCATCATCTCGCGCAGCCCCGGCGGCGAGACGATCTCCACCGCGTCGCCCCAGGTGAACAGGTGCCAGGATAGCTCCAGCATGCCGCTGGCCCGGAAAGCGACGATGACCGAGCCGTCCGGGTCCTGGGTCACCACCTGGTTGGGATGGAAGCGCCAGCGCAGGGCGTCCTCGGCCCGGCTGGGGCCGATGCGCAGGACCACGTCCTCGATCTGGCCGTGATAGATGCCGAAGCTCTCGTCGGCGAAGGCCTGCAACGAGAAATCCTCGGGCGGCGGGGCCGGCTCGTCCAGGGCAGCCACCGCCTGCATGCGGTCCAGGCGGAAGGTGCGCGGACGAGGGTCCTTGCCCTCCGTCGCCACCAGGTAGTTGCTGTGGCCGAACAGGATGCCCAGGGGCGTGACCTTGCGGGTGCGGCCTGGCGCGCTGCCGCCCTCGTAGCGGAACGACAGGGCCTGCAGGCCCTTCACGGCCGTGCGGATAGCGGTCAGCACCTGCTCGCTCTCGAACGGGCGGGGGCCGGGGTGGACGGCGATGGTCTCGGCCTGGACCAGGGCCTCGACGTCGGGGGCCACCTTGCGCCGCGCCGCGCCGCGCAGAGCCGACAGCAGCTTGCGCTCCAGGGCGTAGAGGGCGGCCGCCCGCCCTTCGGCGCCGCCGGCGGCGTAGCTGTCGGCGGCGGTGCGCAGGGCCGCCAGTTCCTCGGCGGTGGGGGTCTGGAACAGGCTGTCCAGACCTGACGGGATGCGGAAACGCCTGGTCGGCGGGTCCTCGATCGCCTCCATCTGCGGAAAGGCGGTCCAGACGGCGTCGCGCATGCGCTCGGCGGTGCGCCGGCCCACGCCCATGGCGCGCGCCATCTCGTCCAGGGTCAGGCCCTCGGACGATCCGGCCAGCGTCCGGGCCAGGTCCAGCAGTCGGGTCGCCTTGTCGTGTCGCATGGCCGGACTCTATACGACCGTTTTTGACGCAGAACACCTTCAAAAGCGAGACTCAAGAACCCCGCCGGACAGAACACCCGATCTGGAGCCCGCCCATGAACCGTCTTCTCACCCAGGATTGGCACGTCGCCCCGGTCAGCGCCGCCATGATCTCGGCCGTGCTCGGCTTCGCCGACATCCACCGCGACCTCGGCGGCGGGCGCACCCTGATGCGGCTCAGCCCCGAGCGCGTGCTGCGGGCCGACATCATCCTGCTGCTGGGCCGCGACGCCGAACGGGCCGCCGACATCGGCCTGGTGTGGGACGACCGCGAGGACCAGATCGTCCGGATCATCGACGACGCGGCCCTGCGCGCCTCGCGACAGGCCGCCTGGGAGGAGGCTTTCGACCTCTTCGACGCCGACGACCGCGACCCGGCGCCGCAGCGACTGTGCGCCTGACCTTCCAGCGGCGGACATTCGGTCGCAGGCTTCGCCGGGCGATTTCGCCGGCAAGTTGTCGCCATCCAAAGCAATTGCTGGCTCGGACGAGTATTGCGTCAAATCGACACACGTCCCTACGATTGTAATATAGGCATGCAGATTTTTCCCGCTTAACAATCCTGCTCCAGCAAGAAGTTCCGGGTTCATTCATTTTAAACGAGCGGCCGACATCCTGATCACGAGCAAAATGCTCCCGGCAGTCAAAATGACGTCGGAACCCTTGAATAGGAATACGTCGGATGCCGCTGAATAGCGTCAACACCAACTCGGGCGCGATGATCGCCCTGCAGAACCTGAACACCACCAACAGCGAACTTCAGGTCACGCAACAACGCATCAACACCGGCAAGAAGGTCGGCAACGCCAAGGACAACGGCGCGATCTGGGCGATGGCCAAGGTCCAGTCCTCGACCGCCGGCTCGCTGAACGCCGTGAAGGACTCGCTGCAGCGCGGCCAGTCGACCATCGACGTGGCCCTGGCCGCCGGCGACACCGTCACCGACCTGCTCGGCAAGATGAAGGAAAAGGCCCTGGCCGCTTCCGACACCTCGCTGAACACCGCCTCGTTCAACGCCCTGGTCTCCGACTTCACCTCTTTGCGCGACCAGATCACCAAGGCCGTCACCAACGCCAAGTTCAACGGCGTGTCGATCGCCGACGGCACGACCACCAAGCTGGCCTTCCTGGCCAACGCGGACGGCACCCAGTTCACCGTCAACGCCAAGACCCTGTCGCTGGTCGGCCTGGGCCTGTCGGCCGCCTCGACCTTCACGACCGCCGCCGCGGCCAAGTCGATGATCGACACCGTCAGCAAGGCCATGGGCACGGCGACCAACAAGCTGGCTTCGCTGGGCACCAGCTCGACGGGCCTGGACACCCACCTGACCTTCGTCGGCAAGCTGCAGGACAGCCTCGACGCCGGCGTGGGCAACCTGGTCGACGCCGACCTAGCCAAGGAAAGCGCCAAGCTGCAGTCGCTGCAAACCAAGCAGCAGCTGGGCGTTCAGGCGCTGTCGATCGCCAACCAATCGTCCCAGTCGGTCCTCAGCCTGTTCCGCTAAGCGGTTCGGACGTCGAGTTCAGCACCTTGAAGGGCGGGTCCTTGGACCCGCCCTTTTCTTTCGCCCGCGGCGCGACAAGACTCGCCCCGCGCCGAGCCGGCGCCTACCAGATGTTGTATTGTCAGGATCAGGTCCCGGCCGGCAGAGTCAACGGCGGGTTAAGATTCCCCCCAGGACTCTCAACCAAAAGCACTCGATTCAACACAAGGACTTTCGTCGAATCGGAATGACTAACGAGTCATTATCCACGCCGCGAAAATAGCTGCGACACTTTTACAATATCGAAAGCACGATCGTGGATGCTGGCGACGAGCAAAATGCTCCCGACCGTCAAAATGACGTCGGCAACCTTGAATGGGAAACCGCCGAAATGGCTCTGAACAGCATCAACACGAACTCGGGCGCGATGATCGCCCTGCAAAACCTGAACGCCACCAACAGCGAACTTCAGGTCACGCAACAACGCATCAACACCGGCAAGAAGGTCGGCAACGCCAAGGACAACGGCGCGATCTGGGCGATGGCCAAGAACCAGTCGAGCACCGCCGGCTCGCTGAACGCCGTGAAGGACTCGCTGCAACGCGGCCAGTCGACCATCGACGTGGCCCTGGCCGCCGGCGACACCGTCACCGACCTGCTGGGCAAGATGAAGGAAAAGGCCCTGGCCGCTTCCGACACTTCGCTGAACACCGCTTCGTTCAACGCCCTGCAGTCGGACTTCAACAGCCTGCGCGACCAGATCACCAAGGCCGTCACCAACGCCAAGTTCAACGGCGTCTCGATCGCCGACGGCACGACCACCAAGCTGGCCTTCCTGGCCAACGCGGACGGTTCGCAGTTCACGGTCACCGCCAAGACCCTGTCGCTGACGGGCATCGGCCTGTCGGCCAACGCGACGTTCACGACCGCGGCGACCGCCAAGTCGATGATCGACAGCGTCAGCAAGGCTCTGGGCACGGCGACCAACAAGCTGGCCTCGCTGGGCACCAGCTCGACCGGCCTGGACACCCACCTGACCTTCGTCGGCAAGCTGCAAGACAGCCTCGACGCCGGCGTGGGCAACCTGGTCGACGCCGACCTGGCCAAGGAAAGCGCCAAGCTGCAGTCGCTGCAAACCAAGCAGCAGCTGGGCATCCAGGCGCTATCGATCGCCAACCAGTCTTCGTCGTCGATCCTCAGCCTGTTCCGCTAAGCACAGCGTACCGCGTAAGCGTAGGAAAGGGCGGGTCCTCGGATCCGCCCTTTTTTATTGGACCGCCCCCGGCAGCGCCTTACCCATCCGCACCAGCGGCACCTGCACGCCGCGGGAGGTCGGCGCGAAGAACCGTTCGATCTCATGATAGCCGCAGGCCCGGTACAACGGCTCGCCGGCCAGGGTTCCGGCCAGCTCGCAGCGCGTGAACCCCTCCCCCGCCGCCGCGGTCTCGCAGGCCTCCAGGATCAGCCGGCCCACCCCTTTGCGGACATGGTCGGGATGGGTGTACATCGCCCGCACCCTGGCCGCGTCGCGGGCCGGATCCAGCAGGGCCGCGTCGCGCCCGGCCGAATGGTCGCCGCCGAACAGGGTGGCCCGCCGGCTCCAGCCGCCGCAACCGGCCAGGTTTCCGCCGTCCTCCACGACGAAATAGGTGCCGTCGGCGATCAGTTGGCTGTCCAGCCCCATGACGTCGAACGAGGCCGCCACCTCATCCGGGGCCAGGAAGGGCCTCAGCAGTTCGCCGATCGAGGCGTTCATCAGGTCGCGCAGGGCGGGCAGGTCCTCGGGAACGGCGAGGCGAAGGGTCAGGCTCACGGGGCGGCTCCGTCTGGATCGCCGTGAGTCTGGCGGCCCGCCGCGCCCGCGCCAAGGCCGTTCGAACCACCGCGGCGACGGTTTTCAGCTCTGCCTGAAAAAAAATTCCATGACAACGTTGTCACGAAAGCGGTCTTGAGTTATAGAGATTTCAGCCCTTCTGGGCGTTTCCTCCTATGCGACTTTCGGCCGTCTTCTCTCCTGTGGAAGGCGGCCTTTCTTTTGCCTGTAGCCTGGCTTGCCAGGCTCACAGCCGGCGACCGATCCGCGCCAGGCTGCCCACCGCCCCGGCGGCGAACAGGCCGCTGCGCCAGGCGCTCTCGCGGTCCGGCGCCTCGCCGCTGGCGGCGACGCGGGCCTCGAAATCCATCACCTGCCAGGTCCAGGCGTCGTTGCCGGCATGGATGACCACGGCGTAGTCGTTCATCTGCACCTGGGCGAAAGGCATTGGTCGGCTCCCTGTTCTACGGAGCAGACTTAAGGGCGTGAGATCGCTCGATCGTGGCGCGGGTTTCCACGGACGGGAAAGGCGGCGTGGAGCTTTCGTGCAGGCCTCAGGCCGTGACGATCCGGCCGTCCTCGACGCGCACCGGCCACGGCGACAATCGCGCCCCGACACAGGGGCCGCCGACGCAGGTCCCGCCGACGATCTCGAACAGCGCCCCGTGCCAGGAGCAGGCGATCAGCTGGCCGTCCGGCGTCAGGTAGCGGTCCAGCACCTGGGCCAGCGGCAGGCCGGCGTGCGGGCAGCGGTCGACATAGCCGAACGCCGCCTCGCCTTGGCGCACCACGAAGCCGTGGAAGCGCCTGTCGCCGATCTGCAGCACATAGTTCCGCGCCCCGGGATCGGCGATCTGGTCGAGCGGGCCCAGGTTCACGCCGGCCGGCGTGACCCAGACCCGCCCGACAGACTCGGTTTCGGGCGCGGCCCCTGGGCTCAAATGCGCTCGACCGTCTGCTCGATGGCGCCGAAGACCGAATGGCCCTTGGCGTCGCGCATCTCGATGCGGATCGTGTCGTCGCCCATCAGGAACGGCGTCTTGGGCGCGCCGCTCAGGAGGGTCTCGACCGTGCGCAGTTCGGCCAGGCACGAATAGCCCACGCCGCCCTCGGCGATCGGTTTGCCGGGCCCGCCGTCGGGGCCGCGGTTGCTGACCGTGCCCGACCCGACGATGGTGCCGGCCGCCAGGGCGCGGGTCTTGGCGGCGTGAGCCACCAGGGTCGCGAAGTCGAAGGTCATGTCGACCCCGGCGTCGGCCTTGCCGAAGTCCTCGCCGTTCAGGGTGACCAGCAGCGCCCCGTGCAGCTTGCCGTCCTTCCAGGCCTCGCCCAGCAGGGCCGGCGTCACCGCCACGGGCGAGAAGGCGCTGGCCGGCTTGGACTGGACGAAGCCGAACCCCTTGGCCAGCTCGTCCGGGATCAGGTTGCGCAGGGAAACGTCGTTGACCAGCATGACCAGGATGATGGCCTCCAGGGCCTCCTCGCGGGTCGCGCCCAGCGGCACGTCGCCGACGATCACCGCCACCTCGCCCTCCAGGTCGCAGCCCCAGGCGGAATTGGCCAGCGGGATGGTGTCGCGCGGCCCCAGGAAACCGTCCGAGGCGCCCTGGTACATCAGCGGATCGGTCCAGAAGCTTTCAGGCATCTCCGCTCCGCGAGCCTGCCGCACCAGCTGCACGTGGTTCACATAGGCGCTGCCGTCGATCCACTGGTAGGCGCGGGGCAAGGGACTGGCGGCCTCGTGCTCGTGGAAGCGCTCCTGGGGCACGCCCCCGTGCTCGAGGCTCTCGGCCAGGGCCTTCAGCATCGGCTCGCAGCGCTCCCAGTCGTCGAGGGCGGCTTGCAGGGTCGGCGCGATCGTTCCGGCGTCGGTGTACCAGGCCAGGTCCTTGGAGACCACCACCAGCCGGCCGTCGCGGCCGCCCTTCAGGGACGCAAGCTTCATGTGCGCTTCCTCTTTGCTTCGTTGTTGGGCCGACCGACGCCCTAAGGCAGCTTGGCCTTCGGAAAGCCGGTCCAGCAGGCGTCATAGTCGGCCTGAAGCGCGGAAGTCTCCAGCGCGAACTTCGTCGGCCGGATCACCCAGCGGCTTTCGAACATGAAGGCCATGGTCCCGTCGATCTTGTGCGGCCCGAGTTCCGCCTCCGTCGCGCCCTTGTGGCTGGCGACGTCTGGGCCGTGGTCGCTCATCATGTTGTGCAGGCTGGCCCCGCCGGGCGAGAAGCCGCCGGCCTTGGCGTCATAGGCGCCGGTGACCAGCCCCATGAACTCGCTCATCACGTTGCGATGGAACCACGGCGGGCGGAAGGTGTGCTCGGCCACCATCCAGCGCGGCGGGAAGATCACGAAGTCGACATTGGCCGTGCCCGGGATCTCGCTGGGCGCGGTCAGCACGGTGAAGATCGACGGGTCGGGATGGTCGAAGCTGACCGTGTTGATCGTGTTGAACCGGGCCAGGTCGTACTTGTAGGGCGCGAGGTTCCCGTGCCAGGCCACCACGTCCAGCGGGCTGTGGTCCCAGATCGCGGCCCAGAGGCCGCCCTGGAACTTCTGGATCACCTGGATGGGATGGTCGAGATCCTCGAAGGCGGCGACGGGGGTCAGGAAATCGCGGCTGTTGGCCAGGCCGTTCGAGCCGATGGGTCCCAGCTCGGGCAGGCGGAACCCCTGGCCGTAGGTTTCGCAAACATAGCCGCGCGACGGGCCGTCCAGCTCGACCCGGAAACGGACGCCACGCGGGATGACAACGACCTCGCCGGGGGCGGCGTCGATCCGGCCCAGCTCGGTGACGAAGCGCAAGCGCCCTTGCTGCGGCACGATCAGCAGCTCGCCGTCGGCGTTCTGGAACACCCGATCGATCATCGAGCTGTTGGCCAGGTAGAGATGGGCGGCCATGCCCTGCTGGACAGCGACGTCGCCGTTGCCGGCCAGGGTGACCAGGCCGTCGACGAAGTCGGTCGGCGTCTGGGGAACCTCCAGCGGATCCCACCGCAGCCGGTTGGGGGTGAGGACCGCGGCATCGAACGGCCCGCTCGCCAGGGCCTCCTGAATGTAGGGCGCATAGGGCCCGTGGCCGGCGCTGGGCCGCAGGCGGTAGAGCCAGCTGCGGCGGTTCTCGTGGCGGGGGGCGGTGAAGGCCGTCCCCGACAGCTGCTCGGCATAGAGGCCGTAGGGCGGCTTCTGCGGCGAGTTCTGGCCGACCGGCAGGGCGCCGGGCACGGCCTCGCTGGAGACGTGGTTGCCGAAGCCGGATTGGTACTGGAGGTCCATGAGCGTTTCCGTGACCCTCTGGCCGTCATCTATCGTTGTCATCCCGGAAGCCTCGCAGAGGCTGTCCGGGACCCAGGGGAACCGCACCGCATCAGCCCAGTCCCCTGGGTCCCGGCTCTACGCTACGCTTCGGCCGGGATGACACGGAAGGGGCATTCGGGCGAAAGCCCTAAGCCTCGACCGTGATCACGCCGCGGCGGATCTGGTCCAGCTCGATGCTCTCGAACAGGGCCTGGAAGTTGCCGTTGCCGAAGCCCTGGTTGCCCTTGCGCTGGATGATCTCGAAGAAGATCGGACCGAACAGGTTCTCGGTGAAGATCTGCAGCAGCAGCCCCTCCTCGCCGACCTTGCCGTCCAGCAGGATACGGTTCTTCCTCAGGCGCTCCAGGTCCTCGCCATGGCCGGGCACGCGCTTGTCGACCAGCTCGTAATAGGTCTCGATGGTGTCCTGCAGCTTGACGCCCCGGGCCCGCAGCTTCTCGACGGTGTCGTAGATGTCGGGCGTGGTCAGGGCCAGGTGCTGGATGCCCTCGCCGTTGTACTGGCGGATGAACTCCTCGATCTGGCTCTGGTCGTCCTGGCTCTCGTTGAGCGGGATGCGGATGGCCTTGTCGGGGGCGATCATCGCCTGGCTGAACAGGCCGGTGGCCTGGCCCTTGATGTCGAAATACTTCTGCTCCTCGAAGCCGAAGACGTCGCGGTAGAAGGTCGACCAGGTGCGCATCTGGCCCCGGCGGACGTTGTGGGTCAGGTGGTCCAGCAGGTCCAGGCCGACGCTGTTGGCCGCCTCGGCCTCGGCCGCGCCGGGAACCGGCGTCCAGCTGGAGAACACCGCGTCCGGACCGGCCACCAGGTACAGCATCGAGCCGCCGATGCCTTCCAGCACCCGCGCGCCGTCGCCCAGCACGGTCAGGCTCGCGTCGGCCGCCACCGCGCCGCGCTTCAGGGCCTCGGCATAGGCCTGGTCGACGTCGGCGACGGTGAAGGCCATGCCGTTGGCCGAGGGGCCGTGGGCGGCGCGGAACTCGGCGACCTGGCCGGTGGCCTCGTCATTGACCAGCAGGTTGATCCGGCCCTGCTTGTAGCGGGTCACGGCCTTGGTCGGGTGGGTCGAGGCCGGGACAAAACCAAGCTGCTCGAACAGCGCCTTCATGGCGGCGGGCTCGGGGCTGGTGAACTCGACGAAGGCGAAGCCGTCGAGGCCCAGGGGGTTTTCGGTCGTGATCGTCATGGGAGGGCTCCAGCGAAGCGATCGTGATGGAAAGGTGGTGCGCCCTCGTCCTTCGACAAGCTCAGGATGAGGGCGAATGCAGCGGCGGCGCGATCTCCGTCACACGGCCAGGGCCGCCGGCAGGGCGGCGATCAGGCGGTCGTTGTCGGCGGGGCGGCCGATGGTGACCCGCACCCAGCCGCCGGGCACGGGCGTGGGCCGCACGATAAGCCCTTCCCGCAACAGACGCGCGGCGGTCGCTTCGGCGCCGGCCGGGCTGCGCAGGAACACGAAATTGGCGGCGCTTCGGGTGCGCTCCACGCCCAGGGCGTCCAGGGCCGCCTCGACCCGGCCGCGCTCGGCGATGGTCAGGGCGACGGTCCGCTCCAGGTGCTCGACGTCGGTCCAGGCGGCCAGGGCGGCGGCCTGGCTGATGGCGGTGACGTTGAACGGCGGGCGGATGCGGTCGAGATAGCCGACCAGCTCGGCCGACGAGCAGATCCCGTAGCCGACCCGCAGGCCGGCCAGGCCATAGGCCTTGGAGAAGGTGCGGCCCGAGACCCAGGTCCCGCCCCAGGCCTTCAGCAGGGCCAGGGTGTCGAAGGCCTCGTGATATTCGCGGTAAGCCTCGTCGATGAAGACCACGGTCGAGCGCGGCGTGACGGCCAGGATCTCGGCCAGGTCGACGCCGGAGAGGGCCGCGCCGGTCGGGTTGTTGGGCGTGCACAGCACCAGCAGCTTGGGGCCCTTGGCGGCCTCCAGCTTGAAGGCCTCGACGTCGAGGTCGAAGCTTTGGAGACGCGGCACGTCGATCAGGCTGGCCTCGGCGCAACGGCCGAAGATCTCGTAGGCCGGGAAGGTCGGCGAGGACAGCAGGATGCTGTCGCCGGGGTGCAGCACGGCGCGGAACAGGTAGTCGATCAGGGCCTCGGACCCGGGAGTCATGACGATGCGGGCCGGATCCACCGCCAGCCGCTCGCCGATCGCCGCGCGCAGGGTCTCGCAATAGGGGTCGGGATAGATCTCGGGGCTGGCCAGGGCCTCCTGCACCGCTTGCGCGACCTTGGGGCTGCACCCCAGCAGGTTCTCGTTGCTGGCCAGCTTGGACAGGTCGGCGCGGCCGGCCAGGCGGCCCGCCTCGGCCAGGGTCATGCCGGCCTTGTAGGCGCCCACGCCCTCCAGCGCCGGACGCACCGGCGAGACCAGGGCGGGCGACAGGGACTTTTGATCGACAACCAGCATGCGCCGCGCTCCTTGGCAGAACCAGGGTCAGGTTTAGCGCGAAGGCGGCGGCAGAACGTGGCGATTGTGACCCGCGTTGCGGTTATGTCGGTCACAATGTGCCGATATCTACGCGAAGAATATCACGTCACATACGCTCATCGAAACAAGTCACGCGACCCTCGCCGGCTTGGATCCCGATCTTTCGCTGACGGCGCGCAAAGTTATCCACAGGGTCGCCATGCAGATGCTCCCCCTCTGGGGGAGCTGTCGCGAAGCGACTGAGGGGGTCTTGCGGCCAATGCCGCAATCCCCCTCCGGCCCTCCGGGCCACCTCCCCCAGAGGGGGAGGATCTGACTTATCCCCGCTCCCGTAGAACCAAACCCCAACTCAATCAACGCCGTACACAAAAACGCACGTTTCCTGTCCCCACCCTCCAGGACGGCCGCACACTGGCGGCATGACCCAAGCTCAAGACATCCCCGCCTGGTGCCTGAACTTCCAGATCAAGCTGATGGACGCCCTCGAGGCGGCCTGGAAGAGCATCGAGGCCACCAACGATCCCGCCGCCATCCGCCAGGCCCGCGACAAGGCCAAGGCCATCGGCGACCTGGCCGCCATGGCCCGCAAGGTGGCGCTGATCACCCCCCGCGAGCGCGCCAAGCCCGCCGCGCCCACGATGACCGACGTCGTCGCCGCCGGCCTGGCCGCCACCCAGGGCGTGGCTGACCTGAGGGCGATGCAGGCGGACACCCGGCGCCCGGCCGTTCCGGAAGCCGCCCCGGCCGCCCCCATGGCGCCACAGGTCGAACACGCCCGCCGCGCGCTCGACAAGCTCAAGGGCGGCCGGCGCGGAAGGCTGTGAGCGGATCGCGGGTGCCCCCTCCTGTCCAATCCGCCCGCAGCGGCGAGGCCGCGCCTTAAAACCTTGTAGGCGAGCCTGCTCTGGCGGCTGGCCGAGTCAAGGACCGCCTCCGGCGGCCGCGTCGCGGCGACGCTCCGCGTCGTCCTTGACTCGGCCAGACGCCAGAGCTCCGATCCACCAAGGCTTTAAGGCGTGGCCCCATCCGGGGCGGATGGGCAGCCCGATAGCTCTGATGCTGTTTCAGTAGAAGGACGCCGCAGTTATGAAGTGGGGCAACTGGCTAGTCGGTGGATGCTGCACGATCTTTGTGCTGGTGATAGTGACCCCGACGGGCGTCTACGAGGGCATCTCGAAACTATCAGCTGGCAAGGATGCTGCGGCTTGGGTTCAAGCCGTAGGATCTATCATCGCAATTTTGGCCGCTGTAGCCGTGGCCGCTTATCAAAATCATCATGAGAATAAGCGTCGCTCCCGCGAGATCAATACTGCGATGTACATTCGCATGCAGGCAGCGATGTGGGCTTCTGACATGGCTGTGGCAGCGATCGCGTCCGTGCCTGGAGCACTCCAGAACGACGAGCAGTTGCCTGCCTTGGCAGAGTTTGGATTTCCACAACATACCTTTGATGATGCCGCTGCGACCATCGATCGATTACCTCTTCATGAATATGAGAGCGCGGAGGTTGCGGTCGCTCTATCCCTTCTCAGAACGCTTATTCGCGGCTCTCAAGAGAGAGCTAAAATTCTTGTCGAGCTTCTTCGTAATGGAAATTCGATCACCGAAATTATGTGGGAAGACCTTGAGGAAAGGATCGAGGACGCACTAAAACACCGCGATCTTATTCATGCGATTGGAACCCCAACCGCATAAGCCCCTCTACTCCAGATAGTCCAGCGGCAACGCTGTCGCGTCCTTGATCGTCTCCAGCACGAAGGACGAGCGGATGTCCTTGACCGCCGGCATCTTCAGCAGGCGCTTCATGGTGAAGTCGGCATAGGCGTCCAGGTTGGGGGCGACCACGCGCAGCAGGTAGTCGTAGCCGCCGGTCATGGCGTGGCAGCCCACCACCATCGGCTCGCGGCGGACCGCGTCGGCGAAGGCCTCGGCGGCGGTCTCGCTGTGGCGGTCGACCTGGACCTCGACATAGGCCAGCAGGTCCAGCCGCGCCTTGCGGCGATCCAGCAACGCCACATAGCCGGCGATCAGGCCCGAGGCTTCCAACTGCTTGACCCGGCGCAGGCAGGGGCTGGGCGACAGCCCGACCCGCTCGGCCAGTTCGACGTTCGTGACCGAACTGTCCTGCTGGAGGATCTCCAGGATCTTTCGATCGGCGCGAGTGAGCTTCATCGTGACCTGATTTTCCGAAAGCCTGGCAGACCCTGCCGATCCTAACCCGCTTTTCCGCCTCCCGACACCGTCGGGCGGAGCCTTAAGGCCAAGCCGGGCGTTGGGACCCCGAGGCTTCCGCCTCCACCCCGCCCGGCGCCGATCGGCGCCGGGTCACCGCGAGGACGATCAACGTCCCGCCGCCACGGAGAGACCCATGCGCACCGCCCTGCTGATTTCCGCCTCGATCGCCAGCCTGTCGCTGATGGCCTGCTCGCAGAAGACCGAGGACCACGCCGGCGCCGCCGCCGACCAGGCCGGCAAGGCCACCGCCTCGGCGGCCCAGGACACCGCCGCCAACGCCAACACCGCCGCCGCCAACACCGCCGCGGCCACGGACAAGGCGGTCGACAACACGGCCGCGGCCGCCGACAAGGCCGCCAAGAACACCTCCGACGCCGTCGGCGTCGCCGAGCGCAAGGCCGACGCCGCCGCCGACGCGGCCGCCAAGACCCACTGAGGCGCATGATTGGGGACAGGCGCATGCGCCTGTCCCCGCCAGCGACCGCCAAAGCAAAACCCCCGGAGCTTTCGCCCCGGGGGTCTCGTTTACGCTTACTGTTACGCCACTAAACTTGTCGGGACTTTCAGTTGGCCAGGCGGCGCAGGAACGACGGGATCTCCAGATCCTCGCCCTCGTCCGTGGTCGGTTGGTCCAGGGGTTGCGACTGCGGACGGGCCGAACCGGTCTGGCGCGGGGCCGGAGCCGGCTGCTGCTCGTAGCGCTGCTGGCGGCCGCCGCCGAACAGGCTCATCCAGCCGCCCGACTTCTGGGCCCGGCGGTCTTCGTAGGTTTCGCTGTACAGCGGCTCGTCCTCGGCCTCGGCGACCATCGGGTCGACGATGCGGGTGACGCGCGGGGCCGGCGCGGCGACACGCGGCTCTTCCATCACCGGCTCCTCGAAGCGCAGGTCTTCCTGGGCTTCGGCGACCGGAGCGGGTTCCTCGTAGGCCGGTTCCGGCGCGTAGGAGGCGACCGGGGCGGCGGCGGGACGCTCGATCGGGCGCGGCTCGTAGCGCATGCCCGGGCGGGTGGTTTCGGCGGCGACCGGGGCCGGCGCCGGGGCGGCCTGCGGCGCGGCGGGCCGGGTCTCGGCGATCAGCGGCTGGGCCGTGGTGTTGCGCGAGACGGGCTTGGGCTCGATCTGGGCGATGGAGGCGCCGTCCATGCCGGTGGCGACCACCGACACGCGGATCACGCCGTCCAGCGACGGGTCGAAGGCGGCGCCGAAGATGATGTTGGCTTCCGGGTCGACCTGATCCGAGATCGCGTTCGCCGCTTCATCGACTTCAAGGAGCGTCATGTCCATGCCGCCGGTCACGTTGACCAGCACGGCCTTGGCGCCCTTCAGCGAGACTTCGTCCAGCAGCGGGTTGGCGATGGCGTTCTGGGCGGCCATCAGGGCGCGGTCTTCGCCGGTGCCCTCGCCGGTGCCCATCATCGCCTTGCCCATCTCGGTCATGACCGTGCGGACGTCGGCGAAGTCGAGGTTGATCAGGCCGGGCAGCACCATCAGGTCGGTGATCGAGCGAACGCCCGAGTGCAGCACCTGGTCGGCCATGCCGAAGGCTTCGGCGAAGGTCGTGCGCTCGTTGGCGACGCGGAACAGGTTCTGGTTGGGAATGACGATCAGGGTGTCGACATAGCGCTGCAGCTCGCCGATGCCGGCGTCGGCCAGGCGCATGCGGTGGCGGCCTTCGAAGTGGAAGGGCTTGGTGACCACGCCGACGGTCAGGATGCCGCGCTCGCGGGCGCACTTGGCGATGATCGGGGCCGCGCCGGTGCCGGTGCCGCCGCCCATGCCGGCGGTGATGAACACCATGTGCGCGCCGTCCAGGTGCTCGCCGATCTCCGGGAAGCTCTCCTCGGCGGCGCTCATGCCGACTTCGGGGTGAGCGCCGGCGCCCAGGCCCTGCGTGACCTGCACGCCCAGCTGGATGCGACGGTCCGTCTTGGCGAACTGAAGCTGCTGCGCGTCGGTGTTGGCCACCACGAACTCAACACCCTCGAGGCCGGCCTCGATCATGTTGTTGACAGCATTGCCACCGGCCCCACCGACGCCGAACACCACGATACGCGGCTTCAGTTCAGTGGTACGCGGCGCGGAAAGAGAAATAGCCATGGGACCCTCGCGTCCTAAACGCCGAATTCGTCAACTACCGAGCGGATCAACCGCCGGGAGTCATCTCGACGATCGGGTTAACAGAACAACCACCAACCTTAATCGGTGGTTAACTGCATAAGCTGAGTCGGCCCGGGGTCGATCCCCACGGCAGGGAAAAAATCCAGTTATCCCAAGGAATCGCTGAGGAATCGCCCGCTCGCCCAAGCTAGCTCGAAGGTTCGTGCGACGGAACGCCGCTGTCCGAAAAACCTTTGGAAAACCCGGTTTTCGAGGCCTCGAAAACTAGGCTGTGAGGCGTTTCCGACACTTAGATCGTAAACGTTCATGCTTAAGATCTGTTAAGACTTGGCCGCTGTTCTTGGCGAGCTTGGCCAAGACGGAAAATTCGCTTGGTCACAAAAATTTACAGTCACGCGCCAGGGCGCGCGACTCAGCCAAGCTTGCGTCGGTGGGCGGCGAAGCGAGGCGAGCCCCGCGATCGTTCGATCACAGATTGTCGCGCAGCCAGGCCGCTGCCCGGGCGACCGGGCTGGCGTTGGGGTCGAGCGGGCGCTTGCGGATCGCCGCCCCGGCCAGGGCCTTGGGCGAGACCACCTCGCGCGGGCCGAAGGCCGTGCGATGCAGGACGCCGGCGGCGGCGCAGAAGGCCGGTCCCGAGGCGGCGTCGGCCAGGTGCGGCACCCGGCGCGGACGGCCCAGGCGGACGGGACGGTCGAACACCCGCACGGCCACTTCGCGCACCCCGGCCAGCTGGCTGGCCCCGCCCGTGAGGACGATGCCGGCGCCCGGCTCGACCGGCGCGCCAGAGGCCTTCAGGCGCTCGCGCAGCAGTTCCAGCGTCTCCTCGACGCGCGGCTGGATGATGCCCTTCAGCAGCGACCGGGGCGCGATCACCGGGCCCGCGCCCGGATCGTCGCCGCGCGGCGGGGCCTCGATCATCTCGCGGTCCTCGTTGGCCGAGGCGATGGCCGATCCGTGCAGGGTCTTGATGCGCTCGGCGCCGGCGACCGAGGTCTGCAGGCCGCGGGCGATATCTTGCGTCACATGCCCGCCGCCGACGGCCAGGCTATCGACGTGGCACAGGGCGCCGTTGTTGAACACCGCCACCGAGGTCGAGCCGCCGCCCATGTCGATGCAGACCGCGCCCAGGTCCATCTCGTCCTCTTCCAGGGCCGCCAGGGCCGAGGCGAACGGCGCGGCGACCACGCCCTCGAAGCTGAGGTGGGCCCGTTCCACGCAGTGGGCCAGGGTGTGGAAGATGTTCTCGTTGATCGAGACGACCAGAAGCTCCAGACCCAGGGCGCGGCCGAACATGGCGCGCGGGTCGCGGATGCCGCGCTGGCCATCGACGGACCAGGCGATCGGCAGCAGGTGGATCGGCTTGCGGCCGGGAATGCGAACCTGGGCCAGGGCCGAGGCGATGGCCCGCGACAGGTCGCCGTCGCCGATCGGCCGGGCGCCCAGCGACACCTGGGTGTGGACGCGATGGCTGGCCAGCTGGCCGCCGGCCGTGCAGACGCTGACGCCCTGGACGTTGACGCCGGCCACGGTCTCGGCCCGCTCGACGGCCTGGGCAATGGCCTGGGCCGCCTCGTCGAGGTTGACGATCGCCCCGCCGCGCACGCCGCGCGATTGCACGTAGCCGACGCCGGCCGTGGTCAGGGTTCGGTTGTCGCGATGGATCCCATCGGCCTTCATGATGAAGCAGGTGACCTTGGACGCGCCAAGGTCGACGGCCGCGACCGCCGGCTGACGCACCAGCGTCGCCTTCAAGCCTTCGCGGGCTTGTTTCCGGTCATCCAGTCGCGACATGGTTACAGTCACCTCACACACAAGTTCATGTTCAGGCCCCTCCGGCCACGGGCTGCCCGGGCAGCACCGCGTCGCGAGGCCTTACGGCCACCATCTCCGGGTCGCGCAGGTCGATGCGCGCGAAACCGAGATCGAGGATTCGTTGTCGTTGATCGAGTTGATCCAATTGAATCAGCGCGGACTCTTCGTCAATGGCCGGCAGCTGGATCAGCGAACCATCTTTCAGGCGAAGGTCCCAGCGGCGGTCGTCGACGCGCACCAGGGCCTCCAGCCGGTCGCGCAGGCGCGGTCGGGCGTTGACGGCCGGCAGGATGGCGCCGGCGGCCTGGTCGGCGCCCTGCCCCACCACCAGCGGCAGCTGCGGGAAGCGCGCGGCGTCGGCCTCGCGGATGATCCGCCCCTCGCCGTCGATCACCCGCATGGCGCCGGAATGCTGCCAGACGGCCAGGGCCGGACGCTCCTCGACGGAGATGAACACGGTGTCGGGCAGCAGGCGCACGACCTTGGCGCTCTTGACCCAGCCCACGCCCTCGACGCGCGCCCGCAGGTCGGCCAGGTCCAGGCCCAGGGTGGGCTGGTCCTGGTACAGGGCCGTGGCGTTGAGGATGTCGGCCTTCGCCATCGGCGAGGCCCCCTCGATGTGCACGGTCTTCAGCTTGAAGCCCAGGTCGGCGAACTCGCCGTCGACGCCGCGGGCCATGGCCTGGCCCAGGCGCTCGGCCCGATGGCCGGTGACCAGGGTGGCGACCACGGCGACGATCAGCGCGCCGCCGGCCACGGTCAGGGCCAGGCCCGGCGACACGCCCACGCCGCCGTTGCGGGCGGCTTGCAGTTTCCCGGCCGGCGGCGCGGCGTTGCGCGCGGCCGATCGAGCCTTCGGACTTGCGGGCGCTTCGGCCCGGGGGCGCGTTGGCTTACGCGGTCCCCCCCGCACACTTGCGGGCATAAGCGTCCTCCACGATCCAGAACACCAAACGATCAAACGAAACGCCGGCGTGGTCCGCCTGCTCGGGGACGAGCGAAGTGGGTGTCATGCCAGGCTGCGTATTGACCTCTAGAAGGACCAGAAGGTCGTTAATTCCGTCATAACGGAAGTCCGCCCTGGTCACACCTCGGCAACCAAGACTTGCATGGCCAAGCTTGGCGAGATGCAGGGCGCGGTCCCTTGCGGCGTCCGGAATCGGGGCCGGCAGGACGTGGATCGAGCCGCCTTCGGAATACTTGGCGTCATAGTCGTAGAAACCTGTGGACGAGCGGATTTCCGTGACCGCCAGGGCCCGCAGATCCCTTGCCCCACCCAGGATCGCGACCGAAAGCTCCAACCCCGGGATGTAGGGCTCGACCATCACCTCTTCCCCGAAAGTCCAGTCCGGCGCGCCGACCTCGTGCGGCGGCCCGTTGGCGCCCGCGCGCACGATGAACACGCCGACCGACGAGCCCTCGGCGTTGGGCTTCACCACATAGGGCGGCTGCATCACATGGTCGCGGGCGACATCGTGACGGTCGAACAGCCCGCCGCCGGGCACCGGGATGCCGGCCGCCGCCAGCACCGCCTTGCTCCGCGCCTTGTCCATGGCCAGGGCCGAGGCCAGGACGCCGGAATGGGTGTAGGCCAGGCCCAGGGTCTCCAGCACGCCCTGCACGCAGCCGTCCTCGCCCCAGCGGCCGTGCAGGCCGTTGACCACCAGGTCGGGCGCCAGGCTCGCCAGGACCTGGGCGATGTCGGGACCGGGATCGACCCGCGTGACGCGGGCGCCCAGGCGCTCCAGCGCCGCGGCGTAGGCCGCGCCGGTGGCCAGGCTGACCTCGCGCTCGGCCGACGGGCCGCCGAGCAGGACGACGATGTGCTGGTTGGCGAGGGGGCGTTCGGCTGGGGTCATGGACCGCAGCGGTAGCGGGGTCGTGTGGAGGGGTTAGGGAGAGGCGGCGTGGTTTTTGCGCACCCTCTCCTTGAGGGAGAGGGAGGGGCCCGCGCGAAGCGTGGGAGGGAGAGGGGTTACGCCCTCTCCGATTTCACGCAAGCGCCCTGCCGGCGCGCCGTCGGACGCCTTACCCCCTCACCCTCCCATCGCTACGCGGCGGGTCCCTCCCTCTCCCCACGGGAGAGGGTTTGAGATCAGTGCCCCGCCGCCGCCGGCGCCGCCGCGCTGAGGGCGCGGAAGTCGATGTCGCTGTCGGCGACCAGGTAGATAAAGCTGGCCCAAGCCGCGACGTTCTGGGCCAGTTCGTCGGGGCGCACCTTGTTGAGGGTGTCGTCCATGGTGTGGTGGTAGTCGAAGTAGCGGCTGGCGTCCTGGTTCAGGGCGATCACCGGCACGCCCGACTCCTCCAGGCCCTCGATGTCGGCCCCGGCGTGGGCCGGCGGGGCGCGGTCGACATAGACCTTCAGGGCGGTCAGCACGCGGGCGGCGGCCTGCATGGCCGGGTGCCCGGCCGAACCCTTGGGGACCTGCAGGCTGTAGACGCGGTCGGCGCCGCTGTCGCTCTCGCCGGCCACGACGATCTTGGGAACCTCGTCCTTGTGGGCGGCCAGGTAGGCCTCCGACGAGCCGCCGCTCTCTTCCGAACCGAACATCACCACGCGGATCGTGCGCTTGGGGTGCTTGGGCAGGTCGCCGATCAGCTTGGCCGCGGCCGTGGTGATGGCCACGCCCGTGGCGTCGTCCAGGGCCCCGGTGCCGACATCCCAGCTGTCCAGGTGGCCGCCGATGACGATCACCTCGTCGGGCTTTTCCGAGCCCTTGATCTCGCCCGAGATGTTCCAGGCCACGTCGGCCGGATCGACGGTCGAGGCCAGCTTCAGCTTGATGCGCAGCGGACCCTTGGCGGCCAGGCGCTCCAACTGCTCGGCCTCCGGCACGCCCAGGGCGGCCGAGGGGATCGAGACCACGCCGTCGCCGAAGGCGGTGACGCCGGTGTGCGGCACGGTGGAGTCCGAGGTCGAGATCGAACGGATCAGCAGGCCGACCGCGCCGCGCTTGGCGGCCTCGACCGGACCGGTGCGGCGCGAAATCCCGGCCACGCCGTAGCCGGCCCCATCCTGGGCGCGGACCATCGGCTGGGTGATGACCACGATCTTGCCCTTCACGGCGCTTTCCGGCGCGGCGATCAGTTCGGCATACGTCTTGAACAGCGCCACCTCGGCCTCGATCCCGCCCGCAGGGGTCGGCACGGTGCGGCCCAGGCCGACGATGCTCAGCTTCATCGGATAGGGAGCGACCAGCTCGGCGCTCTCCTCGCCGCGCGTCCACGAGGGCTTGGCGAATTCCTCGACCTTGACGTTGGTGAAGCCCAGCGCCTTGAACTTGGCCACGCTCCAGTCCTTGGCGCGGGCCATGGCGGGCGAGCCGACGAGGCGCGGGCCGATGGTGGTGGTCAGGTCCTCGGTGACGTCCCAGGCGGTGCGGTCCAGCAGGGCCTTGTCGCGCAGGGCCTCGGCGGTCTTGACGTCTTGGGCGTGCGACGCCCCGGCCATCAGGGCGGAAACGGCGGCGGCGGTCAGCAGGGTACGGAACAGGCGCATGAAATCTCCCTCGTTGAGGGGTTCATAGCACCGCTCCTGCCAGCGGATAGGCAACAACCGGATGAACTATCCGTAACCTTTGAGATGCGTGCGGTTCGGGCGCCGTGCGTCCTTCGAGGCTCGGCTACGCCTCGCACCTCAGGATGAGGATGTCAGCACAGAGGTCCTCATCCTGAGGCGCCCGCGCAGCGGGCCTCGAAGGACGCAGAGCGTCTCAGCCCTACCCGACCCGCCCGATGCGCTTGATTTCCCACTCCAGCTGGACGCCCGTCTTGGCCAGGACGTCGGCGCGGACGGTGTCGCCCAGGCCCTCCAGGTCGGCGGCGGTGGCCTCGCCGGTGTTGATCAGGAAGTTGCTGTGCAGCGGGCTGAACATCGCCCCGCCGTACAGGCGGCCACGCCAGCCGGCCTCGTCGACCAGCTTCCAGGACGAATGGCCCGGCGGGTTCTTGAAGGTCGAGCCGCCGGTCTTCTCGCGGATCGGTTGGGTGGTCTCGCGGCGCGAGGTGATCTCGGCCATGCGGGCCTTGATCTGCGACGGCTCGTCGGCGGTCCCTTCGAAGATGGCGTCCAGCACGATCAGGTCCGCGCCCTGCAAGGCGCTGTGGCGGTAGGTGAAGTCGAACTGGTCGCCGCTGATCTCGCGCACGTTCCCCTGGCGGTCCATGACCCGGGCCGAGCGGATGACGTTGACGGTCTCGGAGCCGTAGCACCCGGCGTTCATGACCGTCGCGCCGCCGACCGTGCCGGGGATGCCGGCGTAGAACTCCAGCCCGGCGATGCCCGCCTCGGCGGCCTTGCGGGCCAGGATGGCGTCGGGCACGGCCGAGCCGGCCTTGATGCGGTTATCGCCCAAGGCCTCGACTGTGTTGAAGCCCTTGCCCAGCCGGATCACAACCCCGTCGACGCCGCCGTCGCGGACCAAAAGGTTGGAGCCCACGCCGATGGCCAGCACCGGCACGGCTGGGTCCAGGGCCTTCAGGAAGTCGGCGAGGTCCGGCTCGTCGGCCGGCAGGAACACCACGTCGGCGGGGCCGCCAACCCGGAACCAGGTGAACGGCGCCAGGGCCTCGTCGACCAGCAGCTTGCCGCGGACGGCGGGGAGGCTCTGTTTCCAGCTCATTGCGCGCGAGCCCCACCCGTCGGCTTGGCCGCCACCCTCCCCATAAAGGGGAGGGAAAGAGAAAACGCGTCTTCCCTCACCGCCGCGCTCACTTCGCCAGCGCTTCCAGCTGCCCCGGCAGCGCATAGGCCCAGGACGTGATGTCCCCAGCCCCCAGCAGCACCACTAGGTCGCCCGACTGCGCCTCGGCGGCGACCAGAGCCGGCAGGGCGGCGGGGCTTTCCAGCGGCAGGGCGCGGCGGTGGCCGAACTTCTTGAGGCCCTCGACCAGGTGGTCGCGGTCGACGCCCTCGATCGGCTGCTCGCCGGCCGTGTACACGTCGGCGACGATCACCGTGTCGGCGTCGTTGAAGCAGCTGCTGAACTCGGTCATCAGGTCGCGCAGGCGGGTGAAGCGGTGCGGCTGGACCACGGCGATCACCTTGCCGGTCGAGACCGCGCGGGCGGCCTTCAGCACGGCGGCGATCTCGACCGGGTGGTGGCCGTAGTCGTCGACGACGCGGATCCCGTTGGCCACGCCCGTCGTGGTGAAGCGGCGCTTGACCCCGCCGAAGCCCGCCAGGCCAGCGCGGATCGCGTCGGCGTCGACGCCAAGCTCGCGGGCCACGGCCACGGCGGCGGTGGCGTTGAGCACGTTGTGATGCCCGGCCATGGGCATCTTCAGGCCCTCGTAGCGGACCTGCTCGCCCGACAGCGGCGAGACGACGATGTCGAAGGTCGCGCCATCCGGGCCCATGCCGATGTTGCTGACCCGGACCTCGGCCTGGGGATTGGTGCCGTAGGTGACCAGCCGGCGGTTCTCGATGCGGGCGGTCAGGGCCTGGACCTCCGGATGGTCGGTGCAGACCGCGGCGAAGCCGTAGAACGGGATGTTCTCGACGAAGTCGCGGAAGCCCTTCTTGACCGCGTCGAAGTCGCCCCAGTGGTCCAGGTGCTCGGCGTCGATATTGGTGACGATGGCGACTGTGGACTTCAGCTTCAGGAAGCTGCCGTCGCTCTCGTCGGCCTCGACCACGATCCAGTCGCCCTCGCCGACCTTGGCGTTGGTGCCGTAGGCGTTGATGATCCCGCCGTTGACCACGGTGGGGTCCAGGGCGCCGGCGTCGAGCAGGGCGGCGACCATCGAGGTGGTGGTGGTCTTGCCGTGCGTGCCGCCGACGGCCACGGAGAACTGAAGCCGCATCAGCTCGGCCAGCATCTCGGCGCGGCGGACCAGCGGCAGGCGCTTGTCGCGGCCGGCGACCATCTCGGCGTTGTCGGCCTTGACCGCCGTCGAGTAGACGATGGCCGAGGCGCCGTCGACATTGGCCGCGTCGTGGCCGATGAAGATCCGCGCGCCCAGCTTTTCCAGCCGCTCGGTATTGGCGCTGGCCTTGGCGTCGCTGCCCTGCACGGTGTAGCCGATGCGGATCATGATCTCGGCGATGCCGGACATGCCGATGCCGCCGATGCCGATGAAGTGCACGGGGCCGAGTTCGAAGGGGACGGGTCGTCGACGCTGGATCATCACAGCGGATTAGACGATTTGGCGACGGGGTGGAACGGGATGTTTGATGCAGAAGGCGTGGATTTCTCTCTCCTCACCCGTGAAACGGGGGAGGTGGCCGCGAAGCGGTCGAAGGGGGCGTCTGCCGCCGTCGTAGCCCCCCCTCCGTCACGATGCGTATCCGCATCGCGCCGCCTCCCCCGTTTCGCCGCGCTGCTCGGTGGAGGAGCGATCGCCCTCGCCTCCCCTGCCCAGGCGCAGGTCCCGCTCGAACTGCGCCTGGCCGACGTCGGCCGGTTCGCCGCCTTCGTGGACATGGGCGGGATCGCCTGGACCGGCCGCACCGCCAGGCTGCGCGTGCTGCAGGTGGCCGAGGACGGCTTCACCGCCGGGACCGAGGCGTTCTGGGGCGGCTGGCGCTACGAGGTCATCGACTGCGACGCCCGCACCATCGCCCACGCCGGCTTCTCCAGCGTGCGGGTCGGCGGCAAGGAGGGTCCGGTCAGCGGCGACCTGCGTCCAGCCGCCCCGATCCCGGCGGGCGGGGCGGATGACGCCGTGGCCAAGGTGGTGTGTGACGGGTGGAGGCCGTTCGCTGGCGTTCCCGTGGCGACCCGTGTCGAGGAGGCCGTCAAGCTCGGCCGCCCATTGATCGCGACGGGCGCCGAACCTTAAGTCTGGAGAAACGCTTGGACCGCGGCCGGCAGGTCCTCGCCCCTCAGCCAAGCGGCCGCAGCATAGGTGTGCACGATCAGCAGCCGCCGGTCAGCCGCGTCCACGCCATAATATCGGTCTGCGACCAGGACCCGCGTGTCCTGGCCCACGAAGTCTTTCAAATTCTGCGTGACAAGCATGTCGGCGCCGCCGGCCAGGGCGGTCTCCAGCACATGCCGATCCTCTTCGTCGTCGAGCGGCAGCACTCCAGCCCCGCCGAGCGTCAGCGAAGGACCATCGCGCGCGATGGTCGCGATGACCTGAACAAGCCGCTCAGCCTCCAGTGCGCCGAACTCGAAGCGGACCAGAACCTCTCGCAGCCGGTTCAGCATGCCCCACGAAACGACGAGGGCGACGGGACCACGCGCGCTGAGGCCAGACCGCACCGCGTCGACCAGGGCCAGGGCCGCCGTTCCGCGACGCGCCAATTTCTCGGAAAGGATCGCGCCCAACCAGACGTTCAGGTCCAGGCAGAGCCTAGCCGCCACGTGACGACCGCCGGGTCATGCTCACGGCTTCGGCCATGATCTCATCCTCGGACGCGTCGGCGGTCAGGGTCGTCTTCAGCGAACGCGCGCCTTGCTGCGCCAAGGTGGCGTATTCGCGTTCAAGCAAGGTTCGGCTCAAGGTCCAGCTGGCCTCTTCCACGGCCCGCGCGCCGATCGCCTCGATCCGGCGCATGGCGTCGCGTGCGCCCGGCGTGAGGTGCAGGTACCAGCGCACCGCAGCCGCCATGATCTGTGAAGGATTGCGATCCTCCAGCTTCGCCGTCTTGGCGATCAGGAGATCGGTGTCTTCGTCAAGATGGGCGGATCGGCTGGGCATGGGAAACCTCTAGCTTCTATAGAAGATATAGGCTTTCCGACCGACAGGCAATCCTGGCCCTACCCCGCCGTCCGCTCCACCAGGTCCGCCAGCTCCTCCGCCGCGTTCGGCTTGGCCACGCTCCGCGCGCCCGCCGCCATGCGGGCCAGGCGCTCGGGGTCCTTGAGCAGGGCGTTCAGGGCGCCGGCCATGGCGTCGACGGTCAGTTCGTCCTCCAGGCACACCGCCGCGCCGCCCGCGTCCTCGAGCAGTCGGGCGTTGAAGCGCTGGTGGTCGTCGGCGGCGATCTTCAGCGGAATGAGGATCGACGGCCGGCCGGCCACGGCCAGCTCGGTGCAGGTCGAGGCGCCGGAGCGGCCGATCACCAGATGGGCCTGGCGCAGATAGCCGGCCATGTCGCGGAAGAACGGCGCGACCTCGCACTCGACCATGGCGTTGCGATAGGTCTTGCGCGCGCCTTCCATACTCTCGGCGCGGGCCTGCTGGAACACCTTCAGCCGGCCGCGGATGTCCTCGGGCAGCTTGGCGACGGCCTCGGGGACCAGTTCGGACAGCAGGCGCGCGCCCTGGCTGCCGCCGGTGACCAGGACGCGCAGTTGCACCTCAGGCGGAAGATACGGCACGTCGTAGAGCGCGCGCACCGGCGGCCGAACGGGATTGCCGACCACGTGGGCCCGGGCCTTCACCGAAGGCTTGGCGCGCTGCAGGGTCGGGAAGGCGCAGGCGACCTCGTCGACCCGGGGCGCCAGGAAGCGGTTCACGCGGCCCAGCACCGCGTTCTGCTCGTGGATCACGGTAGGCCGCTTCTGGGCCAGGGCGCCCAGCAGGGCCGGCAGGGCGGGATAGCCGCCGAAGCCGACGACCACGGCCGGGTCCAGCCGCTTGAAGGCGGCCCTGGCCTGGTTCACGCCCTGCCAGACCACCAGGCCGGCCTTGATCATGCCGATCGGGTCGCCGGCCTTGGCGGTGGCGGCCGACAGGGCCAGGCGCTCCTCCGCCGGAAACTTGTCGGCATAGAGCGCGCCGCGCTCGTCGGTGGCCAGCACGATGCGCCAGCCGCGCGCGGCCAGGGCCTCGGCCAGGGCCTGGGCGGGGAACAGGTGCCCGCCGGTTCCTCCGGCGGCGACGACGGCCAGCTTGCTCATAATGAAACGGCTCCGGTACGCGAGCGAATGACGGGCAAGGCGGCCTCCTGCTGGAGCGCTATCCCAGGGCCCCCGCCTGGTCGAACTCTCCCGCCCCGCCATAGGCCCCTGGACGCTTGCGCGTCAACGCCAGGGCCATGCCCAAGGTCAGGCCCATGGCCAGCATCGACGAGCCGCCATAGCTGATGAAGGGCAGGGTCATGCCCTTGGTCGGGATCATGTTCAGGTTCACGGCCACGTTGATGAAGGCCTGCTGTCCCACCAGCACGAACAGGCCCGAGGCCGCCACCTGCTCGAAGGTGTCGGTCAGCTTCATGGCCTTGTAGAGGCCGCGCACCACGACGAAGGCGAACAGGGTGATCAGGGCCAGGGAGAACACCAGGCCATATTCCTCGGCGGCGACCGAATAGATGAAGTCGGTGTGCAGGTCGGGCACATGGCGCTTCATGACGCCCTCGCCCGGGCCGCGCCCGAACAGTCCGCCGGCGTGGATGGCTTCGGCGGCGCGGGTGATCTGGTGGGTGTCGGCCTGGTCGGGGCTGAGGAACTTCTGCACCCGGGCATGGACGTGGTCGAACAGGAAATAGGTCGACATCAGCCCGCCCACCGCCACGGCGCCCAGGCCCATGATCCACGAGATCGGCACCCCGGCCATCCAGAAGGCGGCCCCGAAGGCGATGGTGATCAGCACGGTCTGGCCGACGTCGGGCTGCACCAGCAGCAGGGCCACGGCGATGAAATAGAGGACGAAGGCGATCGACACGCCCGGCACGCCCTCACCCTTCTGGCCCTCGGCGAACATCCACGAGACCAGCACGATCAGGGCCGGCTTCATGAATTCCGACGGCTGGAAGGTGAAGCCGCCGATCAGCAGCCAGCGGGCCGCGCCCTTGGCGCTGTGGCCGATGAAGGGCAGGGCGGCCATGACGCCGATGGCGACGATGTAGATGAAGAACGCCGAGCGGCGGATGCCGCGGGGGCTGAGCATCGACACCGACAGCACGATCATCGCCGCGCCCAGGCCGAACACGCACTGGCGGACCGCGAAGTGAAACTGGTCGTCGATGCCGATCCGCGCGGCCGCGGCCGGGCTCGAGGCGAACGACAGGAGCACCCCGACGGTGACCAGCACCGCCGTGGCGCCCAGTAGCCAGTGGTCGGTCGTCCACCACCAGACGCCGAGCCGCGAGCGGTCGGTGCGGGCGAAGGCGTGGGTGGTCTGGAACGTCATGGCCGGAGGGTCGGAGCTTAGGGTTAATCGAGTGTTGTTGTGACGGTTGGAACGGGTGTGGCGAATGGACTCTGGTCAGTCCTAGCCGATGTTTTCGTAGCCGAGCGGAAACCAGATCCCGCGAACCAGGATGTTTCCCATGTTCGGACGCACATGGCCTTGGTCCAGCCCGTCCAGATCCTTCAAAACCACCATCTTGGCGACAGACAGATCTCCGAAGGCTTCCCGAACCAACCGCCGGGCGTCCTCGTCGTCGCGCGCCGTGACCCCCGCGCCAGAATTGAGCGGCGTCCGAGAATTCAGCGGCTCGAAGGTGAACCAGTAGGGATGCACGCCAAGCCCTCCAGGAAGGCGGGCAACTAGGCCCGCTTGGCCGCCGACGCCGCCGACGCCGCCGGCGCCTTGCCCAGCCCCATCACCGCCGCGCGGAACGCTTCGCCCCGCTGCTCGAAATCGGCGAACTGGTCGAACGAGGCGCAGGCGGGCGACAGCAGGACGATGGCCTCCTCGCCCGACGCGGCGGCGTCGGCGTAGGCGGCGGCCACGGCGGTCTCGATGTCGCCGCACTGGCGCACCGGGGCCTTGCCCTCCAGCGTCCGGCCGAAGTCCTCGGCCGCCTGGCCGATCAGGTAGGCGCCGGCCACGCGCGGGAACAGGTCGGCCAGGTCGTCGATGCCGCCGGCCTTGGGCACGCCGCCGGCGATCCAGTAGAACCTGGGATAGGACGACATCGCCTGGCGGGCGGCGTCGGCGTTGGTGGCCTTGCTGTCGTTGACGAAGGCGACCTTGCCGATCCGGCCGACCGTCTCCATCCGGTGGGCCAGGCCCGGGAAGCTCATCAGCCCGTCGACCGCCTGCATCGGCGGGATGCCCAGGGCGCGGGCGGCGGCGTAGGCGGCCGCGGCGTTCTGCCAGTTGTGGCGGCCCGGCAGGCTTCTGGCGCGAAGAAGATCGGCCATCTCGGTCACCCGCTCGCCGGTGGCGTCATAGAGCACGCCCTGCAGGGCGTAGACGCCGCGGCCCATGGCCTTGCCGGCGCTGATCGGCCAGATGGTCCGGCGGTTGGCGGCGGTGATCTCGGTGCAGATCTGCTGGCACCAGGGATCGTCGACCCCGATGATCGCGGTGTCGCCCTTGCCCTGGTTCAGGAAGATCCGGCGCTTGGCGGCGATGTAGCCGTCCATGCCGCCATGGCGGTCCAGGTGGTCGGGCGAGATGTTCAGCAGCACGACGGCGTCGGGCTTGAGGCTTGAGGTCAGGTCCAGCTGGTAGGACGACAGCTCCAGCACGTAGACCGCCCCGCCGTGCATGTCCTCCAGGCCCAGCACGCCCTCGCCAATATTGCCGCCCACCCGGGTGTCGCGGCCGGCCTGGCGGCACAGGTGGCCGATCAGGGCGGTGGTGGTCGACTTGCCGTTGGTGCCGGTGATGGCGACGATCCTGGGCTTCTTGTGCTCCGGCGCGGCGTTGACCGTGCGGGCGAACAGCTCGATGTCGCCGAGGATCTCGACCCCGGCCGCCTTGGCCTTGGCCACCGTCCAGTGTGGCTTGGGATGGGTCAGCGGTACGCCCGGCGACAGCATCAGGGCGGCGAACTGGCTCCAGTCGGCCGTGGTCAGGTCGACGACGTTCAGGCCCTCGGCCGCAGCGGCCTCGCGGCTGGCGGGTTTCTCGTCCCACAGCGCCACCTTGGCCCCGCCGGCGATCAGCGCGCGCGCGGCCGTCAGCCCCGTCCGGCCCAGGCCGAACACGGCGACGGTCTTGCCCTCGAAACCGCGGACCGGGATCATGGCGCGCCCTCTCCTATCTCAGCTTCAGGGTGGCGAGGCCGACGAAGCTGAGCATCATCGCCACGATCCAGAAGCGGACGACGACGGTGCTCTCGGCCCAGCCGAGTTTCTCGAAATGGTGGTGGATCGGCGCCATCAGGAAGATGCGCTTGCCGGTCTTCTTGAAGTAGGCGACCTGGATCATCACGGAGAGCGCCTCGGCCACGAACAGGCCGCCGACGATGCCCAGCACCAGCTCGTGCTTGGCGCAGACGGCGATCGAGCCCAAGGCCCCGCCCAGGGCCAGCGAGCCGGTGTCGCCCATGAAGATCTTGGCCGGCGGGGCGTTGTACCAGAGGAAGCCCATGCCGCCGCCGATGATGGCGCCACACAGCACGGCCAGCTCGCCGACGCTGGGCACGTAGTGCAGGTTCAGATAGTCGGCGAACTTCACGTTGCCGACCAGGTAGGCGATCAGGCCGAAGGTCGAGGCGGCGAACATTACCGGCACGATGGCCAGGCCGTCCAGGCCGTCGGTCAGGTTCACGGCGTTGGAGAAGCCGGCGATCGTGACCGCGGCGAAGGCCACGTAGAACCAGCCGAGGTTGATCACCAGGTTCTTCAGGATCGGGAAGACCACCGAGGTCTCAAGCCCCGCCGTCGAGGGCGACTTCGGCGCGAAGACGATCAGCACCACGGCCGCCAGGATCGAGACGATGAACTGGGCGACCAGCTTCTGGCCGCTGGAAAGGCCGGCGGTCGTCTGCTTGGTGACCTTGGCGTAGTCGTCCATGAAGCCCAGCACGCCGAACGCCGCGGTGATGCCCAGCACCACCCAGACGTGGACGTTCTTGAGGTCGCCGAACAGCAGCGAGCCGACGAACAGGCCGGCCAGGATCATGAAGCCGCCCATGGTGGGCGTGCCGGCCTTCTCGGTGACATGGCGGGCGATGCCGTCGGTGCGGATCGGCTGGCCCCGGCCCTGCTTGGCCTTCATCCAGCGGATGAAGCGCGAACCCATGGCGACTGCGACGATATAGGCCGTCAGCATCGACATGCCGGTGCGGAAGGTCAGGTATTTCAGCAGGTTGAGGACCGGGACGTGCTCGTGTCCGCCACGCGACAGCCACTCGTAGAGGAAATACAGCATCAGCCTTGTCCTTCGAGGTCGAGCGCGCCCAGGGCGGCGGCCACGGCCCCCGCCTTCGATCCGTTCGATCCCTTCACCATCACCACGTCGCCCGCCCGCATCGCCGAAGCGACCTTGGGCGCGAGTTCGGCGGCGTTCTGGGCGTACGCGCCTCGCCGAGTCGGCGGAAGCGCTTCCCATAAAGATTTCATTAACGGTCCGGCGCAGAACACCAGATCGATGCCGGCCGCCGCGATCGGGGTCGCTAGATCGGCGTGGAATCGGGCGCTTTGGGGGCCCAGCTCCAGCATGTCGGTCAGGACGACGATGCGCCGGCCGGCCACGTCGCGCGCGCCCAGCGTCGTCAGGGCGGCCTGCATCGAGACCGGGTTGGCGTTGTAGCTCTCGTCGACCAGGGTGAAGGTCCCGCCGGGGATCTTGACCACGCGCTCGGCGCCGCGGCCCTCGATCGGCTCGAACTCGGCCAGCGCCGCCAGGGCGGTTTCGCGGTCGACGTCCAGGGCCTCCAGCATCAGCAGCACGCACAGACTGTTGAGGCCCCAGTGCACGCCGGTCTGCAGGATCGGGAAGTGGATCGTCTCGCCGCGCACGACGGCGGTGATCTGGGCGCCGTGGGGGCCGGCGGCGAACACGGTCAGCTGGGCGGTGACGCCCTCGCCGGTGCCGAAGCTCCAGACCTGGGCGCCGGCCTTCTCGGCCTCGGCCTTGAGCAGGCCGAACCACGGGTTGTCGGCGTTCAGCACGGCCACGCCGTTCGGCTCCAGCCCGGCGAAGATCTCGGCCTTGGCGCGGGCGACGCCCTCCTCGCCGTCGGCGAAGTTCTCCAGGTGGACCGGACCGACGGTGGTGATGGCCACCGCGTGCGGGCGGATGAAGCCCGACAGCGGGGTGATCTCGTCGGCGTGGTTCATGCCGACCTCAAACACCGCACGCTGGGTGTCGCGCGGCATCCGCGCCAGGGTCAGGGGCACGCCGATATGGTTGTTATAGGACTTGACCGAGGCATGGGCCTTGCCCGCGCGGCGCAGGCCCGCCTCGACGGCGCGGGTGACGCTGGTCTTGCCGACCGAGCCGGTGACCGCGCCGCGCCGGGCCTGGGGCGCGCGCTCGCGGGCGGCGACGCCCAGGCGCTCCAGCCCGCGGAAGGTGTCCTCGACCAGCACGGCCGGAATGGCCACGGGCCTGGAGATCAGCGCTCCGGCCGCGCCCTTGTCGGCGGTCTGGACCACGAACTCATGGCCGTCCCGCGCGCCGGTCAAGGCCACGAACAGGTCGCCGGGCTCCAGGCTGCGGCTGTCGATCGACACGCCGGTGGCCTCGAAGTCGGCCAGCACCTGGCCGCCCGTGGCGGCGGCGATCTCGTCGGCGGTCCAGAGGATCTCACGCATGGACGGCCTCCAGCGCCTGGGCCGTCTCGGTCACGTCGTCGAACGGATGGTTGACCCCGGCGACCAGCTGGCCCTGCTCGTGGCCCTTGCCGGCCACCACCAGGACGTCGCCGTCGGCCAGCAGGGCCGCGCCGGCCCGGATGGCCTCGCGGCGGTCGCCGTATTCCTTGGCGCCGGGCGCGGCGGCCAGGATGGCGGCGCGGATCGAGGCCGGCTCCTCGGAGCGGGGATTGTCGTCGGTGACGATGGCCACGTCGGCCAGGCGCGCGGCGATCTCGCCCATCAGCGGACGCTTGCCGCGATCGCGGTCGCCGCCGGCCCCGAACACCACGATCAGCTTGCCGCGGGTGTGGGGACGCAGGGCGGCCAGCACCGTCTCCAGGCCGTCGGGGGTGTGGGCGTAGTCGACATAGGCCTCGCCGCCGCGCGCGCCGGTGCCGACCCGCTGCAGCCGGCCGGCCGCGCCTTCGAGGGTGGCCAGGGCGGCGATCACCGCCTCCAAATCCTCGCCGGTGGCGACGCACAGGCCGGCCGCGACCAGCACGTTGGAGGCCTGGAAGTCGCCGGCCAGCGGCAGCAGCACCTCGAACGCGCGGCCCTGGGCGGCGATCTTCAGGCGCTGGCCTTCCGGCACCGGGGTGCGCTCGACCAGCTTGAGCCCCTGCCCCTCGTGGCCGACGGTCAGCACGGACTGGCCCGAGGTGACGGCGGCCGAGGCGAAGGCGGGGAAGGCGTCGCTGTCGGCATTGAGCACGGCCGTGCCGGCCCGCGGCAGCAGGGTCTCGAACAGCCGCAGCTTGGCCGCGCGGTAGCAGCCCATGGTGCCGTGATAGTCCAGGTGGTCCTGGGTGAAGTTGGTGAAGCCGGCGGCGGCCAGGCGCACGCCGTCCAGGCGCCGCTGGTCGATGCCGTGCGACGAGGCCTCGACCGCCAGGTGAGTGACGCCCATCCCGGCCAGCCTGGCCATCATCTCGGCGACGTCGGCGGCGTCCGGCGTGGTCAGGCCCGGCGGGGTCAGTTGCAGGTCCGGCTTGCCGGCCTCGCTGACCACCACGCCCAGGGTGCCCATGCTGGCCGCTTTCCGGCCAAGCCGGGCGTAGATCTGGCGGCAGAAGCCGGCCACCGAGGTCTTGCCGTTGGTGCCGGTCACCGCCACGCAGGTCGCCGGCTGCTCGGCCCAGAACTGGGCGGCGGCCAGGGCGTAGGCGCGGCGCAGGTCGCCGGCGTGGATGACGGGAACCAACAGGCCTTCGACGTCGTCCGGCGCCAGGACGGCGGCGGCGCCCGAGGCGATCGCGCCCGCGATGAACGTGCGGCCGTCGACCTTGCTGCCCGGCAGGGCGGCGAACAGGAACCCTTCACGCACCTTGCGGCTGTCGGCGGTGACCCCGGTGATCACGGGGTCGGTCGCGCAAGGCCGGTTCAGGATTTGCGAAAGCGTCTTGCTCAAAGTCCCGCCTCCCGAGCGGCTGGCGGCTGCTGGGCCACGGTGAAGATGTCGGTCTGGCGGCGGACGCCGAGGAACGGGGCGATGCGCTCGATCACGCGACCCGCAGCCGGCGCGGCCACGTAGCCGCCGGTCGAAAAGCCGCCGGTCTTGGCGGTGCCGTGGGGCTCGTCCATCAGCACCAGCACGAAATAACGGTCGGCCTCGATCGGCCCCGCGGTGGGGAACACCGCCGCGAACGACGAGACCTGGCGCTGGTGGTTGTAGCCGCGGATCGCCGGGTCGTACTTCTCGCCGGTGCCGGTCTTGCCGCCGACCGACAGGCCCGGGATGTTGGCCGACTTGCCGCTGCCGCCGGTGACGTTGGCGCGCATGATCTGCAGCATCTGCTGCGAGGTCTCCTCCGACACCGCGCGCGGGGCCTCCGGGCGCACGCCCGGGGGCAGCTTGTGGATGGTCAGCGGCTGCAGCGTGCCGCCGTTTAGCAGCGCGCCCATGGCCTGGGCCAGGGCCAGGGGCGAGACGTTGATGCCGTGGCCGAACGAGGTGGAGGCGACCGCGTCGTCGTCCCACTTCTTGGGCGTCAGCGGGCGGGCCGACTCCAGCAGCTCCACCTTGGCCGGCTTGGTCAGGCCCAGGGCGTTGAAGTAGCGGCTCAGGCGCTCGCCGCCGATCCGCTCGGCCAGGATGGCGGTGCCGATGTTGGACGAGTGCTGGAACACCTCGACCAGGGTCAGGATCTTCCGCGCGGCGTGGAAGTCGTGGATGGTCCGGTAGCCCAGCTGGAACGGCTGGCGGGCGTCGAAGGTCGAGGCCGGCGTCGCCACGCCGCTGTCCAGGCCGATGGCCACGGTGAAGGCCTTGAAGGTCGAGCCCATCTCGTAGACCGACGCGGCCGCGTGGTTGGTCATCTGCTCGGCCGAAGCCTGGTTCAACTGGTTGGGGTCGTAGTCCGGATAGCTGACCAGGCCGAGGATCTCGCCGGTATGGACGTTGGTGACGATGCCGACCGCGTCCTTGGCCTGGAACTCGATGGCGGCCTTGCGCACCTCGTCCTCCAGGGCGGCCTGGACACGCAGGTCGATCGACAGCGGGATCGCGCCGTCCGGCCCCTTGGCCGCGGCCTCGCGCACCGACTTGTCCAGGGCCTTTTCGGCGCCGGACAGGCCCTTGCCGCCCTTGTCGACGAAGCCGATGAAGTGGGCGGCGCTGGCGCCCAGCGGATAGACCCGGGCCGCCTGCTCCTCGAACTCGACGCCGGGCAGGCCCAGGTCGAAGATCGCGTCCTTCTCGGCCGGGGTCATGCCGCCGACCAGGAAACCGCGGCGATCGGCGAACACCACCTGGTCCAGGCGCTTGGCCGGCACCTGCGGCAGGGCCTTGGCCAGCGCCTTGCGCGTGGCCTTGGCGTCCCAGACGTCCTTGGGGTTGATGTAGAGGGCGTAGTGGGTCAGGTCGACGGCCAGCAGCTGGCCGTTGCGGTCGACCAGGTCGCCCCGCGCGCCGTCGGTCGAGGCCAGGTAGCCGTTGCCGCCCACCTTGGAGAACACCGCCGCCCAGGTGGCGCCCAGGGCCAGCACGGTGAAGGCCAGGCCGAAGATGGCCATGACGAAGAAGATGCGGATGCGGGTGTCGTCCTCGGGCCGCGCGGCGGCGCGCGAGCGCTCGAAGGCGTGCTCCAGCCGCCAGACCCGTTCGATCAGCCAGCGCCAGGCCGCGGGCGCGCCGCCGGGGGCGAGATTGGCCAGGCTCATCGCGGCGCCTCCGCGGAGGGCTGTTCGGGAGCCGGATAGTCGTCGGGCGTGGACTCGGGCGCCTCGGCGGCGGCCGCCTCGGTATTGGCCGCCGCCGTCGGCGAGGCCGGGGCGTGGGCGGCCGGCGCGTGGCGGGCCACGTCGATCAGGGCGTCCTCGGTGGTCTCGTGCTCGGGCTTGATCGGGGCCAGTTGCAGCCGCTGGGCCAGCTGCTCGATGCGGCGCGGCTGCTCCAGATAGGCGACCTCGGCCTTCAGCAGACGCACGCGGAGCTTCTCGTCCTCGATCTGGCGCTCGACGTCGGCGATCTGCGCGCGCTCGCGGCCGGCGAAGGTCTTGGCCATGTAGACGCCCAGGACCAGGACCAGCAGGATGGTCAGGCAGACCAGCTCGACAACCCGGAAGCCCCGCACGCGGCGGTCGAAGATGCTCGACAGGCTCATGCGGCGCTCCAGACCGGAGCGGTGGTGCGCACGGCGGCGCGCAGCTTGGAGGACCGGGCGCGCGGATTGACCGCCAGCTCGGCCTCGCCCGGGGCAATCGCCTTGGACGAGATCAGCTGGAAGCTGGGCGGGGCGCCGGCCTCGACCGGCGGCGCGTGGCGCGACCCGCCCGGCGTGCGGCCGGCCCGCTCGGCCAGGAAATTCTTGACGATGCGGTCTTCCAGCGAATGAAAGGCGACCACCGCCAGCCGGCCGCCCGGCTTGAGCACGCGCTCGGCGGCGACGAGGCCGGCCTCCAGCTCCTCCAGCTCGGCGTTGACCGCGATCCGCAGGCCCTGGAACGAGCGGGTGGCCGGATGGACCTTGGCGCCCTTCCGGCCGCCCAGGGCGCGCTCGATCACGTGGGCCAGGTCCAGGGTGCGGGTGAACGGCCGCTCGCCCCGGCGCTTGACGATGAAGCTGGCGATGCGGCGCGAGGCGTGCTCCTCGCCGTAGACATAGAGGATGCGGGCCAGCTCGACCTGGTCCAGCTCGTTGACCAGATCGGCGGCGGTCGGGCCGTCGGCGCCCATGCGCATGTCCAGCGGACCGTCGCGCATGAAGGAAAAGCCGCGCTCAGCCTCGTCGAGCTGCATGGAAGACACGCCAAGATCCAGGGTCACGCCGTCGACCGACGCATCTTCCAGATACGTGGTGATTTGCGAGAAACGGTCCTGAATCAGCCGAAAGCGACCATCCGTCGCGGAAAACTCGGCGGCGAAGCGCTGGACCGTCGGGTCGCGGTCGAAGGCGACGACCGACGCGCCGGTCGCCAGGATGGCGCGGGTGTAGCCGCCGGCCCCGAAGGTGCCGTCCACGACCACGTCGCCGGGCCCCGAGTCCAGGGCTGCGACCACCTCGTCGAGCAGGACCGAGACGTGCGGCGCGCCGGCCCCTTCGGCGGCTTCGATGTCGCTCATGCCGCGCCCCCGATCCGGGCGGTGCGCTGCTGGGCGCGCATCGCGGCCAGGCCGTCGCGGGCCAGCTCGCGCTGGGCGGCGCGGTGGGCCTGGAAGGCCTCGCGCGACCAGATCTGGAACCGCTCGCCCAGGCCGACCACCGCGACCCAGTCGGTCAGGCCGAACATCTCGCACAGGGTGTCGGGCAGGGTGATGCGGCCGGCGGTGTCGAACGACAGCCGCGCCATGCCGCCCAGCACGCTGGTCTCCAGGGCCGAACGCAGGGGATCGCCGAACGGCAGCTCCTCGATCACGCCCTGATAGCGGTCGAACAGGCTTTTTCCGCCCGCTTCCAGGCAGTCGGCCTCGATGGAGGGAAAGCAGAAGATCCCGTCGAACGGACCCGAGAGCGCGGCGCGGAAGTCCTGCGGCACGACGATGCGCCGCTTGCTGTCCAGCTGCTTCTCGAACGTCGAGAGAAACACCTCGCTACCCCTGTTAAAGCCCGCCGCCGGACGCCCTGTCGCGATCGCCCCGACACGAGATGGGTTAACATGGGATTGACTGGGATACAATGACACCAACGGCCGTTTAGCCGGCAAAACAAAGGTGTCGCGGCGCTCCTTCACAGAGACCGCGAATCTATCCACAGAACATACATGGAACTTGTTAAGATTTCGGGGCCGCTAGACTCTGCGCGGGGCCTTGCCGACAAAGGGACCGTGCGGCCACGCCGGCGAGGTCTTGGGGAGACGTGGGGCTGAAACCCACTTTTCGCGCGCCCCGCGGGGCGAATGGACCAGATGGTCTGTAAGCCGGGTTCTGTCTGACGCCCCGAAGAGCGCGAGACGGCCATTCCTCTGGACCGCCCATCGCTGGACGGTTCTCGCGACCTACCCGGACCCTCTCGGCCAGTGACGGCCTATCCGACGCGAGGTCGGCGCGGGGTCCCTATTCGGTCTTGCTCCAGGCGGGGCTTGCCATGCCGTCCCTGTTGCCAGGTCCGCGGTGGGCTCTTACCCCACCCTTTCACCCTTCCCGCCCCGGAGGGAGGAGGTTTGCTTTCTGTGGCGCTATCCCTGGGATCGCTCCCGGCGGGCGTTACCCGCCGCCTTGTCACCGTGGAGCCCGGACTTTCCTCGACCTTCTTGCGAAGACCGCGGCCGCCCGACCATCTGGTCCGGGAGGGTGTTTGACGGGTCCGTGACGGCGGGTCAATCGAAGATCGGGACGCAATGCGTTAGACTGGCCTCAGCTCATTGTCCGGCGGAGAATTCCATGCCCCCACCCGACAGCCCGGAGGATCATCCCGGTCAGATACGCCGCCTTGGCTTTCTGGACGGCGAGTTCGCCATTCCCGACGATTTCGACACGATGGATGCGGAGGAAATCCGCGCGATGTTTGAGGACGGCCCGCTGTTTCCCGAAGAGGGTCGAGAAGACTAAGCCCCCCTGTCCTTCCATCGCTTGCACTTTCGCACCGAAGCAAGTGCGATCATCGATCGCAAACGCCCCGCAGCCGCCCTTGCTCAAGTCAGCTTTGGATGGGAGTCGGCCGTTGCGCCAAGCGTCACCTTCCAATACCCCAAGACGCATGTTCAGCTTAGGGTCGCGTATGCGCTTAGCCTTGATCGCGCTCATTCCAGTCGCAGCCGCGCTCGCAGGCTGCCAGCCGAAACAGGTGTGGCTATCGCCACCCGAGCCAAAAGCCGCGCTTTGTCGGAGTCTGGCGATCAACCTGACCCGCGACAACGAGATTCTAAAATCGACTTTTGACGATCCGCAAAGGCCGCCGCCTTTTGAAGAGTTGCAGGACGAAGCTGTCCTGCCAGGGGGGCGTATTTATATGTCGATGGTGACCAGTCTGAGCGACGCCCAGCTTCTTCGGGCGATTAATAGCCGCGAAATAACGCCCTCCTACGTCTATGAGTACGCCGAGAGGCTTTACCGGCGTGGTCGCCCGGAATTGGCCCTTCCGCTGGCATGGGCGGGTACTATTTCGCCATCACCTCAGAGATACAGGATATCGAAAAAGGGAATTCAGTATTCAGAGGCGACCGTAAATCAGATCGGCGGCGACATGGCGTCCGAATGTCTCGCGAGCGAAATCTGCAAGGATTTGATAAAAGAGCGCCCCCTTTACTGGAGCCACTGTCACGCGATGCGGTACAGGAACCCGACACGTTAGGTCGTAGGGTCCGCAATGGGCCGGAAGCCGCCAAAATGACCAATCCCGAAATCCAGCCTTAGCCCCGCATCAGCCCCGCCACCGGATGATCGCCCAGCGCCGCGACCACGCCGGCGCGCTCCGCCTCGCTCTTGTTCTGCGACAGCTTGAAGGTCCCCTCCAGCCGCTCGACGGTCAGCCGGCAACCGATGATGCCGCGCATCATCGCCTCGAAGCGGCCGGGGCTCATCTTGTCGCGGGTCCAGGGCGTCTTGGGCGCCAGCCGCGCCTCTTCCTGGGCGGAGAGGTCGTCGAGCAGGGCCACGAACTCGACCTCGCTGAGCGGCGCGACCAAGCCTTCCGCCTCGGCCGAGACATAGTTCCAGGTCGGGACCTGGTCGTCGCTTCCGTACCAGTCGGGGCTGACATAGGCGTCGGGGCCGGTCGCCAGGGCGACGGCGCGGAAGCCCTGCACCACGTACGGCGCCAGGGCGTTGCCGCGCGACAGGTGGAAGTCCAGCGCGACCTCGCCGAAGTCCAGTTCGCGGACCGCCACCGGCGCCTGGGCCGTGAACGGTCGCCCGCCGACCGCCGCCGCGATGGTCACGAACGGATGGCTGCGGACGAAAGCCAGCAAGGTCTGGCGATCCTCGATCCGGAACGACTTGGCCGGATGCATCAGCCCGCCGCCCGCAACAGGGCCACCAGCCGCGCCCGGGTCTCGCCGTCGGCGACGCCGTCGAAGCGGGCCTGCCGCCAGTGGCGCTGGAAGGCCGCGACCACCGTCTCGGTCCACTCGTCGTAATGGCCTGACGGCGCGCAGTTGTAGCCCAGGCGGGTCAGGCCGGCCTGCAGGGCGAAGACGCCGGTCCCCTCCTCGCCCCGGCCGAGCGGCGCGCCGGGCGACGGCGGCGGCTCGACCCACAGGCCGTGGCCGGCCTCGGCCAGCCGCTTCCACGGGAACAGCTCGCCCGGGTCGATCTTGCGGCCAGGGGCGATGTCGGAATGGCCGATGACCCGGTCGTCGTCGATGGTCCAGCGCAAGCGGATGTCGGCCAGCAGGTTGATCACCGCGGCGACCTGGGCGTCGGGGAACGGGCGGTAGCCGAACTCGTGGCCGGGATTGACGATCTCGATGCCGATCGAGGCCGAGTTGATGTCCTTGACGCCCTTCCAGAAGGCGGCCCCGGCGTGCCAGGCGCGACGCTCCTCGGGCACCAGGCGGAAGACCCGGCCATCCTCCTCGACCATGTAGTGGGCCGAGACCTTGGCCTCCGGATCGCACAGCCGCGCCAGGGCGGCCTCGCCCGTCTCCATGCCGGTATAGTGCAGGACCACGCAATCGGGCACGGCCTTGCGCGCGTCGAAGTTCGGCGATGGAGCGTCAATGAACGTCATTGAGAACGGTTCCTCGTCAGCATCAGCAGCGGCATCACCTGGTTCCCACGCAAGGCGATGATCAGCACCCCCACTAGCGCGAGCAGCGTGCCGAGTCCCATCCGGACGTCGAAATGATCGTGCGTGACCAGCACGCCCAGGCCAATGGTCATCAGCGGGGTCATCAGGGTGAGCGGCGCCACCAGGTTGGCGTCGTGGCGCTGGATCAGGCCGTAATAGGCCGTGTGGGCCAGGACCGAGACGATCAGGGCCGAGAACAGCAGCGCCGCCAGGAACGGCCAGCCGGCCTTCAGCGCCAGGTCCAGGCCGCCGGGTTCCGTGGCCAGGCTCAGCAGCGCCAGCGGCAGGACCGAGGTCGCGCCGACCCAGGCCTGGAACTGCAGCGGCTTGACCCCCTCGATCTGCTTCATCATCACCGCCCCCAGCGAGCCGGTGAAGGCCGAGGCGACGATGAACCACAGGCCCGGCGACAGGCTCAGGCCATTCGGGTTCCACATCACCACCACCGCGCCGGTCAGGGTCAGGGCGATGCCCAGGCCGCGTTTCCAGCGCACCTTCTCGCCCAGCATCAGCATCGACAGCAGGGTGGTGAACGGCACGCCCAGCTGGATCACCACCGCCGAGGCCGAGGGCGAGGCGGTCTTGAAGCCCATGAACAGCAGGGCGAAGTTGCCCGCCCCCATCAGCAGGCCGACCACGACGATCCGCCAGGCCGGCCTCGGCGCGGGCAGCAGCCAGGGCAGGGTCACGGCCGCGACGATGGCGAACCGCACCGCCGCATAGAACAACGGCGGCACGCCCCAGTGGGCGACCACGATCTTGGAGATGATGTTGTTGCAGGCCCAGACCAGGCAGACCAGGACCAGCACGCCGAAGTCGCGCAGGGACATGGGAGGACCGATACGCGTCGCCGGTGAAGGTTTGCAATCAAAACTGGGAAGCCTGCGCCGAGGACATGCGCTTGTGCGTGTCCCCAGAAGCGGCGTCGACGTCCGCCGGTCATGGGCGCGGTGCGACGGCTGGGGACACGCACAAGTGCATGTCCCCGACGCCGCGGTTGACGTCCAGCCTAAACGGTCGTTTGCTGGTGAACAATGTTCACATACGCGAGCGTCCGGACCACCGGGCCGGGTGAACCTCAGGGCGGAAGCACGATGGCCATCGAGCACTTCGACGTACTGATCGTGGGCGCGGGCCTGTCGGGCGTCGGCGCGGCCTACCACCTGCAGCGCGACTGCCCGAAGAAGACCTATGCCATCTTCGAGGCCCGGGACGCGATCGGCGGCACCTGGGACCTGTTCCGCTATCCCGGCATCCGGTCGGACAGCGACATGTACACCCTGGGCTACGCGTTCAAGCCGTGGCGCGAGGCCAAAGCCATCGCCGACGGCCCGTCGATCCTGCGCTATGTCCGCGAGACCGCCGACGAGAACGGCATCACCCCGCACATCCGCTTCGGCTGCAAGGTCCGGCGGGCCAGCTGGTCGTCGGAGACCGCCGCCTGGACGGTGGAGGTCGAACACGACGGCGCCATCCTCAAGGTCAGTTGCGGCTTCCTGTCGATGTGCAGCGGCTACTACAACTACGACGCCGGCTATACGCCCGACTTCCCGGGCACAGAGCGGTTCCAGGGCCGGATCGTCCATCCCCAGCACTGGCCGGAGGATCTGGACTATGCCGGCACGCAGGTCGTGGTGATCGGCAGCGGCGCGACGGCCGTGACCCTGGTTCCGGAAATGGCCAAGGCCGCCGGCCACGTCACCATGCTGCAGCGCTCGCCGACCTATGTGGTCTCGCGGCCGGCCGAGGACGGGCTGGCCAACTGGCTGCGGGCCCGGCTGCCGGCCATGACCGCCTACGGCCTGACGCGCTGGAAGAACGTGCTGATGCAGATGCTGTTCTTCCGGATCGCCCGCCGCAAGCCGGAGAAGACCAAGCAGCAGCTGCTGGGCCTGGTGCGCCAGCACCTGGGGCCCGACTACGACATCGAGACCCACTTCACGCCGCGCTACAACCCGTGGGACCAGCGACTGTGCCTGGTGCCGGACGCCGACCTGTTCGACTCGATCAAGGCCGGAACCTCGTCGGTGGTCACCGACCAGATCGAGACCTTTACCGAAACCGGCCTGCTGCTGAAGTCGGGCGAGACCCTGGACGCCGACGTCATCGTCACCGCCACCGGCCTGCGCATGCAGCTGCTGGGCGAGATGGAGGTGGTGGTCGACGGCCGGAAGGTCGCCCCGCACGAGACCACCAGCTACAAGGGCATGATGTTCAGCGACGTGCCGAACCTGGCCTCGACCTTCGGCTACACCAACGCCAGCTGGACCCTGAAGGCCGACCTGACGGCGGAGTATGTCTGCCGCCTGCTCAAGCACATGGACCGCACGGGAACCCGGATCTGCACCCCGCGCCTGCCCGAGGGCGAAATGGAGATCGAGCCTTGGCTGGACTTCTCGTCGGGCTACGTCCAGCGGGCCCTGGCCGTCCTGCCCCGGCAGGGGGCCAAGACGCCCTGGAAGGTGCACCAGAACTACGCCCTGGATCTTGTGGCCCTGCGCTATGGCAAGGTCGACGACGGGACGATGGAGTTCGCGAAGGCCAGGGCGCCGGCCAAGACGAAGGCCGCGGCCTAGGCTCCGCCCCCTATGGGGGTGGACAGACCGCGAAGCGGTCAGGTGGGGGCAAGTGTTGGCGGGCACGGTCTCCCCTCCTCACGCGGTCTCCCGCTGAGCTGAAGGAAAGGGACACGGAGCGCTGGACATCGGAGTGTTCAAGCCGGGGACGTGCTCTCACGGCAAGGCGTCGCGGATCGATCCACGGGCTCAGGGCGAGTGCATGTCCCCAACCGCATCCACGACCTCATGGGACTTCGGCGCCAAACTCAGCGGGTCCGTTGGGGACACGCACTCACAGCCGGCGCCCTGCAACCTAGCCGGCGCCCTGCCGTGAGAGCGCGTCCCCGGCCGCGACCGCCAGCCGCCGCCCATCCGGGGCGGATGTGGGTTTGCGCCAAGCGGACGTCTTAGACGTCGGGGAAGGCGGGTTGCAGACGTTGGACGGCATGGAGGTTTTGCGGCAACTTGGCCTTATGTCGCGATATCTGATGGTCGGGCTTTTGTCCGTCGCCTTGGGCGCTTGCGTTCACTCTGGACGTGCGATGCCAACCGCAACGGACGCCGCGCAGGCTTATGCAAGGAAACAGGCTGAACCGTGCTGGCTATTGATCGACGATCCTTCATGCGACGGTCTGGTTTTTCTTCCGCCGCCGGTTAGCTCAGTGTCCAACATCCGGTGCAGCTCAGAACTGACGTCTACCGTAGCCTGTCATTTTCGCGTGGCGAGCGAGCGCTGCAGAGCCCAATTTCAGCAAGAAGGCGGCATCTGGCACGTCACGCGTCGTGGCGTTTTACTCAATGTGAGTTGCCGAACTTAGGCTATGCGCAGCCGATCGCGGTACGCCGGAGCGGACGTTCTGATTGTCCGATACGGGCCGAAACCTGACCTTTACCGTTGAGGCCGCAACTTGCCGCCGAGCAACTTGAGGTGGGCGTGATGACCAAGGCAGGCTTTGCGGGGGCAATGATGTTCGCGTTTCTTGCCAACTCCGCCGCAGCGGACCTGCGCATCACGACATATGATACGATCAAGGCTCCCGACAAGGTTCGGAGTTGTATTGTGAAGGTGCTTCAAGCCAGCGCGGATCGACATGGCGGTGCGAGGCCGACGATAACCCCATTGTCGACTTCATCACGAAACGATGGGTGGGCGATCGATTTTCGGCTTCGTCGGCAGCGGGCCTCGATCATCGTGCTTGCGGCGGCCGCGCCGGGATCGCGCGTCGTCTATCCAACCCAGATCGCCATGGATGATGAAGCCTTGGCTCAGCGCCTAGAGGATTGCGGCTAATAGAGGCCCGCACGAACGGCCGACTTGGATCGAAAGCCGCCCGTCGGACAGTTCCAACGCCTAGTCCTCGTCGTCGAACCCCGCGTCGTCATCCTCCACCGTCGCGGCCTTGACCGGCGGACCGCCCTTGCGCGCCACGAACCGCAGCGCCGTATGAGTCTTGGAGAACGCGCAGACCTTGGTGTCGACCAGACCCCGTTCGCGGGCGGCGGCCAGGATCTCGGCGTCCTTCAGCGGCGCGCCCTTGCCCTTCTGGGCGACGATCCAGAGCGCGCCCTTGGCCGCGAGCCCGCCGGCCAGGTCTTCAAGCTGATCGAAGTCGGCCAGGTCCTCGACGCCCAGGAACAGCAGGTCGATGTCCTCATAGGCCTCGACGGGTTCGACCCGCGTCGACAGCTCGTCCAGGAATTCGGCGTCGTCGATCCCCTCGACCACCACCGTCTGGCCGGGCTTGACGCCCAGCTTGTCCAGCCGGCCGGGCGGGTTCTGGATGGCGTGCAGCCACTTGGCGGCCTGGCCCGGCTCCAGGGTGAAGCGGGTGCCGTCGCTGAGCACCAGGTCGTCGCCCTCGACCCGCAGGTCACGCAGGGCGTGGCCCTGGAAGATGCCGCGCACCGCGCCGCGGAAGATCAGCTTGGGCGGCTCCCACAGCAGCTTGCCGTCGCTTTCGCCGTCCGCCAGCTGGCCCCAGACGCCCTTGGCCTCCTTGCCCATCACGACCCCCGGAAGTTGGGTTGGCGCTTCTCGAGGATGGCGTCGACGCCCTCCATGTGGTCGTCGGTGTGGTGGGCGATGGCCTGGGCCGTGGCGCTCATCTCCATCAGGGTGTCGTAGCTGGCGGTCTGGCCGTGCTTGAGCAGGCTCTTGCCCATCCGCAGGGCGTGGGGCGGCTGCTGGGCGATCCGCGTGGCCAGGGCCAGGGCCTCGTCCATCAGGGTGTCGGCGGGCACGGCCTTGCTGACCAGCCCCCACTCGGCCGCCTTGGCCGCGTCGATGACGTCGCCGGTGAACAGCAGCTCGGCGGCGCGGCTCATGCCGATCGTCCGCGGCATCAGCCAAGCCCCGCCGTCCCCTGGGATCAGGCCCAGCTTCAGGAAGGTGACGCCGAACCTCGCGGTGTCGGCGGCGATGCGGATGTCGGTCATGCAGGCCACGTCGCAGCCCAGGCCGATGGCCGCCCCGTTGACCGCGGCGATCGACGGAACCTCCAGGCCGTAGATGGCCCGCACGATGCGGTGGATGTTCTTGCGGTAGCCGTCGCGGACCTTGACGCCGTTGCCGCCGAACGCCCCTTCCCGCGCCTTCATCGCCTTGACGTCGCCGCCGGCCGAGAAGGCCCGGCCCGCGCCGGTCAGGATCACGCAGCGGATGTCCTGGTCGTCATTGATCGCCTCGCACGCCGCCGTCACCTGGTCGCCGTCGCCGGGCGCGCCCAGGGCGTTCATCGCGTCCGGCCGGTTGAGGGTGAGGATCGCGACGTGGCCGCGCTTCTCGGTCAGGATCAGGGGGTCGTGCGACATGCGGGCGGCTCCTGGTGTTTGGCCTTGCATAGCGCAAATCCCGCAGGGAGAGGCAAGAGACCAACGCTCGTCGGACAGCGTTCTCCAAATCAAGGTTAATCCCTGACTTCGTTCAAAATCGACAAGACTCTGCGCTTCTTTTCGTGATCACACACAACACCTGGAAGATCTTACGCCGTGAGAACAAGACGCAACAGCAGGCGTGCGGCATTTTAGACAAGCTGAGCCGTAAAAACCGTTAGCGTGGAAGAGAATCATAGGTTTCTACTAAGCCCAGGGACGATTTTGAAAAGCGGTGGCGTGCAGTGCTCATGTCCCACAGACATGCTTTGATCATCGAGGACGAAATCCTCATCGCGATGGAGGTCGAGGCCTTGCTTGGCGAGCAGGGATTCGACAGCTTCGATATCGCGGAAAGCCCGCAGGAGGCGCTGGACTGCGCCTTGCGGCGTCCGCCTGACCTGATCACGGCCGACTATCGCATCGTCGGCGGCACGGGCGTGGAGGCGGTCACAGCGATCCTGGCTCGGCTGGGGCCGATCCCCGTCGTCTATGTGACCGGCAACGCCGACCAGCTGGGCGCCCGCACCCGAGCCGTCGTCGACAAGCCGATCTCGCCCCACCGCCTGGCCGAGGCTTGCGCCATGGTCCAGAGCGCGGCCTAGGCGTCCTCGCGACACGCGCTATGCTGGCGGCCCGCAGGGGAGCCGCCCATGATCATCGACACGCTCGAAGCCCTTGAGGCGCTGTACACGCCGGCCCCCGCCCCGGCCTCGACCGTCAAGGTCGCCGACCGCATCACCCCGCACTACCGCGCCCTGATCGAGGCCTCGCCGTTCCTGGCCCTGGCCACCGTCGGCCCCGAAGGCCTGGATTGCAGCCCGCGCGGCGACCAGCCCGGCTTCGTCCGCATCGCCGACGAGCGGACGCTGATCCTGCCCGACCGGCGCGGCAACAATCGCATCGACAGCCTGCGAAACGTGGTGCGCGATCCGCGGGTGGCGCTGTTGTTCCTGATCCCCGGCTCGGGCACGACCTTCCGGGTCAACGGCCGGGCGGCGGTCAGCGCCGATCCCGACCTGCTGGCCAGCTTCGCGGTCGACGGCAAGGCGCCGCGCACCTGCCTGGTGATCACCGTGGTCGAGGCCTATTTCCAGTGCGCCCGGGCCATCGTCCGCTCGGGATTGTGGGCGGCGGAGCGCCAGGTCGATCCCCACAGCCTGCCGACGCCCGGCGCGATGCTGGCGGCGGTCAGCGGGGACACCGTGGGCGGGGAGAGCTACGACAAGGCTTGGCCCGAGCGCGCGGCGGCGACGCTGTGGTGAACCAGCCCCTCCCCCTGTGGGGGAGGTGTCGGCGAAGCCGACGGAGAGGGGAGGAATAGGCCGATGGCCGGACCCGGATCGGCGATCCTAAAACTCCCCACCGATCGCTTCGCGATCGCCTCCTCCATAGGGGGAGGACCGACGAAAACGGCCTCGCCGGGTTAAGGCGAGGCCGCTTGAAACACATCGAAGTCGAGGGTCGAAAGACCCTCAGTCGTCGCGGTGAACCCGTTCGCGACGCTCGTGGCGTTCCTGGGCTTCCAGGCTGAGCGTCGCGGTGGGCCGCGCGTCCAGTCTCGCCAAACCGATCGGCTCGCCGGTCTCTTCGCAATAGCCGTAGGAACCGTCCTCGACCCGCCGCAACGCCTGGTCGATCTTGGAGATGAGTTTTCTCTGACGGTCCCGGGTGCGAAGTTCCAGCGCCCGGTCAGTTTCCGACGACGCGCGATCGGCGAGGTCGGCATGGTTTTCAGTTTCAGCTTGCAGATGGGAGACCGTCTCGCGAGATTCGCGGAGGATCTCTTCTTTCCATGCCAGGAGCTTCTGCTTGAAATACTCAAGCTGACGCTCGTTCATGAAAGGCTCGTCGTCCGAAGGACGATACGAGTCTGGTACCTTAAGAACAGTGGCCGTTTGCATTAACGCCTCACGCCCCGATGAACTCCGCCCAGGTCAGGCGGGGTGCTTATACCAAAACGATAGCCCGGTTCAATGAACGTCGCATGAGCGCGACATTCAGCGCCGTGCATGGATGCCCCGATCCTGGGGATAGCCGGTGAACAATGTTCTTCGATGGTCGGTTTCATCCGCGATCTCAGCCCAGCCGCGCCTGCTCGAGCTTGGCCGCCTCGACCGCCGCGCGGGTCTCGATCTCGTTGAGGATCGCCTCCAGCTTGGGATCGTCGGTGGCCTCGCGATGCTCGCGCACGGCGCTCTTCAGTCGCGACAGCGTGCCGGTCGAGACCTCGCCGTCCAGGGTGGCCAGCTTCAGGGCGTCCAGCAGGTCCAGCAGGCCGCCGGCCCGCTTGACCGCCCGGCGCTTGCGCTCCGTCGGATCCAGGTCGGCCTGCAGGGCCAGCAGGGCGTCCAGCGAGCCGACCCCGGCCACGCCGCCCGCCTGGGCCACGCCGCTGGCGGCGCTGGCGCCCCCCACCGAAGGCAGGGAAAAGCCCGATCCGCCGCCCGCCGGTTTGGCCCGCGATGCGCCAATCGCGCCTGCGCCTCCCGTGCTGGAAACCTTCATGACGAAAACGCTGCTCCGAGGACGAAACGAGGGAGTCACCCCTCTCCGTTAACCACATCTTGCGGAGCGGCGCTTGCGGTATGGTTAATGCCGGGCAGAATCTGCCGAAGCGGAATGTCGCAGGCAGGAAATCACCGACCGCCCACTGATTTCATTGAGCTTTTTCTAGGTCCGGAGCTGGCCCGGTTCTGGCATGGGATGGCGCGGGGATGCCACCCCGCCGCAGGATCGCCATGTCTCGTTCATTCTTTGCTTCCCTCGTGGGCCTCACCCTCGCCGCCGTCGCCCTGGTCGCCCCCCTGGCCGTCGCCTCCTCGGCCGACGCCAAGTCGCGGATCAAGGACATCGTCTCCTTCGAGGGCGTGCGCGACAACCAGCTGGTCGGCTACGGCATCGTGGTAGGCCTGAACGGCTCGGGCGACAGCCTGCGCAACGCGCCGATGACCAAGCAGAGCCTGGAGGCCATGCTCGAGCGCCAGGGCGTCAACGTCCGCGACGGCAACCTCAACACCAAGAACACCGCCGCCGTCATGGTCACCGCCAACCTGCCGCCGTTCTCGGCCGCCGGCGCGCGCATGGACGTCACCGTCTCGACGCTGGGCGACGCCAAGAGCCTGCTGGGCGGCACCCTGCTGGTCACCTCGCTGCAGGGCGCCGACGGCCAGACCTATGCGGTGGCGCAGGGCTCGGTGCAGACCGGCTCGGTCTCGGCCGGCGGGGCCTCGGGCAGCTCGGTCACCAAGGGCGTCCCGACCGCGGGCCGGATCGCCGCCGGCGGCATCATCGAAAAGGAGACCGGCTTCCAGATGGTGAACATGGACGTTCTGCGCATGACCCTGCGCAACCCGGACTTCACCACCTCGCGCCGCATCGCCGACGCCATCAACCAGCGCTTCGCCAACTGCGCCCAGGCCCAGAACCCGACCATCGTCGCGGTCCGCCCGCCGGCCGGCATGGACATGATCAGCTTCGTCACCGCCATCGAGAACCTGGAGGTCGAGCCCGACGCCCCGGCCAAGGTGATCATTGACGAGGTGGCCGGCGTGATCGTCATGGGCGACGACGTCCGCATCAGCCAGGTGGCGATCGCCCAGGGCAACCTGACCATCTCGGTCCAGGAGACCCCGGCCGTCAGCCAGCCGGCTCCGTTCAGCCAGGGCCGCACCGCCGTGGTTCCGCAGTCGACCGTCAGCGTCAACGAGGAGACCGGCAAGAAGCTGCTGACCCTGGGCGGCGGCGCTTCGCTCAAGAGCCTGGTGGGCGGTCTCAACGCCCTGGGCGTCACCCCGCGCGACATGATCTCGATCCTGCAGGCCATCAAGGCCTCGGGCGCCCTGCAAGCCGACATCGAGGTGATGTGATGAGCTTCTCCACGATCGCCACGCCCGCCCTCGACACGGTCGGCCCGACCGCCGCCTCGACCGCCGAACTGCTCAAGCGCGGCAAGATCCGCGAGACGGCCCAGAAGTTCGAGGCCTCGTTCCTGTCGGTGATGATGCAGTCGATGACCGCCGGGATGAAGACGCCCGAGGTCGGCGGCGGCGGCACCGGCGAGGACATGTTCAAGTCCCTTCTGGCCGAGGAGATGGCCAAGCAGGTCTCCAAGGCCGGCGGCGTCGGCGTGGCCGCCGCCGTGCAGAAGGAAATGCTGAAGATGCAAGGTCTGAAGGAGTAGCCCGCATGGCCCTCACCGCCCTCGACTGCGACGACCGCGTCGAACAGCTGATCATCCTGACCGAACGCCTGACCGACCTGATCGCCAGGCAGTCGTCCGCCTTCGAGGCCCGCCGCCCGCACGAGGCGGCGCAATATGTCGACGAGGTGGCCAAGCTGGCCAATCTCTACCGCCATGAGTCGACGCGGGTGCGCGGCAATGTCGCCCTGGTGTCGAGCGCCTCGCTCCAGCGCCGCCAGCGCCTGGTGCGCGCCACCGAGGCCTTCGACGCCGTCCTGGCCCGCCAGGGCCGCGCGGTCACCGCCGCCAAGACCGTCACCGAGGGCCTGGTCCGCGCCATCGCCCAGGAAGTCGCCGAGCAGCGGCCGACGGCGTCAGGCTACGGCCCGGGCGCTCAGGGCGCGGCCTATCGGCAGAACGGCACCGCGATCACGCTGAACCAGCGGGCGTAGAGTCGGAGGGACGCCCCCTCCGTCACGCCGCTTCGCGACGCGCCACCTCCCCCGTTGCACGGGTGAGGAGCAGAAACGCCACCGCATCCTCCTCACCCGCATCGCGGGGGAGGTGGCGCGATGCGAATACGCATCGCGACGGAGGGGGCGTCAGGCTTCAGCCGGAACCGCCGCCTTCACAGCCCGCTTCCGCCGCTTCAGGCTTCCCGTCGGGTTGCCCCAGAAGGTCACCACCGCTAGCGTGCCCAGCAGGGTCAGGGTCAGGCCCGAGATCGTCATCACCAGCCGGTACGGCAGGCCGCCGACCTTGGCGGCGTGCAGCGGGTAGTCGAGATTGGCGATCCGCGAACCCAGGGGCAAGGCTTGGGCGTCGCGGTCGGCGACCATCCGGCCTGTGGCGGGGTCGAACCAGGCCATGGTGCGGCCGTTGGGCAGCCACTCGGCCTGCTGGCGCAAACGCACCGAGATCAGCCCGCCCGGCTTGGCCGGCAAGCCCAGGGTGCGGACCTCGGCGCCGGGATAGCGGGCCTGGGTCTGGGCGATCACCGCGGTCCAGTCCAGGTCCCGGGCCAGCTTGCCGCCCTTGATCTTCGGCGGGGCCGAGGCTGCTTTCATCGTCGCCGCCGACGAGAACGGCGCCCGGATGGCGTCCGAGAACCATTTCAGGTTCATCGCCGCCCCCGTGGTCAGGGACAGGACCAGCAGCGGCGCCACCAGCACGCCCAGGTCGCGATGGTGATGGACGATGGCCGCCCGCTTCATCATCCGCGGCCAGGGGCGGACATGGAACATCCGCCGGGTCGGCCACCACAGCCACAGGCCCGTGCCCACGAAGCCCAGTCCCGCCAGTCCGGCGATCCCGCCGACGATCTCGCCCGCGTCGCCGTTGAACAGGTGGTGGTGGAAGTCGAACAGCCAGATCTCCGGCCGGGCCCAGTTCGAGGTCCAGCTCTGGACGATCGCGCCGTCCTGGTCGGCATAGGCGCCATGCTCGGCCTTGTAGGCCAGCTTGTGCAGGCCCAGGCGCTGGCTGGCCAGCACGATCGAGCGGGGGCGGTCCTTGGCCGCGAAGATCCGCGTCGCGGCCGCGCCCAGGGTGGCGGCGTCCTGGCGCTGGGCGTCGGCGGCGTGCGGCACGGTGGCGCGCAGGAAGGCGTCCTCGTGCACCAGCAGCGCGCCGGACAGGCCCATCAGGGCCAGCAGCAGGCCGATCAGCCCGCCGGTCCACCGATGGATGAGGCGGACGATCTTCATCAGAAGCGCGCTTCCCAGCCCAGGGTCGCCGTCCGGCCGCGCCCGGCGAAGTAGCGGTCGACCGCCGGCGCCGTGGTGTCGGAATTGTACGAGATGTACTGGCTGTCGAAGAGGTTCTGGACGCCCAGCGACAGCGCGCCCATCGGCAATTTGTAGCGGACGAAGGCGTCGGCCAGGGTGTAGCCGGCGAAGTTGTCCTTCACCAGGGCGTCCTGCATGTCGCGCTTGATGTAGGACTGGATCTGGACGCGCAGGCCCCATTTGCCGCCCTGGTAGTCGGCGGCCAGGTTCAGGCGGTCGGGCGAGATGTTGGCGCCGTCCAGGTCGGTGTCGACCTTGTTGTCCTTGTCGGTGTCGGTCCGGCCCTTCAGGTGGGCGTAGCCGGCCGAGACGACCAGACCGGGCACCGGCGTGCGGGCCTTCACATTGGCTTCCAGGCCTTCGATCTCGATCCGCTGGCGCTGGACGTCGTAGACGGCCCCGGCGTTCCTGACCAGCAGTTGGCCCAGCTTCGAAGTCGACCAGAAATAGCTGAGGCTGGCGTCGAACGGACCGCGCTTCAGCTCGGCGCCGACCTCGCGGTTGTTCGACACGATCGGCGCGATATTCACATAGGTGTCGACGTCCTTGCCCGCCTCGGTGATGCCGCGCAGGATCCGGCCGACATCGGGCACGGTGTAGCCCTCGGCATAGCTGCCGTAGAGGCGCAGGCCCTTCTGAGGCTCGATCACGACGCCGCCGTTGACCAGGGTCGCTTTGAAGTCGGGATTACCGCCCGCCACCTTGCGCGAACCGTAGAAGGCCAGGGTGGCGAAATCGTCGACCTTCAGCTCGACGTTCTCGAAGCGCACGCCGCCGGCCAAGTGCACCTTGTCGTCCAGCAGGGAGAGGTTGCCCTGCAGAAACGGCGCGACGCTCTGGAACTTGGTCGGCGGCACCCAGGCGCGGCCGGTCTCGATCAGCAGCTGTTCGGTGCGGTCGTTGATGGCGTCCACGCCGACCGTGCCGGTCAGGCCCTCGATCCCCGGAACCGCCCGCTCGTAGCTGACCCGCGCGCCCAGCTTGCGCGAGCGGTTCGACGACTGGTCGAACAGCGTGCCCTTGGGCGCGATGGCCACGTCCTGGAAGGCGTCGTTGACGTCGCCGCCGAACGTGTCGCGCGAGCGGTTGAAGAACAGCTGGGCGATCAGGTTGCCGCCCACGAGATCAGTGTTGGTCAGCGAGGCCGAGACCGTCTCGACCCGGTTGGCCGCCGGCTCGCCCGGCTGGACGCCGCGGAAGCTGGTCGTCGGCAGGTGGGTCAGGCGATCGCCGTTGGTCGCCGGGACGGGATTGGTTTTGCTGATCGTGGTGGTGACGTAGTCGCCGTCGCCCTTCAGCTCGAAGCGGTTGGCCACCACGTCCAGGCGGGTGTTGTCGCCCAGCTGCCAGCCCAGGCGGGTGAAGAACGACAGGGCCTTGGAATCCTGGACGTCGCCCTGGGTGTTGTCCATGCCCAGGCGCCGGCCGTCGGCGTCGTAATAGGCGCCGCGCGCGTCGTAGGCGACGCCGGCCGTGGCGTCGAACGCCCCGCCGCGCCAGGCGACCAGGCCGGCCAGCTTGCCACCGACGCTGTCGCCCAGGTCGTGGCCGGCCGTGACCTGGGTCAGGACCTTGCCGCTGACGCCGTCCGCGCGGGGCGGACCGACCGTGACCTGGTTGACCACGCCGCCGGTGGCGCCGATGCCCTGCAGGGCGTTGGAGCCGTAGATCACCTCGACCCTGTCGATGAAGAACGGATCGATCGTGTAGCCGTCGCGCGAGCCGTCGCGGATCGGGGTCGATTGCGGGATGCCGTTGATGGCGTACAGCGGCGAGCGGCCGCGCAGGGTCTCGCCGGCTCCCGACAGCTTCTGGCGGGTGGGCGAGAACGACGGCGACAGGGTCGAGACGGCGTCGACGATCGAGCCGCCGATGCCGACCTGCTGCGACAGGGCTTCGGAATCGATGAGGTCGACGGTCAGCGGCAGGGCGCTGGCCGGCAGGATGGTGCGGGCGGCGGTGACCACCAACTGGTCGACGTCGGTGGTCTCGGCCTTGTCCTCGGCGTGGACGGCGGTCGCGGCGGCCAGGGCCAGCAGGCTGAGGCCCGCCAGGGCGACGGCGCGAAGGCCCTTGGCTGAGATGGTCCGCATGATGATCGACGCCCGACAGTTCTAACTGAGGCGCCGTATAGCTGCTGTTGAGAGTGATTAGCAATAAGTCAGAACGCGTACGTCATCCAGGCGGCAGCGCGATCCGCCGCTCCACGCCCACCGCGTCGAGGAAATCCTCGTCATGGCTGGCGATCAGCAGGGCGCCGTCGTAGCCGGCCAGGGCGTTTTCCACCGCCTCGACGGAGTCGAGGTCCAGGTGGTTGGTCGGCTCGTCCAGGATCAGCAGCTGCGGCGGGTCGGCCGCCATCAGCACGCAGGCCAGGGCCGCGCGCAGGCGCTCGCCGCCGCTGAGCGTGGCCACCGCCTGGTGGGCGGCGACGTTGCGGAACAGGAACCGGGCCAGGGCGGCGTGGGCCTCGTTGGCCCCTGCCGCCGGGTTCAGGCGGCGGAAGTTCTCCAGGATGGTCTGGGCCTCGTCCAGCACCGCGACCCGCTGGTCCAGCAGGGCCGCCCGGACGCCGCGGGTCACCACGCCCGCCGTGGGCTCCAGGTCGCCGACCGCCAGCCGGATCAGGGTCGACTTGCCCGCCCCGTTGCCGCCGACCAGCGCCACGCGCTCGGGCCCGGTCAGGCGGAAACTCAGGTCCGTCAGCACAGGCGGTCCGTCCGGATAGGCGAAGCCGACGGCGTCGAAGTCCAGCACGATCCGCCCGGCGGGCAGGCCGCAGGACGGCAGGTCGAAGGCCAGGCGGCGCAGGCGTTCGACCCGGGCGTCGGCGACCTCGCGAGCCTGGGCGGCGTCCTGGGCGGCGCGGTCGGCCAGCCGCCCCTCGCGCGCGCCGGTGTTCTCCGCCCGCTCGGCCTGGGCGCCCAGCAGGATCTTCGGCTCGCTGCCCCTGGCGGCGAACCGGCGGCCAGCGGCGTCGCGGCGCGCCTTGCGCTCCCGGGCGATCTGGGCCTCGCGGGCCGCCTGGCGCACCTGGCGCTCGGCCGCCTCCAGGTCGTGCTCGGCGGCGGCCACGGCCTGGGCCTTGCGCTCGGCATAGAGGTCGTAGCCGCCGCCGTAGCTGGTCGCGCCCAGGCTGGACAGCTCGACGATGCGGTCCATGCCGCGCAGCAGGGCCCGGTCGTGGCTGACCACCACCGCCCCGCCCTTCCAGCGCCGCAGCACGTCGGCCAGCAGGCTGCGGGCGGCGGCGTCGAGGTTGTTGGTCGGCTCGTCCAGCAGGATGACGTCGGGGGCGGCGACCAGCAGGCCGGCCAGGGCCGCGCGGGTCATCTGGCCGCCGCTGAGGCTGGCGGCGGGCGCGGACGCGTCCCAGCGCGACAGCCCGACCTCGCCCAGGGCGGCGGCGACGCGGCCCGGCAGGGTCCAGTCGGCCTCGATGAGATCCTCCTCGAGGGTTTCCGGGGTCCCCTCATCCGCCTCGATGCGGCACAGCCGGTCCCAGGCGGGGCCAACGCCCAGCAGGTCGGCCAGGCGCGCGCCCGGCGGCGGGGCGTGCAGCTGGGGCAGGACCCCGACCACGCCGACGCGGCCGACCGTTCCCGAAACGGGCGCGGACGTTCCGGCGATCAGCGACAGCAGCGTGGACTTGCCCACGCCATTGCGGCCGACGAGGCCGATGCGCTCGGCCCCGATCGTCAGGTTCAGATTGTCGAAAAGGACGCGGCCGTCAGGCGTGTCGGCGCGAACGGAATCCAGGGTGATGAAGGCGGGCATGGGAAACCATGGTCAGGGCAGCGGAAAGGGCGAAACGGTCGTCCATCGCAATGTCCATGGCAGCCTCCATCGGTCGGCCCGGGATTTCGGGCACGGACCTTCTAGGCGATCGACCGGCGTTCGGCAAGTTTCGATACAACCACAAGGATCGGGCGCAAGGATCGGGTGTCGCCCCGCCGGCGTCGGCGCGACAACAGGCTCCAGACCAGGAGATCCCCATGTCCTTCACCGTTTCCAGCCTGCCGCTCGAGCCCTTCGCGCCGCTGTTCGCCCTCGACGACGCGGCCCTGGCCGAGCGCGGCATGCTGCGCGTGGTCGCCGACGCGCCGTTCGCCTTCCCCTGCCGCGTCACCCTGGACGACGCCGCGCCGGGTGAGACCCTGATCCTGCTGAACCACGAGCACCAGGCGACCGACACCCCGTTCCGCTCGCGCTACGCCATCTATGTGCGAGAGGCCGCGCAAGCGTCGACCTCGACGACCGACGCCCTGCCGCCGGCTCTGCGCCGCCGGCTGCTGTCGCTGCGGGGGTTCGACGCGTCCGGCATGCTGCGCGACGCCGACGTCGTCGAGGGCGCGGCGGCCGAGCCGGTGATCGAGCGGATGCTGGCCGACCCGGGCGTGGCCTATCTGCACGCCCACTACGCCAAGCCCGGCTGCTACGCCGCGCGGATCGACCGCGCCGGCTAGAGCAAACCGCGCGATATAGGAATCGCGCGTCTTGCTCTAGATTTTTGTTTTCGCATCGCTTTTGCGGAAAACCGGTATCCACTTTTCCGCGCGATGCTCTAAAAGCTCAGCACGCCCAGGTCGACGATGATCTTAAAGGCCCAGATGGTGCAGGCGACGCAGACCGCCAGGGTGATGACGTCGTCGATCTCGGAACGCTGGCGCGCGACCTTGCCCGCGCCCTTTCCGGCCTTGCCCTTGGCGGGCGCCTTCGCCTCGCTCTTCGCCGCCTTGGCCACGTCCGTCGTCCCCGTCCGGCGCGCCCGACGCGCGACCCCGTCCGGCCATAGACATCGCGGGTGCTGAAGGCCGCGCTTCCAAAGGCGGTTTATTGTTGGTGAACGGCGTAACCTTCGCCCGTTCCGCCCCGAACTGATCCTCGACCACCAGCGAGGACGCCGCCATGACCGGAACGACGATGCGCAAGACCGCCTGGACCAGCCTGGCGGCCGGCGCGGCCCTGGCGGTCGCCGTGGGGGCCTGGACCAGCGCGGGCGCGGGGGGCACGGCCCAGCGGCCGGTGGTGCTGGAGCTGTTCCAAAGCCAGGGCTGCTCGTCCTGCCCGCCGGCCAACGCCAACCTCAACGCCATCGCCGACCGTCCCGACGTGCTGGCCCTGAGCTTCGGCGTCACCTACTGGGACCAGCTGGGCTGGAAGGATACCTTCGCCAAGCCCGCCTACACGGACCGCCAGAAGGCCTATGCCCGCGGCCTGGGCGCCCAGCTGGGCACGCCGCAGATGGTGATCGAGGGCCGCGAGGACCTGATCGGCGTCGACGCCCGCGAGGTGGACCTGGCCCTGCGCCGCGCCCGTCCGGCCATGGACGCGACGGTGACCCTGTCGCCCGGCCGGGTCGAGATCGGAGCCGGTCCCGCGCCCAAGACCGGGGCCGACGTCTGGCTGGTGCGCTACGATCCGCGCGTCCGGCAGGTGGCGATCCAGCGCGGCGAGAACAACGGCAAGACCCTGCCCCACCGCGACGTGGTGGTGGAGCTGACCCGCCTGGGCGGCTGGACCGGCGCGGCGGTCGGCTTCGCCGCCAAGCCGCCGGTCGACCCGGCCCTGCGTACGGCGGTGCTGGTCCAGGCCCGGAACGGCGGCCCGATCCTGACGACGGCGCGGCTTTAAGACACTTTTGGTTTATTATTTACAACCGTAACCCTTTAAGGTTGATTTTTTCGAGAGGCAGAGCTTTCATTCATGATCCGGAGGCCAGCGACGGCCTTCGCACTTCATCAGGGATGGACGTCATGTCGATCGCCGAACGCATAGCGGCCGCGGGAGGAGTCCTTCCCCTTGGCGTGCTTGGCCTCGTGGTCGACGATGTCAGGACTCTGCAGATCCGACTGGGACAGATCGGCCTTCTCGACCCGCCGACGGACGGCCAGTTTGGTCCTGTCTCACTATGGGCGCTGGGCGCGTTCTGCCGAGCCGCCGGATTGCCTTTCGCTGGAGCCCTGACCACGCAGATCTGGGCGACGCTTTCCGCGCCGACCGCCGAGGCGTTGTTTCCATTGAATCTGGATATTAGCCTGGCCGGTAAAATTCTCACCGGCATGCAGCGGCGCGGTGACTGGATTGCCCGTCACCCCGACTGCGTGAACATCGTCTATGTCGAGGGCATGAACCCTGACGGTCAGGTCAACAACAATCGGCCAAACGAATTCAACGACGTCAGGTTCACGATTGGCGTGACCTCGCAAGGGACTCCGCAGGTGCTTGGCGCCTGGGATGGCACGACCGAGCCTGGCCGGTATTGGACGATGAACCCCATGAATCCGCTCGGCGCCGCGCGGATCGCCTTTGGCCAATACAAGGCTTGGACCGTCGGCACGCACCATTCCAATAGCCCTAGCGCCCACGAGGCGCTGGTTCAGTCCGCCCCCGTCACCGTATTTCGGGACCTGAACAGGGACTTCCAGCGCCAGGGCGACCGCCAGGATGTCGGCGTCTTCGCGATCAATCAGCACTGGGGATACGACAACCCCGCCAAAGATCTTGGAAACAGCAGCGCGGGATGCCTGGTTGGCCGCACCAAGACGGGTCACCGGCAGTTCATGGCCCGGGTCAAGTCGGATCCTCGCTATCTCGCCAACGCCGGCTATCGTTTCATGAGCTCGGTCATACCAGCCAGCGACGTACCGTGAACCGCCGCGCGTCCTACTGACACCTGATGTCAGCAGCCTGCCGCCACGTCTCGCCATCGCGACATTTGTTCGCACCTTGTTCTTGTGTTAATCGCCGGATCGCGCCCTACATATAGCCGTCCCGTCGTGGCTCCCTCCCACGGCCCTACGCGTTCCGGAAAACATGGCTGAACAACTGAACTTCATCCGCGTGCGCGGCGCGCGGGAGCACAATCTCAAGGACGTCAGCGTCGACATCCCGCGGGGCGAGCTCGTGGTGCTGACCGGCCTGTCGGGCTCGGGCAAGAGCTCGCTGGCGTTCGACACCATCTACGCCGAGGGCCAGCGGCGCTACGTCGAGAGCCTGTCGGCCTACGCCCGCCAGTTCCTGGAGCTGATGAGCAAGCCGGACGTCGACCTGATTGAGGGCCTGTCGCCGGCCATCTCGATCGAGCAGAAGACCACCTCGCGCAACCCGCGCTCGACGGTCGGCACAGTCACCGAGATCCACGACTACATGCGCCTGCTGTGGGCCCGGGTCGGGGTGCCCTATTCGCCCGCCACCGGCCTGCCGATCGAGAGCCAGACCATCAGCCAGATGGTCGACAAGATCACCGCCCTGCCCGAGGGCACGCGCCTCTACCTGCTGGCGCCCGTGGTCCGCGACCGCAAGGGCGAGTACCGCAAGGAGATCGCCGAGTGGCAGAAGGCCGGCTTCCAACGGCTGAAGATCGACGGCGAATTCTACCCGATCGAGGACGCCCCCGTCCTCGACAAGAAGTTCAAGCACGACATCGACGTGGTCGTCGACCGCATCGTCACCAAGCCGGGCATGGAGCAGCGCCTGGCCGACTCGATCGAGCAGGCCCTGCGCTTGGCCGATGGCCTGGCCGTGGCCGAGTGGGCCAATGTCGAGGAGGGCGAGAAGGAGCCGCGCCGGCTGCTGTTCTCCGAACGCTTCGCCTGCCCGGTCAGCGGCTTCACCATCGCCGAGATCGAGCCGCGACTGTTCTCGTTCAACAACCCGGCGGGCGCGTGCCCGGCCTGCGACGGCTTGGGCGCCAAGCTGGCCTTCGACGCCGACCTGGTCATTCCGGACAAGGACAAGAGCCTGCACAAGGGGGCGGTGGCCCCGTGGTCGCGCGGCCCTTCGCCGCTCTACACCCAGACCCTGCAGGCCTTGGCCCGCCACTACGGCTTCTCGATGGACGAGCCCTGGCACAAGCTGCCGGAGAGCGCCCGCCAGGTGGTGCTGCAAGGCTCCAAGGGCGAGAAGATCAAGTTCACCTACGACGACAACGCCCGCAAGTACGAGGTGGCCAAGCCGTTCGAGGGCGTGCTGCCGAACCTGGAGCGCCGCTGGCGCGAGACCGACAGCAGCTGGGTGCGCGAGGAACTGGGCCGCTACCAGTCCGATACGCCCTGCGAGGTCTGCCACGGCAAGCGCCTGAAGCCCGAGGCCCTGGCGGTCAAGATCCACGGCCAGGACATCGCCGCCGTCTCGAACCTGGCCATCCGCCCGGCCCGCGACTGGTTCACGGCGCTGGAGGGCCACCTCTCCGACAAGCAGATGGAGATCGCCCGACGGATCCTGAAGGAGATCAACGACCGCCTGCGGTTCCTGGTCGATGTCGGGCTGGACTATCTGAACCTGTCGCGCGGTTCGGGCACCCTGTCGGGCGGCGAGAGCCAGCGCATCCGCCTGGCCAGCCAGATCGGCTCGGGCCTGACCGGCGTGCTCTACGTGCTGGACGAGCCGTCGATCGGCCTGCACCAGCGCGACAACACCCGACTGCTGCAATCGCTGCAGGGCCTGCGCGACCTGGGCAACTCGGTGCTGGTGGTCGAGCACGACGAGGAGGCCATCCTCACCGCCGACTATGTCATCGACATGGGTCCGGCCGCCGGCGTGCACGGCGGCGAGATCGTCGCCGAGGGCAAGCCGGCCGACATCATGGCCAATCCCAGGAGCATCACCGGCCAGTACCTGACCGGCGTGCGCGAGATCGAAGTGCCTGAACAGCGCCGCCCGATCAGCAAGAAGAAGATGCTCCGCGTCGTCGGCGCCACCGGCAACAACCTGAAGGGCGTGACCGGCGAGATCCCGGTCGGGACCTTCACCTGCATCACCGGCGTCAGCGGCGGCGGCAAGTCGACCTTCACGATCGAGACCCTGTACAAGGCCGCCGCGCGCCGCCTGAACAACGCCAGCGACGCCCCGGCCACGCACGAGCGGATCGAAGGGCTGGAGAACTTCGACAAGGTCATCGACATCGACCAGTCGCCGATCGGCCGCACCCCGCGCTCCAACCCGGCCACCTATACCGGCGCCTTCGGGCCGATCCGCGACTGGTTCGCCCAGCTGCCGGAGAGCAAGGCCCGCGGCTACGGTCCCGGCCGCTTCAGCTTCAACGTCAAGGGCGGCCGCTGCGAGGCCTGCCAGGGCGACGGCCTGATCAAGATCGAGATGCACTTCCTGCCCGACGTCTACGTCACCTGCGACGTCTGCAAGGGCCAGCGCTACAACCGCGAGACCCTGGACATCCTGTTCAAGGGCAAGACCATCGCCGACGTGCTGGACATGACCGTCGAGGAGGCCGCCGACTTCTTCAAGGCGGTGCCGCCGATCCGCGACAAGATGGAAACCCTCAAGCGGGTGGGCCTCAGCTACATCAAGGTCGGCCAGCAGGCCACGACCCTGTCGGGCGGCGAGGCCCAGCGGGTGAAGCTGTCCAAGGAGCTCAGCAAGCGGGCCACCGGCCGCACGCTGTACATCCTCGACGAGCCGACCACCGGCCTGCACTTCGAGGACACCAAGAAGCTGCTGGAAGTGCTGCACGAGCTGGTCGACCAGGGCAACACCGTGGTGGTCATCGAGCATAACCTCGACGTGGTGAAGACCGCCGACTGGCTGCTGGACTTCGGCCCCGAGGGCGGCGACGGCGGCGGCGAGATCGTCGCCGTGGGCTCGCCCCAGGACGTGGCCCAGGTCGAGGCCAGTTGGACCGGCCGCTATCTCAAGGACGTCCTGGCCCGCCACGAGGATCGGCGGCTGGACCGGGTGGCGGCCCTGAAGGCGGCCAAGCGGGCCTGAGCCCGGCGGGGCGAGGCTAGCTGAACACCTCGGCCTGGTTTTCCGGCCGGGTGTCGGCGATCTGGCGGTAGACGGCGGCGGCGGGCGCGTACATCACCGCGTTCAGCACCCCGCCCATCGCGCCTGCCAGCACCAGATAGACGATGCGCGCCGGGCTGAGATAGGCCGCCAGCGACGTCATCTCGGGCTGGGCGATCTCGCTCATCGCCCGGCCGACATCGCCGCCGGAAAAGGCGAAGGTGATGGCGAAGTACAGCGTCATCATCACCATGTAGATCGGCAGCATCAGCACCACGGTCAGGCCGTAGCAGCCCAGCAGCCGCCAGAAGCGCCCCTTGGTCAGCCGCCAGGACTCGAACACTCGCAGGCGGCGTTCGGCGAAGGTCATGACGCCGGCCAGCGAGAGCCGGACGGCGAAGAACACCAGGCCGGCGATGACCAGCAGATAGCCGAGCAGCACCACCAGGACGATGCCGGCCATGGCTCCGGCGTTGGGCTCGGCCCCGGCTTGCCCCAGGTTGGCGCCGACGCCGATCGCCACGCCCAACAGGCCCACGGGGATCACCAGGGCGACGGTCAGGACCGTGAACACCACCCCCATGATCACCGACAACAGGACCAGCCGCAGTTCGTCGCCGCCCAGCCGCAGCCGGGTCAACGGCGCCTCGGCCGGTCGCAGGATCGCGCGGTAGACGGCCGCGCCCATGATCGAGGCGATCAGGATCGCGCCGCCGATCGCAATGAGTTCGCCGACGAGGAAGCCCGTCAGCGCCTCGGGCGTCATGGTGGCGCCCTTGGCCGCCCCGCCCATGAAACGGCCGAACCCGGAGGCGATCATCGCCGCCACCAGCGCCACGCTGGCGACCAGGCTGAAGACCGCCCAGATCGCGATCGTCCTGGGCTCGCGGCGAACCAGGCGAAAGCCCTCGAACGCGGCTTCCGTCACCTTGAATTGCATTGCAGCCCCCTTGAAACCAGGCCGCATCCTCGCGTTGCGGTCGCGGGATGGCAAGGGCCGGGGCGCGGCCGCCTAGTCGAACACGGCGGCCTGGTCGGCGGGATTTCGACCGGTCAAGTCGCGATACAGTACCGCCAGCGGCCCATAGGCGATGACGCCGCTGACCGTCCCGAGCCCGACGCGCACCAGGTCAGGAACCAAATGCTCAGGTTTGGCGGCATAGCGCGCCAACTCGACGACGAAGGGGTCGTAACCGATCTTGGCCTCGACGCCGCCGCGCCGAAGCAGGTTTCCCAACGTCGACAGCAGCCACTCGCCGCCGCCATAGACGGCCAGGAACACCAAGGCGCAAACGATCGCTACCCCATAACGCCCCCGCATCATCCGCCAGGAATCCGTGATCGCCACCCGCCGTTCGAAGAGGGTAATGGCTGGCGCCAGCGAGAAGCGCGCCAATAGCGTCGCGGCCAGGACCAGGGCGGCCGCGAGCGTACTGGTTTTCGACGCAAGCTCCCCGTCATGGCCGATCGCTGTGACGATCACCATGATCACAAAGACGCCCGTAAAGACGACCAGGAACATCAGGCACCAAATGAGGCCGAGACGAAGCTCGTCAACGCTCAGCCGCATCCAGCGACCATCCGACCGCTCAGGATCAGCGACCATCCTGAAGACGGCGGCGGCCAGGATGGCCATGGCGAGACACATCACAAGGAGATTGAGGAGCAGCACGCCAAATTGCAGCAAGGCTCCGGCCCGCTGGGTGGCGATGTAGGACCACGGCCCCTTCAATCCATCGTAGACGCCGGTGAGCAAGGTGTTGAGCAGGCTCAACGGAAAGAGGCATGCGCCCCAGGCCAGCACCGTGAGCGGGGTCCGCCGCAGTAGCGGAAAACCCGCAAGCGCCAAACGGCCAGGCGTCGTCATGGTCGAAAAACTCCTAGGCGAACGCCGCCGCCTGAGCCCGCGCCCGATCGCCGACCAGCGCACGGCAGAGAGCGGCGATCGGCCAAACCCTGAAGTCTTGCACCCGCCCTTAGCCGAAGGTCTCGGTAACGTCGCGGCCCTTCAGCTGCGCGTAGATGGTCGGGGCCGGAGCGAAGACGATCAGCGAGACCAGCACCGACATCAGGCCCGACAGCAGCGCGCGGATGACGCCCGACACCGAGAACAGCTCCTGCAGGGTGGTGGCCTCGCCGCGCAGGGTGTCGCCGGCCGCGGCCAGGCCGCCACCCATGGCCATGCTGCCGATGGTGGTGACGGCGTAAATCATCACGAGCAGCAGCAGATAGACGACCACCGCCAGGACCGTGGCGATCAGATAGGTCCCGAACAGCTGCCAGAACCGGCCCTTGGTCATGTCCCAGGAGGTTCGCAGGTCGATACGCCTGGTGTCGAACGCCAGGGTGCTGACGAACGACAGGCGCACCGACAGCAGCACCAGACCGGCCAGCAGGGCCAGGCCGGCCAGCAGGCCCAGCAGCACGCCCAGGCCCGCGCCGCCGATCGCCCCGCCGATCGTTCCCAGCAGCGCCACGATGACCACCCCGACGAAATAGGCGCCGAACAGCACCAGATAGAGCAGCACCTGCACCGCGGCCTGCCGTAGCTCGTCGGCGCCGAGCCGCAGATAGGCCCCCGCCCCGTCGCCCGGCCGCAGGATCAGGCGGTTGACCGCGGCCAGCAGCACCGAATTGGTGATCAGCACATAGACCATCGAGCCCACGAACAGCGGCCACAGGCCGCTCATCGCCGCCAGGGTGGTCTTCGGGTCGGGATCGCCTTCGACGGCCGCGGTCAAGGCGGTCAGCTTGTCGCCGAAGGTCGAGACCGCGACGATGGCGACGGCGAACGACAGGACGGCCATGATCGCGGCCCAGACCGCCACCGCCCGGGGCTTCTCACGCGCCGCCCGAAAGCCGGCCAGCGCCGCGTCCGTGGCCGAAAACTGATCCATCGCCCTGCCCCGTTCCATCTGGCCCCGTTCCATCTGGCCCACGCCTAACAAGGTTCGCGGCCGCGCGACAGCCCCGCCAGACGTTTCCGCCTATCCAAACGCCCCGGCCAATTCTAACGTTCGTTTGAAGCGGTCGGAACGGGCCGTGCCGGGAGAATGTCGTGAAGCTGTACGGTGAAGCCAATCCCGCGCCCAACCCGCGCCGGGTGCGCATCTTCGCGGCGGAGAAGGGGCTGGACCTGCCCGAGATCCGCATTGGCATGCGCCAGGGGGGCCACAAGTCGCCCGAGCACAAGGCCCGCAACAGCCTGGGCCAGGTTCCGGTGCTGGAGCTGGACGACGGCCAGACGATCAGCGAGAGCGTCGCCATCTGTCGCTACCTGGAGGCCCTGCACCCGGCGCCGGCGCTGTTCGGGACCTGCGCCCCGAGCCAGGCGCGCACCGACATGTGGGTCCGCCGCGTCGAGTTCCAGCTGATGATCCCGGTCGCCATGTACTGGCGCCACGCCCACCCGCTGACCGCCTCGCTGCTGGTCCAGAACCGCGAGTTCGGCGAGTCCAACCGGCCGCTGGCGGCCAAGGCCATGGGCTGGCTGGACCGCGAACTGGCCGACGGCCGCGAGTGGATCGCCGGCGACGCCTACGGCATGGCCGACATCGTCGCCCTGACCACGATCGACTTCGCCGCCTTCATCGGCCTGGACGTCCCGGAAGGGGCCGAGCGGCTGAGGGCCTGGCGGGAAAGGGCGTCGGCGAGACCCAGCGCCGGCGCCTAGACGGCGGCGGGCGCCAGCTCGCTTTCGTGCAGGTCGTAATAGGCCCGGGCCGGGGCGGCGGTCAGGATCACCATCTGGACGGTGAAGAAGAACGGCGCCAGCAGCATGGTGGCCAGGCCGGACAAGGCCAGCATGATCGGGTTGGTGACGCCGCCGGAGAAGGTCAGGATCAGCCCCGACACCACGGTCTGGGCCACGCTGACCAGGATCGTCAGCACCACCGCCAGGAAATACATGACCAGCAGGCGCCAGAAGTGGTGGTCGGTCAGGGCCCAGGTCCGCCGCAGCGACAGCTTGCCCTCGGCGAAGGTGGTGATCGACAGCAGCGACAGCCGGATGCCGAACCAGATCGACAGGCCGGCCACGGCGATGGCGCCCAGCACCTCGACCCAGCGGTTGGTCTCGACCGCGCCCAGGCTGATCAGGCCCGCGCCGATCAGCACCAGCACGGCGCTGGGCAGGGCGGTGACGACCAGGGCCACGACCCAGCCGACCAGGGCGACGACGAATTGCCGCGCCTCCTCGGGGCCCACCCGCAGATAGGCCAGGCGCCGCTCCTGGGGCCGCACCACCGCCCGCATGATCGCCACGCTGATCACCGACTGCAGGGCCACGGCGAAGGCGATCAGCGGCAGCAGCGTACCCTTGCGGCGGGCGACGATGTCGATCAGCTCGCGCAGGTCGTTGGTGCGAGCCAGCAGCGCCAGGTCGGTCCGAACCGTGCCACCGAACGCGAAGGCCACCACCAGGCCTAGAACGACCAGCATGGCGAAGTAGCAGGCGGCCCAGGCCAGCACGACCAGCGGCTTGCGCCGGGTCATGCGGACGCCCTCGAGCGCGGCTTGGACGGGCGAGAAGGTGGTCATGTCCGGAGGGTTCCAGGTGTCGGGGCGGGTTGAAGGCGATAGACGTCGACCAGGGCCGCGGTCCAGACCGGGATGAGATAGAAGAACACCAGGGCGACGCTGACCAGCTCGGGAACCAGCGTGCCCTCGGCGAAGCCGGCGATCGCCCGCAGATAGCCGATCAGCACCACCAGGATAACGGCCGGCGCGGCCAGCACGGTCCCCGCCGCGGCCAGGACCAGCACCACGCCGCGCGTGCGTCCGAAGGCGCTGAGCACCTGGATCCGCCCCAGGTCGACCGTGGCGGCGGGGGCCAGGGACAAGCGCAGGAATAGCCAGAGCATGATCGCCATCGACAGCAGCGGCGGCAGGCTGGCGGCCAGGGCGCCGGGGCCGCCCAGCGCGGCGCGCCAGGCGTCGACCGAGGTGATGTCCAGGCCCGGCGCGTTGCTCTTGGCCACGCCCACGACCACCGCGCCAACCAACACCGCCAGCACGGCCATGACGACGGTCAGGATCACGGTGACCAGGACCTGGACCGCCAGCAGCCGCCATTCCACGGCGCCCCAGCGCAGGCCCTTGAAGCCGGCGGGCCCGTCGAACGCGTGTCGATACAGGGCGCCGTAGGCCACGGTCGTCGCCGCCAGCTCCAGCGGCAGGCCGAGAAAGGCCAGGCCCGGGGCGCGGGGCAGCAGGCCCAGGACCGCGCCGGCGACCAGCGCCGCCCAGCAGGTCCGCAGACCCGGCGCCCATCCCGCCATGCCGGCGCGAACGGTCCGCCCGATCGCCGCCGATCCCTCAGCCATGAAGCCCTCTCCCGTCCGCGACCGCGAGCCCCTCGAATCCCAGGAGTCATAAGCGGTTCGCCCCCGGCTTGGCGACGAGTCGCGGCGGGTGTCACGCTGAATTTCGCCGGCCGTGGCCTTGGCGCCGCGTGGACAGGCGCCGCGCCGTGTCAGGCCTTGCCCGCGCCGGAAGCGACCAGTTCCTGATAGGCCTTGGCCCACGGCGCGTAGACCAGGGTCATGGCGAAGGCGCCCAGGAACGACAGCACGACGGTCCCGATCGCCGCGATCTTCCAGAACGCATGCAGCCAGGCCCGCGGCGGCTGGCCCTGCAAGGCCTCGACCATGGCCTTGATTCCCGCCCACGACCCGAAGGCCGCCAGGCCGAGCACCGCGTAGAGCACCAGCTCCAGGCCGATCAGGATCAGCACCAGCAGCGCCGCCATGCCCAGCAGCCGGCCGCTCTGGCCGCGCGTGAAGCTCCAGGACTCGAACAGCAGGAACTTGCTCTCGACGAAGCTCATCGGCCCGGCCATCGACAGGCGCAGCACGCCCCAGATCAGGGCCCCCATCGCCGCCAGGACCACCAGGGCGATCAGCAGCCCGGCCACCAGCTTGCCGGCCTCGCCCGCCGCCGAGCCGACCAGGAAGACGATCAGGCCCACGATGAGGCCGATGAACAGCACGGCGAGATAGGCCATCGCGAACAGCACGGTCTGGACCAGGGTCACCAGCCCCAGCCACAGCTCCGGCATGCCCAGGCGCAGATAGGCCCAGCGTTTCTGGTCCGGCTGGAGCACGGCGCGGAACACCGCCCCGGCCACCACCGCCTTGACCAGAGCCCCGCCGACCCAGCTGACCACGTTCACGCCCATCATGCTGCCCTGCAGCTGCATCATCCGCGCCATCATCGCGGGGTCAGCCGCGCCCGAAGACGACGACGCCGGGTCGGGCATCGCCTTGACGATGTCGATGAACTGCGGCGCCAGCGTCCACATCAGGGCCACCATCGGCCCGACCAGCGTCACCAGGATCACCAGTCCCCAGGCCAGCACCGCCAGGGGCGCCCGCCCGATCACCCCGAACCCGGCCGTCGCCGCGCCTGTCGCCGAAAACCTCGCCATGCCCCGTCCCCCGCAACCTTGAGTCTTCACCCAACCTACACGCAGGTTTCGTCGGCTGGCCAGCGGAGGTATGAGGGCGGCCATGAGCACCTCCCCGTCTTCTTCCCCATCTTCTTCTGTGTCTTCCGGCGCCCCGATCCATGTCGTCGGCGGCGGCCTGGCCGGCTCCGAAGCCGCCTGGCAGATCGCCCAGGCCGGCGTGCCCGTCGTCCTGCATGAAATGCGGCGCGACCTGCCCGACCCGTCCTCAAGCAGCGAAGCGGTAGGACAAGTAAAAATCCGCACCGACGCCCACCAGACCGACGGCCTGGCCGAGATGGTGTGCTCCAACTCGTTCCGCTCCGACGACTGGCAGTTCAACGCCGTGGGCCTGCTGCACGCCGAGATGCGCCGGCTGGACTCGCTGATCCTGTCGGCCGCCGACCAGCACCAGGTGCCGGCCGGCGGGGCCCTGGCGGTCGACCGCGACGGCTTCTCGGGCGAGGTCACCCGCCGCATCGAGGCCCACCCGCTGATCACCATCGCCCGCGAGGAGGTCGCCGGCCTGCCGCCGGAGGACTGGGACAGCGTGGTGGTCGCCACCGGTCCCCTCACCTCGCCCGCCCTGGCCGACGCCATCCTGGAGCTCAGCGGCGAAGGCCAGCTCAGCTTCTTCGACGCCATCGCCCCGATCATCCACGTCGACTCCATCGACATGGACATCGCCTGGCGTCAGTCGCGCTACGACAAGGAAGGCCCCGGCGGCGACGCGGCCGCCTATATCAACTGCCCGATGGACAAGGCCCAGTACGAGGCCTTCATCGACGCTCTGCTCGAAGGCCCCAAGGCCGAGTTCAAAGACTGGGAGCACGTGCCCTATTTCGACGGCTGCCTGCCGATCGAGGTGATGGCCGAGCGCGGCCGCGAGACGCTGCGCCATGGCCCCATGAAGCCTGTCGGCCTGACCAACCCGCGCGACCCGACCGTCAAGGCCCACGCCATCGTCCAGCTGCGCCAGGACAACGCCCTGGGCACGCTGTGGAACATGGTCGGCTTCCAGACCAAGCTGAAGCACGGGGCCCAGGCCGAGGTGTTCCGGATGATCCCGGGCCTGCAGAACGCCCAATTCGCCCGGCTGGGCGGGCTGCACCGCAACACCTTCATCAACAGCCCGCGCCTGCTGGACCGCAGCCTGCGCATGAAGGTCGCCCCGCGCCTGCGCTTCGCCGGCCAGATGACCGGGGTCGAGGGCTATGTCGAAAGCGCCGCCACCGGCCTGCTGGCCGGCCGCTTCGCCGCCGCCGAGCGCCTGGGCCGGACCCTGGACGCCCCGCCGCCGACCACCGCCCTTGGGGCCTTGGTCGACCACGTGACCGGCGGCCACCTGGAAGGCGGCCCGGAGGGCAAGACCAGCTTCCAGCCGATGAACATCAACTACGGCCTGCTGCCGCCGCTGGAAGCGCCCAAGCTCGACGAGAACGGCGTCAAGATCCCGCTGAAGGAACGCGGCCGCGCCAAGAAGCGGCTGATGAGCATCCGGGCGCTGGCGGACCTGGACGCGTGGATGAGCGGGGCCTCTTAGCCAAGGCCCTCCCCCTGTGGGGGAGGCGGCCAAAGGCCGGTGGGGGGAGTTTTAAGACGGTCGATCCGGGATGCGACCAGGGTCGCACAACTCCCCCCTCCGTCGGCTTCGCCGACACCTCCCCCACAGGGGGAGGGTCTAGAATTACGGACCCTACCGACGCTCCGCGCGTTCAGACCGGCATGTCCGCATCCCCTCCCCGGCTCACGGACCTGGCGCTGCGCCTGGCCTGGGCGCCGCCGTGGGCGATCAGCCTGGGTCTGATCGCCGTCGCCGTGCTCGTGGCCCTGGCCGTGCACTTCGTGCTGGTCCGGGTCGTGCGCCGCTCGCTGGCCGAGGACGCCTTCTGGTCGGCCCTGGCGGTGCGCACCCGGCGGCCGACCCGGATGGCCTTCATCGTCGCGGCTCTGAGCCTGGCCGCCTCGGTCGCGCCCCTGACCCCCGCCCAGGCCGCCAGCGCCAAGCACGTGCTGCTGATCCTGTTCATCGTGCTGGTCGGCTGGATCGTGCTGACCGCGCTGGACATCGGCGCGGCCCTCTACCTGCGGCGGTTCAAGGTGGACGTCGAGGACAACCTGCTGGCCCGCAAGCACCTGACCCAGGTCAAGATCCTGCGCCGGGCCTGCACGGTGGTGGTCGGCCTGGTCACGGCGGGCCTGGCCCTGATGACCGTTCCGGGCGTGCGCCAGTGGGGCGTCAGCCTGCTGGCGGCCGGCGGCGCGGCCAGCCTGATCGTCGGCCTGGCCCTGCAGCCGCTGCTGACCAACCTGATCGCCGGCATCCAGATCGCCGTCACTCAGCCGATCCGCCTCGACGACGCGGTGATCGTCGAGAAGGAGTGGGGCAATATCGAGGAGATCAACGCCACCTATGTGGTAGTGCGGCTGTGGGACTGGCGGCGGATGGTGCTGCCGCTCAGCTACTTCATCCAGACGCCGTTCCAGAACTGGACCCGCGAGAGCGCCGCCCTGATCGGCACGGCCATGCTCTATGTCGACCACGCCGCGCCGATCGACCGCCTGCGCGCCAAGCTGCGGGAGATCGCCAGGGACTCCAAGCTGTGGGACGGCAAGGTGGTCGCCCTGCAGGTCACCGACGTCACCGCCCAGGTGCTGGAGGTGCGCTGCCTGGTCAGCGCCCGCAACGCCCCGACGGTCTTCGACCTGCGCTGCGACGTTCGCGAGCAGATGATGGCCTTCCTGCGCGACGAGATCCCCGAGGCCCTGCCCCGGCGACGACTTTCGCTGGCGGACGAGGCGCCCGCGACGGCGGAAGCCTAGGCGGCTGGGGCCGTCGTTGCGCGTCTTGTCACGGCCAAGATGTCTACTATAGTGGACAACTGGACACCACGGTTGATATCGACACCGCCCTGGCCCGGCGCCTGCGCCTGGAGCGCGAGGCGCGCGGCTGGTCGCTGGCCGACGTCGCCCAGCACTCGGGCGTGTCCAAGGCGATGCTCAGCAAGATCGAGCGCGGCGAGACCAGTCCCACCGCGGCCTTGCTGGTGCGGCTGTCCACCGCCTTCGGCCTCACCCTGGCCGGCCTGCTGGTCCGCGCCGAGCAGCCGGCGGGCCGCGTGTCGCGCGCCGCCAGCCAGCCGCGATGGACCGATCCCGAGACGGGCTACGTCCGCCGCCAGGTGCTGGCCATGCCGGACCATCCGGTCGAACTGGCGCAAATCGACCTGCCGGCCGGCAAGCGCGTGGGCTTTCCGGCCTCGGCCTACGCGATGATCCGCCAGGCGATCTGGGTGCGCGACGGCGCCCTGACCGTCGTCGAAGGCGACGAGCGGCACGTCCTCGAGGCCGGTGACTGCCTGGCGTTCGGACCGCCCGCCGACGTGGTCCTGGCCAACGAGACCGACCGCTCCTGCCGCTACGTGGTCGTCATCGACCGACGCTGAAATCCCTTCGGAGACCCGACGATGCAAAGCGCGCCAAGCGTCCAGCGCCTGGATGTTCGACAAGACGATCTTTCCAGCCCACAGACCCGGGCCCTGCTGCGGCTGCATCTGGAGGGGATGCACGAAACCTCGCCGCCCGGCCATGTCTTCGCCCTGGACCTGTCGGGCCTGAAGGCGCCTAACGTCACCGTCTGGAGCGCCTGGTCGGGCCCGGACATCTGCGGGATCGGGGCCTTGAAGCAGCTCGACGGCCGGACGGGCGAGGTCAAGTCCATGCGCACCCACCCCGACCACCTGCGGCGCGGCGTGGCCGCCCTGCTTCTCGAAACCGTCATCGCCCAGGCCCGCGCGCTGGGCCTGACGCGGCTGAGCCTGGAAACCGGACGCGGCCCGGCGTTCGAACCGGCGTTGGCGCTCTATCGCCGGCGCGGCTTCGTCGACGGCGGGCCGTTCTCGGACTACGAGGACAGCGGATTCAGCCAGTTCCTGCACCTCGACCTGTCCGCCTAAGCGTCGTCTGCGCAGGATCGCCCTTCACATCGCCCTTCACTAAGTAAGTGATTTATGACTTAGCTTCAGGCGCCGGCCACGGGGTCTGGCGCTTGTCGAGGCATCCGCGCCGATCGGCCGGAGCGAGCCGCGATCGTCGTGGGCTTTGTCGCCCGCGATGCTAGGCAGGATGTCACGAATGGCGTGGAACGGCAAAGGGGAGCCCGACAGGGTGGCGGAGGCCTTCGAGATCGGCGAGTTCGCGCCTGGAGCACGGGCCAAGACCCGCTGCGACCTGATGGGCGTGGAGCCCTTCAGCGAGGCCGAAGGCATGCTGGTGCGGCGCTTCCTGACGCCGGCCCACGACGAAGCGCTCAAGACCCTGGCCTTCTGGATGGAGCAGGCCGGCATGACGGCCCGTCGCGACCACGCCGGCAACCTGATCGGCCGCTACGAGGGCCAGACGCCGGACGCTCCGGCCCTGCTGATCGGCTCGCACATCGACAGCGTCCGCAACGGCGGCCGCTACGACGGCGCCCTGGGCGTCATGCTGGGAATCGACCTGGTCGAGGTCCTGGCCCGCGCCGGCCGCCGCCCGCCGTTCGCGATCGAGGTGATCGCGTTCGGCGACGAGGAGGGCTCGCGCTTCCCCGCCTCGATGACCTGCAGCCGCGCGGTGGCCGGGACCGTCAGCCCCAGCGTGATGGAGATGGCCGACGCCGACGGGGTCAGCCTGGCCGACGCCTTCGCGGCCTTCGGCCTGGATCCCACGCGCCTGGAGGAGGCCGCCCGCAAGCCCGGCGAGATCTTCGCCTTCCTGGAAGCTCACATCGAACAAGGCCCGGTGCTGGAGGCCGAGGGCCTGGCCCTGGGCGTGGTCACCGCCATCGCCGCCCAGAAGCGGCTGATGGTGCGGTTCACCGGCATGGCCGGCCACGCCGGCACCACGCCGATGAATTTGCGCAAGGACCCCGGCCCCGCCGCCGCCGAGGCGATCCTGGCCCTGGAGCGGATCTGCGCCGGCGGGCAGAACGGCCTGGTCGGCACCGTCGGCCGGATCACCGCCCTGCCCGGCGCCTTCAACGTCATCCCCGGCGCGGTCGAATATTCGATGGACGTCCGGGCCGAGGTCGCCGCCACCCGCGACGCCGCGGTCGAGGCGGTCACCGCCGAGATCCAGGCCATCGCCGCCCGGCGCGGGCTGGAGGCGTCGGTCACCCTGATGCAGGACCTGGCCGCCAGCCCTTGCGATCCAGGCCTGACCGCCCTGCTGGAAGACGCCGTCGCCGCCGTCGGCCAGGCGCCGCGCCGCCTGCCCAGCGGGGCCGGCCACGACGCCATGGTCATCGCCGACCTCTGCCCCACCGCCATGCTGTTCATCCGTTGCGAGGGCGGGATCAGCCACAATCCGCGCGAGGCCGTGACCGAGGCCGACTGCGCCCTGGCGGCGCGGGCGATGCTGGAGTTCGTGGAGCGGCTGGCCGACGATTTCGACGCAATGCGTCCTTCGAGGCCGTTACGCGGCGCCTCAGGATGAGGAGCATTGTTGCTGACTTCCTCATCCTGAGGCGCCCGCCGCAGGCGGGCCTCGAAGGACGCACGGCGCTAACCAGATCCAAGACCAAGACATGACCCAAACCTTCGGCGAACTCGACCATCCCGCCCGCCTGCTGATGGGCCCTGGCCCGATCAACGTGCACCCGCGCGTGCTGCGGGCCATGTCGGTGCAGCTTCTCGGCCAGTTCGACCCGGAGTTCACCGGCTACATGAACGAGACCATGGCGCTGTACCGCCAGGTGTTCCAGACGCAGAACCGCTGGACCTTCCTGATCGACGGCACCTCGCGCGCCGCCATCGAGGCGGCCCTGGTCTCGGTGCTGGCGCCGGGCGACGACGTGGTGATCGTCAACGCCGGGCGCTTTGGCCTGCTGCTGTCGGAGATCGCCCAGCGCTGCGACGCCAAGGTCACCCTGGTCGAGGGCGAATGGGGCAGGGTCGTCGACCCGCAGGCGATCGAGGAGGCGGTTAGGCGCGTGCGCCCGCGGCTGGTGGCCTGCGTGCACGGCGACACCTCGACCACCATGGCCCAGCCGATCGCGGCCATCGGCGAGATCTGCCGACGCTACGACACCCTGCTCTATGTCGACGCCACCGCGACGATCGGCGGCATGAGCACGCCCGTCGACGCCTGGCAGGCCGACATCGTCACCGGCGGCCTGCAGAAGTGCCTCGGCGGCCCGTCCGGCTCGGGACCGATCACGATCTCCGACCGCGCCGCCGAGCACATCAACGGCCGCAAGCACGTCGAGGCCGGCATCGCTACGGCCGAGAGCGTCGCCGGCAACGGCCGCCGCATCGCCTCCAACTATTTCGACCTGGCGATGATCATGGACTACTGGTCCGACAAGCGCCTGAACCACCACACCGAGGCGGCCTCGATGCTGTATGCGGCCCGCGAATGCGCCCGGGTGGTGCTGGAGGAAGGGCTGGAGGCCCGCTTCGCCCGCCACGCCCAGGCCGGGGCGGCGGTGGTGACCGGGGTCGAGGCCATGGGCCTGACCGTCTACGGCGACAAGGCCCACAAGATGACCAACGTCACCGCTGTGGTCATCCCGCCGGGCGTCGACGGCGACCGGGTGCGGACGCGGATGCGCACCGACTTCGAGATCGAGATCGGCACGGCCTTCGGGCCGCTGGCGGGCAAGGTCTGGCGGATCGGGGCGATGGGCGTGAACGCGCGCAAGCACGCGGTGCTGACGACCCTGGCGGCGCTGGAGGCGGTGCTGCGCGGCGAGGGTTATGGGTTCGCCGCCGGGGCCGGGGTGGACGCGGCGCTGGGGGTGTTCTCATGACACTCCCCCCTCAGTCGCTCCGCGACAGCTCCCCCACGGGGGGAGCATCTAGAAAGGTCCTCCCCCTGTGGAGGAGGCGGCCCAAGGGGCCGGTGGGGGGAGCGGCATGACCTATCCAAGAGACCTCGTCGGCTACGGCGAGCACCCGCCTCACGCCCAATGGCCGAACGGCGCCCGGATCGCCGTACAGTTCGTCCTCAACTACGAGGAAGGCGCCGAGCGCAGCGTGCTGCATGGCGACCCCCAGGCCGAGCACTTCCTGTCGGAGATGGTCGGCGCCCAGCCGGTCCCCGACGCCCGGCACATGGCGATGGAGAGCCTCTACGAATACGGCGCGCGGGCCGGTTTCTGGCGGATCCGCCGGCTGTTCGACGACTTCGGCCTGCCGCTGACCGTCTTCGGCGTGGCCCAGGCCATGGCCCGCAACCCCGACGCTGTCGAGGCCATGCTGAAGTCCGGCTGGGAGGTCGCCACCCACGGCTATCGCTGGATCGACTACCAGCATTTCCCCGAGGCGCTGGAACGCGAGCACATCGCCCAGGCCATCGAGATCCACGAGGCCCTGACCGGCGAGCGGCCGCTGGGCTGGTACCAGGGCCGCACCAGCCCCAACACCGCCCGGCTGGTCGCCCAGGAAGGCGGCTTCGTCTACGACGCCGACAGCTACGCCGACGACCTGCCCTACTGGGACGACCAGCACGGCCGGCCGCAGTTGATCGCGCCCTACACGCTGGACGCCAACGACATGCGCTTCGCCGCGCCGCAGGGCTTCAACAGCGGCGACCAGTTCTTCGCCTATCTGCGCGACACGTTCGACGCGCTCTATCTGGAGGGCGAGACGGCGCCGAAGATGATGAGCGTCGGTCTGCACTGCCGCATCGTCGGCAAGCCCGGGCGGATCATGGCCTTGCGCCGCTTCCTTGAGCACGTGACCGCCCACGACAAGGTCTGGGTCGCACGGCGCATCGACATCGCGCGTCACTGGATCGCGACCCATCCCTACAAGGCCCCCGCGAACAAGGAGAGCGCCAAATGAGCGCCCCGCCCCTGACCCTGGCCGACCTGAACCGGATGAACCGCACCGGCTTCGCCACCACGCTCGGCTTTGCGTTCGAGCTGTCGCCATGGGTGGTGCAGCGCGCCTATGACGCCGCGCCGTTCGACAGCGTCGAGGCCTTGCACGCCGCGACCATGGCCGTTTTGGAGGCCGCCTCGGAGGACGAGCGCCTGGCCCTGATCCGCGCCCACCCGGAACTGGCCGGCAAGGCGGCGATCGCCAAGACCCTGACCGCCGAGAGCAACGCCGAACAGGCCAGCGCCGGCCTGGACCGGCTGACGCCGGAGGAGTTCGAGCGCTTCCACGTCCTGAACGCCGCCTATCGCCAGCGCTTCGATTTCCCGTTCATCATCGCCGTGCGCCTGAACGACAAGACCGCGATCCTGGCCGCCATGCAGGCGCGCCTGGACAACCACAGGGCCGCCGAGATCGCCGAGGCGATCGCGCAGATCGGCCTGATCTCCAAGCTTCGGCTGCAAGACGCGGTGACGGCCTAGCATGGATTACGACGTCACGACCTGGCTGAACCTGTCCCTGCGCTGGCTGCACGTGATCGCCGGCGTCGCCTGGATCGGCGCCTCGTTCTACTTCGTCTGGCTGGACAACAACCTGCGCGCCCCCGAGCCGCCGAAGGACGGGGTGAAAGGGGAGCTGTGGGCCGTGCACGGCGGCGGCTTCTACCATTCGCAGAAGTACATGACGGCCCCGGCCCACATGCCCGACCACCTGCACTGGTTCAAGTGGGAGGCCTACACCACCTGGCTGTCGGGCTTCGCCCTGCTGATCGTGCTCTACTATGTCGGCGCACCCGTCTATCTGATCGACGCCAGCAAGCACGCTTTCAGCCAGGCTGGCGCGATCGCCACGGGCCTGGCCTTCATCTTCGGCGGCTTGGCTGTCTATGAGGGCCTGTGCCGCTCGCCGCTGGGCGGGAAGCCGCGCCTGTTCGGGGTGGTCTGGTTCCTGTGCCTGACCGGGGCGACCTACGTCCTGACCAAGCTGTTCTCCGACCGAGGGGCCTTCATCCATGTCGGCGCGATCATCGGCACGTGCATGGTCGGCAACGTGTTCCTGATCATCATCCCCAACCAGCGCAAGATCGTCGCCGACATGCTGGCCGGCCGCCCCGTCGATCCGCGCCTGGGCGCGATGGGCAAGCAGCGCTCGGTGCACAACACCCACATGACCCTGCCGGTCATCTTCATCATGATCAGCAACCACTATCCGGCGGTGACGGGCCACCACCTGGCCTGGCTGCTGCTGGCCCTGATCAGCGCCGGCGGGGTGTCGATCCGCTACTTCTTCATCCTGCGCCACCACGGGGTCATTAAGCCCGACTACCTGATCCTTGGGGCGTTCCTGATCTTCAGCGTCAGCATGATCGCCAGCCTCAGGCCCAAGACCGCGGAGATCGCCACCGACGTGCCCTTCCCGGTCGCCCAGACCATCGTCCAGAAGCACTGCGTCGCGTGCCACTCGGCCGTACCCACCCACAAGGGCTTCACCGCCCCGCCCAACGGCGCGGCCTTCGACACGCCGGCCGGGATGGCGCGCTATGCGGGCAAGATCCGCGAGCGCGCGGTCGAGACGACCAGCATGCCGCTCGGCAACGAGACTCACATTACCGATCAGGAACGCGCCCAGCTGGGCGCCTGGATCAAGGCGGGAGCGAAGACGCAGTGACCACCCTGGTAGAGACGCCATCGGCCGAACCGACCGACGACGCCGCTCCGGCGCCCCGCAAGCGCAACGCCGAGCGGACGCGCAAGGCGATCCTGACGGCCGCGCTGCGCGAGTTCTCCCAGGCGGGCTACGCCGGCGCGCGGATCGAGAAGATCGTCAAGGCCGCCAAGTGCAACATCCGCATGCTCTATCACTACTTCGGCGACAAGAAGGGCCTGTACCTGGCGGTGCTGGAGGCCGCCTACGAGGACCTGCGCGGCCGCGAAGCCGAGCTGGAGATCGACTTCGACCGGCCGCTGGAAGGCTTTCTCGCCCTGCAGCGCTTCACCTCCGACTATTTCGAGAAGAACCCGCGCATCGACGGCCTGCTGCGCAACGAGAACCTGCTGCAGGGCAAGTTCGTCTCGCAATCGCGCAAGGTCACCGAGACGGCGTTTCCGCTGCGCCGGACCATCGAGCGGCTGATCGACAGCGGCCAGAAGCAGGGGATCTTCCGCGACAACCTCGACTGGGCCCAGATCTACGTGACCATCGCGGCCATGAGCCGCTTCCACCTGGCCAACGGCTATTCGCTGTCGGTGACCCTGGACACCGACATGAGCAAGCCGGAATGGCGCCGGGCCCGGCTGGCGCACGCGCTGGAGCTGCTGGAGGGGTATCTGACCAAGGGGAAGTAATCCTTGCGCCATCTTTCCTTCTCCCCCTGCGGGAGAAAGGAGAACTATGTCCTGCCCGGATAGAGAGGTGACGGACCAGCCCGGATAGATGGGTAACAGTTCTCGCGGTTTTGGCGGGAGGCTGTGCGATGCCGTGGTCGGA
>NZ_JAVDWJ010000010.1:0-190556 GCF_031457295.1 Caulobacter sp. BE254 | reverse complement strand
GAACTCCCGACGCTGCTCCATCGCCGACACCTCTCGCCAAGGCATGGACCGCCCTCCTTTCGAGCCAATCCTGCCAATGATGATGTGTCAGCTATCTCCCCGAACACCTGTCAGGGATGTCCCCGGACTGAACACTTGTTCCGAGGACCCCTATCTCCGCCGCGCTGTCGGTTGGGGGTGCACGGCGATCTCACCGCTTCACGGATCGCTCTTCCTCGCGGTTGAAACAGGGGTCCTCGGAACAAGTCCGAGGATGACGGTGGAGAGGTGGCGGATTTGCCTTGAAGCGATGGCGCGCGCTCGCGCATACGCTGGCCCCTGGCGAAGACGTTGCGGGAAGCAGCATGGGCGTCCTGGTTCTTGGAGGGACGGGTTTCATCGGAGGGCCGGTGGCGGCGCGGCTGGTCGCCCAGGGCGTCGAGACGGCGGTCGCCCATCACGGCGCGCGGCCGGTCGCGGCTAGAGCCAGGTCGGTGGTGCTGGACCGCCGCGACCCGGCGGCGGTGCTGGCCGCCGTGCGCGATCTGGGCGCCGACACGGTGGTCGACCTGATCGCCTACACGCAAGCCGACACCCTGCCGCTGCTCGAGGCCCTGTCCGGCCGCATCGCCCGCTACGTGCTGGTCAGTTCGATCGACGTCTATCGCAACTACGAGGGCCTGCATCGCAAGGGCCGGCCGACGCCGATCTGGGACCGGCTGACCGAGGACGCGCCGCTGCGGGACAGTCGCTTTCCCTATCGCTTGGCCAGGCTGCGCGCCGCTGGCGACCCCCAGGCCTGGATGGACGGCTACGACAAGATCCCGCTGGAAGAGGCGGCCCGCGCGGCCGCGGGGCTGGAGGCGACCATCCTGCGCCTGCCGATGGTGTTCGGGCCCGGCGACCGGCAGCGGCGGTTCTCGTGGGCTATCCGGCCGATGGTCCAGGGCCGACCCCGGTTCGTGATTCCCCATCCGTGGGCCAGTTGGCGGGCGACCTTCGGCTATGTCGACGACGTGGCGGCGGGGATCGCCCTGGCGGCCGTCCATCCCCGGGCCAGTGGCGAGACCTTCAACCTGGGCCGCGCCAACACCCCGACCAACCTCGCCTGGGCGGCGACCTTCGCCGAGCACCTGAACTGGCCCGGCGAGGTCCAGCTGGCTCATCCCGACGTGGCGCGGGGCGCGCTGGCCAAGGCGGTGTCGGGCCTGGACCTGGGCTACCCGCTGTTCATCGACAACGCCAAGATCCGCCGCCGACTGGGCTATGCCGAGGTGACGGATCTCGACGACGCCCTGGGGCGGACGGCGGCGGACGAGATGGAGCGCTGACACCTGCTCCCCCTGGGAGAGGATGCGGCGACGACGTAGCTTGGTTCAAGGAGGGGCGATCATGAAGCGAACCTGGCCTGTGTGGCTGATCTGCCTGCTGGCGGCGATGATCGAGGGGTTCGACATCCAGGCGATGGGCGTGGCGGCGCCGCGCATGCTGCCGGCCCTGCACCTGACGCCGAGCCAGGCCGGCTGGGCGTTCAGCGCCAGCCTGGTCGGGCTGATGGTCGGGGCCAGCCTGGGCGGGGCGCTCGCCGACCGGATCGGGCGACGGCCGGTGCTGGCCGGCTCGGTGGCGGCGTTCGGCCTCTTCTCGCTGCTGACCGCCCTGGCCGGCGGCTTCGCGCCGCTGCTGTTGGTGCGAGTCCTGACCGGCCTGGGCCTGGGCGGCGCCATGCCGATGCTGATCGCCCTGGCCTCGGAACAGGCCAGCCCGGCCCGCAAGGCGACCATGGTGGCCCTGATCGCCGGCGGCATGCCGCTGGGCGGCGCGGCGGCGGGACTGGTCGCCCGCACGCCCATGGCCCTGGACGACTGGCGGACGATCTTCCTGGTCGGCGGCCTGGCGCCGCTGGTCGTCGCCCCGCTGCTCCACCGGCTGCTGCCGGTCGGACGGCCCGACCGCGCCGCCTGGCGAAGCGGCGACACCGCCCGCGCCCTGTTCGGGGCCGGACGCTGGCCAGTCACCGCCTGCCTCTGGACCAGCTACGCCCTGGCCGCCCTGACCCTGCACCTGCTGCTCAACTGGCTGCCGACCCTGCTGGTGGCGCGCGACCTGCCGCCGGCTTCGGCCAGCGGGGCGGCCGCGATGTTCAATCTCGGCGGAGCGGCGGGCGGGCTGGCTTTCGGCCTGGTCGTCGACCGGATCGGCGCGCGCTGGCCGCTGCTGGCCGGCTTCGCGGGGCTCGCCGCGACCCTGGTCGTGCTGGCGGGCGCCGCCGACGGCGGGACCATCGCCGCCCTGGCCTTCGCCGCCGGCTTCCTGCTGATGGGCGGACAGTTCACCCTCTACGGCCTGGGACCGCTGTACTATCCCGCCGCCGTGCGGGGCGCTGGGGTTGGGGCGGCGGTGGCCGCTGGCCGCGTCGGCTCGATCCTCGGCCCCCTGGCCGCCGCCCAGTTGATCGGCGGCGGCGCCGACGGCGCGGCGGTGGTCGGGGCCCTGGTCCCGGTCGTCGTCCTGGCGGGCGCGGTGGCGGGATTGCTGACCTGGATGAGCAAGTCTGTTGCGGTGGATCTCGCCCGCCCCTAGGTTGAGCCGGTGGGGCGCGTCGATCCATTCGGTTTAAGGGAGGCCATTAGGGCCGGGGCGCGCGCCGCCGTGGCCAGCGCCCGGCGCGTGGTCCATGTCGCCCTGTTCGAGATCGGCCGCCAGGTCCGCCAGCCTCTGTTCGGGGTGGCCGGCGCGCTGTTCTTCGCCTTCGCGCTGATGCTGATGTCCAAGCACGGGATCCTGGGCTCGGCCGTCACCTCGCGCAACGCGCCGCCGGAGCTGTCCAAGGCCGTCGTCATCCTCAGCGTCTTCTACCTGGCGGTGGTCGTGGCCATGGCCGGCGACGCGGCCCTGCGCGACGCGCGCAGCGGCTTCGAGCCCATCCTGCGCGCCACGCCGGTGCGGCGGATCGAGCACCTGCTGGGACGCTGGATCGGCGCGCAGGTCGCCGCCAATCTAGCCTTCCTGATCGGCCTGTCGGGCCTGGTCGCCGGCGTGTTCGCGCCCTGGACCGACAAGGCCGCGGTCGGTGCGTTCGACATGGCCCAGACCCTGGTGGTGGTCTTCGTCGTGGCCGTGCCCACTGTCGCGGCCCTGACCTCGCTGTGCTTCGCCCTGGCGGCGGGCCTGCGTTCGGTGACCGCGGTCTATGTGACGGTGATCGTGCTGTGGGTGCTGGCGCTGCGGGCCGTCAGCCTCTCGCAACAGCTGCAGGGATGGTGGTTTACCGCCGTCTCGCTGATCGAACCGTTCGGCCTGATCGCCCTGCGCGCCGACCTCGGCGACCTGGATCCGGCGCTGCGGGCCGCGGCGGCCGTGCGGTGGGGCGGCTATCTGGTCGACAACCGCCTGGCCTGGGCGGCGCTGTCGACCGGGCTGGTGGGACTGGCCCTGCTGTTCGAGCGCATCGACGACATCGCCCGGCTGCGGCGGTCGCCCGCCGCGGTGTCCGCCATGGCCGCGCCGATGGCCTGGCCGCGTGTCGCGCCCCGGTTCGACGCGGGCGCGCGCCTGGCGCAGTTCCGCGCCCGCCTGGCCTGGGAGTTGCGGATGCTGTTGCGCAGCCCGTCCCTGCTGATCCTGATCGCCCTGTCGGCCCTGCTGTCGTTCTGGAGCCTGTGGAGCGCCGGCGAGATCAACGAGATCCCGGCCCTGCCCGCCACCCGGATCCTGGCCGCCGATCTGCGCGAGTGGTTCACCCTGATGGGGCTGATCGTCTGCACCTTCTACGCCGGCGAGCTGGTCTGGCGGGACCGGGACATCCAGGCCGGCGAGATGATCGACGTGTCGCCGGTTCCCGATGCCTGCCTGATGGCCGCCAAGGTGCTGGCCATGGGGGGGGTGGTGCTGCTGCTGGGCGCGACAGGCATGGTGTCGGCCTTCGCCGTGCAGGCGGCCAAGGGCTATTTCGACGGTCGCCCCGACCTCTACCTGTCGATGATGGTGCTGCCGATCGGCGGCGCCTTGATGGTGATGGTCGCCGGCTCGGTGGCGGCGGCGGCGCTGTCGCCCAATCGCTATGTCGCCTGGGGCGTGACGGGCGCGGTGATCGGCGCGGCGTTCGTCACCACCAGCTACGGCGTCGATCATCCGTTGCTGGTGTTCCTGGCCGGGCCTTCGAACAGCCTGTCGGAGATGAACACGGCCGGCGACGGGACCCACGCCGGCGACTGGATCAACCTCTATTGGTCGTTGTGGATGGGAATCGCGCTGCTGGCCGCCTGGCTGGTCTGGCCGCGAGGTCGGCCCGCGCCATGGCGGGCGCGCCGTGACCAGGCCCTGCGCCGGCTGCGCGGTCCGGGCGGCTGGGTCGCCGGCGGCCTCGCGGCGCCGCTGCTGGTGGTCGGCGGGTTCGTCTTCCTGAACGTCAACGTCTGGAACAGCTACACCACCAAGCAGCAGGCCGAGGGCCAGGCCGCCGACTGGGAACGCGCGGTGCGGCCCTATGTCGGCCTGCCCGAGCCGACGATCGTCGCGGTGACCCTGCGCGTGGACATCCGGCCGCGCCGGCCAAGCCTGATCGCCGACGGGACCTACGTGATCGAGAACCGCACGGGCCAGACGCTGAGGACGATCCATGTCGACATGCCGGGCGGGCTGGATCGCTCGACCCTGGACGTCGAGGGCGCGACCCGGACGTCCAGCCCCTACGGCCTGGCCGTCCTGCGCCTGGACCGGCCCATGGCCCCCGGCGAGCGCCGTCGCCTGCGGTTCCGCTCGGAGATCACGCCGCGCGGCTTTGGCGACAACGGCGGCCAGACGGCCATCGTCGAGAACGGGACCTTTCTGCAGAGCTGGCTCTTCGCGCCCAGCCTGGGCGTGCGGACCCAGGGCTTCCTGACCGACGCCGACGCCCGCCGTCGCCAGGGCCTGCCGGCCGAACGCGGCGAGTTCGAGCCGTCGGATCCGCGCGCCACGCGCCAGAACGACGTCCACGCCGACTGGGCGACGTCGGACATCACCGTGGTCACCGACGCCGACCAGACGCCGATCGCGCCGGGCCAGCTGGTGGCCAGCGGCGTGGCGGACGGACGGCGCACCGCCCGGTTCGTCTCGGACCAGCCGATCCTCACGGCCTTCTCGATCCAGTCGGCGCGCTACGCCGTGCGCCGCGTCCAGCACGGCAAGGTGGCCATCGCGATCTATTACCACCCGGGCCACCAGGCCAACGTCGAACGGATGATCAAGGCGGTCGAGGGCGGCCTGGACGTCTACCAGGCGCAGTTCGGACCCTACCAGTTCGACTATTTGCGGATCGTCGAGTTTCCGGCCTATGGCGACTACGCCCAGTCGTTCGCGGGCACGATCCCGTTCTCCGAGAACATCGGCTTCGTCGCCGACATGCGCGATCCCAAGGGCTTCGACTATGTGACCAACGTCACCCTGCACGAATTGGCCCACCAGTGGTGGGCGCACCAGGTGATCGGGGCCGACGCCAAGGGCGCGCGGCTGCTGTCGGAGGGGTTGGCCGAGTACAGCGCCTTCATGGCCCAGAGCCGCCTGCAGGGGCGGGTCATGGCCAATAAGGGCCTGTGGAACGAGTACAGTCTCTACCAGAAGGGCCTCGCCGAGCGCACTGGCCCACTGCAATCGCCGGCGCGGGTCACCGACCAGAATTTCGTCGCCTACTACCGCTCGGCCCTGGTGCTGGAGACCGTGCGCGACCTGATGGGCGAGGCGGCACTGCACGCCGCCTTGCGCGAGTTTCTCGCCGCCCACCGCTTCAAGGGCGCGCCCTACGCGACCAGCGAAGACCTGATGGCCACGCTGCGCCGCCATTGCCCGGCCGAGAGATGGGGGCGGGTCGAGTCGCTGTTCCGGGGCGACGCTCCCACGTCGGTCACCTTCTACGGTGGGCCGGACGAGACCATGGCGGCGATCAAGAGCCCGGCGCCCAAGGCCAGGGTTGACAAGCCTTCCCGCGCCAAGCCGGGGGAGCCGAAAGCGGGCCCGGGGGCTAAGGTCGCGCCTAAAGCCCCGCGCTGATCTCCACCACTTCCTCGAACGTCCGCAGGCCCGGCCGCTGCGCGCAGACCAGCACGGCCATGTTGCCGGGCAGGTGCTGGTTGGCCAGCATCTTTTCGTGGGCGGCGGGGATGTCGGTCCAGGGGAAGACTTCCGACAGGCAGGGGTCCACCCGCCGGTCGATGACCAGCTGGTTGGCGGCGCTGGCCTGCATCAGATTGGCGAAGTGACTGCCCTGGACGCGCTTCTGGCGCATCCAAAGGAAGCGGGCGTCCATGGTCAGGTTGAAGCCGCTGGTGCCGGCGCAGATGGCCACCATGCCGCCGCGCTTGACCACGAACACCGAGACCGGGAAGGTCTGCTCGCCCGGATGCTCGAACACCAGGTCGACGTCGCGGTTGCCGGTGACCTGCCAGATGGCTTTGCCGAACTTGCGGCTTTCTTTCATGTAGTCGGCGAACTCGGGACCGTTGACCTTGGGCAGCTGGCCCCAGCAGTTGAACTCCTTGCGGTTCAGCACCGCCTTGGCGCCCATGCTCCTCACATAGTCGATCTTGTCGTCGTCGCTGACCACGCCGATGGCGTTGGCCCCGACCACGGCGGCCAGCTGCACGGCGAACACGCCCAGCCCGCCCGAGGCCCCCCAGACCAGCACGTTCTGGCCGGGCTTCAGCTCGTGCGGCTTGTGGCCGAACAGCATGCGGTAGGCGGTGGCCAGGGTCAGGGTGTAGCAGGCGGCCTCTTCCCAGGTCAGGTGCCGGGGCCGCGGCATCAGCTGGCGCGACTGCACCCGGCAGAACTGGGCGAAGCTGCCGTCCGGGGTCTCGTAGCCCCAGATCCGCTGGCTGGCCGAGAACATCGGGTCGCCGCCGTTGCACTCCTCGTCGTCGCCGTCATCCTGGTTGCAGTGGATGACAACCTCGTCGCCCAGCTTCCAGCGCTTGACCTTGGCGCCGACCTTCCAGACGATCCCCGAGGCGTCGGACCCGGCCACGTGATAGGGCTGCTTGTGGCCGTCCAGCGGGCTGATCGGCTCACCCAGCGCCGCCCAGACGCCGTTGTAGTTGACGCCGGCGGCCATCACCAGGACCAGCACCTCGTCCTCGCCGATCTCCCAGGTGGGCACGACCTCGACCTGCATGGCGTCGGACGGCTTGCCGTGGCGTTCCTTGCGGATGGCCCAGGCGTACATGGTCTTGGGCACGTGGAAGGCCGGCGGGATCTCGCCGATCTCGTAGAGGTCCTTCAGTCCGGTCTTGTCCAGCGTGTCGGTCATCTCGCTCCCCGGTTTCTTCGGCGCCGCAACACGAACGCTCGAACGGTTTCCTGCGCTCCGTGGACTGTTCCGCCGGCTCGGAACCCGGCGTCGATCCATCGTTCTGGCCTCCGCGCGCGATGTTCCGCCGCCAAGGCCTGTCCAGGCTGTGACAAGCGTTTGACTCTGGCAAGGGGAAAGTTGTTGCGTCGCAGCATGGTTGCGCGTGAAACGACCGCCTTCCTCGCGGCGAAGAACAAACGGCTCAGCTTTCCAAACCAGCCCTCATCCGCCACGTTCGGCCGATGAGCGCGATGATCCACGTCAGCCGCCCCACCGGCTCGATCCTGCTGTTGGAGCTGGACGCCCCGCCGGCCAACGCCCTGGGGCTGGCCGTGCGGGCCCAGCTGGTGAAGATCCTCGACGAGATCGCCACCGACGACGAGGTCCGCGCGGTGGTGCTGACCGGCCGGGGCGGGGTGTTCTGCGCCGGCGACGACCTGCGCGAGGCCCATGGACGGACCGCGCCCGACGCCCTGGCGGCGGTCGAGAACTTCAACCGGCTGATGGACTGGATCGAGGCCCTGCGCGTGCCGCTCATCGCCGCCATCGATGGCTGGTGCTTCGGCGGCGGGCTGGAGCTGGCCCTGGCCTGCGACATCCGCCTGGCCAGCGAGCGGGCGGTGTTCGCCGCCTCCGGGGTCAATATCGGGCTGATGGCCTCGGTCGCGCGCCTGCCGCGGCTGATCGGCGTCGCCCGGGCCAAGGCCCACCTGCTGACCGGGGCCCAGTTCGGTCCCGAGCGGGCCCTGGCCGACGGGATCGTCACCGCCGTCCACGCCCCCGAGCGCCTGCTGCCGGAGGCGTTCCACCTGGCCGAATGGATCGCCTCGCGCGCGCCCCTGGCGGTGGAGGCCACCAAGCGGGTGGTCGACGGCCGCTCCTATGTCGAGGAGGAGCTGCCCGCCCTGGTGGCCAGCGCCGACCACCGCGAGGCGATCGCGGCGTTCATGGCCAAGCGGACCACGCTGTTCAAGCGGGGGTGACCCAGTACGCCCGGGCGGGGGGGAACGTATTTCCAACGGCCGGTCCCTCAACCGTGCTAAGCTCCATCAAGGCGCTAGGACGCGCCCTCGACGAGTTCCAGCCCGCTTGGCGGGCCGTCTCGACGCACCCCGGAAAGGGGTCGCATGACCGTCAACCGCCACGACCAGCGCCCTTCACGGACCTGATATCGCCGTTCATCGCGCGCGCCGTCGCGCGCGGTTTTCTCTTCGAAAAAGGAACGCTCCTTGTCCAAAGGCAATCGTGAAGTCCGCAAGCCCAAGACCGCCAAGCCCAAGGTGATCGCCGCCGCCGCGCCGACCCTGCTGTCTCCGCTGGGCGGCAAGAAGAAATAGCCGCCGCGTTCCCGTCGCCCCCGATCGAAGGAGACTCCCATGAAGACCTATCCCGGCACCCGCCCCACGGGGCCCAAGGGCCTCAACGACCCCCGCTCGACCGGTAATCAGCCCACGCGGCCCCGGCCGATCGACCCCGACGCGCTGCGCGGCACCAAGACCTGACCCCTCCGATGAAGAGCACGACATGAACGAGACCAAGGGCGCCCGGCTGGCCGACCGGCTGAAGGCGGCCGCCGAGGCCAAGCAGGCGCTGCTGGCCAAGTTCAAGCCCAAGCCGGCGGCGGCCGATCCGTTGTTCGACGAGCGCGGCGTCGCGGCGGCGGCCGAGCTGAAGGCCGTGCGCGCCGAACGCCAGGCGGTCCGCACCGTCAAGAAGAAGGCGGCCGACGCCGTCGCCGCCGGGGCGGCGGTCGCGGCGGTCGAGCGGGCCGAACGCAAGCGGGCCAAGGCTCCGACCGAGGCCGAGGCCAAGGACAAGCGCGACGCCAAGTACGCGGCCCGCAAGGCGCGCCGCTGATGGCTAAGCGCGCGCCGGTCCCGGTCTCGCCGTTCGGCTCGCAGGATTACGAGCTGCTGTGCGACAACCTGATCACCCTGCGCGAGGCCCATATCCGCTCGCGCCACGCCCGACCGATGCGGGTGGGCGACCTGTGCACGCTCACCCAGGACGGCGAGGTCTACGAACTGGTGGTCACCGACTTCACCGATCGCGGCGGCGAGGGCTGGAGCGTCCGCTGCCGGATCATCGAGGCGCTCCGCCGATGAGCGCCTCGTACGGACGGCGGCGGCGACTCCGAAGCGAAGGGGCCAGGCGGATCGGGCCCGAACGGCGGATCGGCGGGCTCGTGCGCTGGCAGGCCTTCCCGCGTCGGGCCGGCGGGGCGCGGCCGGGCCTGTGGATCGCCATCGCCGCCGCGGCCGTGCTGCTGATCCTGTTCCTGATCGCCGCGCGCACCGCCGGCGGACCGCGTTGGGGAGGTCCGCTGCTGCTGGTCCCGGCCGCAGGGCTGCTGGCGACGTTGGGAGCGGTTTTCGTCGTTCTGGCCCGGCGGGCCTTGGCCTGGCTGGCGGGATAGGACGGCCATGGCGGCCTTGCCAAAGGTACCGGTACCTTTTCGCTGTTCCTGATCCCCAGCCTGTGTCTACATACCTCTGACACCGGTGTCGCGCCGGGCAAGACGACCTTTCAAGGTCGCGGGACGAGGGGAAACGCGTGAAGGCTTCAGCGATCATTCCATCCGGCGGCGCGCTCGCCCTGGCTCTGGCCTTGGCGGTCATGGGCCTGGGGCCGCCCGCCTTCGCTCAGGCGCCGGCGGCGTTCCTGGACCCGGCCCTGAAGCCCGACGCCCGCGCCGCGGCTCTGGTCTCGGCCATGACCCTGGAGGAGAAGGCCGGCCAGCTGAAGCACGCCGCCCCCGCCATCCCGCGCCTCTCCGTACCGGCCTACAACTGGTGGAGCGAGGGGCTGCACGGCGTGGCCCGGGCGGGCGAGGCCACGGTGTTCCCGCAGGCCATCGGCCTGGCCGCTACCTGGGACGCGCCGATGGTCCATGGCGTCGCCGACACCATCGCCACCGAGTTCCGCGCCAAGTACGTGGCGACGCGCGCGGCGAACGGCGGCTCGGCCCAGTATCGCGGCCTGACCGTCTGGTCGCCCAACATCAACATCTTCCGCGATCCGCGCTGGGGCCGGGGCCAGGAGACCTATGGCGAGGACCCGTTCCTGACGGCCGAGATGGGCGTGGCCTTCGCCACTGGCCTGCAGGGTGACGACCCGACCTATTACAAGACCGTGGCCACGGCCAAGCACTTCGCGGTCCACAGCGGCCCCGAGGCCGACCGCCATCGCGACGACATCCACCCCTCGGCCCACGACCTGGAGGACACCTACCTGCCGGCCTTCAAGGCCCTGGTGACCCGGGCCCGGGTCGAGTCGGTGATGTGCGCCTACAACGCCGTCGACGGCGCGCCGGCCTGCGCCAACACCGCCCTGCTGGCCAACCGGCTGCGCCGCGACTGGGGCTTTTCCGGTCATGTGGTCTCGGATTGCGCGGCCATCGCCGACGTCTTCCTGCCCACCTCGCACGGCTATGTGAAGACCGCCGAGCAGGCCGCCGCCGTCAGCATCAAGGCCGGGACCGACCTGTTCTGCGGCGAGTTCGGGCCCGACAAGAGCGCCGACATCGCGCCGATCGTCGACGCCGTCCGCCATGGCCTGCTGAGCGAGGCCGAACTGGACCAGGCGGTCCGGCGATTGTTCGTCGCGCGGCTGAAGCTGGGCCTGTTCGATCCGCCCGCGCGCGTGCCGTACTTCAAGATCACGGCCGCCGAGAACGATACGCCCGAGCACCGCGCCCTGTCGCTGGAGGCGGCCAAGGCCTCGCTGGTGCTGCTGAAGAACGACGGCCTGCTGCCGCTGAAGGCCGCCCCGGCCCGGATCGCGGTGATCGGTCCCAACGCCGACAGCCTGGACGCCCTGGTCGGTAACTACAACGGCACGCCGTCCCGGCCGGTCACCGTGCTGGCGGGCCTGCGCGCGCGCTTCCCCGGCGCCCGGATCGACTTCGTCGAGGGCAGCGGTTGGACCGAGGCGCCGCGCGAGACCGTGCCGGACTCGGCGCTGAAGGACCTGAAGGTCGAGACCTTCCACGGCCTGGACCTTGAGGGGCCGGCGACCTCGACCGAAGCGGCCGCCAACGCCAGGTTCAGCTGGGGGCGACCCCAGCGCCAGGAGCGCCAGACCTCGATGCGCTGGACGGGAACGCTGGTCCCGACCGAGACCGGCGTCCACCGTCTGTCGGTCAGCGGCGAGGGCGGCTACCGGGTGATCGTCGACGGCCGAACCGTGGTCGACGCCTGGACCCGTGCGTCCGACTCCGCCCCAGACGGCCAGGTCGCCCTGACGGCGGGCAAGGCCCATGCGATCGTCGTCGAGGCCAACCAGTCCGGCTCGCGCGGCGACCTGCGCCTGCAATGGAGCCGGCCCAGCCGCGGGGCCGACGCCGCCGTGGCCGCGGCCAAGGCCGCCGACCTGGTGGTGTTCGTCGGCGGGCTGACCGCCAAGCTGGAGGGCGAGGAGATGTCGGTGCGGGCCCCGGGCTTCGCCGGCGGCGACCGCACCAGCCTGGACCTGCCCGCCGCCCAGGAGGGCCTGCTGGAGCGCCTGCACGCCGTCGGCAAGCCGGTCGTCCTGGTGCTGATGAACGGTTCGGCGCTGAGCGTGAACTGGGCCGACGCCCACCTGCCGGCCATCGTCGAGGCCTGGTATCCGGGCGGCGAGGGCGGTCGCGCCGTGGCCGGCCTGCTGGCGGGCGACTTCAGCCCGGCCGGCCGCCTGCCCGTGACCTTCTACCGCTCGGCCGACCAGCTGCCGCCGTTCAAGGACTACGGCATGGCCGGCCGCACCTATCGCTACTTCGGCGGTGAGGCGCTGTATCCGTTCGGCCATGGCCTCAGCTACACGCGGTTCGCCTATGGCGAGCCGGTGCTGGAGCAGGCGGCGGTGAAGGCCGGCGAGGCCCAGGGCGTGGCGGTCGACGTCACCAACAGCGGGCCGCGCGACGGCGACGAGGTGGTGCAGCTCTACGTCTCGCGCGACGTGGCCGGCGCGCCGGCGCGGTCGCTCCACGGCTTCCAACGGGTGCATCTGAAGGTCGGTGAGACCCGCCGCGTGCGGTTCGCCCTGGACGGCGCGGCGATGAGCGTGGTGGCGGCGGACGGGAGCCGGTCGATTGCGCCGGGTTCGGTCACCCTGTGGATCGGCGGCGGCCAGCCGGTGAGCCGGCTGGGGCTGGCCACGGCGGCCGGGGTCGAGGCGCGGTTCGTGGTCGAGGGGAGCGCCGTCCAGCTTTCGCGATAGGTCTCCCTCTTCCATAGGTCGAGGGTTTCAGAGGCTCACCCACTTGCCCCCACCTGACCGCTTCGCGGTCTGTCCGCCCCCATAGGGGGCGGAGCCGCACGGCGCCGACCTCAGCGCTCTTCCCCCTGTGGGGGAAGACGGCCGCGAAGCGGTCCGTAGGGGGCAAGTGTTCGCCGGTGCTAGGCTGCCGGTTTCCTACGCAGCCGCGCCAACCGCCGCAGCCGGCGCCAGAAGCGGGTCTTTTCCGGCTCGGGATAGGGCTGCAGGTTCTTGTAGAACTCCTCGGCGCAGGCGCGCCACGAGAAGCCTTCGGCGAACTTGCGCACCGTGGCGTGGTCGATGTCCAGGCAGGCCAGGCAAGCCTCGCGCAGGCCGTCGGTCTGGCCGGGCGCCAGCACGCCGGCCCCCGAGCCGGGGATGATGTCGATCGGTCCCGGGGCCGAGAACGCCGCCACCGGCACGCCCGCGGCCATGGCCTCTAGGATCACCAGGCCGAAGGTGTCGGTCAGGGACGGGAAGCAGAAGACGTCGGCGCAGGCGAAATAGCGGGCCAGCTCCTCGCCGAACTTGGCGCCGGCGAAGACCACGTTCGGGTACTTCTCGGCCAGCTCCTCGCGTTGCGGGCCGTCGCCGACGATCACCGTGGTGCCGGGCAGGTCCAGGCCCGCGAAGGCCTCGATGTTCTTCTCGACCGCCACGCGGCCGACATTGAGGAAGATCGGCCGGGCCAGGCCTTCGAACACGTCCGGTTCGCCCGCCTGGCGGGGGCGGAACACGTCGGTGTCGACGCCGCGCGTCCAGGGCGAGATGTTGCGGAAGCCGTGGCGGATGAGCTCGTCGCGCATGGTCGGGGTGGCGACCATCAGCCGGCCCGACGGCTTGTGGAACCAGCGCATGTAGGTGTAGCCGGCCGACAGCGGCAGCGGCAGGCGGGCCGACACGTATTCGGGGAACCGTGTGTGGTAGCTGGTCGTGAACGGCAGCTTCCATTCCAGGCAGATGCGGCGGGCGGCCAAGCCGATCGGACCCTCGGTGGCGATGTGGATCGCCTCGGGCTCGAACGACTTGAAGCGCTCCATCACCGGCTCGTAGGCGCCGATGGCCAGCTTGATCTCCGGATAGGTCGGCAGCGGGAAGGTGGGGAACTGGTCGGGGCTGACGACGTCGATCTCGTGGCCCATCGCCTTCAGCTCGGCCATCACCTTGGTGAGGGTCCGAACCACGCCGTTGACCTGCGGTTCCCAAGCATCTGTGGCGAGTAGTATCCGCATCAGGCGGCGGCAGGCTCCGCTATGGGGGGCTCGACGGGGAGCGCCCTTGCCCGGTCGATCACCGACCAGGACCTAAGCTTGGACCATTCCAGGATTTCGAGCCGTCCGTCCATATGTTCCACCAGCGCGGTGCAGCTTTCCACCCAATCGCCGTCGTTGACATAGAGCACGCCGTCGATCTCGCGCATCTCGGCCTTGTGGATATGGCCGCAGATCACGCCGTCGACGCCGCGACGACGGGCTTCGTCGGCGACCGCGGCCTCGAAATTCTCGATGAATTGCAGCGCGTTCTTCACCTTGACCTTCAGATAGGCCGAAAGACTCCAGTAGCCGAACCCCAGCTTCCGACGCGCGCGGTTGAGCAAGGTGTTCAGCATCAGGATGGTCCTATAGGACCAGTCGCCCAGGAAGGCCAGCCACTTGGCGTGCTGCACCACCCCGTCGAACTCGTCGCCGTGGACCACCAGGTAGCGCTTGCCGTCGGCCGCCTCGTGGATCACGTCGCGCACCACCACCACCCCGCCGAAGTGGACGCCGCAGAAGTCGCGGACCCGGTCGTCGTGGTTGCCCGGCACATAGATCACCTCGACCCCCTTGCGGGCCAGGCGCAGGATCTTCTGCACCACGTCGTTGTGGCTCTGGGGCCAGTACCAGCCGCTGCGCAGCTTCCAGCCGTCGATGATGTCGCCGACCAGGTAGAGCTTGTCGCACTCCACGTGGCGGATGAAGTCCAGCAGCAGCTCGGCCTGGCAGCCGCGGGTGCCCAGGTGCACGTCGCTGATGAAGATCGAGCGATAGCGGCGGATCTCGATGTCGGTGTCGGTGACCATGGCTTGCCCCTCCGGCGGTTCTGGTCGGCGTTCAAGCCGATCCCCCCGGACCGGCCCCCGGCCCCGGATGGCGTTGGGGCGAGCCGTCCGGCGATTAAGCTGATTGCATGTCGCTTTCGTGAAACGGCGCCGCGCCCGCCGCGCGACGCCGCGTCGCACCAACGCCCGAATTTTGACCATCGTGTCGATCTTGTCGGACAAGGCGCAGCCCGGCCGTCGCTCGGCTGTTGCAGCGCAACATGGCTTTGACTAGATCAAGATCATGGACGCCGCTCGCCTCGCCAAGGATACGCCCAAGTCGCTGAAGACCCGGGCGCGGATTCTCGACTGCGCGATGCGCCTGATCGCCGAGATCGGCTATCACGCCGCGACCAATCCGGTGATCGCCGACGCCGCCGGCCTGACGCGCGGGGCGATGCTCTACCACTTCCCCACCCGCGAGGCCCTGGTCGAGGCGGCCGTGGCCCACGTCCAGGCCGAGCGCTCGGCCCTGTTCCGCGCCGCCGCCGACGGCCTGCCCTCGGGCGCCGACGTCACCGAGCACGCGATCGACAGCTACTGGGACCTGCTGCACACCGTGCCGTTCCTGGCCTTCGCCGAGCTGGAGGCGGCCGGCCGCACCGACCCGGCGGTCCAGGCCCTGCTGGCCCCGGCCCAGGCCGAGTTCGACCGCGCCCAGGCCGGCGACCACTTCCTGAAGATTCTCCACGCCGGGGCCGGCCCGCGCTTCCAGGCCAGCCGCGACCTGGCGCGGTTCATGCTGGAAGGCCTGGCGCGGGCGTCCCTGACCTATGACAGCGACGGCCGGCGCGAGCGGCTGCTGATGCTGATCAAGCGGGCGACCCACATGCTCAACCGCAAGGGGGATGTGCAGGATCTTTGGCCGGATTAGGGGGGAAGGGCGTCAGTTCTCGAGACGGGCGTCAACGACTACTCGCGACCCTAGTCGGACCTTGCACACCATCTATTGCGCAGCTAGGCCAAGGCTAGCGAGGTGGCAGAGATGTTCCGTTTCAAGTGCGCGAGCTGCGATGAATGGCACGAAGGCATGCCTGGCTTTGGAGCTTCCGCACCCCTTTATTACTACGCAATTCCGGAGGCGGATCGCGATGGTCGATGTGATCTGACGGCAGATACATGCGTCATCGATCAAGAGTTCTTCTTTGTGCGGGGCTGTATAGAAATTCCGGTCGAAGGAACTGATGAACCCTTCATTTGGGGCGTGTGGGTTTCCCTCAACCGCGAGCGCTTCGATGAGTTTCTCGCCCTGCAAGATGCGCCGTCTAGGGCGGAAAACGGTCCATATTTTGGTTGGCTTTCGGCGTCCCTCAAAACCTATCCCGACACCGAAAATCTAAAAACGATGGTTCATCTGAGAGATGACGGGCTTCGCCCCTACATCGAATTGGAGCCGACAGACCATCCGCTTGCGCTGGAGCAACGGACAGGGATCTCCGTGGAACGCGTGGCTGAACTGTACGCGGCCTACATGCATTAGGTCCGAGAACCACCAATCACTGACTCTCAGAACGTCTGCTTCTCGGATCGCCCCATCCGCCCCGGATGGGGCCGCGCCTTAAAGCCTTGGTGGATCGGAGCTCTGGCGTCTGGCCGTGTCAAGGACCGGCCTCCGGCCGGCCGCGTCGCGGCGGCCCCAGCGGGGCCGTCCTTGACACGGCCAGACGCCAGAGCAGGCTCGCCATCAAGGTTTTAAGGCGCGGCCTCGCCGCCGGCGGAGGGCGAGAGGGCCACCCTTTTTCGCCGGGATGAGCGGTTGTTGGGGGCCTACAACCGCGCCCGGCCGCCGCCCTTCAGTTTTTCCAGCGCCCGGCGGGAGAGCTCGGCCTGGGCGGCGGCGGGGGCGCGGGCGGCGACCAGGGCTTCGGCGGCCAGGCCGGGCGCCATCACCCGGGCCAGCATTTCGGCCTTGGCCGCGACATTGGCGTCGGCTTTCGACTCTTTCGGGGTGATCAGCGCCACCTTGCGGGCCTGGGCGGCCAGGTCGCCGATCGCCCTGAGCCGGTCGCGGACCCGCTTGATCTCGGCGGGATCGTCGCAGTGCTCGAGGATCGCCCAGGCGGCGTCGAGGGCGGCCATCAGCTTGGTCTGCAGGGCCTGGCGCCAGGCCAGGGACGGGGCGGGGGTGTTTTGGGTCTGGGTCATGGCCAGAAGTGTGCGCCCGCCCTGGAGGGTGGGGACAGGAAACGTGCGTTTTTGTGTAGCACCTTGATTTCGTTGGAGCCGGGTCCGGATTTCGCGGGGATAAACGACCGTGACGCAGTCGGGGACACGCCCTTGCGGCGTGTCCCCACCGACAGGCTCTGCGGTGCTTATCCTGACGTCCCGGCGCGGTGTTTGGGGACATGCCGCAAGGGCATGTCCCCGACTGCGGCCCTGTGGATAACTTTTCGCGTTCTACCCCATGGAAATCGGCAGGGCCGTCGTGAACTTGATCTGCTCCATGGCGAAGCTGGACGACACGTCGGTCAGTGGGGCGGTGGCGATCAGGCGGCGGTAGAAGCGGTCATAGGCGGCGATGTCGCGGACCACGACCTTGAGCAGGTAGTCGACCTCGCCGCTCATCCGATAGAACTCGATGACCTCGGGCAGGGCCTTGGCCCCGGCCGCGAAGGTCGCCAGCCAGTCCTCGTCGTGGCGGCCGGTCTTGACGGCGACGAACACGGTCAGCGGCAGGTCCAGGGCGTCGCGGTCGATCAGGGCGACGCGGGCGGTGATCACCCCGCTGTCCTGCAGCCGCTTGACCCGCTTCCAGCAAGGGGTCTGGGACAGTCCCACCCGCTCGGCCAGCTCGGCGATGGGGACGGTGGCGTCCTGCTGCAGGATCGCCAGCAGGCGGCGGTCGATCTGGTCCAGCGAGATCATTCTGTCCGAAGCCCTATCTGGAGAATTGAATTCCCCATACCTGCCATGACGGCGCGACTGAGACCATGTCATTCTCGCGAAGCACGGCATGATGGAAGGACGTTCCATGAGGCTCGTCATGTTCGATCTCTTCACCCGTCATCCCCGCTCGGTCGACGAGACCTATGGCGAGCACATGGCCGTGGCCTGGAGCTTCGCCGTTCCGATGCTGCTGGGCGGCCTGGCCTGTTTCGTCCACGGGATCTTCCCGTTCCTGTTCGAGACCACAGGCAGCCGCTGCGTGAAGCTGCTCTACACCCGGATCGCCAACCGGGGCCGCAAGCCCGACGCCGAAATGCCCAACTGGGCGGCCTTCGACGCGGTGATCTGAACCCAATCCTCCCCCTGTGGGGCAGGGGTATCGCATATGGATTCGTCCTATCGAGAGCCCGCGTTGGATCGAGGCAAGCTCTACCAAAAGGCGAACAAAACGAATCCAAACAGACTCACGAGCCTGCCTTTTTGGTCTCGATTGGACGCACGGCTCAGGCCGTCCACCTTTCGTTCTTCATATGCGATAGCCCTGCCCTGTGGGGGAGGTGTCGGCGCAGCCGACGGTGGGGGGAGTGATCGGCCGATGGCTGCAACCCGATCAACAATCCCAAAACTCCCCCCACCGATCGCTACGCGATCACCTCCCCCACAGGGGGGAGGAGCGTGCTCGAAACGTCGTCGGCGGAGCAAATTCTCCCCCTTGGCGGCGGCGCGTCGCTAGCCCATCGTCCCGGCGAAAGAGTCGGGAGGACTGGATGAGTTTCTGGACGCGCCGCAAGGCGATCGACACCGCCGGTGGCGACGCCGCCCACGCCCTGAAGAAGACCCTGAGCTGGTACCATCTCGTCGCCCTGGGCGTCGGGGCCATCGTCGGCACCGGCATCTACACCCTGACCGGCGTCGGGGCGGGGCTGGCCGGGCCGGGCGTGATGCTGTCGTTCCTGATCGCCGGGGCGGTCTGCGCCTGCGCGGCCCTGTGCTACGCCGAGCTGTCGACGATGATCCCGGCGTCGGGCAGCGCCTACACCTACAGCTACGTGGCCATGGGCGAGCCGGTCGCCTGGTTCGTCGGCTGGAGCCTGATCCTCGAATACACCCTGGTCTGCGCGGCCGTGGCGGTGGGCTGGTCGGCCCACGCCCAGGGGCTGTTCCAGATGGCCGGCTTCCCGCCCGCCCTGCTGGCCGGACCGCACCAGGGCGGGCTGGTCAACCTGCCGGCGGTGATCATCTCGTTCGCCGTGGCCGGGCTGCTGGCCCTGGGCACGAAGGAGAGCGCCACCGTCAACATGGTGCTGGTGGTGATCAAGATCGCCGCCCTGGCGGTGTTCGTCGTCCTGTGCCTGCCGGCCTTCGACGCCAGCCACTTCACGCCGTTCATGCCGCAGGGCTTCGCCGCCCACACCGCCCAGGGGACGGGCGCCGACGGCGTCAAGGTCGGGGTGATGGCCGCCGCCAGCCTGATCTTCTTCGCCTTCTACGGCTTCGACGCGGTGTCGACCGCCGCCGAGGAGACCAAGAACCCGCGGCGCGACCTGACCATCGGCATCGTCGGCTCGATGCTGGCCTGCACCCTGATCTACATGCTGGTGGCCGGCGTCGCGATCGGCGCGTCGCGGGCCGAGGTGTTCTCCAAGAGCGAAGCGCCGCTGGTCTTCATCCTGGAGACCCTGCAACACCCAAGGATGGCCCAGCTGGTGGCCCTGGCCGCGGTGGTCGCCCTGCCGACCGTGATCCTGGCCTTCATGTACGGCCAGAGCCGGATCTTCTTCGTGATGGCCCGCGACGGCCTGCTGCCTCCGGCCCTGTCGCGGGTGAACCGCAAGACCGGCACGCCGGTGCTGATGACCCTGCTGACCGGCGCCCTGTCGGCCCTGCTGTCGGGCCTGCTGTCGCTGAAGGACATCGCCGAGCTGGCCAACGCCGGCACCCTGGCGGCCTTCATCGCCGTGGGGCTGTCGGTGATCATCCTGCGGGTGCGCGACCCGCAACGGCCGCGGATGTTCTCCACCCCGCTGTGGCAAGTGGTGGCGCCCGGCGCCATCCTCGGCTGCCTGTACCTGTTCTACAGCCTGCCCTCCAAGACCCAGCGCTACTTCCTGTACGCCCACCTGATCGGGGCGGCGGTGTATTTCCTCTACGGGGTGCGACGTAGCGCCCTCGCGCGGGCCGAGGCCGGAAAGGTGTAAGAGAACAGGATCGTCGGCGTCCTCGGGGGTGAACTTGCTGCGCTTGGTTCGGTCTGGCCTGTTTCGCCCCGGCGCCTGGGTTCTGCTCGCGGCGATCCCGCTGGTGGCGTGCGGCGGCGGGGGCGGGGGCTCGGGACCCGCGCCGGGCGTGGTCACCCCCCCTCCGCCTCCACCGCCACCTCCCCCGCCTCCGCCCCCTCCCCCGCCGCCCATCCCCTCGACGGGCAGCGCCGAATACCAGCGCGGCTGGAACCTCGCCGCGATCCATGCCGACGTCGCCTACGGCAAGGGAGCCACCGGCCAGGGGATCACCGTGGCCGTGATCGACACCGGCGTCGACGGCGCCCAGGCCGACCTGGTCGGCGCGGTCTCGGCCGACTCCACCGACATCATCGGGCGCGGCGCCCTGGTCGGCTCCAGCCGCCACGGCACGCGGGTGGCCGGCATCATCGCCGCGCGCTTCAACGGGGCCGGCACGATCGGCGTCGCCTACAACTCCACGATCCTGTCGATCCGGGCCGACGACAGCGGCGTGGCCACCCCCGACTGCCCCGACTGCGTCTTCGACTCCGACAGCCTGGCCGCCGCCCTGGACTACGCCGTGTCCAAGGGCGCCAAGGTGGTCAACCTGTCGCTGGGCGGCGATGGACCGGAAGGGACCCGGTTCGAGGCGGCCCTGGCCCGCGCCGTCGCCGCCGGGGCGGTGGTCTCCGTCGCATCGGGCAATGACGGCGATCCCGATCCGTCCTGGCCGGCCCGCTACGCGGTCGATCCGCGCTACGCCGGCTCGGTGGTGGCGGTCGGGGCCCTGACCCAGGCCGGGGTGATGGCCAGCTATTCGAACAAGGCCGGCGTCGCCGCCAACGGCTACCTGGCCGCGCCCGGCGACAGCATCGCCACCGAGTGCGACAGCACGGGCTGCGCGGTGGTCTCCGGCACCTCGTTCTCCGCGCCCCAGGTCTCGGGGGCCCTGGCCCTGCTGCTGCAGGCCTTCCCCAACCTGTCCGGACGGGAGGCCCTCGACATCCTGCTGCGCACGGCCGACGACCTGGGGACGGCCGGAACCGATTCCACCTATGGCCGCGGCGGCCTGGACCTGGCCCGGGCCTTCGCGCCGGTGGGAGCCAGCAGCCTGTCCCTGCCGGGCGGCGGAACCACCGTCCTGACCGGTTCCGGCGTGGGCGGCAATGTCGGCTCGGCCTTCGGCTCGGTCCTGCGGCGCGGCGACGGCCTGCGCACCGTGATCCACGACGACTACAACCGGCTGTTTTCGGTGAACCTGGCCGATGGCCTGCCGGGCCAGCGGCGTCGCGCCCCGCTGGCCCCGCCGCCGATCCAGGCCTCCAGCCAGGTGATGCTGGGCGGCCCGGCGCTGGGCGGGCTGAACCTGGCCGTCTCGGTCGAGGGGCCGGTGTTCGACGAGCGCGCCCACGAGCCTCAGCCGTCCCTGACCCTGGGGCCCCAGCCGATGCGCTCGGTGCGGATGCAGGCCGCCTACGGGCGCCTTAGCCTGTCCAACTGGAGCGGCGAGGGCGGGGCGCCCGCCCCGGCGGGCCCGGCGGGCCGCGACGCCTTCCAGGCCATCGCCCAGCCCGACCGCTCCACCCAGGCCGCCCTGCGCCTGGGCCGGTTCGCCCTGCTGGCCGAGCAGGGCTCGGCCCATCCGCGCCAGCCGCTGCGGATCAACGAGATCGAAGGCTCCACCTACGCCTCGGCCACCGGCATGGTGCAGGTCGGCGCCGCCCTGGTCAGCCTGACCGGCGGGGCCCTGGACGAGCCCTTGGGTCCGCTGGGGTCCTATCTGGCGCCCGGCGCGACCCTGGCCCTGCCGGCCCGGACCCGGTTCGGGGCGGCGGCCGTGGACCTCCATCCGCGCCCCGGCCTGTCGCTGCACGCCGACCTGTCGATCGGCCGCACGGCAGTGGACGGCGGCCTGCTGTCGCTGGACCGGGCGATCAGCAGCGCCTGGCGGCTGGAGGCCGGCGCCGACTGCCGGCTGGTCGGCTGGGCCTGCTCGCGCCTGACCTTCGGGATCGCCCAGCCCCTGCGCATCGAGAGCGGCAAGTTCCAGGCCGTGCTGGCCGACGTGCCCCTGGCCTATGACGATCCGCTGACCTTCTCGACCCGCCGGTTCAGCGCCTCGCCCGACGGCCGCGAGATCGACCTGAGCCTGGGCCTGGAGCGGGCCTTCGGGCCCTGGCGCTCGCTGGTGGTGCGCACCAGCCTGGCCCTGCAGCCCGGCCACCAGGCCGACGCCGCGCCCGAGGTCGGCGCCCTGGCGACCTGGCGCTCGCGGTTCTAGCCGCCGAGGTTCACAGCGCGAACACCTCGCCGGTGTCCATGCGCACGTTGCGGATGGCGCGGCAGGCGTCCTCGTCCGCCCGCGTGCGCGCCGGCTTGAAGCTCAGCAGCAGCGAGCGCCGCCGCGCGCCGGAGCGGTTGCGGGTCGCCCCGTGCAGCAAGTCGGCGTCGAACACCAGGATGTCCCCCGCCTCGCCGGCCAGGACCAGGGACGCGGCCTCGTCGGGCTCGCCGCCCTGGTCTCCGGGATCGAGCGGGCGCGGGACCACGCGGGTGGCGCCGTTGTCGGCTCCATAGGAATCCAGAAAGACCAGGGCGGCCACCGCCTTCTGGCCAGCGCCGTCACGATGCAGGGGCTGGTGGCCGGCGTCCGGCAGCGGCTCGCGACCCTCGACCTGGCAGAGGAAGAAGGGCTCGCCCAGGATCCGTCCCGCCGCGGCCAGCAGGGATGGCAGCCGGCAGGCGCGTCGCACCGTGGGATCCAGGTCCACCAGGGCGTGGCGCCAGCCGACGCCGCGCGGCGCGGCCCATTGGTTCTCGCTCCCCACGCCGACCTCGAACGCGTCGCGCAGAGCCTCGCGCCAGGCCTGCGGCACGACGTCGCGCAGCAGCAGGTAGCCGTCGCGGTCCAGGGCGGCGGCTTGCGGCGCCGGCAGCGGATCGACCTTTGTCGGCGCAAGGAGATCGCTCATGGCGGGAGCCTAGCAACCCCGGGTCGCTTTTGAAGCGGAAAGACAGCGTCGCTGCCGGATCCGTCGCCGCCCGCGCCGTCGCGCACTCGGCCCTTTCCTTCCGGCGCTCCGCCGCTACAGTCTGCTCAAAACAGATGTTTGAAGCGGAAGGAACGCCATGGCCCTGGACCTCAAGACCCGCGAGCAGCTGATCGACACCGTCCGCCGGTTCGTCGCCGAGCGGCTGCGCCCGATCGAGGCCAAGGTCGCCGAGGACGACGCGGTGCCCGCCGAGGTCATCGAGGACATGAAGGGGCTGGGCCTGTTCGGCCTGTCGATCCCGGAGGACTTCGGCGGCCTGGGCCTGAACATGGAGGAAGAATGCCTGGTCGGCATCGAGCTGGGCCGCGCCTCGCCGGCCTTCCGCTCGGTGTTCGGCACCAATGTCGGCATCGGCAGCCAGGGCCTGGTGATGTTCGGCACCGATGAGCAGAAGGCCCGCTGGCTGCCGGGCATCGCGTCCGGCGAGATCGTCACCTCGTTCGCCCTGACCGAAGCCGAGGCCGGGTCCGACAGCGCCGCGGTCCAGACCCGCGCGACCCTGGATGGCGACGACTATGTGCTGAACGGGTCCAAGCGCTACATCACCAACGCCGGCAAGGCCTCGCTGTTCACGGTGATGGCCCGCACCAACCCCGAGGCCAAGGGCGGTTCAGGCGTCTCGGCCTTCCTGGTGCCGCGCGATCTGCCCGGCCTGAGCGTCAGCAAGCCCGAGAAGAAGATGGGCCAGCAGGGGGCCCACATTCACGACGTCACCTTCGACAATGTCCGCGTGCCGGCCTGGAACCGGCTGGGCGAGGAGGGCGAGGGCTTCAAGGTCGCCATGCAGGTGCTGGACCGGGGGCGACTGCACATCGCCGCCGTCTGCGTGGGCGTGGCCGAACGCCTGCTGGTCGATTGCGTGGCCTATGCCTCTGAGCGCAAGCAGTTTGGCCAGCCGATCGCCAGCTTCCAGCTCATCCAGGCGATGATCGCCGACAGCAAGACCGAGGCCCTGGCCGCCCGGGCCCTGGTGCTCGAGACGGCCCGCCAGCGCGACGCCGGGCGGGGCGTGACCCTGGAGGCGGCGGCCGCCAAGCTGTTCGCCTCGGAAATGGTCGGCCGGGTGGCGGACCGGGCGGTGCAGATCTTCGGCGGCGCGGGCTATGTCGCCGACTACGGCATCGAACGGCTGTACCGCGACGTGCGGATCTTCCGGATCTACGAGGGCACCAGCCAGATCCAGCAACTGGTCATCGCCCGCGAAACGCTGAAGCGGGGCGGGTAGGGGATTTGCCGCCGGGGACAGGTACATGTGCCTGTCCCCACTCGGCGCACGACCCCAAAACGCAAAACGCCCCCACCGGCCCCGGGCCGGAACGTCCCCTGTAAGGACGCTCCGGCGGAGCCAGCGGAGGCGTATTAAGATCTCTCCAGGAAGGGAGAGAGCTTTTAGACTTACGCGCCGCCCGGGAAGCGGAACGGAACCTTCACGGTGCCGGTCTTGGCGCCCATCGGCAGCTTTTCAGCGATGCACATGGCGGCCTTGTCGAAACCCTTGCCGGCCGCGCTGTTGTCGACGACCTTGCACTCGGTCAGCTTGCCGGCGTCGGCGGTGCATTCCAGCATCACCTGGGCCGCGTCGCGCGTGTTGGCGAACTGCTGCAGGCAACGGCCCATTTGGTCTTCGAAGCCGCCAGCCGCCGAGGCGGCTTGAGCGACGAAAAAGCTGCCAGCGATTCCCGCGGCAATAGCGATCGGATATTTCATCCCGCTGCTCCTAATAGTGTGTCTCGCCCTTCGGACGTCGCGTCGTCCGGACGCCTGAGCTTTTTCGCAGAACCGAGTTAAAATATTCTGAGTCACCGGAAGATAGTTTTCTTCACTCATCGGTAACCACGTTTACTTGCCGAATACGTGGTTTCACTTGAAACTACACTCAGATTCCAGCGTCGTCGACTCGTCGTCTTCGCGTGCGCGACTCGCGCGCGCCCATTCCTTATTCCAGGACCAGGCGGCCGGGGCTTTGCGTGGCGCGGAATTTTTGGGGTGCGACACGCCCTGCGGCACAGGCTCTTAACCAAAGTCAGGAACTATTAGGAATATGCCGTGATGATCGCCCTCGACGTTGGTGATCCGTGCGCACGGAAACACCGCTAGAGGGGACCCATCCGATGAAGCGCTTTCGGCTCGTCGATCTTCCGTTGATCATCAAAATCGGCTTCGCGCCGGCTTTCGCTCTGCTCATGCTGGCCCTGATGGCCGGCGGCGCGATCGTCGTGCAGAAGAGCCAGTCCGCCGCGCTCAAGCAGGTCGTCGAGAACGACATGCGCGAGAACATGGAGATCCAGGCGATCTCCAAGCGGATCTCCAACATCAACGGCGAACTGTTCACCGTGATGACCCACAAGGCCGGGAACATCGAGGTCGACAAGAACGACGCCCGCATGGCGGCGATCCTGACCGAGACCGACGCGATCAAGAAGGACCTGACCGCTCTGAAGGGCAAGCTGCCCAAGGAAGAGCAGGGCAAGATCGTCGAGCTGATCAAGTCGCTCGACGAATGCCGCAGCGCCATCGACACGGTCAGCGGGATGATCGGCGTCGACTTCAACATGGCCGCCGGCTTCATCGCCCCGTTCGAAGAGCAGTACGCCAAGATGACCGCCCAGCTGGACGGTGTCGTGGCGTCCGCCAACACCCGCGTCGCCACCGAGACCGCCAAGAAGCAGGCCGAGGCCAATGCGGCGATGAGCGCCACGATCGTCCTGTCGCTGATCACGCTGTGCGCGGTCGCCGGCCTGGCCTTCATGACGGTCATGACCACCCGCAAGTCGATCGGCGACATCGCCGGCGCCACCGAGAAGCTGTCGAAGGGCGACAACACGATCGACCTGGAAAAGATGACCCGCGGCGACGAGTTGGGCGCCATCGTCCGCTCGCTGAAGGTCTTCCGCGACAACCAGCTGCACCTGGAGCAGATGCGCGCCGAGCAGGAGAAGTCGGCCGCCCTGACCGCCGACGAGCGCCGGGCCAAGGAAGAGGCCGCCGCCGCCGCCGCCCGCGAGAACGCCCTGGTGGTGTCGTCGCTGGCCGACGCGCTGGAGCACCTGGCCAAGGGCGACCTGACCTATCGCGTCCAGGCCGACTTCCCGGGCGACTACCGCAAGCTGAAGGACGACTTCAACGCCGCCATCACCCAGCTGCAGGAAACCATCAAGGTCATCGCCGCCTCGACGGACGGCCTGCGCACCGGCGCCGACGAGATCGCCCACGCCTCGGACGACCTGTCGCGCCGCACCGAGCAGCAGGCCGCCTCGCTGGAAGAAACCGCCGCCGCCCTGGACGAGCTGACCGCCACGGTGCGCCGCACCGCCAGCGGCGCCAAGCAGGCCTCGGAAGTGGTCTCCAGCACCCGCGGCGAAGCCACCCATTCGGGCCAGGTCGTGCACGAGGCCGTCTCGGCCATGGGCGCCATCGAGGACTCGTCCAAGCAGATCAACCAGATCATCGGCGTGATCGACGAGATCGCCTTCCAGACCAACCTGCTGGCCCTGAACGCCGGCGTCGAAGCGGCTCGCGCCGGTGACGCTGGCCGAGGCTTCGCGGTCGTGGCCCAGGAAGTCCGAGCCCTGGCCCAGCGCTCGGCCGAGGCCGCCAAGGAGATCAAGACCCTGATCTCGTCCTCGACCCAGCAGGTCAGCCAAGGCGTCAGCCTGGTCGGCCAGACGGGCGAGGCTCTGCAGCGGATCGTCACCAAGGTCGGCGAGATCGACGCCCTGGTCACCGAGATCGCCGCCTCGGCCGCCGAGCAGGCGACAGGGCTCAACGAGGTCAACACCGCCGTCAACCAGATGGACCAGGTGACCCAGCAGAACGCGGCCATGGTCGAGCAGTCGACCGCCGCCACCCACTCGCTGAAGGGCGAGACGGGCGAGCTGGTGCGCCTGATCGGCCGCTTCAACGTCGGCAGCGGTCGCCAGCAGGCGTCCTACGAGCGTCCGCAGATGGCCGATCCCGCCTACCACGCCCCCGCCGCCAATCCCGTGGCCGAGCAGCGCGCCCGCCTCAACGCCTTCGCCCGTCCCGGGCGTGGCGGCGCGGCGGCCGCCCCGGCCAGCGACGGCTGGGAGGAGTTCTGATGTCGACAGCGATCGCTTTGCCCGAAACCCTTGATCTGAAGGCTTCGGGGCCGCTCAAGCAGGCCTTCGTCGAACGCCGCGGCCAGGACATCGAAGTCCATGCCGACCAGGTGCGCCGCCTCGGCGGGCTGTGCCTGCAGGTCCTGCTGGCCGCCCGCAAGGCCTGGGCCGAGGACGGCAAACCCTTTTCGATCACCGCGCCTTCCGAGGCGTTCGTGGAAACCATCCGTCTTTTCGGGGCCGAAGGGGTCCTGCTTCAGGCCGAAATCCAAGGAGCTGCATCGTGACGCGTACTGTCCTCACGGTCGATGACTCGCGTACGATGCGGGACATGCTGCGCATGGCCCTCGCCGGCGCCGGGTTCAACGTCGTCGAAGCCGTCGACGGCGAACACGGGCTGGAAGTATTGTCCGCCCATCGCCCCGACGTGATCATCACCGACATCAACATGCCCAAGCTGGACGGCTTCGGCTTCATCGAGGCGGTGCGGGTCGACGACGACTATCGCGCCATCCCGATCCTGGTCCTGACCACGGAAAGCGACCCCAGCAAGAAGCAGCGGGCCCGCGAAGCCGGCGCGACGGGCTGGATCGTCAAGCCGTTCAATCCCGAGAAGCTCGTTGAGGCGATCCGCCGCGTCGCGGCCTGATCGTCAGGTGTTCTAGGTACTGAAGCGCCTTTGTAGGAAGTCGGGGAATGGACGAGCTAGAGGCCATCAAGGTCACCTTCTTTCAGGAATGCGAGGAACTGCTCGCCGATCTTGAAGGCGGGCTCTTGGCCATGCAGGACGGCAACGACGATGGCGACACCGTCAACGCCGTCTTCCGGGCCGTGCACTCGATCAAGGGCGGGGCGGGAGCCTTCGGTCTGGAACCGCTGGTGCGCTTCGCCCACGTGTTCGAGACCCTGCTGGACGCCCTGCGGTCGAACGAGATCCCCGGCACGCCCGACCTGACCGCCCTGCTGCTGCGCGCCTCGGACGTGCTGGCCGACCACGTCAGCGCCGCCCGCGGCCTGGGGGTGGTCGACATGGACGTCTCGGCCGCCATGGCCGCCGAGCTGAAGGCGGTCACCGACCCCAACGCCGCCCCGGTCGCCGCCGCGCCGGTGGAGCAGGCTCCCCAGTACGTCGACGCCGCCCCGATCGTCATCGGCTCTGACGACGGCCTGGACGACGACGACCTGGGCTTCGACTTCCAGCCGATGACCATCAGCCTCGACGCCCAGGCCGCCGACGCGGCCGTGCTCGACGGCAAAGTCTGGACGGTGTCGATCCGTCCGAAGTCGGACCTCTACCGCAAGGCCAACGAGACGGCCCTGCTGCTGCGCGAACTGAACCGCCTGGGCCCGATCCAGGCGACCCTGGACGACAGCGCCCTGCCGACCCTGGAATTCATCGACCCCGAAGCCGCCTATGTCACCTGGAGCGTCCGGCTCGAGACCGAGCAGGGCGAGGAGGCCATCCGCGAGGTCTTCGAATTCGTCGACGGCGACTGCGAACTGGAGATCACCCGCGGCGAGGCCCCGGTGGCCGAGGTGCTGGCCACCCTGCTCGAAGTGGCCGCTCCGGCGCCTGAACCCGCGCCCGCCGCGATCGAGACCCCCGTCGAAGCGCCGGTCGCCGCCGCTCCGGTCGTCGAGATCGCCCCGCCGGCCCCCGTCGCCGCCCCGGTCGCCGCCAACGCCCCGGCCGCCCCCGCGGCCAAGCCGGCCCAGATCGACGTCCCCGGTCCGGGCCAGTCGGTGATCCGCGTCGATCCCGAGCGCATCGACCGCCTGATCGATCTGGTCGGCGAGCTGGTCATCAACCAGGCCATGCTGGCCCAACGCGTCGGCGAATACGGCATCGCCCCGTCCTCCAACCTGGCCATGGGTCTGGATGAGCTGGAACAGCTCACCCGCGAGATCCAGGACAGCGTCATGGCCATCCGCGCCCAGCCGGTGAAGTCGGTGTTCCAGCGCATGCCGCGCCTGGTCCGCGAAGTCGCCAACATGACGGGCAAGCAGGCCCGCCTGGTGATGGACGGCGAGAACACCGAGGTCGACAAGACGGTCATCGAGCGTCTGGCCGACCCGATCACCCACATGCTGCGCAACGCCATCGACCACGGGCTGGAAAGCCCCGAGGAGCGCAAGGCGGCCGGCAAGAATCCCGAGGGCGTCGTGCGCCTGGCGGCCCTGCACCGCAGCGGCCGGATCGTCATCGAGGTCCAGGACGACGGCAAGGGCATCAACCGCGAGCGGGTGCTCTCGATCGCGGTCAAGAAGGGCCTGATCTCGCCGGACCTGACCCTGACCGACGAGGAGATCGACAACCTGATCTTCCTCCCCGGCTTCTCGACCGCGGACAAGATCTCGGACGTCTCCGGCCGCGGCGTCGGCATGGACGTGGTCAAGCGTTCGGTGCAGGCCCTGGGCGGCCGCATCTCGATCACCTCGCGTCCGGGCCTGGGCTCGACCTTCACCCTCAGCCTGCCGCTGACCCTGGCCGTCCTGGACGGCATGGTGGTCGACGTCGCCGGCGAGACCCTGGTCATCCCGCTGGCCTGCATCGTCGAGAGCCTGCGTCCGAAGGCGGAGGAAATCCGCCCGCTGGGTCCCTCCGGTCACGTGCTCGCCGTGCGCGACAGCTTCGTGCCGCTGATCGACGTGGGCCTGACGCTGAACTACCGCGACCGCTCGCCGGCCGCCACCGAGGGCGTGGTCCTGCTGGTCGAGGGCGAGGACGGCTCGCGCGCCGCCCTGGTGGCCGACGCCATCCACGGCCAGCGCCAGGTGGTCATCAAGTCGCTCGAGCAGAACTACCAGCAGGTCGAGGGGGTCGCCGCCGCGACCATCCTGGGCGACGGCCGGGTGGCGCTGATCCTCGACGTCGACGCGGTGATCAACCTGCGTCGCCGCGGTCCGCCGCAGCCTTCCGACCCCACCCTCATCGCCGCGGAATAGCCCGATGACCGAACCCACCCCCACGTCCAGCACCGAAACCCGCGAACTGATCTCGTTCCGCGTGGGCGAGCAGGAATACTGCGTGGACATCATGGCCGTCCGCGAGATCCGCGGCTGGAGCCCGGCCACCACCCTGCCGCAGTCGCCCGCCTACATGCGCGGCGTGATCAACCTGCGCGGTGCGGTCCTGCCGATCATGGACCTGGCCGCCCGCATCGGCATGCCGACCACCGAGCCGAACGTGCGCAGCGTGTTCATCGTCGTCCAGGCCGGCGACCGCACGGTCGGCCTGCTGGTCGACGCGGTGTCCGACATCCTGTCGATCACCGACGCCATGTGCCAGCCGACCCCGGATATCGCCTGCGAGAACGTCCGCCACTTCGTGCGCGGCATCATTTCCATTGAAGGGCGGATGATCAGCGAGATCTCGCTGGACCGCCTGCTCCCCGAGCGCGAGGCCCTGGCCGCCTGAGATGACCACACCCTCGACCTCCTTCACCGATCGCCGCGAGGCCCTCGTCGATGGCGAGTTCGCCTTCACGAGCGCCGACTTCAAGCGGATCGCCGCCCTGCTGTACGACCAGGCCGGCATCAGCCTGCCCGACAGCAAGGCGACGCTGGTCTATTCGCGCCTGGCCAAGCGCCTGCGCACCCTGGGCCTGAAGTCGTTCGCCGAGTACTGCGCGTTCGTCGCCCAGGACGGCAATGTCGACGAGCAGCAGCACATGCTCCGGGCCCTGACGACCAACGTCACCCGGTTCTTCCGCGAGCCGCACCACTTCGACGACCTGCGCGCCAGCATCCTGGAGCCGATGGCCGACAAGGTTAGGGCCGGCGGGCGCCTGCGCCTGTGGTCGGCGGCCTGCTCGTCGGGCCAGGAACCCTATTCGATGGCCTTCACGGTGCTGTCGGTGTGGCCGAACGCCGCCGACCTGGACATCCGGATCCTGGGCACCGACATCGACACCAACGTGCTGGCCACCGGCCGGGCGGCCGTCTACGAGGAACAGCTCCTCGAGGGCATCCCCGCCAACATGCGCAACCAGTATTTCGAACGTGACGCCAGCGACCGCCGCAGCTTCCGGGTCTGCGAGGCGGCCCGCCAGATGGTGGCTTTCCGCGAGCTGAACCTCAACGGCCCCAGCTGGCCGATGAAGGGGCCGTTCGACGCCATCTTCTGCCGCAACGTCGTCATCTATTTCGACGAGCCCACCCAGGAGCGGGTCTGGCAGCGCTTCGCACCGCTGGTCGCCCCGGGCGGCAAGCTCTATGTCGGCCATTCCGAACGTGTGGGCGCCTCCGTCACCGCCTTCGAAAGCGCCGGCCTGACCGCCTACCGCAAGGCAGGTCGCTGATGGCCAGGATTCGCGTTCTCGTCGTCGACGACTCCGCCACCATGCGGAGCCTGATCACGGCCGCCCTGACCCGTGACCCCGAGATCGAGGTGGTCGGCGCCGCCGGCGACCCGTTCGAGGCCCGGGGCATGATCAAGGCCCTGAACCCCGACGTCGTCACCCTCGACATCGAGATGCCGAACATGAACGGCATCGAGTTCCTCGAGAAGATCATGCGCCTGCGGCCGATGCCGGTGGTCATGGTCTCCAGCCTGACCCAGGCCGGGGCCGAGATGACCCTGCGCGCCCTGGAGCTGGGCGCGGTCGACTGCGTCGGCAAGCCCACCAACGCCACCGGCACCGCCGAGGCGCTGGCCGAGGTGGCCGACAAGGTCAAGGCCGCCGCCCGCGCCTCGGTGCGGACCAAGGCCGACGCCGCGCCGGCCACCGCCCGCCGCCTGAACTACGTCCCCTCGGGCGACATCGTGGCGATCGGCTCGTCGACCGGCGGGGTGGAAGCCCTGCTGACGATCCTCAGCCAGTTTCCCGAAACCGGCCCGCCGACGGTGATCACCCAGCACATGCCGGCGACCTTCACCGCCAGCTTCGCAGCCCGCCTCGACCGGGCCAGCGGCGCCTGGGTGCAGGAAGCCGTCGACGGCGCCCTGCTGGAGCCGGGCAAGGTCTATGTCGCCCCGGGCGGCGCGACCCACCTGGAAGTCGTCCGTTCGGCCGGGCTGCGCTGCCGCCTGGTCCAGGGCGATCCCGTCAGCGGCCACCGGCCGTCGGTGGACGTGCTGTTCAACTCCGTGGCCCAGGCGGTCGGCGACAAGGCGGTCGGCGCCATCCTGACCGGCATGGGTCGCGACGGCGCCCAGGGTCTGCTGGCCATGCGCAAGGCCGGGGCCCGGACGGTCGGCCAGGACGAGCAGAGCTGCGTCGTCTACGGCATGCCGCGCACGGCTTTTGAACTCGGCGCCGTGGAGAAGCAGGTCACCCTGTCCTCCATGGGCCAAACCATCCTCGATCTGGCCTCCGCGAGGCGATGAACCCATGCCCCAAGCAAGCTCCATTTCCGTTCTCGTCGTCGATGACCAGCTGACCATGCGGGCGTTGATCCGCAACGCCTTGCAGCAGATCGGCTTCAAGGACATCCGCGAGGCCCCCGACGGCGAGGAAGCCCTCAAGAACCTGCTGGCCAAGCCGGCCAACCTGGTCATCTCGGACTTCAACATGCCGAAGATGGACGGGCTGGCCCTGCTGCGGGCGGTGCGCTCGCACCCGCCGATCCGCCAGACCGCCTTCGTTATGCTGACTGGTCGGGCCGACCGCGAACTGGTCCAGCGCGCGGTGCAGTTCGGCGTCAACAACTACTGCGTCAAGCCGTTCACCGTTCAGGGCCTGAAGGAAAAGATCGAACAGGTCTTTGGCCAGCTGACATGATCAATCGAGATCCCCACCCAGACGAGATTGGGCCGGCGATCAAGGTTCACGTCACCCAGGGCGAGAGCCACGTGTCGTCGGATCCGCAGGTGGTCATGACGACGGTGCTCGGCTCGTGCATCGCCGCCTGCCTGCGCGATCCGACCACCGGCATCGGCGGCATGAACCACTTCCTGCTGCCCGATACCGGCGGCCGGACCAATAACGACAATGGCGACGCGGTCCGCTACGGCGCCTACGCCATGGAGCTGCTGATCAACGGCCTGCTCAAGAAGGGCGCGCGCCGCGATCGTCTCGAGGCCAAGATCTTCGGCGGCGGCAAGCTGTTCGATGGCCTTTCGGACGTCGGCGCCAGCAACGCCGCCTTCGCCGAGCGCTTCCTGCGCGACGAGGGTATTCCGATCGTCTCGTCCAGCACCGGCGGTCTGTCGGCCCGACGCGTCGAGTTCTGGCCCGCCTCCGGCCGGGTTCGCCAGCGCCTGGTCGCCGTCGACAACGCCCCGCAGGACGTCCGTCGTCCCGCGCCCGCCCCGATGCCCGCCGCGTCCAGCGGCGACGTGGACCTGTTCTGACCCCATGACCGTTCAGCCGCTGGCCCTGACCGACACCGACGAGACCTTCCCCGGGCAGCTGCCCGTGGGCGAGCTTTCGCGTCGGCTGGCGGCGGAGCTGATGGCGGCGGCGGCGATCTGCCGCGACTGCGAGCACATCGCCGGCGACCTGGCCAGCGGCGGCGCGGCCCTGGAAAACCTGTCGCGGCTGCAGGCCCTGGACGAGCTGAGCCAGCGCCTGCACGGCCTGTCTGACGTCCTGGCCCGCATCGGCCAGCACGCCTCTGGCGAGTGGAGCATGGCGGTCGAGCCGCTGCTCGAGGGCCTGGGCCTGGCCGATCTCGTGGTGCGTCTGCGCGACGCGAAGAACCATGACGGCTGGGACGCCACGGCCGGCGAACTCGATTTCTTCTAGGCCATGCGCGAACCGCTCCACGCCTCGGCCCGCATCAATCTCGAGAAGGTCGAGGTTCTGCTGGTCGACGACAGCGTCCCGTCGCTGAACCTGCTGTCCCAGGTGCTGCTCGGCTTCGGGGTGGGCAATCTCACCCGCGCCGACGGCGCCAGGGCGGCCCAGACCCTGCTGCGCGAGCGCACGTTCGACCTGGTCATCAGCGCCACCAACATGGCGGGAGTCGACGGCTACGAGCTGGTCAAGTGGCTGCGCCGCGGCGCCCTGGAGGCCAACCGCTACCTGGCGGTGATCCTGGTCTCGGGCCACACGCCGCCCTCGCAGGTGTTCAAGGGCCGCGACGCCGGCGCCAACTTCACGATCGCCAAGCCGATCACGCCCAAGATCGTCCTGGAGCGCATCCTGTGGGCGGCCAAGGAAGACCGCCAGTTCATCGAGTGCGAGACCTATCTTGGGCCCGACCGCCGGTTCAGGAACGACGGTCCTCCGCCCGGCGCCAAGGGGCGTCGCCGTGAAGACCCGCCACAAGCGCTCCGCCCGCCCGGCGCCCCGTCGCTGGAGTCCGCCGACTCCCAGAAAGCCAAGTCATGAGCGTCATGCGTAAGTTCCGCGCCCCCAACCGCCTGTCGATGCTGGTCCGGGCCGACGGCGGCATGATGGCCAAGGACGCCCTGGCCGCCGCCGACGCGGCGCTGGAGCCGCTGCGCGCCGAGTCGCTGGCGGTGCTGGACGCCGCCCTGGCGGAGATCGAGGCCCGGTTCGGCCGGTCGGCGGCGGCGACCCGCGCGTCCGGCCTCCACCAGGACCTCTACACCCTGGCCCTGCGGATCATCGACGTCTCCGGCTTCCTGCCGGGCTCATGCGTCGACCAGGCGGCGATCTCGTTCTGCGCCCTGGTCGACAATTGCGCCGAGGCCGGCGTCTGGCGCTGGGACGCCGTCGACGTGCACATCAACGCGCTGCGGCTGCTGCGGACCACCGACCTGAGCCCGGACCAGCGGCGCGCGGTGATCGACGGGCTCAACAAGGTCAGTCAACGACGTATCGACGACGCCTGAGGCGGTCGGCGGAATAAGCTTGGCCTTAATGTGGCCGAAACGACACGTTCGCCCGATCGCTACGATCCGCCACGCTTCAGCCATCTTGTGATCGGCGGTTTCATTTGATACCGCTTGCATTGCTACCGGTGTCAAGACGCGCGTCTCGCTCGAATGTGACACCGGTGTCAGAATAGACGGCCCAAGAACGGCCGCGCGGGAAGGAAGCGCGGACGCACTCTTCGGCCGGGCGACGCGAACGCGTCGTTCAAAAGAAACGTGATCACGGGAGGAGGATCCATTGTCTCAGGTCTCTAAGCAGCGCGTTCGCGCGCTGAAGCTCGGTGCGTCCAGCGGCGCCATGCTCATGGCGATGGCGCTGGCCGGAGCCGCCGCCGCGCAGCAGACGCCGGCCCCCGCCGCGGACGACACCGCCGTCGAGGAAGTGGTCGTCACCGGCTTCCGCGCCAGCCTCGCCAACGCCCTGGACATCAAGCGCCGTGAAAACGACCTGGTCGACGTCATCAAGGCCCAGGACATCGCCGACTTCCCCGACCTGAACCTGGCCGAGTCGCTGCAGCGCGTGCCGGGCGTGTCGATCGACCGCGACGGCGGCGAAGGCCGCACGATCACCGTCCGCGGCCTGGGTCCCGACTTCACCGTCGTGCGCCTGAACGGCCTGGAGGCCCTGGCCACCACCGGCGGCAAGGACAGCTCGGGCGGCGCCAACCGCGGCCGCCAGTTCGACTTCTCGATCTTCGCCTCGGAGCTGTTCAACAGCGTCACCGTGCGCAAGTCGACCTCGGCCTCCAACGAAGAAGGCTCGCTGGGCGCGATCATCGACCTGCAGGCCTCGCGCCCGTTCGACTTCAGCGGCCCGGCCCTCAGCATGGGCGCCAAGATCGGCTGGAACGACCTGTCGCGGAAGAAGGACCCGCGCTTCACCTTCCTGGCCAGCAACCGCTGGGACACCGGCATCGGCGAGATCGGCGCCCTGATCTCGGTGGCCTACGCCGAGCGCAAGACGCTGGAAGAGGGCTCCTCGACCGGCCGTTGGGAAAACCCCAGCGTGGCGTTCAACTCGTCGACGTCCTTCCCGTGTTTCGGCGCGGCCTATAACCCGCAGACGCCGGGCTTCACGCCGGGCGGCCCCACGGCGGCGACCTCGCCGGCCTGTACGACGATCGGCGTGAACACCCCGAGCACGAGCGCGCCCACCGCCGCGCCAGCCGGTACCGCCAACAACCTCTGGCACCCGCGCATTCCGCGCTACGGCCGCCTGCAATACGACCAGAAGCGCCTGGGGATCACCGGTTCGCTGCAATGGCGCCCGACCGAGAACTCGACCCTGAGCCTCGACGCCCTGGTGGCCAACTTCACCAACAATCGCGACGAGACCTATCTGGAAGTCATCTCGTTCAGCCGCAGCGGCGCGGGCCTGCCGCAGACCGACGTGGTCAACTTCCAGGCCGACGACAAGGGTCACCTGATCAAGGGCACGTTCGACGACGTCGACGCGCGGGTCGAATATCGCCACGACGACCTGAAGACCGAGTTCAACCAGTTCACCCTGACCTACGACACCAAGTTCGGCGACGCCGGTCACCTGAACCTCGTCTATGGCCAGTCGCGGTCGATCCAGGACAACCCGGTCCAGACGACCTTTTCGTTCGATCGCTACAACAGCGACGGCTACAGCTACGACTACTCGCAGAACGACAAGCTGCCGGTCCTGAACTACGGCTTCGATCCGACCCAAGCGAGCAACTTCGTCTACAGCCCCAGCAACACCCTGGGTGATCCCTCCCTGCTGCGCATGCGTCCCAGCAAGGCCGTCAACACCTTCAAGACCTTCCGCGCCGACGTCGACTACCAGATCCTCGACGGCTTCAAGCTGCGCTACGGCTTCGACTGGAAGAAGTTCGGCTTCAACTCGTCGGAAAAGCGGCTGTTCTCGCGGCAGCTGGCCGGCCAGACGGCCTATACCGCCGAAGCAGGCTTTGCTCTGCCCGCCGGCGTCACGATCGCCGACGTTTCGCGCCTGATCACCGGCTTCGGCCGAGGCCTCGATCTCCCGGCCGGCGTGCCGACCTCCTGGATCGCGCCCGACCTGGACAAGCTGAAGACGGCCATCGGCTACGACTGCGACTGCATCAACGCCAACGGCGACTTCCGTCTCAGCAGCATCAACCAGCTGGGCGCGGTCCGGGAAGTCACCGAGGAGGATACGGCCCTCTATCTGCAGGGCGACTTCGACTACGATCTCTTCAACATGCCGGTGCGCGGCAATATCGGCGTGCGCTATGTGAAGACCCAGCAGGACGCCCTGGGCCACTACAACGTGGGCAGCAAGAACAACGTCCTGGTCACCCTGCCGTCGGGCGTCGTTCTGAACGAGACGACGCCGATCGACGGCGTGCAGACTACGTCCCGCGAGTATCACAACACCCTGCCGGCCCTGAACGTGTCGATCCAGCCCGCGGAGAACGTCTTCGTTCGCTTCGCCGCGGCCAAGGTGATGACCCGTCCGCAACTGCAGAACCTGTCGCCCGGCTACACCGCCATCAGCCAAGGTTCGCAGACCTTGACGCGCGGCAACCCAGATCTCAATCCGATGCTGGCCAACAACCTGGACCTCAGCTTCGAATGGTATCCGGACAAGGAAACCCTGCTGTCGGCCGGCTTCTTCCAGAAGGACATCAAGTCCTATATCCAGCAGACGGCCGAGGTCATGCCCTGGTCGGCGACGGGTCTTCCCGACAGCCTGTTGACCAGCCCCAACACCTCGGCGACGCCGTTCACCGTGACCACCCAGGTCAACAGCCCAGGCGGCAAGCTCAAGGGCTTCGAACTGAGCGCCCAGCGTCCGTTCACCTTCCTGCCGGCTCCGTTCGACAAGTTCGGCGCGATCCTGAACTACACCCACGTCAAGAGCGACATCGACTACATCATCAAGGCCCCGACCTATAACGCGGCCAAGGTGCAGACCGCCCCGGCCCTGCTGGTCACCCAGCCGCTGGTCAACCTGTCGCCCGACGCCTTCAACGCCACGCTCTATTATGAAAACGGGCCGTTCAAGGCGCGGATCTCGGGCTCGTACCGCGACGCCTACCTGATCCAGGTCGCCCCTTCGGCGACCAACAACAACGACGTGCGGATCAAGGAAAAGACCTTCAACCTCGACAGCCAGGTCAGCTACGAACTGGGCAAGTTCACCGTCACCCTGGAGGCCATCAACCTGACCGACCAGGAAGACAGCAAGGTCGACGACTCCACCCGCATGAGCTCGGAAGAGTACGTGCACTACGGCCGCCAGTTCTATCTGGGCGTGAAGTACAAGTTCTAGGTCGACGTCCATCCTGAACGACGGAAGGGCGCTGGTGCGAACCAGCGCCCTTCTTTTTTGTCGTTAAGGCTGTGGCCCGGAGCCGGCTATCGGCTGGGTGCGCCGTCGATCCAGGTCTCGCGCACGTTCAGACCCTCGTCCAGCAGCACCAGGTCGGCGGCCTGGCCGACCTGGATGGCGCCGCGACGGCCCGCCAGGCCCAGGAAGGCGGCGGGGGCGGCCGAGGCGATCGAGATCGCGCCCTCCAGCGACAGGCCCAGCATCGCCACCGCGTTGCGCACCGCGCCGATCATGTCGAGGTCCGAGCCGGCCAGGGTGCCGTGGTCGTCGACGCAGACTCCGTCGACCACCCGGATGTGGCGGCCTTGCAGGTCGAAGCTCTTGTCGATCATGCCGACCGTCGGCATGGCGTCGGTCACCAGCATGAAGCGGTCCAGCGGCCGGGTGCGCAGGGCGATGCGCAGCACGGCCGGATCCACGTGACGGCCGTCGACGATGATTCCGCACCAGGCGGCCTGGCTTTCCAGGGCCGCGCCTACCACGCCCGGCTCGCGACTGGTCAGCGGCGACATGGCGTTGAACAGATGGGTGAAGCCGGTCAGGCCGGCGTTCAGCGCCTTGCGGACCGTACCGTAGGCGGCGTTGGTGTGGCCGGCGGCGACGATCACCCCGGCCTGGGCCAGGCGGCGCACCATGTCCGGCGTGGTGGTCTCCGGCGCCAGGGTCACCAGGGTCTTGCCGCGCTTGAGCGAACTCAGCAGGGCCACGGCCTTGTCGTCCAGGGTGCGGAACTTGCTGGCGTCGTGGATGCCCTTGCGCTTGGCGTTGAGGAACGGGCCCTCGATGTGCACGCCCAGCACGCCGGGCACGCCCGCCGCGATCGCCTTTTCGGTCGCCCGCATGGCCGCGTCGACCACGGCCAGGTCGTCGCTGATCAGGGTCGGCAGGAAGCCCGTCGTCCCGTAGGGCCGGTGGGCGGCGCCGATGGCGGCGATCGCCTCGACGGTGGGCGAGTCGTTGAACAGCACCCCGCCGCCGCCATTGACCTGGGTGTCGATGAAGCCGGGGACCAGCAGGCCGCCGTCCAGATCGTGGCGGGCCATGCCGGCGGGAATGGCGGCGCTGTCGAGGAGACCGCCGATCCGTCCGTCACGGATCGTCACGGCCTTGCCGTCGACGATGCCTTCGGGCGTCAGGATGCGGCCATTGACGAGAACGGACTGCATCAGACGGTTTCTGTGACCTTGTTGAGGTGCGGCGGGCTGTCGGGGTCGTAGCCGCGGGCCACCGACAGGGCGTTGGCCATGCGGTAGAAGCTCTGGATCATCAGGATCGGCTCGATCACCGGATGGGCGGCGACGGCGGGCAGGACCCCGGCCCCCGCTTCCCCGGCGCCGGCCAGCAGCACGTCGCCGCCGCGCTCGGCCACGCCCTTGGCCATGGCGTCGACGCTGTCGCGGCTCTCGTCGTTCTGGGCGAACACCAGGACGGGGAAGCCTTCCTTCACCAGGGCCATCGGACCGTGCAGCACCTCGGCGGCGCTGAAGGCCTCGGCGTGCAGGCCGCAGGTTTCCTTGAACTTCAGGGCCGCCTCCTGGGCGACGCCGAAGCCGACGCCGCGTCCCAGCACATAGAGGTTGCGCGCCGGCTTCAGGCGCTCGACGGCCGGGTTCCAGTCCAAGGTCCAGGCTTCCGCCAGCAGGGCGGGCAGGGTGGCCAGGGCGGCGGTCAGGTCCTCGTCCCCGGTCCAGGCGGCGACCAGCTGGGCGATGGCGGACAGGGCGGCGATGTAGGACTTGGTGGCGGCCACGCTCAGCTCGGGCCCGGCGTGCAGCGGCAGCACCTCGTCGGCCAGGGCGGCCAGGGGCGAGCTGGTGTCGTTGACCAGGGCGATGACGAAGGCCCCGGCCGCCTTGGCGGCCTGGACCGAGGCCAGCAGGTCCGGGCTCTTGCCCGACTGCGAAATGGCCAGGTACAGCACGTCGCCCAGGTCCTGCTGGGCGGCGTAGACCGAGCTGACCGACAGGGCGGCCGACGAGGTCAGAACGCCGGTGCGGGTCTCGATCAGGTACTTGGCGAAGGTGGCGGCGTGGTCCGAGCTGCCGCGCGCGCAGGTGACGACGGCGCGGGGCGGGCTGGCGCGCAGGCGCTCGGCGATCCGGGCGGCGCGGGCGGCGTTGGCGCCCAGCTGGGCGGCGACCACCTGCGAGGCCTGGCCGGCCTCGAGGAACATGCGGGTCGATTCCGCGGTCAGGCGCCCACGCGAGGAGGAAGGGTCGGTGGGGGGGGCGGATCGGGTCAAGACATGGGCCTCCAAGACGGGCGTTCCCTTCAGATAAGCGCGGGGCGAGCCCCGTTCAGCACGAACCCTCAGGAAAGGGCGTTCAGTTCGGCGACGAAGTCGTAGGCGTCGCCGCGATAATAGGACTGGGTCACCTCGACCGCCCGGCCGTCCTTCAGGAAGCCGCGACGTTCGATCAGCAGGCCGGCGTCCTTGGCCGGAACGCCCAGGAGCTCGGCGTGTTCGGCGGTGAACAGCACCGCGCGCAGCCGCTGCAGGGCGCGGGCGGGACGGTGGCCGGTGGCCTCCAGCGCTTCGTAGAGCGAAACGCCGACCGCCTCGGCCGAGGGCAGGGCGAAGCCGGCGACGGTCGAATATTCGATGGCCATCGGCGCGCCGTCGGCATAGCGGATCCGGGCGAAACGATAGACCGGCGTGCCGGGCGACAGGCCCAGGGTCAGGGACTCCTCCGGGGTGACCGAGCCCTCGGCCTTGCTGATCCACTCGCTGCGCGGCGTGCGCCCGCGCGAGATCATGTCCTCGGTGAACGAGGACAGCTTGGAGAAGCTCTTCTCCACCCGCGCGGCCACGAAGGTGCCCGCGCCCTGGCGGCGGGTCAGCAGGCCCTCGCCGACCAGCCCGTCCAGCGCCTTGCGCACGGTGATCCGCGAGACGCCGAATTCCTCGGCCAGGTCGCGTTCGGCCGGCAGGGCGTCGTCGGGCGACAATACCTTCTTCTGGATGGCCTCGCGCAGGGCGCGCTGCAGTTGCTTGTAAAGCGGGGCGTGGTCGTCGCCGGCCAGGCCGCCGATCCTCTCAGAAAACGTCGCCAATTCCGCACCCCAGCCCAAAACCGCGCCACCCCGTGACCATGGGGATAGCATATGACCATTTCCGTACCAATAAGAACCTGGTCCCGAATTGGTTCTTTTTTGGCCTTGTCATCCAACCATTTTCCGTCACAGTCACCCTCCGAGGCCCGAGAAGTACCGCATTCTACGGATGTCCGCAGATAATTGGTATCAGATTGGGCTTGGGGCTCGGCTCCAAGTCCAAGAGGCCTGGCAACGGGGAGAATTCGATAATGAGAAAGTTTCACAAAACCATTCTAACCGCGTCCGCCAGCATGCTGGCGGTTGCAATGGCGGCGCCGGCCTTCGCGCAGGACTCTACACAAGTCGACGAAGTCGTGGTCACCGGCATTCGGGCCTCGCTGCAGGCTTCGGTGCAGGCCAAGCGCAACGCCAACGCCGTGATCGACGTGATCACCGCCGAGGACATCGGCAAGTTCCCGGACAAGAACGTCGCCGAATCGCTGCAGCGCGTCCCGGGCGTCACCATCCAGCGCGAGTTCGGCGAAGGCGAGCGGATTTCGATCCGCGGCACCGCGCCGACCCTGAACCGCACCCTGCTCAACGGCCACGCCGTGGCCACCGCCGACTGGTTCATTCTCGACCAGTTCAAGGCCAGCCGCAGCTTCAACTACCTGATGCTGCCGTCGGAAATCGTCGGCAAGGTCGAGGTGTTCAAGAGCCCGATGGCCGACATCGACGAGGGCGGCGTGGGCGGCACGGTCAATGTGCACACCCGCAACCCGTTGGACCTGGCGCCGCTGTCGGTGTCCGGCTCGATCCAGGCCTTCCACGACGAGAAGTCGGGCAACACCGATCCGACCGCCTCGGCCATGCTCAGCTGGCACAACGCCGACAAGACCCTGGGCGTCCTGGTCGGCGGCATCTACGACAAGCGCCGCATCCGCCGCGACGGCATCGAGGTCCTGGGCTACCAGGCCGTGACCACCGCCTCGGGGGCCGGCAACATCAGCGGCATCACCCCGGGCCAGACCGTCTACGCCCCCAGCCTGATCGGCTCGTCGCTGTTCACCCAGACCCGCGAGCGCAAGGGCGCCAACTTCGCCATCCAGTACGCGCCGACCGACAAGTTCGAGCTGAACCTGACCGGCCTCTATTCCAAGATGGACGCCGACAACTTCAACCAGAACTACATGGCCTGGATCAGCCAGAAGGTCGGGGCCCTGAGCACCTCGCCGGGCTCGCAGTTCAACATCACCCGCGTCGAGAACGGCACCGCCACCGCCGGCAACTTCAACGCCATCGGCGGCAACGGCGTGGTGTTCGACGCCATCGACCGCATCGCCCACACCAACGTCGGTTCGATCGACCTGGCCGGCAAGTGGCGCCCGGCCGACGGCTGGGAGTTCAGCGGCCGCGTCGGCTACACCAAGGCCAAGGGCGCGACCGACCTGCAGCCGTTCTGGGAAACCAACGCCCCGACCGGCCTGACCTACGACCTGTCGAACGGCCTGCCGAAGGTCAGCTTCACCGACATCAATCCGACCACGGCCGACGACGAGATGACGCTGGGCTGGGCTTCGGCCAACACCACCGTCAACACCGACGACGAGTTCTACACCTTCGTCGACGGCGAGAAGTTCCTCGACGGCGGCGTGTTCAGCTCGGTCAAGTTCGGCCTGAAATACACCGACCACGACCGCGACGTGGTGCAGACCTACGGCCAGCGTCGCGCGCTGCTGAACAACGGTACCGGCTGCAGCAACAACGCCTGTGGTCTGGACGACGTCGCCAACGGCCTGACCGACGGCGACTACCTCAAGGGCATTCGCGGACCCGGCGTGCTCAGCAGCTATCTGACCGCCGACAAGAACAAGATCGAGGCCATCTACGCCAAGCTCGGCCCGGCCACGGTCTATGACCCGAACAACCCCAATGTCGGCGGTTGCATCAACCTCAACAACTGCGACCACTTCGGCCCGCTGGAAAGCTTCGACTTCAACGAGAAGACCTTCGGCGGCTATGTGATGGGCAACCTGAAGGGCGAGGGCTGGCGCGGCAATGTCGGCGTCCGCGTGGTCAACACCAAAATCGAGACCAACGCCTGGCGGGTGGGCGTGTCGGCCGGCACGCCAGGCGCCATCAACAACCCGTTCGGCCTGATGGCCCCGACCGCGGGCGAGAAGGAATATACCGACATCCTGCCGTCGGCGAACTTCTCGTTCGACGTCCGCGACGACGTGGTGATCCGCCTGGCCGCCGCCCGGGTCCTGGCCCGTCCGGACTACGCCCAGATGGCCGGCTTCACCTCGCTGACCGAGTCCCTGCTGACGGCCTCGGGCGGCAACCCCGACCTGGATCCCTACCGCGCCAACCAGTACGACGCGACGGTGGAGTGGTACTTCGCCCCGCAGTCGATCCTGTCGGTCGACTTCTTCTACAAGGACATCTCGACCTACATCGTCCAGGGCGCGACGGTCGAGAAGCTGCCGCTGCAGGCCGCCGCCACCGACCCGCGGGTCGTCAACCCGGCCAACAACTGCGTGCTGCAATCGGCCGGCCTCTACAGCTGCGACTATAATGTCGGCCGTCCGGTCAACGTGGCGGGCGGCGAGACCAAGGGCTTCGAGGTCAACTTCCAGATGCCCGTCTGGAACGGCTTCGGCGTCCTGGCCAACTACACCTATTCCGACGCCAGCTCGTCGTCGGGGGTGCCGGTGCCGTCGAACTCGAAGAACATCTTCAACGTCAGCGGCTACTACGAGAACGAGCGCTTCAGCGCCCGCCTGTCCTACAACTACCGGTCCAAGTTCTTCGTCGACTACGACGCCGAGCGCGGCTACCGGCAGCTGTGGTCGGACTCGATCGCCTCGCTCGACGCGTCGGCCAGCGTCAACCTGACCGACCAGATCTCGCTCAGCCTCGACGCGGTGAACCTCACCGACGAGAAGCAGACCGACAACTACGACAACGACAAGAACCGTCCGGCCCGTATCTACAAGAACGGCCGCATGGTGTTTGGCGGCGTCCGGTTCAAGTTCTAGCCAATATGGACGGGGTCATCGGCATCCGGGCTTCGGGCCCCGTCCTTATTTTCAAGTTCGTCGCGTCGGCGGCGGTCAGGATCGTTCCATGACCTGTCCGCCGCCGATCGCGACCCAAGTCCTCCTGACTGCAAGCATGGAGCTGGGGCGGAGCGGTCAAACGCTCCGCCCGCTTTTTGCTTCCGGTCGGCCGGTGAGCGTCCCTTGATGATCTTCGCCCCGCCCTTCGCCCGCGCCGCCCAGAGACTGGCCGGCGCCCTGTCGGTTTCGGCCGCCGCCCTGGCCTTCGCCTCGGCCGCCTGCGCCGCTGAACCGACCCTGACCCTGACGCCCGCCCCGGCCCAGGCGACGATGGGCCAAGGGGCGTTCGCCCTGACCGCCAGGACCCGGATCTTCGTCGCGAAGGGCGACGTCGAGGCCCGCGTCGTGGCCGGCCAGCTTTCCGACATGCTGTTCAAGGCCCGGGGACTCAAGCCCGCCGTCGTCATGGGCGCGCCGCCCGCCGGCGAGGCGGCCATCTTGATCATGCGCGGTCCGCTCACGGATGAGGACGACACCGTGCCCGAGGCCTATGCCTTGGACGTTTCGCCCCAGCAGGTCCGGATCCAGGCCCCCAAGCGCGCCGGTCTGTTCTACGGCGCGGTCAGCGTCTGGCAGCTGGCCGTGCAGGACGCCGCCAAGGGGCCCGCTCTGCTGCCGGCCGTCGGCATCGACGACAGCCCGCGCTTCGCCTGGCGCGGCTTCATGCTGGACAGCGCCCGCCATTTCCAAAGCGTCGAGACGATCAAGGCGATCCTCGACACCATGGCCGCCCACAAGCTGAACGTCCTGCACTGGCATCTGGTCGACGACCAGGGCTGGCGGCTGGAGATCAGGAAGTATCCGAAGCTGACCTCGGAAGGCGCCTGGCGCGTCCCGGCCGGGGCGGCGGGCAAGGACCGCAGGACCGGCAAACCGGTCCGCTACCAGGGCTTCTACACCCAGGACCAGGTGCGCGACCTGGTCGCCTACGCGGCGGCGCGCGGGATCACCATCGTGCCCGAGATCGAGATGCCCGGCCACGCCCTGGCGCCGCTGGTCGCCTATCCCCGGTTCGGCATGACCAAGGCCCCGCCGCGCGCGGCCATGGGCGACTGGGGCGTGTTCCCCTACCTCTATCGACCCAGCGAAGAGACGTTCGGCTTCCTGAACGACGTGCTCGACGAGGTGATGGACCTGTTCCCGTCCGAATACATCCACGTCGGCGGCGACGAGGCGGTCAAGGACCAGTGGAAGGCCAGCCCCGAGATCCAGGCCCAGATCCAGGCCCCGGGCGTCAAGGACGAGCACGGCCTGCAGAGCTGGTTCATCCAGCGGGCCGAAAAGCACATCAACGCCCGGGGGCGGCGGATGATCGGCTGGGACGAGATCCTCGAAGGGGGCCTGGCCCCCAACGCCACGGTGATGTCCTGGCGCGGCATCGACGGAGCGGTCGCCGCCGCCTCCCAAGGCCATGACGCGGTGCTGGCCCCCGACAGCACCCTCTATATGGACCGCCGCCAGAGCGCCTCGGCCGACGAGCCGCCGGGGCGGATCAAGATCGTCAGCCTCAAGGACGTCTACGACTTCGACGCCGCCCCGGCGGCCCTGACCCCGGCCCAGCGCACCCATATCCTGGGCCTGCAGGCCACCGCCTTCACCGAGCACATGCGCACCGACGAGCGGCTGGAGCGGATGACCTTCCCCCGCCTGATCGCCGTGGCCGAGAACGGCTGGACTCCGGACGACCGGCGCGACTGGGCCAGCTTCGCGGCCCGCCTGCCGGCCGAGAGCGCGCGGCTGGACGTGCTGGGCGTGGCCCACGACGCGGTGCCCTACGAGCCGCAAGCCACCCTGCGCCCGGCCGAGGGCGGCCAAGTTTCGGTCGCCCTGGCCTCGGGACTGGGCCTGGGCGAGATCCGCTACACGTTGGACGGCCAGGTCCCGAACAAGGCGTCCGGCCTCTACGAAGCGCCCCTGGCCTTGGCGCCGGGCAAGACCGTCCGAACCCGGACGTTCCTGGGCGACGACGCCCTGGGGCGGGTTCGCGACTATCCGGTCACCCTGCTGGCCGCCCGGACCCGCGACAGCCACCAGCTGGAGCTCTGCGGCGACGGCATCAACCTGTCGTTGGAAGACGACGCGCCGAAGACCGGCTCGGGCGATGGCCCGCGCGCGGTGTTCGCGGTCGACCTGATGAACCCCTGCTGGGTGTGGAAGGGCGCTGACCTGTCGGCCGGCCTGACCCTGAGCGCCCGCATCGGCCAGGTCCCGTTCAACTTCCAGATCGGCGCCGACCGTCAGAAGATCCCGCTGCGCCCGCCGGCCACCCCGGCCGGCGAGCTGGAGGTGCGGATCGACGGCTGCGCGGGCGAGCGGATCGCCGCCCTGCCGCTGGGCGCCGCCGCCCGCGGGCCCGGCCTGGGGACGGTGTCCGGCGCCCTGCCCAGGCGCGAAGGCGTGCACGATCTCTGCCTGACCTTTACAGCGCGTACGGTCGAGCCGACGCTGGTGCTCGACCAGGTCACGCTGACCGCGACCAAGACCCCTCTCTAGATCCTCAAAGAACCAGGAAGCGTATCGGTGCCCAATCTCGTACTGTCCTCGCCGCTCAAGGGCTGGATCGCCCCGCTGGACGAGACGCCCGACGCGGTGTTCGCCGAGCGCATGCTGGGCGACGGCCTGGCCATCGATCCCCTGGGCTCGACCCTGCACGCGCCCTGCGACGGGCGGGTGATCGCCGTGCACGCCACGCGCCACGCCGTCACCCTGCGGGCCGACAATGGCGCCGAGATCCTGATGCATGTCGGCCTGGAGACCGTCGGCCTGGGCGGCGAGGGCTTCGAGGTCCACGTCAAGGACGGCGACGCGGTCAAGGCCGGGGACAAGCTGATCAGCTTCGACCTGGATCTGCTGTCGCAGCGCGCCAAGAGCCTGATCACCCCGGTGGTGATCACCAATCCCGACGCCTTCCGGATCGTCCGCCGCGAGCAGGACCACGCCGCTTCGGTCGGCGACTTCCTGATGGAGCTGGCCGCGGTCGGCGGGGCCGGCGCGACCCTGGCGGTCGCCGACGGCGAGGTGTCGCGCGAGGTGGTGGTGCCGCTGCAGCACGGTATCCACGCCCGGCCGGCCGCCCGCATCGCCGAGAGCGCCCGCAAGTTCGCCTCGGAGGTCGCCCTGGTCGCCGTCAACCGCCGGGCCAGCGCCAAGAGTCCGGTCGGGGTGATGGCCCTGGCCATCCGCCATGGCGACCGCATCAGCGTGGCGGCCAGCGGGCCGGACGCCGACTTCGCCGTCGCCGCCGTCGTCGAGCTGATCGAGAGCGGCATGGGCGAGAGCGCGGCCTTGCCGCCGACCACCGCCCCGCCAGCCGTGGTCGAGGCCGTCCGCGCCGCCCAAGATCGCCATTTGGCCAGCGAGCCGGGCCTGCTGCGCGGCGTGATGGCCGCCCCGGGCCTGGCTATCGGCCAGGCGGTGCGGTTCGTCTCCAGCGACATCGCCGTGGTCGAGGCGGGCGCCGGCGCCGAGATCGAGCGCGCCGCTCTCGAAGCCGCCCTGGCCCAGGTCCGCGCCCGGATCGAACAGGCGGCCGCGAAAGGCGACACCGCCCGCAAGGCCATTCTCGGCGCCCACCTGGCCTTCCTGGAAGACCCGGAACTGACCGCCTCGGCCCACCGGCTGATCGCCGAGGGCAAGAGCGCCGGCTTTGGCTGGCGGCGGGCGGTCGGCGGCTATGTCGAGGCCCTGCGCGGCCTGGGCGACCGCCGGCTGGCCGAGCGCGTCGACGACCTGATCGACCTGGAGCGCCAGGTGCTGCGCGCCCTCAGCGGCGAAGAGGACGAGGCTCGCTCGCTGCCGGCCGGCGCCATCCTGCTGGCCGACGAACTGTTGCCCTCGCAGCTGATGGGCGTCGAGGCCGGCCAGGTGGCGGGCTTCTGCACCGCCAAGGGCGGGCCGACCTCGCACGTGGCCATCCTGGCCGCCGCCATGGGCATCCCGGCCATCGTCGCCGCCGGCCCGGGCGTGCTGGACGTCACCGAGGGCGCCAGCCTGATCCTCGACGCCGAGAACGGCACGCTTCGGGTCGGTCCCGACGCCGGCCAGCTGGCCGACGCCCAGACCGCCATCGCCGCCCGCCACGAGCGCAAGGCCGCCGCCAAGGCCGCCGCCCACCAGGAAAGCCGCACGGCCGACGGGACGCGGATCGAGGTGTTCGGCAATGTCGGCTCGCTGAACGACGCCCTGGCCGCCGCCGCCAACGGCGCCGAAGGCTCGGGCCTGCTGCGCACCGAGTTCCTGTTCCTGGAGCGCGAGACCCCGCCCGACGAGGACGAGCAGGCCCGCCAGTACCAGGCCATCGCCTCGGCCCTGGACGGCCGGCCGCTGATCATCCGAACCCTGGACGTCGGCGGCGACAAGGCCGCGCCCTACCTGCCGATCCCGGCCGAGGAGAACCCGGCCCTGGGCCTGCGCGGCGTGCGCGTGTCGCTGTGGCGGCCTCACCTGCTGAAGACCCAGCTGCGCGCCATCCTGCGCGTGAAGCCGCTGGGCCAGTGCAGGATCATGGTCCCGATGATCGCCAGCCTGGACGAGCTGCGCGCCGTCCGCGCCGTGCTGGAGGAGGCCAAGCGCGAGCTGGAGATCACCGAGCGGGTCGAGCTGGGGGTGATGATCGAGACCCCGGCCGCCGCCGTGACCGCCGACCTGCTGGCCGCCGAGGCCGACTTCCTGTCGATCGGCACCAACGACCTGACCCAGTACGTGTTGGCCATGGACCGGGGCAATCCCGAACTGGCCGCCCGCATCGACGCCCTGCACCCGGCGGTGCTGCGGATGATCGCCCAGACCTGCGCCGGCGCCGCCCGCCACCACCGCTGGGTCGGCGTCTGCGGCGGCCTGGCCTCGGACCTGGTCGCCGTGCCGGTGCTGCTGGGCCTGGGCGTCACCGAGCTGTCGGCCACGGCCGCCACCGTGCCGGAGGTCAAGGCCCTGGTCCGCGCCCTGAACCTCGACGCCTGCCAGGCCTTGGCCCGCCAGGCGCTGGACCAGACCTCGCCCGAGGCGGTCCGAGATCTTTGCAAGGCCTTCCACGCGAAGGTTGGAGCCTAAAAGCGATGAAGTCCCCGCTCGAATTCCTTCAGCCCCTGGGCCGCGCCCTGATGCTGCCCATCGCCGTCCTGCCGGTGGCGGGACTGCTGCTACGGCTAGGCCAGCCGGATCTGCTGAACATCGCCTTCGTGGCCGCGGCCGGCGACGCGATCTTCTCCAACCTGGGCCTGCTGTTCGCCATCGGTGTCGCCGTGGGCTTCGCCAAGGAGAACAACGGCGCGGCCGGCCTGGCGGGCGTGGTCTGCTTCCTGATCGCCACCGAGGGCGCCAAGGCCCTGCTGCACGTGCCGCCGGACGTCACGGCCGGTCTGATCAAGGCCCACGCCGACCTCGCCTCGGCCGCCTACAAGGCCAAGGCCCTGGCCAAGCTCAGCGTGCCGATCGGCATCGCCTCGGGCCTGATCGGCGGGATCTTCTACAATCGCTTCTCGACCTTCAAGCTGCCCGAATATCTGGCCTTCTTCAGCGGGCGGCGGTTCGTGCCGATCATCAGCGGCCTGGCCGGTCTGCTGATCGCGGTGCTGATCGGCCTGGGCTACGACGGCATCAATGGCGCGGTCGACGGGGCCAGCCGGGCCATCGTCGGCTCGGGCGAGACGGGCCTGCTGGTCTACGGCTTCCTGAACCGGATCCTGATCGTCACCGGCCTGCACCACATCCTCAACAACATCGCCTGGTTCGTGATCGGCGACTATCACGGCGCGACGGGGGACCTTCGCCGGTTCTTCGCCGACGACCCCAGCGCCGGCGGCTTCATGAGCGGGTTCTTCCCGGTGATGATGTTCGGCCTGCCTGCCGCCTGTCTGGCCATGTACCACACGGCCCGGCCGGAGAAGAAAAAGGCGGTCGGCGGCATGCTGACCTCGCTGGCCCTGACCTCGTTCCTGACCGGGGTGACCGAGCCGATCGAGTTCTCGTTCATGTTCCTGGCCCCGCTGCTCTACGCGGTGCACGCGGTGCTGACCGGCGTGGCCATGGCGGCGATGAACGCTCTGGACATCAAGCTGGGCTTCACCTTCTCGGCCGGGCTGTTCGACTATGTGCTGAACTTCGGCAAGGCGACCCATCCGCTGTGGCTGCTGCCGCTGGGGGCGCTGTACGCCGGGATCTATTACGGCCTTTTCCGCTTCTTCATCGTCAAGTTCGACCTGAAGACCCCGGGGCGCGAGGCCGACGACGTGGTGACCGCCGAGGCGGCGACCACCGGCGGCGGACGCGGGGCGGACTTCGTCCTGGCCCTGGGCGGCGCGGCCAACCTGGTGTCGGTCGACGCCTGCACCACCCGCCTGCGCCTGATCGTCGCCGACCAGGGCGCGGTCAACGAACCGGCTCTCAAGGCCCTGGGCGCGCGAGGGATCGTCAAGCCCTCGGACAAGGCGCTGCAGGTGGTGCTGGGTCCGATCGCCGACGGCGTGGCCGGCGAGATCCGCGCCGCCATGGCCGGGGGACCCGGCGCCGCGCCGGTTCCGGCCAAGCCCGCCGTCGCCAGGATCGCGGCGCCCGTCGCCCTGCCGACCGCCGCCGACGACGCCAAGGCCGAGGCCCTGGTCGGCGCCTTGGGCGGCCTGGCCAATGTCGAGGCGGTCGGGGCCTGTTCCAGCCGGCTGCGGCTGGTGGTCCGCGACAACGCCGCCGTCGACGAGGCGGCCCTGGCGGCCCTGGACTCGCGCGGCGTGGTTCGGGTCGGCGAGCGGTCCGTGCACGTGGTGCTGGGTCCAGACGCCGAGCGCATCTGCGAGGCCGTGCGCTGCCTGCTGCCGGCCTGACGAGGGCCGCGCCAGCAACGGTGAAGGGGTGAGGGAACCAGGGTGACGGACAGGTCGATCAACGACATCCTGATCGTCGGGGGCGGCACGGCCGGCTGGATGACGGCCGCCTACCTCGCCCGGCGTCTGGGCTCGACCCGGCCGGACGGGGTGCGTGTCACCCTGATCGAGTCCAGCGAGATCGGCATCATCGGGGTGGGCGAGGGCACGTTCCCGACCATCCAGAACACGATGCGCACGCTCGGCGTCGACGAGGCGCGGTTCCTGCGCGAGGCCGGGGCCGCCTTCAAGCAGGGCATCAAGTTCGTCGACTGGAAGACCGCGCCCAGGGACGGGGTCCACAGCCATTACTACCATCCGTTCGCCCAGCCCCGGCTGCTGAACGGCGGCCTGGACCTGGCGCCCTACTGGCTGATGGGCGAGGCCGGAGACATCCCGTTCTCCGACGCCGTCACCCTGCAGGACAAGGTCTGCGAGGCCATGCGCGGCCCCAAGCGGCGCGACGACCCGCAGTACGGCGGGCCGATGGCCTACGCCTATCATTTCGATGCGGGCAAGCTGGCGACCCTGCTGCGCGACGTCGGCAAGGCCACGGGGGTCCGGCATCTTCTGGGCAACGTGCTGGCGGTCAACAAGGCGGACGACGGCGCGATCGCCTCGGTGACGACCCGCGAGTATGGCGACCTGGCCGCCGACCTCTATGTCGACTGCACGGGCTTTGCCGGCGCCCTGATCGGCGAGGCCATGGGCTCGGCCTGGATCGACAAGGGCGACACGCTGTTCGTCGACCGGGCCCTGGCCCTGCAGGTCCCCTACGACCGGCCCGACGCCCCGGTGGCCACGACCACGATCTCCACCGCCCACGAGGCCGGCTGGACCTGGGACATCGGCCTGCCCGACCGCCGGGGCACGGGCTATGTCTATTCCAGCCGCCACACCACCGACGACCGCGCCGAGCAGGTGCTGCGCGGCTATGTCGGCCAGGCCGGCGACGGGCTGACGCCGCGACTGCTGAAGCTGAAGGTCGGCCATCGCCAGGCGCACTGGATCAAGAACTGCGTGGCCGTCGGCCTGTCCGGCGGTTTCCTGGAGCCGCTGGAATCCACCGGCATCGTGCTGATCGAGGCCGCCGCCTACATGCTGGCCCGCAACCTGCCGCGCCGGGGCGGTATGGAGGCGGCCGCGCGCCAGTTCAACGCGGCCATGACCGACCGCTACCTGCGAGCCATCGACTTCATCAAGCTGCACTACTGCCTCAGCCAGCGCACCGACAACCGCTTCTGGACCGACAACGCCGACCCCGCCTCGATCCCCGAGACGCTGCGGGACCACCTGGCGATGTGGAAGCACCGCCCGCCCAACGTGTTCGATTTCCCGAACCTGCACGAGAGCTTCAAGTACTTCAATTACCAGTACATTCTTTATGGCATGGGCTTCGAGACCCAGGTCGACCCGGCCGCCCACATCCATGGCGACCTGGCCCGGGCCGACTTCGCGCGGGTGCGGGAGGCGGGCCTGCGCGCCGCCGCCAGCCTGCCCGACCATCGCGCCCTGCTGACAGACGTCTATGCCCGCGGCTTCTCGACCAAGGCGCCCGACCTCGCCACGATCGAGGCCGGCGAGGCGCCCCGGCGGTGAGCGGGCTCGCCTTCGCGCCGGGTCCCGATCCCCGCGTCGAGGTGCTGCGGGTCGGCCGCGAGGCGCGCCCGGTGCTGGTCGTCGACGGCCTACTGACCGGCGCCGAAGACCTGGTCGCGTTCGCCGCCGACACGGCCGTGCTGGCTCCGGTCAAGGCCGCCGCCAACTTCTATCCCGGCGTCCGCGCCCCGGCGCCGCCCGGCTATGTCCAGGCGCTGGTCACCGCCCTGCGGCCGCATCTGGCGACGACGTTCGGGGCGCCGCCCGACGGCCGCGCCCACGTCACCTGCGCCCTGTCGATGGCGACCCTGCCGGCCGACCAGGCGAGCCTCGCCTAGCGGCTGCCGCACATCGACACCACCAACCCGCTCCAGCTGGCGATCCTGCATTACCTGTGCGGACCCCCGCACGGCGGCACGGCCTTCTACCGCCATCGGGCCACCGGGTTCGAGGCGATCGCTCCCGCGCGCGGCCCGGCCTATCTGGCGGCGGCGCGTCGCGAGATGGCCGAGAGCGACGGCGGCCAGGGCGGCTACGTCACCGCCTCCAATCCGCTCTACGAACAGACGGCCGTGGTCGCGCCGGTCTTCAACCGGATCGTGGTCTATGCCAGCAACCTGCTGCACGCCGGCGTGCTGGCCGACCGCCCGGCCAGCGCCGATCCGCGCGCCGGGCGGCTGACGGCCAACACCTTTTTCCGCCCAGAGCCCTGATCGCGCCCGGCGCCAACCTTGTCAGGCGCGAAGAACCTTCAAGTCACGGCAGACATGTCCAAGCGCCGGGCCGGCGAACGGCCTAGCCTCCGGCCCGAATCCGGCGGTCCCTCCGCCGGACCGGCGGAGCGGCGGGCATGACCAGATCTTCCAGCGACACGGACGGTGCCTCGCGGCGCGGCGTCGTGGCCAGCGGCCTGGGCCTGGCCCTCGCGGCCGCCCTTCCGTCCCTCGCGCCGGCCCCCTCGTCCGCGGCGACGCCCAAGGCTTCGCCCAAATCCCCAGGAGACACCAAAATGAGCAGCGGCTTCATCACCACCAAGGACGGCACGCAGATCTTCTACAAGGACTGGGGTCCCAAGACCGCCCAGCCGATCGTGTTCCACCACGGCTGGCCGCTCAGCGCCGACGACTGGGACAACCAGATGATGTTCTTCCTGGGCGAGGGCTTCCGGGTCGTCGCCCATGACCGCCGCGGCCATGGCCGCTCCAGCCAGACCGACACCGGCAACGAGATGGACACCTACGCCGCCGACGTCATCGCCCTGGCCGACCACCTAGACCTGAAGAACGCCGTCCATGTCGGCCACTCCACCGGCGGCGGCGAGGCCATCCACTACGCGGCCCGCGCCAAGCCCGGCCGGGTGGCCAAGGTGGTGCTGATCGGCGCCGTGCCGCCGATCATGGTCAAGTCCGACAAGAACCCCGGCGGCCTGCCGATCGAGGTGTTCGACGGCTTCCGCGCCGCCCAGAACGCCAACCGCGCCCAGTTCTTCCACGACGTCGCGGCCGGCCCGTTCTACGGCTACAACCGCCCGGGCGCGAAGGTCTCGCCGGCCACGGTCGAGAACTGGTGGCGCCAGGGCATGATGGGCGGCGCCAAGGCGCACTACGACTGCATCAAGGCCTTCTCGGAAACCGACTTCACCGAGGACCTCAAGGCGGTCGACCTGCCGGTGCTGCTGATGCACGGCGAGGACGACCAGATCGTGCCGATCGCCGACAGCGCCCTGCTCGGCATCAAGCTGGTCAAGCACGGCACGCTGAAGACCTATCCGGGCCTGCCGCACGGCATGTGCACCACCCACCCGGAGATCATCAACCCGGACCTGCTGGCCTTCATCAAGGCGTAGGCGTTCCGGAGCGCATGAAGGGGCGTCCGCCAGCGGCCGGCGCCTTTTTAGAGGTCCGCGACCGTCAGGATCACGAAGGCCCAGCCCGCCAGCGTCACGGCGCCGTCGGCGACCTGCGCCGCCCCGAACGCCGCGCCTTCGACCGACAGGCCGTCGGGCAGGGCGTAGCGCACCGTCTCGCGGCCGAAGTTCAGCAGCACCAGGATCCGCTCGCCCCGGCGGTAGGCGAAGACCTGTGGGTGGTCGGGGTCGAGGTCGCGGTAGTCGCCCTCGCGCAGGTCGGCGGACCCGCGCCGGAAGGCGATCAGGGCGCGGGTGTGGGCCAGCACCGAATCCGGCCGCCCGACCTGGTCCGCCGCGTTGATCGTCGCGGCGTTCGGATTGACCGCCAGCCAGGGCTTGCCCGTCGTGAAGCCGCCATGCGGGCCATCGGTCCACTGCATCGGCGTGCGGCTGTTGTCGCGGCCCATGGCCCGAGCGTTGGCCAGGTACTCTTCCTCCGGCACCCGGTGGCGCACGTCCCGCCAGCGGCCGGCCACCTCCAGGTCGTCGAAGTCGTCCAGGGTCCGGAACGGATAGTTGGTCATGCCCAGCTCCTCGCCCTGGTAGAGGAACGGCGTGCCGCGTTGGGTCAGGATCAGGGTGTTGAGGACCTTGGCGGAGCGCTCGACCCAGGCCGGGTCGTCGTCGCCGAAGTGCGAGACCGAGCGCGGGTTGTCGTGGTTGGACAGGAACACCGTGTTCCAGCCGAACGGCCCGGCCGCCTGGTCCAGCTCGGCATAGAGCGCCTTCAGCCGCGGCAGGGTCCAGGTCGTCTTGCGCCAGCCGTCGATGTCCATCCGCACGATGTCGAAATTGAACACCAGGTCCAGCTCGCGGCGGCGGCTGTCGACCAGGTCGCGGGCGTTCTCGGGGCGCAGGCCGAAGGCCTCGCCGACGGTCAGCGTGTCGTAGCGGTCCAGCACCTCGCGGCGCATCTCGCGCAGATAGTCGTGCAGCCTTGGGCCGGCGGCGTAGACGAACTGTGGCGCGTGCAGGTCCTCCGGCGCCAGGTCCGGCAGGCCGGGCGGCTTGGAGATGAACGGGATCACGTCCATCCGGAAGCCCGATACGCCCTTGTCCAGCCAGAACCGCATCAGGTCGTGGACCTCTGCCCTGACCTTGGGGTTCTCCCAGTTAAGGTCCGGCTGCTTGGCGGCGAAATAGTGCAGGTAGTACTGGCCCGAGCCCGGGTCGAAGGTCCAGGCCGAGCCGCCGAAGAAGGCGAGGTAGTTGTTCGGTGGGCCGCCGCCCGCCTTGCCGTCGCGCCAGATGTAGTAGTCGCGATAGGGGTTGTCGCGGCTCCGGCGGCTCTCGACGAACCAGGCGTGCTCGTCGCTGGTGTGGTTGACCACCAGGTCGATGATCAGCCGGATGCCCCGCGCCTTCATCCCGTCCAGCATGGCGTCGAAATCGGCCATGGTCCCGAACTGGGCCATCACCTTGCGGTAGTCGCGGATGTCGTAGCCGTTGTCGGCGTTGGGGCTGTCGAAGTGCGGGCTCAGCCACACCACGTCGACCCCCAGGGCCTTCAGATAGTCCAGCCGCGCGGTGATCCCCGCCAGGTCGCCCATCCCGTCGCCGTCGGTGTCGAGGAACGAGCGCGGATAGACCTGATAGACGACCGCGTCCTTCCACCAGGGACGGCGGCCGGGGACCGGCTCGGCGGGGAGTGTCGGTTGGTCATCGTGCACGAGCGGTTTCTCCCAGGCCTTGGCCCGGAGACGCTAACCGATTTTCGCGACGGGGTTAGTGGCGGAGAGAGTGTCCGCTGAGCGTATAGAAAAGCTCATAAATATGAGCGCCAGCCATCTTTGCCTTTGGATCTACTACGGCGCCCAGTGAAAGCTTGCTCCTGCTGAATTGCCGCGACGCGCCGTCAGCGCCCTTAAGTTATCCGCAGAACCTCATTGAGAATGTTCTTGTTGTAGGCATCGAGGTGGATTTTAGCGGCGGTCTTCTCAGCATCCGTAGCGGCGGCCGCGAGATCCTTTTTGGCGTCCTCAGCCTTCTTGCGAAAGCCCATGTCGCTGGTCAGCTTCAGGCCGTCGAGTATGGCGGCGACGGTGGCGTCGGCCCCGTCCTGCATGTTGAAGAACTGCTTGAGCACGCCGGCTGTCGCTATGGTGGGAGCGAAATCGGCCAGCGACTTGCGCGGCGCGCCGTCGAGGCTGACCACCACATAGGGATCATCGCCCGCATAGACGTTGCCGTCCTTGCCGATCAAACCCTTGGTCGGATTATAGGTCATGCCACTGGCGTCGAAGTGGCACAGTACACGGAAATCGGCGACCGGCGGCACCGAACCGGGGACGTCGAAATTCAGCTGGTCGTTGATGCTGAACGACGCCTTGCCGTCGGTCAGGGCGTCGGCCCAACTGGCGCCCGTCTTGATCAAGGCGCTGCCCGCCAGCAGATAACCCTGGGCCGGTATCAGCAGCGGGATCCCCGCAGCTAGTCCCAGCCCCTTGGCGATGGTCTCGAATAGGCCGCCGTCGAACTTGTCGAAGGCAATCTCGACGGAGAAGTAGAACGACTCGCTGACCACCGCCGGCGAATAAGCGACGACATTGGTGCCGTCCTCGAAGGTGGACGGAGCCTGGAAGCGGCTGTGCTGGCCGACGCCCTTCTTCAGATAATTTACCGCCCGGCTGCTGGCCGCATAGGTGCTGTAGTCTCGCAAGCCTGTGACCACGGCCATCGGCTTTCCACCCCCGCCGAGGAAACCCTTGGACGGGTATTTGCCCGTATAGACTTCGCGGATCAGGATGGTCAGGGGAAGGCCGATGCCGATAGGCGTGAAGGCCGCGGCGCCCGGCGCAGCTTCCAGCCCCCCCGGGCCGGCGAAGGCCGCGGCGAGGGGGTGGGTTGCAACGGACTCGCCCGCCTCGAGGCCGGACCGCGGCAGCTTGGCTGCTGCTTCGGCGAACGCCGCCTGGGTAAGCACCTTGTTTCCGAGAATCCGAAATGTCGCCACGGGACGCCCCTCCCTCGATCGTTGCAGTTCATCAAAGATCGACCTTAACTATAGTCTTGCGCAAGGAAATTTCTACCTTCACGATACGATCGCAGCTTTAGGATCGTTTTGAGGGCAAAAGTCATGGCTAGGACCGCGGCAGCGGGCGCAAATCCGCTGGAAGCCGGAGCGGCGCCATCAACGCCGCCTTCAACCACGCCACTGCCGCCCTTCACCGGGACCAAGTTCTCGCAGCTCAGAGAACGTTACGAGGTGCTTTGGAAGGGCTGCGTTGTGCGGCCGGAACGGGCGGCGCTGGTGGCCAAGGTTCGCGCCGCCGTGCTGAAGGGTCGGCCGCGCTACGACGCGGTGGCGTCAGCGACCGGCGCGCCCTGGTGGTTCATCGGCATCGTCCACGGGCTGGAGGGCAACTTCAAATTTAACACCCACCTGCATAACGGCGACCCGCTCGGCGTGCGCACTGTGCAGGTCCCGAGGGGCCGGCCGCCGGTGTGGAACCCGCCTAGCGACTGGGCCTCCAGCGCCATCGACGCCGTGACCTACGAGGGCTTCGCCCACCTGACCGACTGGAGCTTGGCCCGGTCACTCTTCCGCTTTGAGGGCTTCAACGGCTTCGGCTACTACGGCCGCAGCGTCAACTCGCCCTACCTGTGGAGCTTCTCCAACCAGTACCTTAAGGGCAAGTACAGCCACGACCATGGATACGACCCCGACCTGGTTTCGGAACAGTGCGGCGCGGCGGTGGTGCTGAAGGCCATGGTCGCCGCCGGCGATCTGGCCGACCCGGGCGTTGCACCATGATCCTCAACCCGCCCGAGACCGGCATCTTCCTGCGGGCCATGCAGCGCAGCCTCGATTGGGTGAGCTTGTCGAACATCCTGCTGTGGAACTTCGGGTTGAATCTCGGCAACATCGCCAACCGCAATGGAACCCTGGAGGAGCAGGTTCTCCAGACCTACCAGCGCTTTGCGATGCTGAACGAGGTGGAGCGGCTGGTCGCCGTGCTGCGCGACGCACGGCCGTCGGTCCCCGACTTCGCCCATGTGGCCGACCGCATGGGCTTCACCCAGCTGCCGGTGGAGGGGCTGGAGGCGTTGGTGCGGCCGGCGGGGACGCCTTTCCAGGATGTGGACTTCTTCCGCGCCACCCTTTCGATGCGCGAGCGGGCGGTCTGCCAGGTGGTGGGTTCGCTGACCGGCACGGGGACGCTGATCGCGCCTGGCTATGTGTTGACCAACGAGCATGTGGTGACCCGTGATCTGGCGGCGGACGGCAGTCTGACTGGCGCCGTCGTCTGCGTATTCGACAAGAAGAAGGGTCCGAACGGCTATGTCACCCCCGAAACCCGCGTGGCGGTAAAGCGGGTGCTTGCGACCAGCACGCACGCCCCGACCGACGAAAGTCCCGGTCCGCTGACCGAGGCGTCGGACGCGCTGGACTACGCGCTGCTAGAGCTGGAGCGAAAGATCGATGAGGAGGCGGTCGCCGCCGGCGGCGACCCGCGCGGCTTCGTGAAGCTCAGTGACGCCGCCCCCGTGCCGCAGGTGGCCGACGGGCTGATCGTGCTGCAGCATCCCGATGATCTGCCGATGAAAATCGACCTGGGGTCGGTCAAGCAGGTTGGTGAAACCCGCCTGCGCCACAGCGTCAACACCATGAAGGGCTCGTCCGGCGCGCCGGTGTTCGACGCCGGGCTGAACATGGTGGCTGTCCATCACGCCGGCCATCTGGACTGGCCTCCAGCCACGTTGGGTTACAACCAGGCCATTCCGATCGGGGTCATCCTGGCCAGCCTGCGCGCGAAGGGCGTGACGATCTAGATGCTGCTGAAGGACGAAAAGCGGGCGGTGCTGAGCTGGACCGCCGACATGCAGCCCGACTTTTTCCGGCTCTTCCTGGCCAGCGAAGGCGTGCCGGACATTCCGGTGCTGGCCGGTATCAACGCCACCATGCTCGCCGTCGCCGTCGCCTTCGCGGCCTGGCTGGACGCCAACGCCGATTGCGCCCCGGACGTGCTGACGGCCGCCGCCGCCCTCACCCCGGCGCGCGCGGAGGCGGCGATCATGGCCGCCGCGGGCGTGCGACTTGCGTCCATTATCCAGAAGCTTCAGGCTGCCGGGCCGCCGTACGAAGCCTGGCTGGCGGCCGGCGTGCCGATGGTCAATCGAAAGCCGCTCCGCCAAATCCTCAAGGATGCGGCCCACGAAAACGACGTTCGCGTGGCGGTGGTGCGCGGCGACCGGGGTCTGGGACGCACCCACTCCTGGCACCTGATCGAATATGTCGCCCGCACCACCGGGGCCGCCAAGCTGGTCAAGGCCGACCTGATCTCGCCGGTGCTGGAAAAGCGCACCGCAAAGGAGCTGTTTCTCCTCCTGGTCGAAGAGCTGAAGGTGGGTCGTGACCCGGACAGGACGCCGACCAGCGACGGGGTGACGGCCACTACCGAGGGCGAGCGGTTCGGGGCGGAACTGGCTCGGCGGATCAACGAGGCCTCCGAAGACTGGCCCAGGCCGGTGTGGCTGGTGTTCGACAACATGGACCGCGAGGGCGTGCCGGAGGCGGTCAAGCGACTGGTGGCCGACCTAGCGCAGAGGCGGCTGAACAACGACTTTACTCGCTGCGTCATCTTCGTGCTGGCTCCCGATCCGATCATCGACATCAGCGATCCCAACGCCCTGTCGCGCACGGATGCGCTGGGCGAGTTCCAGGCCTGGGAGATCGAGGCGACGATCAAGGGGGTCAATGCCCTGGCCGAGGCGACCACTAAACTCAGCGACGCCGATCTCTCCGCCCTCAGCGCCGAGGTCTGCGCCCTAACCCAGACGCTCAAGGGCCGCGACCTTTGCGATGCCGTGCGCAAGCGGTTGGTCGACCTTCGCGTGAAGGTGGGAGCGTGAGCGCCCTGGAAACCTCACCGGCGGCGGACCCGCCGCTGGCCTGGGCCGCCGACGGGCCAGCACGGGACCTGTGGGGCGCGGCGGCGGTGCGGGAACGCTTCCGCACCAGCGAGTTGCTGGACGCCTGGCTGCGCGATCACGCCCCGACGGATCCGGACGCACGGATGGCCGCCATGGAGGCGGCGTTGGATTTGGAGCAGGCCTCGATCGCCGCCCAGGGCGCCGACGGGGGCCCGGCCCTGCGTCTGCCCAGCGTCCAGCGTTTCCAGGTGCTGCAATCGCTGGGGCCGGACGCCACGCGCGCGCTGGTGGAGACCCTGCCCGATGGCGACGTCACGCTTAGCGAATCCCTGCTCAAGACTATGCTGAGCGACGGGGCCGTCGAGCCCGACCCCACCGACCGCGACCAGTTGACCGCCCTGGCCACCGTCGGTGAGTGGGCGGGGGCGGCCGGCGCGCCGCCGGGCTTTGACCCCTCGACGCTGCATGCGCAGGTGGCGGAGCTGAATTTCCTGCGCGGCATGGGCGGGCCAGACCTAGACCGGTTCGTGGGCCGTGCGACGCAGCTGAGCCAGCTGAAGGAGACCTGGGACGCGCCCTGGATCGGGCCGGTGCTGGTCGATGCGCCGGGCGGCATGGGCAAGTCCATGCTGGTCAGCCGGTTTGTCGCCGATCGGTTGACGGAGCCGCCCGGCGGGCGGCCCCACGCGGTCTTTCACCTGGATTTCGATCGCCGGGACCTGCAGCGGGCGGGCCTCGCGACGATGATCGCCGAACTGCTGCGCCAGGCTGAGCGCTGGATCGGCGAAGAAGACAGAGGGCGGCTGGCGGACCTGCGCCAAGCCTATCGCTTCGCGGAGCAGGGCTCCAACCTGGAGACCTTCGGGGCTTCGCGGGGCGAGGGCGCGCGGACGCACGAGGACACCCTTCGGGAGCTCTGCGACATGCTGGGGCGAAAGGAGCAGGCGCGCATCGTGCTCTTCATCGACAGCTTCGAGCAGGTGCTGGGTTTCGACGACGAGACCGCCCGCCACCCCGGGACACTGGCCAGCATGATGCGTCGTGAGCGGGCCAAGGTGTTCGACATCTATGCCTCCCGCGATTTCGGCCCGGTCCTCGACGTGACCTTCCAAGTCGGCAGGCCAATCCTCGGCGAGGCGCCGGTGCGCGCCCGAGCGTCACTGGGCGTCTTCTCCACGAGCGAGGCTCTGCAACTGTTGGCCGGGGAGGCCGCGCGGCTGGGCGTCAAGCTGGACGAAGCCAAGGCGCGCGCGGCCCTGCGCGTGGTCGGCCGCTCGCCTCTGGCCGTGCGGCTGGCCGCCATCCTGATCGAGAAGGAGGGGCCGGACTTCGACGCCGCCGTCTGGGCCAGGAGCCTGCGGGGCTCGTCCGAACGCATCCAGGCCGCGCTCTACGACCGCATCCTGCTGCGGCTGCACGATCCCGACCTGCAACGGCTGGCCAAGCCGGGCCTGCAGCTGCGCAGGCTGACGGTCGAGGTGATCGAGCGGGTGCTGGCCGGGGCGTGCGGCATCGACTTGAGGCAGGTTTCGGGCCAGGCCCTTATGGAACGAGCGGCCAGGGAGGGCCAGCTCTTCATCGCTGACCCCGACGATCCAAGCGCCCTCTGGCATCGACCGGACGTGCGCCGTCTGATGCTGCGGGACTTCGACCGGATCACCGCAGACCAGGCGCGGGCGGTGAACCGCGCGGCGCTGGACTACTACGACGGTCAGACAGGCGTAGCGGCGCGGACGGAAGCTCTCTATCACGCCCTGCGGCTGAACCTGCCGGAGCACGAGATCGGTGGGCGCTTGGGAGGCGAGCCCGCCGAGCGGCTGAAGAACGCCCTGACCGAGTTTCCCGCCGCCGCGCGCCGCCTGCTGCGCCGGCGGCTGGGAGGTGTTGCCCTGGCGGATGTGACCGACCTTGGCGCCTCGCCGTCGCGCTATCCCGCGCGCTTTGACGATCTCGACGCCGCACGGGCCCTCCTCCAACGCCAGACGCATGACAGCGCCGCGCGCGCCGCAACGCTGGAGTTCATGGAGATCAACGAACTGGCCCGGCTCGACGGGCCGGCGGGCGATCTCTACGCCGAAGCCCTGGTCGCGGAGGGAAGGATTAACCGCCTTATCAGGGAAGCGGACCGTCTCTCGCGCTGGATCGATTTCGATATGCCAGTTCAATGGGCGGACGTGCGGGCGGCCGTCTTCGCCACCGTCGCCGGCGCTCTAGAGGGCCTGGGCGACCTGCATGCGGCGCTTGAGGACTGGCGGGTTTCCGAAGCCTTTTCGGCCAACGGAACCTACGCTCCACACAACACCCTCGCGGCGGTGGTCGGCCAGATTCGCGTCACGCGAAAGTGGAAAAACCCGAGCCTCGCCGGTCCTTTGAGGCAGCTGGACGAAGCGCGAATAGCGTCTCTCAAGCGCGCCACGGTGTGGTTGGACGTCCTCGGGGACCCCGTTCGCGAGCGCCCCGTGCTGGCGCGGGAGTGCGTGGCGGAAGTTTCTGAATTGCTTCTCTGGCCGACTGAGCGCGCGCCGATCGTCGATCCAAGTCTGCGGCCGATCAGGGAAATTCTGGATTGGCTCGTCGGCGCCGGCGAAGCCTTCCCAAGTATACGCATCGACCCTGGGCGTCTGACAACGATCGCTGTGGCGCTCGGGATGGAACCCGACACTTCCTTCCGTAACATGATCAACACGCAGATGAAGCGGCTCTACGACAGCGACGGCCTTAGCCGCTTGATCCCGGTCTTGCAGGACGAGGTGGATTGGACGCTCAAGCGCGCCGTCACCGGGCCGTTTGTCCGACGTCAGACCGATTGATCCCGGGCGTGGACATAGAAGCCCACGCCACCGCGAAGCATACGGTCATCGCTTCGGCCGTCCCGACATCACCCCCTACCGTGGAGATACCGATGCCTAGCCGAGACGAATGGAAGACCCGTTGTGAGGCGGAGATCGGCAAACCCTATATCTGGGGCGCCTCTGGGCCGGACTCCTATGACTGCTCAGGTTTCGTTCAGTGGGCGCTGGGGCTGTTGGGGCTGGACCCGGCGGGGGATCAGACGGCGGAGGGGCTCTACCGCTATTTCCGCAGGGCCGGCCATGCCACTGCGGTGAGCGACGCTCAGGCGGATCTGGGCGACATTGTCTTCTACGGCGGCGAGGAGGCGGTGAGCCACATCGCTCTGGCTTGGGGCGGCCTGAATATACTGGAGGCCGGCGGCGGCGGCCATACCACCACCACGCCGGCGGCGGCGCACGCCGTCCACGCCGAGGTGCGTATCAAGCCCATCCACCGGCGGGCCGACCTGGTCGCCATCTTGCGGCCCACGGCCCTGACCTGGACGCGCGCGCACGGCCTGGAGGCGGCGGAAGCCTTCGGGCGCTATCAGCCCGAGCAACCGACAACCACCTGGCTGCAGGACGGGCGCAACATGCAACTGAACGCCCCCTTCGGTTACATCCAGCAGAACGGCCGCGAATGGCCGGTACCGGCGGAGGCCATTGTCGATGGCGCCTCCATCCCACAGGTGTTCTGGAGCCTGATCGGAGGTCCATTGGAGGGCAAATACCGCTATGCCTCCGTCGTCCACGACTACTATTGCGACGTCAAGAGCCGCACCTGGCCTGACACCCACCGGGTGTTCTACGACGGTATGATGTGCAGTGGCGTCAACCCAGTCAAAGCCAAGGTTATGTACTACGCTGTCTACCGTTTCGGCCCCCGGTGGGAATTGTCCAAGGTCGCCGCCGCGCCGGGACTGGAAAGCTTCGGCGACGAGACCGCGGAGGTCGCCACCCCCATTCCCGTGGAAGCCTTCGACCCGGAGAGCTTCGCTGCGGACGTCAAGATCATCCAGGAGACCGACCCCAACCCCGCCGTCATCGAGGCCCTCGCTCGCGCCCGGGCGCCTTTGAATGCATGAATTTGCGGGCGCTTCTTGGTTTCCGGGAATTTAGGAAGGTCGGATTGGCCTTTGCCCATTCATGGCCAGTTCGACTCGACCATTTCGCAGCCCGTGGACGCTGAGCACGTCAAACAGCACCGAGCGCCGGCCGGCCATGCAGACCTGCGGATCGACGGCGATGGGTCGCAGGCCGGCGCTTACGGCGCGGGTTGAACAAGTTGACTCATCGTCGGAGTCCGGCCGCGATTTTCATTCGCCGCGCGATGATCTGTAAAATATGGATTCGCTCGACCACGCAGTAGGCTACGGCCAATATGATCTCACAGAAGCCTTCGCCGTCGTTGCGGCCGGCGCATCGCTCCGAGGCTTGCCTGCTGCCGATTAGTGCCGAAGCGCTCCTGCCTTTGTGCGTCAACCAAAGCCTCGGCTGCAGCGAGGCGCCCTCACGCGGCCCGCTACAAAAAAATCACGTGCCCGCAATCTGAACGTCCGGTTCTTGGAGGCGCGCCAACGTCGGCTCCTGGCGCTCCGTTACCGTTCCCCTGTCAGGAGGCCTTGGATGAGCGAAGCGCCAGGGTCGCCTCGTCATAGCTGACGGCGTTGGCGACCGCCTGGATGACCCGCAGGAGTTCTCGGATATCGATGGGCTTGGCGATGACGTCATTCATCCCAGCGGCCATGTAGCTCGCGACCTGATGCACCATCGCGTTGGCGGTCAAGGCGACTATGGGCGCCGCTTTGCGTCCGGACTCGGCCTCCAATTCACGGATGCGTCGCGTTGCAGAGGGGCCGTCCATCAGGGGCATCTGGATATCCATCAGGATCAGGTCCCAATCGCCGGTTCGCCATGCCTCCACGGCCTTCAGGCCGTCATCCACCACCGTTACGGTCAGATCGAACTGGGCGAGCAAGGTCTTCAGCACCAGTTGGTTGATGGGATTGTCTTCCGCAGCGAGTATCCGGAAGCCTTCGGAAATGGGGGACGACTCAGCAGCGTCCAGGGACCTCTGTTGCGCCTCCGCAACGCCCGGGAGGAACTCGAGCGGCAGCCTGACCTCAAAGGTGGTCAACCCGCCAGGCTGGCTGACCACGTCGATCGCGCCGCCCATGGCCGAACACAACTCCTTGCAGATCGCCAGGCCCAGGCCCGTGCCGCCGAACTTTCGCGTGGTCGAGGAGTCGGCCTGAACGAAGGGCTCGAACAATCTGCCGGCCTGCTCGGCGGAAATGCCGATCCCCGTGTCGGAGACGCGAATGAGGACATCTCCGTCGCACCGATCGATCGAGACCCTCACCTCACCCTCGGCGGTGAACTTCACGGCATTGGAGATCAGATTGTAGAGAATCTGGCGGATCCGGGCGGAGTCACCGAGGTAGCTGCCACATGCGGCTGGGGTCACAGCAACACCGAAGGAAAGCCCCTTGTTGTTCGCAAGGCCGGTAAAGGCGCTGTGGGCGCCGAGCGCCAGGGTCTCCAGATCGAAGGGCGCGGCTTCCAGATCCAGCTTGCCCGACTCGATCTTCGAGATGTCCAGAATATCGTTGAGGATGGCCAGCAGCGACTCTCCGGACTGGCGGATCACATCCAGGCGATCTTTTTGCGCGTCCGACAGGACGCTGCGCTCCATGGCCTGGGCCATGCCCAATACGCCGTTCAGGGGCGTGCGGATTTCGTGGCTCATGACCGCCAGGAACTGGCTTTTCGCAATGCTGGCCGCCTCCGCGCTCTCCTTCGCCACAAGGAGTTCGTCATAGATGCGCGTGCTCTCCTCGATCTTCAGGGTCAGAGCGGCGTTGGCGGTGGTCAATTGCGTCTGGCTCGATCTCAGGCCTTCCCGAGCGCCATCCAACCCGAGAGCGGCGGTCGCCACCTCTTCCTGAAGGCGGTTGAAGCTAAGAGCCATTTCGCCAAATTCGTCGCGCGACGACACCGGCAGGGGTGTGAAATTGGCCTCCACATAGGCCGCGTCGAGGTCGCCGCGGCCGAGCGCGGCCATGGCGTTGGAAAAGTCCTGCATCGCGCCCGTCGTCAGCAGGCGGGCGCGGTCGGAGATCTGCAGGGCGTAGTGGCTGATGATGCCGGGAAGGACCAGCCCGACCGCCAGCGTCAGTATCGCCACGGCGACGAAGATGTCCTCCAGGGCGGTCGGCAGTGCGCCGCCGTGCTTGCCCAGGGACTGCACGGCCAGGAGATAGCCTGCTCCATCGAGCATCAGGACCAGCAGCATCGCACCGGTGAGCGTCAGATTCAGGCTGGCCTGGAACACCGGGACCCCCTGAGCCAGCCGGTCCTCGATCTTGCGCCAGGCGTAGAAGGCGGCCCCGGCATAGGCCATGGCGAGCCCCAGAAGGACCGTCGGCATGCCGAACTGCTGGAAGCCGAGAATGGCTGCGAGAAGCCAGACGCCCGAGGCTGCGAGCCCCAGCCCTATGGTCCCGCGCGGGGCCCTGTAGGGGCGCGCGAGGTTCGGGGCGTCCTTGCGCAGCAACCAGGCCGCGATATTCGACAGGCAAAGGCTGATCAGGTAGGTGAAATTGGCGGCGGCGATGAGCCAGATCGGATCTCCGATCAGCAGAAGCGCGATCGCCATGGCGGCGGTCAGCAGGGTCGCCGCCCAGGGACAGTCGTTTTTCGACCGCAGCCCCAGAAACCGCGGCAGCACGCCATCCTCGCTGAGCTGCGACAGGGTTCGGGAGGCGCCGGCCAGCGGCTGGAGCGTCCCGTGGAACATGTTGAACATCATGAAGCCGATCGCGACGGCCTTGCCCGCGCTGCCGAACAGCGGGGCGTAGATCGGGCCCAGCGACAGGGCCAGGTCCCTGCCCAGAGGGGCCGGGCCCAGGGCGCCCAGCCACACCACGGGAAGCAGGATGAAGAACACCGCCGCCATCGCCCCGCTGGCGAAGACGGCGCGCGGCACGTTCCGCTCCGGCGACTTCGTCTCCGCGACGTGACAGGTCGCGGCCTCGAAAGCCGGCGCGGCGAATCCTATGAGATAGAGGCCGGCCATGATCGAGGTGAGGCCGCCGAACCAGCCCGCGAAGGGCGTCACCAGAGAGAAGTTCGTCGCCTGCCGCCAGTCGACGTGCCCCGAGAACACCGGAATGAGCACGGCCAGGAACGCCAGGACCGCGGACACCGCCCCGATCGAGATCGCCAGGCCGTTGACGGCCTTCAGGCCGCACAGATTGACCGCGGTGAAGAACGCCACCAATGCGCAGGCGATCACCGCGATGGGTATGCCCGGCAAGATCCATTGGTGGATGGCGGACGCCGAGAGGAGCGCGGTCAGCCCGCAGGTCGGAACCCAGCCCCACCAATAGCAGACGCCGGTGAGGGCGGAGAGGACGGGGCTATAGGGCTTGAAGGCCTCCGTGCAGGCCGCGCCGATGCCGCCTACCCTATGCTTGGATATCAGCACCAGTTCCACCCAGGCGGGGGCCGCGGCCCAGCTCAGGAAAAGCCCCACGATCATCAGCGGCACGGCCGCGCTTCCCTGGCCGAGGATGTTTCCCTGTCCGACGAAGAGCGCGGCGATGAGAAACAGGCTTTGATTGCTGCCGCCCATGGCCAAAGCGCTGGTGCCGATCCACCCCAGAATCGGGGGATGCGGTTTGGCGGGAATCTCAGAGGCCCCGTGAGCGGGATGGGCTGCTTGGCCGAGTTGAAGAGATTTCACTGAGCACCTCAGAGATCGAATATCTCATCAGTACCTGTCGAAACCCTGCCCCTAATTAACCTCGTCTGCGGCATATCGCCTTTAATCTCGCTCGAAAATTGCCGCGAGAGAGGCGGAAAGTAATCTGTTCCGCGTTCTTTCTCGGGTCTTGCTGGCTTGGACTAGACCGTGCAGCGAAGGTCCGCCTCTTGGCGTCGCGGCAGCGTTGGCTCGTGGCGCGACCCGGCCGGCCATGCAGACTTCCTGATCGGCAGGGGAGGAGCGGAGGCTGTGTGAAAACGCGTTTCGGACCTGGAAGCGCCCTTTGACCGGGCCGCCAAATGGCTGATCTGGCGCTTTGTCGCGCATGGCGGCCAATCGGGACGCGAAAGCCTTCTTCCGTGAAACGGTTCAGGCCCGTGTTTTTACAAAGCCTCGGTCGTTGCCGGTCGGGCACCGTCTGAAGGTCGCCTTTCCGGAGGGCTCTTAGAGTCGGGTTATGGCGCGGCGCTGTCGTTGGGGCGCGAGTTCGCGCCCCGGCTCGCCGAGCGCGATGTTCTGGTCCAGGCCTTACGCGTGCCCTCGGCCTCAAGCTCGCGGGGGTTTGCTCGGACGCCGCGGCGACAATCTACGGCGACGATTTCGCCATGGAGCGACCGGCGCAACAGGTCGCGGCCGTCCTGAACAGTGTCGATGGCGCCGCCCGGCGATGCGGCGACCATAAGTCTCTCCTGATCAGATCGCAGCGAACGGGCGGATGCGGTTCAGAACCGCATCCGGAGGCCGGCATTGGCTCTCAAACTGTTGCTGTCGCCGAAGTTCGACAGGGCGGTGTTCGCCGAGGCCTCCGAGAAGACGGTAAACCGGCCGTCGTCCCAGCTATAGCTTCCGCCGACGCCCAGCTCGCCCCACAGGCGATCCTCGCGGCGCAGCAGCGGGGTGTTGGAAACATCCACCCGCGAGCCGTCGAGCGTCTCATATTCGAGATTGGCGATGCCGTAGAAGTGGGTGCGGGCCGTGCCGCCGCTCCGCCGCCGCCAGGTCTTCTGATGGTCCAGCGAAAGGCCGAGCCGGCCGCGCAGGCTGTCGCCGTCTTTCGACGACACGATCGCGTCGTGGGGGTCGAAGAACGCGCCGAACCGCACGGTCGAGTAGGCGATCTGCGCCTGCGGCGTGAGGCTGAAGCCGCCGCCGATCGGCAGGCGCTGGCCCGCTTCGAGGCTAAGCGCCTCGCCCGAGCCGTCGCTGTCGTCGACGAGCCTGCCCAGCACGTCGGAGTCCAGGTCGCTGTCGTACCAGCTCGCCTGCGCCTGGGCGTCGGCATAGAACCCGCCATTGCCGTACCAGGTGAGCGTCGCGCCGAGGCTATAGCCATCGGTGTCGATCCGGCCGTTGCCGAACCGCGAGCGGATCCGCGCGTCGGCCGCGCCATAGCGACCGTTGACGCCGGCGATGAGCACGCCGCGATCCGCATCGAGGACGGCGGCGTCAAGGCCGAACTGGACGCTCCAGGTGTTGGTGTTGACGTCGGCGCCGCTGGTCGAGACGGCCGCTTCGGGACGCAGGCGGCTGCCTTCGATCCGGCCCCACATGCCGATGCCCGAGGCGCTGAAGCCCGACCATTGGCGATTTCCGGCCCGCTCTTGCAAGGTCGGCAGACCGTTGAGGGTCTGCAGCGTGCTTACATAGCTCTCGTAGAGGGGCGCGCCGGGTTGATAGAGTGGCCCCTGCGGAACGTCCGGCTCTTCCGGACCGTCGAGCAGCGTCGAGCGCAGATACCAGTCGCCATCGGTGGGCGTCGACACGCCATTCTTGAGAAGTCTGTAACCAAAAGCGCCGGCGATCACCGCCGGACTGCCCTCGAAGTCATAGTCGCCGCGCAGGGTGAACGTTCCGGTGGAGGCCCCGCCGGTCACATCGACGATCTTGACGCCTTCCACCGTCTGCGCGCCAAGCCCGCCCCGGTTGATGACGACAACCTCCGTGGCGCCCGACGTGCCATTGGTGACCACCAGCCGGTCCGCCGGCGACGAGTCTCCTCCGAGTTCGGCTTCGATCTCGAGCTTGCCGCCGTTCCCGGTATAGCTGCCCGCGACCGTCAGCGTGCCGATCGAATTGCCGGGCGCGATCGTGCCGGAATTGACGGTGGTGCACACCGTGCCCGTCCCGCCAAGACGGCCGCCAGCAAGCACGTTCACATCGCCGCACAGGCTGCCGTTGACCGTCAACGTACCTTCGACCCGCGTGCTCCCGGTGAAGCCCGAGCTGTCGCCGGTGAGGAGCAGCGTGCCCGCCCCCGCCTTGGTCAGCGCGCCAGCGCCCGAGAGCCGTCCGTTGAACGTGAACGTCGTGTCGCTCGCGGTGGAGATCGCGCCGGCGCCGGCCACGACGATGTCGCGGGCGCTGGTAATATCGGCGCTGGTCGCCAACGTGCCGCCGTCGAACGTCACGTCGCCCGCGGCCGCGCCGAGGTTGGCGTCGGCCGAGATCCGCACCGTGCCGCCGTTGATGCTCGTGCCGCCGGTATAGCTGTTGGTCCCACTGAGCTCGAGCGTGCCCGCGTCCGTCTTGATCAGCTGGGTCGCGCCGTCGAGCGCCGCGCTGATCGTCGCGGTGAATCCAGCGCCTGCGACGCTGCCGTCACCGACGCGGACCGTCGATTGCGGTCCGGTCAGGGCGATCGCGCCGCCGGTGATCGTGTAGCCGTTCGCCGCGAACTGCATGCCGCCAGCGGTCACCTGGCCAGGGCCATTGTCCACCGTCACCGTGCCGCCCGCCCCGCCGAACACCGCGAAGGCGCCGTCCGAATAGGCCGCGTTCACGGCGCCCGTCGCTTCGGTCCAGTTGTCATTGCCGGTTCCGGCCTGCCAGGCGCCGGCGCCGCCGTTGATCACGCCGTTGTTCTTCGGCCCGGCGGCGCCGTCCCAGAAGGAGAGCGTCAGCCCGGCGCTGTTCACGAGATTGATCTGGCCGGCGATCGAGGTCTGCACCGCCACGCTGCCGCCGCCGGGCATCGAGCCCAGCGTCAAGCCGTTGTCGGTGAGTGTCCCGCCATAGTTGAACACCCGGTAGATGCCGGTCTCGAACGCGCCACCTGTCGGCACGGTCACGTTGATCGCGCCGTCGAGCGTGAGGTTGCCGCCGACATTGACGAGGTCGTTGAGCGCGCCGCCGGCGACATTGGCCTGGCCGAACGCATAGTCGAGCGTCGCGGTCTGAGCGATCGCCAGATTGCCGTTGATCGTCAGCGTGCCGACGCCGCCCGCCCCCGGGGCGAGCGTCCCGGCGAGGTTCACATCGCCGCCGATCGTGCCGACGCCGCCAAGGCTCGCGCCCGAGGCGATCGTGGTCGCGCCGGTCGCACCGGCATAGTCACCATTGACCAGCAGCGTGCCGGCGGTGACGTTGGTCGCGCCCGCGTAGCTGCCGGTTCCGGAGAGCACCAGCGCGCCGGTTCCGCTCTTGGTCAGGCTGCCCGCGCCGGTGACCATGCCGCTGAGGGTCAGCGTGGAACCTGCATCGGTGCGGAACACGCCGGCGCCGGCGAGATCGACCGCACGCGCGGAGCTCATGTCCGCACGCGTGGCCAGCGTGCCGCCGTTGAGGCTGAGTCCGCCCGTGGCCGCGCCGAGATTGGCGTCGCTGGCGATGTGGAGCGTGCCGCCGTTGATCGCTGTACCGCCGGTGTAGAGATTGGCGCCGGTCAGGGTGAGCGTGCCCGCGTCGGTCTTGACCAGCTGGGTTCCGCCGGTGAGCACGGCGTCGATGGTGGCGGTGTAGCCCGCCCCCGCCGCCGTGCCGTCGCCGACGCGGATCACCGACTGCGGACCGGTCAGGGCCAGCGCATCGCCAGTGATCGTATAGCCGTCGACCGCGAACTGCAGGCCCGAGGCCGTGACTGGGCCCAAGCTATTGTCGATCGTGACCGTTCCAGCCGCACCGGTGAAGATCGCGAAGGCGCCGTCGGCATAGCCGGCGTTCACCGCGCCGGTGGCGTCGGTCCAGCTGTCGTTGCCGGCGCCGCCTTGCCAGACGCCGGCGCCGCCGTTGACCGCACCGTTGAACCCGGGCCCGGCCGCGCCGTCCCAGAAGCTGAGGGTTGCGCCGCCGACGTTGATCAAATTGACCTGATTGGCGACTGACGTCTGCACGAACACGTCGGCGCCCGCCGGGAGCGCACCGAGAGAAAGACCGTTGTCGGTGAGCGCGCCGCTATAGTTGACGACGCGGTAGAGGCCGATATCGAACGCGCCGCCCGGTGTGATCGCGACATTGAGCGCGCCGTCGAGCGTCAGGTCGCCGCCGACATTGACGAGATCGTTGAACAAGCCACCCGGATTGTTCGCCTGGCCAAACTCGTAGTCGAGCCGCGAGCCGCCGCCGAGTGCGAGATTGCCGTTGATCGCAAGCGACCCGGCGCCGCCCACGCCCGGTGCGAGCGTGCCGCCGTCCGCCACGATGACATCGCCGCCGATCCTTCCCGAGCCGCCCAGCGTGGCGCCCGAGGCGATAGTGGTGAGCCCAGTCGCGGCTGCCTGGTCGCCGTTGACGAGCAGCGTGCCGGCGGTGACGTTCGTCGCGCCGGTATAGCTGTTGGCGCCGCCCAGCGTGACGGTCCCCGCGCCCGTCTTCACCAACGCGCCGCCGGCGCCGGTGATCGCGCCGGTGACGGCCGTGCTGTTACCCGTCCCGAAGGTCAGCGTCTTGCCGCCGAGGGCAATCGCACCCCCGCCGGAAAGATCGCCGATCGTCGTGCCCGGCCCTGTCAGGCCGGCGATGCTGAAGGTCGCGCCACCGTTCACGGTCACTGCGCCGCCTGAATAGAGCGATCCGGCGCCGCTCAGTTCGAACGTCCCCGAAGAGACGGTGGTGCCGCCGGTGTAGCTGTTGGCCTCGAAGAACCGCACCGCGCCGTTCGGAGCCGCGATCACGACGTGGCCGCCGACGCCTCCGGCGATGCCGCCATCGGCGATCGTTCCGGACCAGTCGCTGAACGCGTTGCCGAGGCCGAGCGTCAGCACCTTGCCGCCCAGGGCTATCGTGCCCGCAGGACCGCTGTTGAGCTGGACGACGCGGGCGCCGGTGGTGGTCTGGGAGATGTCGAAGACGGCGCCTCCGGCGATCACCAGATTGCCGGCCCCGATGGCGCCCGCGCCCGCGAGCGCCATCGTGCCGTCGGTGATGGTGGTTCTGTTGCTGTAGGTGTTGGCGCCCGTCAGGGTTAGCGTGCCGGAGCCGAGCTTGTTGAGGTCGTTGCCAGCCGAATTGTTGGCCCCGTCGCCGATCGCGCCGGCCAAGGTGACATTGAAGCCTTGGGTGTCGATGCTGTTCGAGGTCGGGCTACCCAGCTGGATATTGCGCGCCGAGGTGAATGAGGCTCCTGCCTGCAGGACGCCCCCCTGAAGAGACAGCGAGCCCGTCGCGGTCCCGAGATTGGCGTCGCTCGACACCTGGACGATGCCGCCGCCGACGGTGGTTCCGCCCGAATAGCTGTTGGTCCCGCTCAGGATCAGCGTGCCGCCGCCCAGCTTGGTGAGCGTGCCCGTGCCCGAGATCACGCCATCGAGCGTGAAGGTGTCGCTACGATTCACCACCAGCGCGGCATCGTTGACGATGTCGCCGGCGATGCTGCCGGTCGCGCCGCCATTGCCGAGCGCCAGCGTACCGCCGTCGATTCGGGTGCCGCCCGTGTAGCTGTTGGCGCCGGTGAGCACGAGGGCGCCGAGATCGGTCTTGACCAGCCCCGCGCTGCCTGTGATCTCGCTTGCAATGGTCGCGGTATAGCCTGCGCCGGCCGCGCTGCCGTCGCCGACCTGGATCAGCGCCTGCGCGCCGGTAAGGGTCAGCGCGTCGCCGGTGATCACATAGCCATTGCTCGCGAACTGCATGCCCGACGCGCGGACGTTGCCGCTGCCATTGTCGACGCTCACAGTGCCCGGCGCGGCCGAGAAGATCGCGAAACTGTCCGGGGTGTAATCGGCGTTCAGCGCGCCGGTGCTCTCGGTCCAGTCGTTCGAGCCGCCGCCGATACGCCATATGCCGCTGCCGCCGTCGATCTGGCCGTTGTTTTTCGGGCCGACCGCGCCGTCCCAGAAGCTCAGCGTCAGCCCGGCCGAATTGACGAGGTTGATCTGTCCGGCGACCGCGGTCTGCAGCGATACGGCGCTGCCGCCCGGCATGGCGCCCAAGGTGAGACCGTTGTCGGTGAGCCCGCCGCCATAGTTGAACACGCGGTAGAGGCCCGGACCGAAACTGCCTCCGGTCGGCGCCGACACGTTGAGCGTCCCGTCGAGCGTCAGATTCCCGCCGACATTGACGAGGTCGTTGAGCGACCCTCCCGCAACATTCGCCTGGCCGAACTCGAAGTCGAGCACCGACCCGGCGCCGAGCGCCAGATTGCCGTTGATGGTGAGCGTGCCGACATTGCTGGCGCCGGCCGCGAGCGTCGCGCCGTTGGCGAGCGTCACGTTACCGCCGATCACGCCGCTGCCGCCAAGCAGGGCGCCGGAAGCCACGCTGGTCGGGCCCGTGGCGCCGGTCTGGTCTCCATTGACGAAGAACGCGCCCGCATTGACCAGGGTGTCGCCCGCATAGCTGTTGGCTCCGGTCAGGATCAGCGTACCCGCGCCATTCTTGGTCAGATTGCCCGCGCCATCGATCACCCCCGTCAGGCCGAACGTGGTGCCGGCGACGGTCAGCAGGGCGCCGTTGCCCGCGAGGGCTACCGCGCGGCTGCTGTCGAAGTCGGCCGTCGTCTCGAGCGTGCCGCCGTTGAAGGTGAGGCCGCCCGCTGCATCGCCAAGATTGGCGTCGCCGGAGATCCGAAGCACGCCGGCATTGATCGCAGTCCCGCCAGTGTAGCTGTTGGCGCCGGTGAGCAGGAGCGTGCCGAGATCCGATTTCAGCAACTGGGCCGTACCGGTCAGTTCAGCCGTGATGGTCGCGGTCGTGCCTGCACCCGCCGCCGCGCCGTCGCCGACGCGAATCGTCGCCTGTGTGCCGGTGAGGGTGAGGGCGTCGCCCGCAATCAGATAGCCATCGGTCAGGAACTGCATGCCCGCCACGTTGACCGCGCCAAGGCTTTCATCGACCGTGACGGCGCCTGCGGCGCCCTGGAACACGGCGAATGCGCCGTCGGCGAACGGAGCATTGGGAATGCTGCCGTCATCCACCCAATTGTCGTTGCCCGTGAAGCGTTGCCAGACACCGTCGCCGCCATTGACGACGCCGTCATTCTTCGCGCCGTTGCCGTCCCAGAAGCGGAACTGGAGCCCCGAGGTGTTCACCAGGTTCACCTGATGGGCGACCGAGGTCTGCACGTAGAAATTGGGTGGCAGGGTCGTGTCGAGCCCGTTGTCGGTGAGGGTCCCGCCATAGTTGATGAGGCGATAGAGGCCCGGATCGATGCTGCCGCCCGCCGAGGTCTGCAGGTTGAGCGCGCCATCGAGCATGAGGTCGCCGCCGACATTGACCAGATCGTTGAGCGCACCGCCCACGACGTTCGCCTGACCCAGATTGACGTTCAGGGTAGAGCCCGCCGCGAAGTTCAGATTGCCGTTGATCGTCAGCGCGCCCGGCGCGATGCCGATGTCGCCCGGATTGATCGTGCCGCCGGCCACGGTGACGTTTCCACCGATCGTTCCCACGCCGCCGAGCGTCGCGCCCGCGGCAATCGCGGTCAGTCCGGTCGCTCCGGTCTGGTCGCCGTTGACGATCAGGGCGCCGCCCAGGACGTTCGTCGCTCCGGTATAGCTGTTGGCGCCCGTCAGGATGGTGGTTCCGGCCACCTGGTTGACGCTGCCGGCGCCGCTGATCAGCGTCGTGAAGCTATAGGCCGGATCATTGTGGTTGAAGTTGACTCGCGACGTCGTGCTTCCAAGGCTGAGCGACGCGGCATTGAGGGTTCCGGCCGCCACGGCGGCTAGGCTCTCGCCGCCGCCGATGTTGAGCACACCGGTCGCACCGGCATTGTCGGCCAGCGCCAGCGATCCGCCGACGCTCATCAGCCCGCGATCGGCGAGGGTGACCACGCCCGTACCGACACCGCTGCCGACAGTGAGATTGCCCGTGGTGGTGAAGCCCGAATTGGCGCCCGAGACCAGCAGGGTTGCCGGTCGCGCCGCCGAGACTGAGCCGATCGTCGCGGTGGTGAAGCTCGCCGCGCCGCCGTTCAGCAGCGAGAAGGTCCCGTTGGTCATCGCGAGCGAGTTGGTGCTCGTCCAGTTGGACCCGGCGCCGGTGATCGTGACGAACGGCGCGGTCGTGTTGCCGGCCGCCGCACCGATCTGGCTTGCCCCGCCGGTGCGCAGTGCGCCGCCTGCGCTGAGCGTGGCGCCCGCGATATTGGAGCTGATCGACGTCCCCACCAACAATCCGCCGGTGACGTCCGCGAGCGAATCCGCGCCCGATATATTGAGGCTCGTGAGGACGGGGGCAACCGGCGCGTTGCGAAGTACCAGATTGCCGACCGTCGTTCTGAGCACGCCGCCATTCTGGACATTCACAGTGGCGACGATACCGGAACCAGATTGAGTTTGCGCAGTGAGCGCTGTGGTACTGAAGACCGAACCGCTTCCATCGATGCTGAGCACCGCCGAGGTAATACCCGTGCCGCCGCCGGAACTGACCGTGTTCCCGCTGGCGACGCGAAGCTCGCCCGCCGTGACATTGGTCAGGCCGCCATAGCTGCTGTTGCCGGTCAGGCTGAGCACGCCGGCGCCGGACTGGGTGAGCGTGCCGGTGCCGCTGATGCTGCCGCCATAGGTATAGGCGTTGCTGCGCTGGAACTCGAGCGCGCCATTGTTGACAATATCGCCGACGATGCTGCCCGTCGTGCCACCACCGCCGACCTGGAGCGTACCGGCCGCAATGGTCGTGCCCCCGCTGTGGGTGGCGTTGCCAGTCAGCAGCAGCAGGCCGGTTCCGCTCTTGGTGAGCCTGCCGCCGCCGGTGACGCCACCGGTCAGCGTCAGGGTAGTGCCCGTATTGGTGAAGGTTCCCGCACCGGTCAGGGTGACTGCCCGGCCGATCCCCATATTCGTGGTGGTGTTGAGCGTGCCGCCGTTGAAATCGATACCGCCTGCAATATCGCCGAGATTGGCATTGCTCGCGATGCGCAGCGTGCCGCCGTTGATCGCGGTGCCGCCCGTGTAAGTGTTCGCGCCGCTTAGGACCAATGTGCCGAGGTCGGTCTTCACCAGCCGGGTGGCGCCGGCGAGCACCGCGCCGATCGTGGCGGTGTAGCCGGCGCCGGCGGCCGTGCCGTCGCCCACGCGGACCATCGAGTCCGGGCCGGTCAGCGTCAGCGGGGCGCCGTTGACGAGATAGCCGTTGCTTGCGAACTGCAATCCGGACGCAGTCACCGCGCCGCCGCTATTGTCCACCGTCACCGTGCCGGCGGCGCCGGCGAAGATGGCGAGCGTACCGTCGGCATAGGCGGCGTTCACGCTGCCGTCGGAATTGGTCCAGTTATTGTCGGAGCCACCAAGATGCCAGGCGCCGCTGCCGCCATTGATCACATTGTTGAACTTCGGCCCGGCGCCGCCGTCCCAGAAGCTCATCGACAGGCCGAGCGAATTGATCAGATTGACCTGGCCGGCCACTGAGGTCTGAACGGTGACGCTGCTGCCGACCGGCAGCACGCCGAGCGTGAGGCCATTGTCGGTGAGCGTGCCGCCGTAGTTGAACGCGCGGTAGATGCCGCCGCCGAAGGCGCCGCCGGCCGATACGCCGACGTTGATCGTGCCGTCGAGCACCAGATTGCCGCCAACATTGACAAGATCGTTGAGCGGGCCGCCTACGACGCCTGCCTGACCGAACTCGAAATTGAGGATCGAACCGCTCGCCAGCGACAGATTGCCATTGATCGTCATCGTGCCGGGGCTGTTGCCCGGTGCGAGGATGCCGCCATTGGCCACGTTCACATTGCCGCCAATGATGCCGCTGCCTCCGAGCACCCCGCCCGAGGCGACGCTGGTGAGACCGGTCGCGGCCGACTGGTTGCCGTTGATCAGCAGCGTGCCGGCATTCACATTCGTGACGCCGGTATAGCTGTTGTTCCCCGTCAGCGTGACCACGCCGGCGCCCGTTTTCGTGACCGATCCCGTTCCCGAGACGAGGCCGCCAAATCCGATATTGTCCGAGCGATTGAAGACCAGCGCGCCGTTGTTGGCCACATCGCCGAGGATCGTGCCGCTGGCGCCGCCATTGCCGAGCGACAGCGTGCCGCCCGAAATGGTCGTGCCGCCCGTATAGCCGTTTGCCCCGGTCAGGGTCAGCGTGCCCGCGCCCGCTTTGGTGAGTCCGCCCGCACCGGAAACCACACCGCTGAGCGTGAAGCCGGTTCCGGCATCGGTCAGCATCGTGCCCGCGCCGGTCAGCGTCGCGGTGCGCGCGCTGCTGATGTTCGCGGTCGTGCGCAAGATGCCGTTATTGAAGCTGAGCGGACCCGCGGCCGCGCCCAGATTGGCGTCGCTGGAGACCTGCAGCGTCCCGGCATTGATGGCCGTTCCGCCGGCATAGCTGTTGACGCCCGCCAGGATCGTCGTGCCTGCGCCTGCCTGCCGCACCGAACCGGCGCCGGAAATCACGCCATTGAACGTGATGGTGTCCGAGCGGTTGAACGCCAGCACGCCATTGTCGACGACGTTGCCGGTGATGCTGCCGCTCGTCCCGCCATTGCCGAGCTGCAGCGTGCCGGCGCTGATCGTGGTGCCGCCGGTGTAGCTGTTGGTGCCGGTCAGGATCGTGGCGCCGGCGCCGAGCTGTCGCACCGAGCCTGTCTGCGTGATGACGCCGCCATAGGTCAGCGTATCGGATCGGTTGAAGCCAAGGATCCCGAGATTGTTGACCGTGGCGCTCACGATCGAGCCCGTCGTGCCGCCATTGCCGAGAATGAGCGTCCCGGCGTTGATGTTGGTCGGACCGGTATAGCTGTTGGCGCCGGTCAGCAGCCAGGCGCCGGCGTCGTTCTTCGCCAATGTGGTGATGCCGCTGCCCGAATTGCCGATCGATCCGGCCAGCGTGTTGTTGCCGCTATTGGCGCCGCCAAGCGCGATGGTGCGCGCCTGGTTGGCGCCCGCCAGCGTCACCAGCCCGGTGTCGGTGAAGACGATTGCGCCGGCGCCCGAGGACTCGATGAAGGTGGTCCCGGCCGAAAGCGTGAACAGCCGGTTGGTGGTGTCGCCCGCGCCGGTGTAGCGCAGGGTCGAGTTGTTGCCGATCACCAGATTGGCCGCGGCGGCCGACGACGCGCCGATGCTGCTCGCCACGCCGCCGTCGCTCAGTTTGCTGACGCCGAGCACGCCGCCGTTGATCGTGGTGATGCCGGTATAGCTGCTGCCGGCATTGTTGAGGGTCCAGGCGCCGACGCCATCCTTGGTCAGCGAGGTCACGCCCGCGCCATTGTTGGTGATCTGGGCGGAAAGGCTGTTGTTGCCAATATTGGCCCCGCCGATGGCCAGCGTCTGGCTGGCGCCGGGCGTGGTGAACGCAATCGGCGCGGCGCCGGTAAAGGCAATCGCACCCGTACCCGAAGCTTCGAGCCGACTGGCGGCCGAGGCGCCAAGCGTGAATAGGCGATCGGTGCTGCCGCCAGCGCCGGTGTAGCGCATCGTGCCGCCATTGATGATCAGATTGCCGGCGTTCGCGGCGGAGGCGCCGATGGCGCTATTGTTGCCGCCATCGGCGAGGCACGAGACTTCGAGCACGCCGCCGTTGATTGCGGTGCTTCCGGTATAGCTGCTGCCGCAGCCGCTGAGGATCTGGGTGTAGCCGCCATTCTTGACGAGGCCGCCGCTGCCGCTGATGGCGCCGGCGTAACTGGCGGCCCCGGAAGCCACATTGAGCGTCAACGCCGCCGTGCCGAGCGTGACATTGCCGCCAAGAGCGCCACCGCCACCCAGATAGCCCACGGTGGTGTTGAAATTGTTGAGATCGAGGGCGACCCCGGCGGTGTTGCCGAGCGATACGCCGCCGGTCCCGAATGCGTTCGTCCTGCCGGCGCGCAATATGCCGCCGATGATCGCCGTGCCGCCGGTGTAGCTGTTGGCGCCGGACAGAAGCAGCGCGCCGGCGCCTGCCTTCTGCAAGGCCCCTGCACCCACGACCGCGCCGCTGAATTGAAGCGTGGCGGCGGGATCGCTGACCGTGAGCGTGCCGGTCCCGCCGAGCGTGAACCCACGATCGGTGCTGGCGCTGCCGCCGGAATAGATCAGATTGCCGTTGCTCAGGACCAGATTGGCGGACGCGCTGCTCGATGCTCCGATGGCGCTGGCGACGCCGCCATTGGCGATGCAATTCACGCTCAGCGTTCCGCTGACGATCGACGTGGCGCCGGTATAGTTGTTGTTGCAGCCGGCGAGCGTCTGGACGCCGCCTGCCGTCTGGTAGAAGCCGCCGCTGCCGCTGATCGTGCCGGTGAATGTGCCGCTGATTCCGCCCGAGGTCAGCGTGGCGGAGCCCAGCACGACCGAGCCGGCGCCGGAAAGCGCGCCGACCCTGTTGGCGAATCCGGCGAGATTCAGCGTCCCCCCGGCGTCGACGGCCATGAGCGCGGTCTGGCTCCCGAACGCCTGCACCGATCCCGCGCGCAGCGTACCGGCGCTGACCGTCGTTCCGCCGGTGTAGCTGTTGGCGCCGGACAGCAACAATGTGCCGTCACCTTCCTTGATCAGCCCGCCGGAACCGATCGCCGTTCCGCTGAGCGTCAGCGTCGCGGCGGGATCGCTCACCCCGATCCGGCCATTGCCCGTGCCCAGCGTGAAGCCGCGGTCGCTGCTGGCCGTGGCGCCGGTATATTGCAGCCCGCCGGCGTTCTGGAGCACGAGGTTGGCCGCATCCGCCGACGATGCGCCGATGCCGCTCGCCACGCCGCCATTGGCCAGCGTGCTGACCGCCAGGGCGCCGCCGGACACCGTCGTGACGCCGGTATAGTCGTTTGCCGCATTCGCCAGCGTCAGCGTGCCGGCGCCCGTCTTGATAAGGCTGGCGTCGTCCGGGCCGCTGACCGCGCCGGAGAAGGTCAGGTTGGCGGCAGCGTTGGTGATCTGGATCGTCCGCGACGGACCGCCGTTCACCAGCGTGAAGCCGCGATCGGTCGTCGCGGCGCCACCGGTATATTCCAGCGTCCCGCTCTCGATCACCAGGTTCGATGCGGCCGCCGACGAGGCGCCGAGACTGCTTGCAACGCCGCCATTGGCGACGCTGTTGACGACGAGCGTACCACCGCTGAGCGTGGTGCCGCCGGTATAGCTGTTGGCGCCGGTCAGCGAGACCTTGCCGGCGCCGCCTTTGATGAAGCCGGTGGCGCCGCCATTGTCGACGATCGTCGAGGCGATGGTGAGCGCGCCCGTGCCCGTACCATTGTGGAGGACGCCGAGAGTGCCCCCACCGGCGCTGCCGGTAAGCGAGCCGCCGGTGATCGTCTGGCTGGCGTTGCCGATGCTCGCGGCGACGATGATCGTGCCGTCCACGCCGAGCGTGTTGGCGCCGCCGACGGTGACGGTGGAATTGGCCGCGGCGGTATATTTGAGGCCGCCGAGCTGCACATTGCCCGAGACGGTGTTGCCGAAGGGCGTGTTGAGCGCGCCTCCCGTATCGGCGACCACGTCGCCGGTCAGCCAGGTGCTCGCATCGTCCTTGTTCGCATAGCTGGCGAAAGCGATGACATTGCCCGCCAGCACCTGCGCATAATCGGTGCCGTTGACCGTCGCCCAGCCAAGAGCCGCATCGCCGTTGGTCGTGGTGATCGCGCCGCTGGCCGGCAGCGTGAAATCAATCAGGCCGCCCGTGCGGCTGAGCGCGCCGAGGTTCAGCGTCATGCTGCCGCCCGCGCCGGAAGTCGCGACGAGCCGGTTGTTGCCGGCGGTGACGTTCAGGCCGTTGAAGCTCTGGCTGTTCGTCGCGCCCGCCGCGCCGGTGACGGCGAGCGTGCCTCCGGCCATGTTCAGAGTCGACGTGGCCGAGAGGATGTCGCTGGTCGGCGCTCCCGCTCCTGCGAAATTCAGCGCCAGCGTGCCGCCATTGATCGTCGTGCTGCCGGTGTAGGTGCTTTGCCCGGCCAGCGTCAGCGTGCCGGTGCCGCGTTTCACGAGATTGCCGTTGCCGGTGATGCTGCCTGCATAGTTCGTGCTGGCGGCGCCGTTGACGGTCAGCCCGCCGCCGCCGAGCGCCACGCTGCCGCCCGTTCCAGCGAGCGAGGCGACCATGATATCGTGCGCGTTGAGGTCGAGCGTGCCGCCATTGACGGTCACTGCGTTGGGCGCGCCGAACGCCTGGTCGCTGCCGGCCCGCAGGGCGCCGCTCGCAACCGTGGTCGCGCCGATATAGGTGTTGGCTCCGCTGAGCAGCCAGGCGCTCCCCGCCGCGCCGTTCATGATTACGCCGCCGTTGCCGGAAATCACTCCCGACATCGTGTTGTTGCCGGCGAAGCTGCCGCCAAGGGTAAAGCTGTCGGCCGGAGCCGCGGCATTGAACGCTAAGGCGCCGCTGAGGACGAGCGCACCGGCGCCGTCGTTGAGGACGCTGCTGCTGCCGTTGATCGACAGCGCCCGATCGGTGCCGCCGCCGGCGCCGGTATAAGACAATATGCCATTGTTTATGGCGATGGCGCCGGTGCCGGTCATGCCGGTGCCCAGCGAACTGTTGGTTCCCCGGTTCGCCAGCGTGCTTGCCCGGACGGTGACGCCGCCGATTGTGGTGGGCGCGGTAAAGGTGTTGGCGCCGCCCAGCGTGATGGTACGCGCGGTGCCGCTGCCCTGGAAGAAGATCGGCCGGAATCCGGAAATGACGCCCAGCAATTCCATGTCGGCCGTCTGGGCGCTGAACGCCACGAAGACCGTGGTCAATCCGCTCTGGGAGAAGTTGCCGCTCAGCGACAGCGTCCCGGTTCCCTGATTGATCAGGGTGATCCCGCCCCCGCCGTTCCGCATCGACCAGGCGCGATTGGAAACGTCTCCGTCGCCGGTATAGACGGCGCTCGCGCTGCCAGCGCCGGTTTCCGAGCCGATGAAGATCGCGTTGCCGGCGCCCAGCGCGCTCGCCTGGCCGATATTGCCGACCGAGCTGAAGCTCAGGCTGACGCCGTTGGCATTTAGGTCGCCGGTGAAGTCGTTGGTGTTGTCGCTCAGCGTCGTCGACTGGACGAGCTGGAGGGCGCCGGCGCCGGTGATGTGCGCCGAACCCACCCCGCCGCCGATGCTCGCCGAGCCGGCGAGGGTGACGACGCGGGTGGAGGCCAGCGCGCCGGCGCTGCGTAGACTCGCGCCTGCGGAGAGAGTGATGTTGTTGCCGAGACCAAGAGCAGAATCGCCGTTGACCGTCAGTATGCCCCCGGTGAGATTGATCCCGCCCGTGAAGGTGTTGGCGCCGTTCAGGGTCAGGGCGCCGGCGCCCGCCTTGGTCAGTCCCGCATTGCCCGCAAGGATCGAATTGATGGTGGCGGCGCCGTTCGTCGTGATCGTCGGCGTCACGCCGGCAAGCGTCAGCTTATTGCCGGTGAGCGTGTAAGTGGTGCCGGCATCGAAGGTGAGATTGTGCGCGATGATCGGCGTGGCCAGCGTGACCGTGGCGTTCGTGCCGCTGGGGCCGCCGAAAATGGCGTTGTCGATCCCGGCATTGTCCCACGCGGTATAGGGACCGCTGACACCATCGGCATTGGGGCTCCATGTCGGCGCGCTGGTGTTCCAGGTGCCCGCGCCGCCGCTATTGGCGGCCGTGCCGTTGGGGTCCCAGTATCTGTCCAACTGCGCATGGGCGATCGACGGCTGGCTGATCAACGCCATTACGGCGAGCGAGGCGCCACAGAGCAGGCGTCCATTGCGACGACCGACGGGACTGGAGGGGCGATAGGCTAGCGGCAATGGCCGCGGACGATCAGCCGAATGTGACCGAGCCTGCTTCTTCGTCATCTTTAACCCCGTACGCAACACGAAACGCCACCCGAAGCGAGAGCCTCGGACGGAAACCTATTCAGCAATCTGGCAGGAGGCGGACGGGTGGAAATGCTCAGCGACCCGCATACGTTCTCCATTGGCGACCCCGCTAACTCGTATGAGTCCGGAGGTTTTGCGTCCCGCCGTTGCCGGCGGTTTGCCTTTTTCAGTGGATCGCGTTCGATACGAACGGCAACGAACGCCCGCCCTTGATCCGGTTGCGCTCGCTTCAGCCGCGCCCCTGAGAGGGGTGTCAGAAACGCTAACAAAAGGCTAATTTACGACGTCGTTTGCGGCTACAGATTGTAAAATTTCGTAAGCAACCAGGGCATAGGCAAGATCGCCAAGTCGCGCTCCGCCTGGTTTCGGAAATGGATCTTCGCGCCGAAAGTGCTCGTTCAGCCGGCGGGCCTGAAGGTCCGCTTCTCGCTAGCCGACAATGCCCTATGATGGCGCATCATCACCACACGGCCTACGAACTAGCTGGCGAGCCGATGGGGCAGATTGCCGGTGCGGCGCTTGCAAGCGGCGCAGAGCTTTACAACCTCTACTATGATAGAGTGGGCGACGCGTTAGAAGTCTGGCTTCCGATCTTGCCCAAGATCAAAGGCGCCTAGCTCATCGGATATGGAAAAGACACCACGGCAAAGCTCCTGCGACCAACAGGTACGGAATTGCTACTCCAGTCGTAGGAGTGTGCTCGCCAGGGGCGAATTATTCAATAAAATCGATGGGTAGTGGCGGAGAGGGTGGGATTCGAACCCACGGTGCCCTTCCAGGCACGCCGCATTTCGAGTGCGGTACATTCGACCACTCTGCCACCTCTCCAGGGGGTCTTCGAGGCCGCCCGGGGGCGCGCCTTGAGTGAGGGCGGGATACCTAGCGGCGTCGCCCGAAGAGCGCAAGAGCCTGTGACAAGCTTTTGTGTCGCGGGGCGCGGTTTCCCGCTTCGGACCTCTCTAACCTAGGCCTTGGGGTAGAGAACCATCTGGGTGCAGCGGAAAAGCGCGATGGTCTTGCCGGTCGCCTCGGCGGTGACGATCGCGTCCCAGACCTGGGTGTTGCGGCCGCCATGGACCAGGGTCGCCGCGCAGGCCACCCCGCCGCCCTCGCGCACCGTGCCCAGGAAGTTGGACTTCAGCTCGATGGTGGTGAAGCCGCTGGCGCCGTCGGGCAGCGACACCACGCAGCCGTAGCCGCAGGCGCTGTCGGCCAGGGCGATGACGCTGGCGGCGTGCAGGAAGCCGTTGGGGGCCATGTGATGCTTGGCCACGGTCATGCGGCCGGTCACGCGCCCGGGGACCGCCTCCTGCCATTCCAGGCCCAGGAGGCCCGGCAGGTTGTCGGCCTGGGCCGCGGTCAGTTCGGCGCTCTTGTCTTCGGCCACGGCGGCGGCTCCCCGGTGTTCTGGTGTCAAGTTCTTCGCGTGCGAAGCATCTAGACGCCAGGACCGACGCGAGGCAAGTGGGTTTTTAAATGGAACTGATATCGACGTGCGGGAAGCGCTTGCCGTCCTCGCCCCGCGGCGGCAGGCGGAAGGCGCGGACGCCGACCTGCAGGGCCGGGGCGGCCAGCGGGCCGGGCGAGGCGACCACGGCGGCGCGGCGGGCGACGAAGGCCTCGGCCGGCACGGCGTCGCCGGCGTCGATGTTGCGGGCCTTCTGGTCGGCGACGGTGGTGTTCCAGGCGTCGGCGTCGGCGCCGGTCTGGCCGACCAGCAGCCGGGTCTGGGGCGGCAGGCCCAGCAGGCGGCGGGCGGCGGCGTGCTGGCCGGCCGCGTCGGCGCCCGGGGCGGCGCTGTCGTCCAGGCCCTGGTCCGGCGGCAGCAGGGCCGAGCCGGCGAACACCACGTCGCCGATCTGGTAGGCGGTGGCCCCCGGCAGACGGCCGGGCAGGGCGATGGCGGTGATCTCGACGCCGCCCATCGGCAGGGCCTCGCCGTCCTGGGCCAGCTTGTCGAAGTCCCAACCGTCCAGGTCGACGCCGTCACTGCCCAGCACCGGGACCAGGCGCCGGAGGCTGTCCAGCACCGGGGCGCCGATGCAGATCGAGGCGCCGGTCTCGTATTTCAGGTGGCCGGCCGCCGACAGGTGGTCGGTGTGCAGGCCGGTTTCCAGGATCCAGGTCGGGCCCAGGTCCCTGGCGCGGACGTCGGCGATGATGGCGTCGACGAAGCGGGTGTCGACGGCCTGGGTCAGCGGGTCGTAGTCCAGGACCGGGTCGACGAACGCGCAGAGCAAGGTGGCCGGGTCGGCGATCAGATAGGTCACCCGCCCGGTGGCGGGATGGTGGAAAGCGGTGATTTCCGGCTGCATAGATCGGTCCGATGACGCCCTGAGGCGCGCACCTTGACCGCAAGCTCTTAAGTATCGGCGAACAAGACTATGTCGTCGCGACGATCGGTCTCGGTCTTCGCCTAGGGGCGGTCGGTCGCGGCCGCGCAGCTCTTGTCGCCGCGCATCTGGGTCACCCAGACCGGCTCGACATAGCGCTCGCCGTCGCGGAAGCCGGGGGCGCAGCCCTCCGGCGTGTCGGACTTGGAGCGTCCGCCGCCACCGCGCATGTCCAGCGACAGGGCCAGGGACTGGGACGTTCCGCCGCGCCGTCCCCAGCCGTATCCGTCGCCGTAGCCGCCATAGCCCCCGTAACCGCCATAGCCGCCGTAGCCATAGCCGCCGTGCTTGCCGAAGTCGGTCTGGCTGACGGCGACGCCCAGGGTGCCGGTCTCGCCGATCGGGATCAGGCTGGAGACATAGCCGCTGCGATAGCCGCCCGTGCCGACGCTGACGCCCATCTCGCCGTGGACCTGGCGCTTGCCGTCCTTGTCCAGGGGGTAGCCGTTGACGTCGAGCTCGGCGCGCGGCGCATAGTGGATCGGATCGCCCTGGACCGGCGGCGCGTCGGCCATCCAGGCCGACAGCGGGTCGACGGCGGTCGGCTTGGCCCGTTCGGCCGCGTCGCGGGCCTGGGCGTCGGCCTTGGCCTTCTCCAGTTCGGCCTCGGTCGGCGGGCGGGTGGCGCGGGCGGCCGCGGTGGTCACCACCTCGTCGTCGGCCGAGCGGGCGAACGCGGCGGCAGGCAGGGCCAGCGGCCCCATCAGAGGCAGGGCGATCAGGGCGGCGAGGGCGATGCGGGACGCGAACATGGACGAAACCTCCGACCCCGCCACAGTGGGCTCGATCTGTAACCGAATTAGGGCCTGAATGTATCGGCCAGGCAAGGTCTAGCTGGGGGCGCGAGCAGGGGCGGCTCGTAGCGACCGCGCTTTGACGTCGCTGCGGTCCGGCGGTGGACGCGTTCAATGTCAGCTATGGGTGGAAAGCGGCAGTTGCCTCTGCGCCCGTCGACCCTACTTCTCGTATGAGCGATTCGCTTTTCGCCCAGGTTGGAACGCCGTGATTGTCTTCATCAACGTCTTCCAAGTCGATCCGCCCAATCAACAGAGATTGGTCGATATATTGACCAAGGTCACCGGTGAGATCGTCAGCAAAGCGCCCGGGTTCGTTTCGTCGACCCTTCATCGCAGCACAGACGGCAGCAAGGTCACCATGTACGCCAAATGGGCCAGCCTCGCTGACTATGAGGCCATGCGCCAAGACCCAGCCCCACGCCCATATCTCGAAGAAGCCCTGTCATTCGCTACATTTGATCCCGGCATGTATGAGGTGGTTGGCGAGTTCCGTTCAAAAACGACGGATGGAAAATCCAAGTCCCCTCCGCTTTAAAGGTCCGCTTAGGGCCGAAAGCGGCCTCGGAATCACAAAGCCTCGAGGGCGGCTTCCAGCGCGGCCATGTCCGGCGGCAGGGGGGTCTCGAACCGCAGGGTTTCGCCGGTGATCGGGTGGACGAAGCCCAGCACTGCGGCGTGCAGGGCCTGGCGGGAAAAGCCGATCTCGGTCAGGGCCGCCTTGACCGGCGCGGCGGGGGCGCCGGCGCCGTAGACCGGGTCGCCCAGGCAGGGGCTGCCCTTGCTGGCCAGGTGCACGCGGATCTGATGGGTGCGGCCGGTCTCCAGCCGGCAGGCCACCCGCGCGGCCAGCGGCTTGTCGCCGCCGAACGTCTTCTCCACCCGATAGTGGGTGATCGCCTCGCGGCCGCCGGACTTCAGCACCGCCATCTTCTTGCGGTCGCCGGGCGAGCGGCCCAGCTGGGTGGTGATCGTGGCGGCCGGCGGATGCGGGGCCCCGCGGACCAGGGCCAGGTACATGCGGTCGATGTCGTGCCGGGCGAACAGGGCCGACAGCCCCTGGTGGGCGGCGTCGGTCTTGGCCGCCACCATCACGCCGGAGGTCTCCTTGTCCAGCCGATGGACGATGCCCGGCCGGGCTACCCCGCCGATCCCCGACAGGCTGGCGCCGCAATGGAACAGCAGAGCGTTGACCAAGGTGCCGGTGTCGCAGCCGGGGGCGGGGTGGGCGGCCATGCCGGGCGGCTTGTCGATGACGATCAGGTGGGCGTCCTCGTAGAGCACGCGCAGCGGGATGTCCTCCGGCTCCGGCTCGGCGGCGACCGGCGGCGGGACCCGCACCTGGTAGACGCCCGCCGGGGCCTTGGCCTTGCCGTCGGCCATCGGACGCGGCTCGCCGCCCTCGACGACCAGCGACACCTGGCCGGCGGCGATCAGGGCCTGCAGCCGGGCGCGTGACAAGTCGGGGGCGGCGGTCGCCAGGGCCTTGTCCAACCGCTGACCGGCCAGGTCGGGGCCCAGGTCGATGCGCACGATCTCGCCGGCCGCTCTCCCCTCCAGGACGTCGAGGTCCGGGATGTCGAGGTCGTCGACCTCGTCGTCGAGCGTCGCGATCGGGTCGGGCGAGGGGATCAAGGCGTCTTCACGGCTCCGTCGCGGGCTGTCGCGTCGCGGATGTCGCCCGCGTCGGAAGGGGATAGTCGATGCGCGCGTCCCGCACCACCGTCGTGATGACCGGCATTACCGCCGCCAAGCGGGATCCCTCATGGGGATCAAGGCTCCCGCCCGAAGTTTTCGCGCGGACTTCAGAGGCCTTCGCTGGACAGGCGCCGTCATCCTACTGTTGTCTCCACAGGCTAACGCACGAGAAGACCAAGCGGCGCCGTGAGCCCCCGGGGAGTTGAGCATGACCATCGACAGACGCAGGGCCCTGGCCCTCTTCGGCCTGGGCGGCGCGGGCGCGGCCGGCGAGGCGATGGCGGCGGCCAAGCCCCGGGCCTATTTCGCCGGCCGGACCGCCTTCCTGCACGGCGTCGCCTCGGGCGATCCGATGGAGGACCGGGTGGTGCTGTGGACCCGGATCACGGCCGAGGCGACCACCGCCCCGATCGCCGTGCGCTGGGACGTGGCGACCGATGCGGCCTTCAAGGCCATCGTCCGCCAGGGCCAGGCCACCGCAGTCTCGGGCCGCGACTATACGGTCAAGGTCGACGTGACCGGCCTCAAGCCGGCGACGGACTATTTCTATCGCTTTCGCTACGTGAAGAACGGCAAGCCGTTCGGCAAGGGCGTCGGCGGCCGCACGCGCACCCTGCCCAAGGGCGAGGCCCGCGACGTCGTCCTGGCCGTGGTGTCGTGCGCCCTCTACCCCAACGGCTACTTCAACGCCTATGACGCCGTCGCCAAGCTGCCGCGCGTCGACGCCGTGCTGCACCTGGGCGACTACATCTACGAGTACGGCGCCGCGCCCGGCGACTACGGCATGGCCTCGCCGACCGCCAAGACCCGCGTCCCCGACCCGCCGCGCGAGCTGCTCAACCTGGAGGACTACCGCCGCCGCCACGCCCTCTACAAGACCGACCCGGCCTTGCAGGCGGCCCATGCCCGCGCACCGTGGATCGTGGTCTGGGACGACCACGAGACCGCCGACAACAGCTGGATCGGCGGGGCCGAGAACCACCAGCCCGCGACCGAAGGCGACTGGGCCAAGCGCAAGGCGGCCGGGATCAAGGCCTATTACGAGTGGATGCCGATCCGCGAGCCGGTGGCCGGGACCCTGCCCGAGGCGTCCTGGCGCCGCTTCCAGTTCGGCGACATCGTCACCCTGATGATGACCGAGACCCGGCTGACGGCCCGCACCCACCAGCTGGACTACGGCCGCGACCTGGCGGGGGCGGACGGCAAGCCCGACATGGCCGCCTTCGCCGCCAAGCTCAACGACCCGGACCGGCGGATGATGGGACAGGGCCAGGAGCAGTGGCTGGCCCGCGAGATCGACGCCTCGATGAAGGCCGGCACGGCCTGGCAGGTGCTGGGCAACCAGGTGGTGATGGCCCGGGTGGTCCCGCCCGACCTGAAGGCGACCATGGGCGAGGCGGCCTACGCCGCCCTGCTGGCCAAGCTGCCCGACTATGTGGCCAAGCCGGTCGAGGAGAGCCGGGGCCTGTCCCAGGCCGGCCTGCCCGGCAACCTGGACGCCTGGGACGGCTATCCGGCCGACCGGGCCCGGGTCCACGACATCTTCAAGGCCTACAAGGCCCGGCCCATCGTGCTGTCGGGCGACAGCCACGCCTTCTGGGTCAACGAGCTGTGGGACGACGCCGGCGCCGCGCGGGTGGCGGCCGAGTTCGGGGTCACCTCGGTGACCTCGCCCGGCTATGGCGACTACCTGCCCGGCGCGCCGCTCGACACGGCCTATGTGGCGCGCAACAAGGAGGTGAAGTTCACCGACCAGGCCGCCAAGGGCTTCCTGCTGCTGACCCTTGAGCACGGCAAGGCGACCGGCGAGCTGGTCGCCGTGTCGACGATCCTCGATCCCCAATACCAGACGCGGGTGCTGAAGCGGTTCGTGGTGACGCCGGGCGACGGCGGCGGGGTCAAGGCGCTGGCCGAGGGGTGAGGGCTGAACCGTTGTCATCCCGGAAGCCTCGCAGAGGCTGTCCGGGATCCAGGGCCGGCGCAGTGCGGTGGTCCTGGGTCCCGGCCTTCCGCTTCGCTCCAGCCGGGATGACAACACGAAGATGGGCTTCAACAGCGCCCGTCACCCGATCCGCATGGACAGCTCGACGTCCTCGGCGAACGGCGTGGACAGGTAGCCTGACGCCGGCGAGCGGACGCGCGCCAGGTAGTCGGGGCTGTAGTCGGCGTTGTCGGCGACGATCAGGGCGCCCGGCCGCAGGCGGCTTTCCACCAGGTCCAGGATCTCGGGATACAGCGCCTTGGCGCCGTCCAGCAGCAACAGGTCGATGGTCTCGGGCAGGTCGACGCTCAGCGTCTGCAAGGCGTCGCCCTGGCGGATCTCGACCAGGTCGATCAGGCCGCCGGCCGCCAGGTTGCCGCGGGCCCGCTCGATCTTGGACGGCTCGAACTCGCTGGTGATCAGCACGCCGCCGCCGTTGTCGCGCAGGGCCGCGGCCAGATAGAGGGTCGAGATTCCGAACGAGGTCCCGAACTCGACGATCGTGCGGGCGCCGCCGCCGCGGGCCAGCATGTAGAGCAGCAGGCCGGTCTCGCGGGAGACCGGCAGCGGGAAGTCCTTCATCTGGCTGTAGAAGTCGAGATAGTCGGTCTTGCTCTGCATCAGGCGCCGATGCTGTTCGACCGACAGGGCCGCCGCCAGGGGACTATTCATCGGCGAGGCGGCGTCGGCCTCTTCGAACAGACGATCCAGCAGGGGCGCCACCGGGGCGGTGGTCAGGGTGTTCATGGGAAATTCCGGTCTCAAAGGCGCGTCCTTGCGCCGCCTCGAAAAATGCGACTAATTCGTCAGATTGACTATTCGCATCGCCCCAGGCCCCGATGACCGAGCGCCCAAGCCCACGGATTTCCTCACGAAAACAGCCTCGCCAGGCGCGCTCGACCGAACTCGTTTCCGCCATTCTGGAGGCCGCTGTTCAGGTTTTGGCCAAGGAGGGCGCGGGGCGCTTCACCACCGCGCGGGTGGCCGAGAAGGCCGGGGTCAGCGTCGGCTCGGTCTATCAGTACTTTCCCAACAAGGCCGCGATCCTGTTCCGGCTGCAGAGCGACGAATGGCGCCAGACCACCCATCTGCTGCGCGCCATCCTCGAGGACGTCGACCGCCCGCCGTTCGAGCGGTTGCGCACCCTGGTCCACGCCTTCATCCGCTCCGAATGCGAGGAAGCCGAAATGCGCGTGGCGCTGAACGACGCCGCCCCGCTCTATCGCGACGCGCCCGAGGCCCACGACGCCAAGGCGGCGGGCGCCGACATCGTCCAGGGCTTCCTGCGCGAAGTGCTGCCCGCAGCCTCGGAGACCCGGCGGGCCCTGGCCGGCGACCTGATCAAGGCCACGCTCAGCCAGGTGGGCAAGGCCTTCTCGGAGACGCCGCGAACGCAGGCCGAGATCGCGGCCTACAGCGACGCCATGGCCGACATGTTCGAGGCCTATCTGCGGGGGCTTGGCGGGTCTCAAGCGCGAGATTCAAATCCATCCCCACCGTTGTCATCCCGGCTGTAGCGAAGCAGAAGGCCGGGACCCAGGACCACCGCAGTGCGCCGGCCCCTGGATCCCGGACAGCCTCTGCGAGGCTTCCGGGATGACAACGGGGTTTCGGGTCTCTGATTTCTTTTGGATATTCCGCCACTCAACGGAGCAAGCGCCGGCGCCCCTATCGCCGCTCCAGCGCGATCCGCACGCCGAACGCCACGAACACCCCGCCGGTCACCCGGTCCAGCCATCGCACCACCCCGGGCCGCCGCAGCGCCCGGGCGATCGGGGCAGTGGCCAGGATCAGGCCCCCGGCCCAGGTCAGGCCCATGGCCACGTGCATCGAAGCCAGGAGCAGGCCGAAGGCGGCGGGGCTGGCGCCGGCCGGGATGAACTGCGGCAGGAACGACACGTAGAACACCCCGACCTTGGGGTTCAGCAGGTTGTTCCAGAAGCCCCTGGCCAGGGCCGCGGCCAGGCCGCCCGACGGCGGGGGCTCGCCGGCGCCGGTGTCGAAGGCGGCGCGCGGCTTGCGCAGCAGGTTGACGCCCAGCCAGACCAGATAGGCCGCGCCCGCCCACTTCAGGATCGTGTAGGCGGCATGCGAGGCCACCAGCAGGGCGCCGGCCCCGAACGCCGCCGCCGCGCCCCAGGCCAGGCAGCCCAGGCCGATCCCCACCGCCACGGCGCTCGCGCGCCGCCCGCCCTCGGCGGCGGCCGTGCGCAGCACCAGGGCGGTGTCCAGGCCCGGCGTGAGGGTCAGCAGGCCGGCGGCGACGGCGAAGGCGATCAGGGACTGAGCGGCGGTCATGCCGACCTTGTCCGCCGCGTCCCGGCTCGAGGCAAGCGGTCAGCCCGCGATATGGCCGATGGCTGTGGCGATCGCCTGCCAGGCCGGCGATTCCGCGACCAGGACCTGGGTCAGATGCAGCGCCAGCATGGCCGCTCCGCCGACCAGATAGACCGGGTGAGGACGTCCGCGGGTGCGCCAGTCGACCCACATGGCCAAGAACAGCAGCAGGTCGCCGAGCAGGGCCGGCGGGATGGCCACGAAGACCGGCGGCGCGCCCACCAGGGGCAGGCCGGGCGGCGGGGTTGGCGGCGGCCCGCCGTGCGGGGCCAGGAAGGTCAGAAACCAGCGGGCGATCGGCGCGCCCAGCATCGAGATCGTGGCCAGCAGCAGCAGGCGCTTGTGCGTCTCCGGCCGTCTGATGTTGACGATCGCCAGGACGAACAGCACGGCGAAGAAGCCGATCCCGCCCATGCTGACCCAGGCGAAGGCGCGCACCTGGTGGGCCAGGCCCTCGGGCTGGCCGGGCAGCGAGGCCTGGGCGACCCGCAGCGAGACGACGGCGGTGACCACGAACACCATGGCGGTGGCGATCGCCACGCCCAGCAGACCCCAGGTGCGGTGGGCGACGGTCTTGCCTTGGGCCACCAGCCAGGTCTGGGCGCAGAACAGCGCCATCCACGAGAACAGCACCAGGCCGTGGATGTGGACCAGCGGCTCGGCCCTGAACCGGCCCTGGGCCATGGGCAGGAAATAGGTCGGCATGAAGCCGAGCACCGCGATGGCCAGGCAGGTCAGGGCCATGGCGAAATAGAATTGGCGCGAGGCGTTCGCTCGCGCACCGGTCTGCAAAGCCGCTTCGGTCATGTGTCGCGCCCCCATAGTCCCCGGGACGACGATGCCACAGATCCTGTCACCTGTAACGTAGGTGTAACAACGTTCTTCGACCGATGGTCTTCACGCGATCTGCACGTTCCCTGGCCGCCGGTTCGATGCGGGCCGGGCAGGCTGGCGGCATGAGAAGAACCCTAAGCCTCGCGCTCGACCAGTCGGTCGTTCTCCCAGACGCGGTAGAAGCACGAGCGAAAGCCCACGTGGCAGGCGCCGCCGTCGCCTTGCGGGCGGACCTTGATCAGCACCGCGTCCTGGTCGCAGTCGATGCGCAGCTCGGTGACGACCTGCAGCTGGCCGCTGGTCTCGCCCTTCTTCCACAGGCTGTCCCGCGAGCGGCTGAAATAGTGGGCGATCCCGGTGTCGAGGGTCAGCTTCAAGGCCTCGTCGTTCATCCAGGCGAACATCAGGATCTCGCCGGTGTCGGCGTGCTGGGCGATGGCGGCCACCAGGCCGTTGGCGTCAAAGCGCGGGGCGATGGCGGCGCCGCGCTCCAGAGCGGTCTTGTCGGCGGCGGGCGGGAAGATCTGGGAGGTCATGGGCGCAGATATGGCGCCCCTTGGCCGGGCGTCAAAGCCTGGATCAAGGGACGGGTGGCGGCGCTGGACGCCTGGGCGCGGCAGTGGGCCGAGCGCTCGCGCCTCAACGGCTGGGCCTACGAGTTCCTGCTGTTCGGCCTCAAGCAGGCCTGGGCCTGCCTGTTCGGCGGGCTGATGCTGGCCCTGATCGTGGGAACGCATCTGTGGTGGCCAGCTGGCGCGCCGCTGGCGCGCTACGACGTCCTCGTCCTCGCCGCGCTGGCCATCCAGGTCGCCCTGCTGGCCCTGAGGCTGGAACGCTGGGACGAGGCGGCGGTGATCGCGGTCTTCCATGTCGTCGGCACGGTCATGGAGGTGTTCAAGACCGCCCACGGCTCGTGGATCTATCCCGAGCCCGGCTTGCTGAAGATCGCCAGCGTGCCGCTGTTTTCCGGCTTCATGTACGCCTGCATCGGCAGCTACATCGCCCGGATCTGGCGACTGATGGACTTCCGGTTCACGGCCTATCCGCCGATCTGGGCCACCTGGACGCTGGCCGTGCTGGCCTATCTGAACTTCTTCACCCACCACTACGGCCCCGACATCCGGATCGGCCTGTTCGCGGCCTCGGCGGTGCTGTTCGGTCGCACCGGGGTGGTGTTCACGCCCGACCGGACGCCGCGCCGCATGCCGCTGCTGCTGGGCTTCGGGCTGGTGGCCCTGTTCATCTGGTTCGCGGAAAACCTGGGCACCCTGGCCGGCGCCTGGGCCTATCCCAGCCAGCGCCACGGCTGGCATATGGTCTCCCCCGGCAAGCTCGGCGCCTGGTACCTGCTGATGCTGCTCAGCTACGTCCTGGTGACGGCGGTGCACCGGCCAAGGCGGGCGTGATGGCTCGACGATCAGGTTTCGAAGATCGTCCGGATCACGCCGAGCAGGGCTTCGAGGTCGTCGTTGGCCAGCGCGCCAAGCTTCTTGCGCAGGCGCTGGCGATCGATGGAACGCATCTGATCCGGCACGATCAGGCCATCCTTGCCGTTGAACACCACCGGCACGCGGAACGACGTGGCCCAGCCGCCGGTGGTCATCGGCGCGACCAGGATCGTCCGCACGACCTTGTTCAGTTCGTCGGGCGAGATGACGACGCACGGTCGGGTCTTCTGGATTTCGTGGCCGACGGTCGGATCGAAGTTGGCGAGCCAGACCTCTCCCCGGGTCACCATTCGCCGTCCCATTCCTCGTCATCGAAATCATTGCCGAATTCTGGCCAGACGAGCCCGTCGGCGCCGGCTTCCGCCATCGCGCGGGCTTCTTCTTCCCAGCCGTCGCGCGGATGCTTTTTCGGCGCCGCCACGATGATGATGCGGTCGTCTTCCATCGTCACGTCCACGGGATCGCCCGCCTCCGCGCCGATACTGGCGAGGAAGGGCTTGGGCAGGATCACCCCGGCCGAATTGCCGATCTTGCGCACCGAGGATCGCATGAGGCCGTCTCCGTTAGAACGGAGTTATAACATTCTTTGGCCGTTACTTCCAGATCGGCTTGCCGTCCCCCGGCAAGCCCAGCCGCGCCCACTTCTCGCTGACCGCGTCGATCACCGCCTGGTCCATGCGGATCTCGTTCCCCCATTCGCGATGGGTCTCGGGCGGCAGCTTGTCGGTGGCGTCGAGACCGATCTTGCTGCCCAACCCGCTCTCGGGCGAGGCGAAGTCGAGATAGTCGATGGGGGTGTTCTCGATCACCGTGATGTCCCGCGCCGGATCCATCTTGGTGCTGATCGCCCACATCACGTCCTTCCAGTCGCGGGCGTTGATGTCGTGGTCCACGACGATCACCCACTTGGTGTACATGAACTGGCGCAGATAGCTCCAGACGCCCAGCATCACCCGCTTGGCGTGGCCCGGATAGGCCTTCTTCATCGACACCACGGCGATGCGGTAGCTGCAGCCCTCGGGCGGCAGCCAGAAGTCGACGATCTCGGGGAACTGCTGGCGGATCAGCGGGATGAACACCTCGTTCAGCGCTTCTCCGAGCACGGACGGTTCGTCCGGCGGCCGGCCGGTGAAGGTGGTCAGGTAGATCGGGTCCTTGCGCATGGTGATCGCGGTTACCTGGAAGACCGGGAACTTCTCGACGCTGTTGTAGTAGCCGGTGTGGTCGCCGTACGGCCCCTCGTCGGCATATTCGTCGAGCAGGACGTGGCCCTCGATGACGATCTCGGCGTGGGCCGGCACCATCAGCGGCACGGTCTTGGCCGGCACCAGGTCGACCTTGGCCCCGCGCAGCAGGCCGGCGAACTGATATTCGCTGAGGGTGTCGGGCACCGGGGTCACGGCGGCCAGGATGGTGCCGGGATCGGCGCCGAGCACGGCGCAGGCGGGCAGGGGGTCGCGATTCCCCGCCTTCTTGTGCCGCGCGTAGTGCTGGGCTCCGCCGCGATGAGCCAGCCAGCGCATGATGCAGCGGTCCTTGCCGATCACCTGCATGCGGTAGATGCCCAGGTTGAAGTCGTCCTCGCGGTCCTTGCCCGGGCCCTTGGTGACCACCAGCGGCCAGGTGATCAGCGGGGCCGGCTCGCCCGGCCAGCAGGTCTGGACCGGCAATTTCGTCAGGTCGATCTGGTCGCCCGTGAGCACCACCTCCTGCACCGGGGCCTTCTTCACCGTGCCTGGCCGCATGGCCATCACGGTCTTGGCCAGGGGCAGCATGTCCAGGGCGTCCTTCAGGCCCTTGGGCGGTTGGGGCTGGCGCAGGAAGGCCAGCAGCTCGCCGACCTCGCGCAGCTCGCCGGCCGTGGTGCGCGGCTCGCCGCCCAGGGTGACGCCCATGGCCACCCTCTTGACCGTGCCGAACAGGTTGGCCAGGGCCGGCATCGGCGAGCGCGAGCCGTCGGGCAGGATGACGTTCTCGAACAGCACCGCCGGCCCGGCCGTGGCCAGCAGGCGCGTCTGGATCTCGGTCATCTCCAGCACGGTCGAGACGGGTTCGCTCACCCGCACCAGCTCGCCCTTCGCCTCGAGGACGTCGATGAATTCGCGAAGCGAGCGATAGGCCATGCGGGCGGACTCCTGAACGCGGCGGAACCTAGAGGCGCCCTCCCGCTCCGGCAAGGTCGGGCCGGAAAGCTCGACCCTAGGCGCCGCGCCCACGGCGTGATCTCTGGCCCCACGACATTCGAGGTTGCAGCAAGATGACCGACGCCCTGAACGAGACCGCCCCGTCCGATCCCCGCGCCGTGCGCCGCGCGACGATCCTCCGCCTGGCCGCGGGCCTGGCCCAGGGGCTGCTGCTGTACGGCCTCTACCAGGCCGACCAGTCCAAGGTCTGGCCGGCCACCCAGCGCGAGCTCTACGGCGCCCTGCTGCTGGTCGTGCTGTTCACGCCGTTTTTGGTCCTGGCGGGCGTGTCAGCCCTGCGCTGGCGCACCCTGGCGGCCTGGAAGGGCGTGGCGGCCGTCGCCGCCGCGGGCCTCGGCGCCTATGGCGTGTGGAGCGGCGATCCGGCCGCCAAGGGCGTCGACGCCCTGGGGCCGCAAACCTTCTTCGCGATCGCCGCCCTGGTCTTCATCGGCCATCACCTGGTCGAGCCGGCCGACCTGGAGCGGCGGCGCATCGCCCGCTACCCGACCTATTTCGACGTCACCTGGAAGCACGGGGTGCAGGGCGCGCTGTCGGTGGGCTTCACCGGGGCCTTCTGGCTGCTGCTGTTCCTGGCCGCGGCCCTGTTCAAGCTGATCGGCGTCGACGCCATCGACAAGCTGATCAAGCACGAGTGGTTCAGCTTCCCCGCCACCGCCGTGATGTTCGCCGCCGCCGTCCAGCTGACCGACGTGCGGGCCAACCTGGTGCGCGGCGTGCGGACGGTCGCCCTGACCCTGCTGGCCTGGCTGCTGCCGCTGATGGCGCTGATCGCCGCGGCCTTCCTGCTGACCCTGCCGTTCACCGGCCTGGAGCCGCTGTGGAAGACGAAAAGCGCCACCGCCATCCTGCTGGTCGCCGACGCCTTCCTGATCCTGCTGGCCAACGCCGCCTACCAGGACGGGACCGAGACCACCGCCGCGGTGCTGCGGTGGGCGGCGCGGCTGGCGGGCGTGCTGCTGGTCCCGATCACCGTGCTGGCGGGCTACGGCCTCAGCCTGCGGATCGGCCAGTACGGCCTCAGCCCCGACCGGATCATCGCCGCCGCCTGCGTGCTGGTCGCGGCGGGCTACGCGGTGGGTTACGCGGTCGCCGCCGTGCGGCCGGGGGCCTGGATGAAGGCGCTGGAGACCACCAACATCGCCATGGCCTTCGTGGTCATCGCGGTGCTGCTGGCCCTTTGCACGCCGCTGGCGGATCCCCGGCGGCTGTCGGTGGAGGACCAGGTGGCGCGGCTGCACGCCGGCAAGGTCAAGCCTGAGGCGTTCGACTACGCCTTCCTGCGTTTCCAGGGGGGGCGTATTGGTCGCGAGGCTCTGATCGCCTTAGGCAAGGACCGGAACGCGGCGTTCAACGCCCCTGCCGCTAAGGCGCTCAGCGCCACCAGCCCCTATGAGCTTTCGAAAGGAGACGACAGGCCTTCCGCCAAGGCCGTAGCCGAGATCCATGTCTACCCCAAGGGCAGGGTCTTGCCCGAGAGCTTCCTGAAGCAGAACGGCGGCTGGAAGCTCCGTTCGACCTGCGTGTACTCACCCGAAACCTGCGCCATAACCCTGCTTGACATCGACGAGGACGGCATCGACGAAGTGCTGGTTTGGAACGGGTCGGTAGTCGAGATCGTAAAGGTGCAGGACGGTCTGTGGCGGCAGGTCGGCTCAGCCTCGGACTGCGGCGGCGGCAAGGTGGACGAGGCGTTCAAGAGCGGTGACATCCGCCTGGCTCCGCCCGTTGCGCGGCGTGACATCCTGGTGGGCGGTCTGCGTCTCCAGGTCCAACCGACCCGAGACGGGTGTCGCGCGGAAGCAAAAGGGCCGCCGTTGACGCCTGCCACGATTACCTTCGAAGGGCGTTAGTCCGCCCTCGCTGAGGGCGTTCATGCTGCCGGGGACACGCCCTTGCGGCGTGTTCCCAAAACAAGCGCCGTGCGAACCGCGGGGGACACGCCGCGAGGGCATGTCCCCGGCCTCAGCCCACGCCCTCCGACACCGCGTTGAGCCGCGCATACACCCCGCCGGCCGCCTTCAGTTCCCCGTGCCGGCCTTCCTCGACCACCCGGCCGTTCTGGAACACCAGGATGCGGTCGGCGCCGCGCACGGTGGACAGGCGGTGGGCGATGACGATGGTGGTGCGGCCGGCCATCAGGGCCTCGGCGGCGGCCTGGACCTGGCCCTCGGTCTCGACGTCGAGCGAGGAGGTGGCCTCGTCCATCACCAGGATCGGGGCGTCGGTCAGGAAGGCCCGCGCGATGGCCACGCGCTGGCGCTCGCCGCCCGACAGCTTGATGCCCCGCTCGCCGACCAGGGTGTCGTAGCCCTGGGGCAGGCGCAGGATGAAGTCGTGGGCGCGGGCCTTCTTCGCCGCCTCGACGACCTCTTCTTCGGTCGCGTCGGGACGGCCATAGGCGATGTTTTCGCGCAAGGTGCGGTGGAACAGGGCCGGGTCCTGCGGCACCACGGCGATGGCGCGGCGCAAGCTGCCTTGCGTGACCTGGGCGACGTCCTGGCCGTCCATGACGATCCGGCCGCCCTGCAGATCGTGCAGCCGCTGGACCAGCTTGACGAAGGTCGACTTGCCCGAGCCGGTCGGCCCGACCAGCGCCACCCGCTCGCCGGGCGCGATCCGCAGCGAGAAGTGGTCGTACAGCGGCGCGCCGGCCGACTTGTAGCGGAAGGTCACGTCCTCGAAGGCGATGGCGCCCGGGCCGCGCTTGAAGTCGGGCGCGCCGGGGGCGTCGGCGATCTGCGGCGCCAGGCCCTCCCAGGCGGCCAGGTCCTCGGTGTCGTCCAGGCCCTTCTGCAGCATGCGGATGTTCTCGCCCATGTTGCGCAGATAGCCGCTCATCAGCATGAAGGCGGTGATGGCGAAGGCGACGTCGCCGGGCGTCGCGGTCCCCTTGGCCCAGGCGTGGATCATCGCCGCCGTCAGTCCGCCCTGCAGCAGCACCAGCAGCAGGTTCTGGCCCAGCCAGACATTGGTGAACTTGTGCCAGGTGACCATCACCGCCTCGCGCCAGGCGGCGGTGACCTGGGCGACCTGGGCGCTCTCGCGGGCCTCGGCCCCGAAGCTCTTGACGGTGGGGTTGGAGGTCACCGCGTCGGCCAGGCTGGCGCCGATCTTCGAATCCAGGGCGTTGGACTTCAGGTTGGCGGGCCGCACATAGCGCGTGGTGACCACCAGGTTGACGGTGATGTAGGCGGCGACCACGACCAGGGCGACGATCCCCGCCAAGGGCTGGCGCAGCAGCAGCATCACCGACAGCCCGACCAGCACGATCAGGCTGGGGGCCAGCCAGATGGTCACCGCGTCGGTCACGCTGTCATAGCCCCACATGGCGCGGGTCAGCTTGCGCACCGTGGCGCCGGCGAAGCTGTCGGCGTGCCAGTCGGACGAGAAGGCCTGGACGCGGGCGTAGCCCTCGTTGGTCATCTCCTCCATGTTGCGGGCGGCCAGCGGGATCCAGAACCGCATGGCTAGGTTGCGGATCAGCGAAAAGCCCAGATAGACCCCGACGAACGCCGCCCAGGCGCCCCAGGCCGCGTCGATCGCCGACGGTCCCTTGGTGATCGTGTCGATCAGCCGGCCAGAGGCCCAGGGCAGGGCCAGGTCGAAACAGATCGCCATCAGGGTCAGGCCGACGCCGGTGAAGAACAGCCCCTTCCGGCGCAGCCAGAAGCGCGCGATGAAGCCCAGCACCCTGGCGTTGCTCAGGGCGCGGCGGGGAGCGCCGGTCTCATCCTCGTCGATCTGGTCGGTCATGGTGGAGGACAGATAGGCGCTCCGCACGCGCGGCGCGAGCGGCGGTTCAAGCCTGTTTCGAGCTGTGGCTTCGGCGCCGCCCGCCGCCGAACGGCCGCCAGCGCAGGTACCAGCGGATGGCCGGGCCGACGATCGGGGTGCGCAGCAGCGGCCGCACCGCATGCGGCCGGGTCTTGAGGAAGCACATCACCGCCCCGATCCAGAACACCGTGGTCGGCAGGCCCGGCGTCACGATGCCAATCGCCCCGATCGCCACCAGCGCCGCGCCCAGCCCGTCCAGCGCCCAGTGGACCGGACGGGACAAGCGCTTGCGGGACGGGCGGGGAGCGTCGGTCATCGGACTGGAATGTGGGGGATCAGGCGCGAAACGGGAAGACGGCTTTCTCGCCTGTTGCGGGCGCTGGAGGGAGGCATGTGACGCCCTGGCCGGTTTGCGTCGCGGCAAAAACCGGAATTGTCCTTCCCTCCCCCTTGCGGGGAGGGTGGCCCGCGTAGGGGGTCGGGTGGGGGATCGGTGCAGGGTGTCTAGCGGGTTTGCTGGCTGACTCAGCAGCCCCCCACCCGACCCTGGCGCCGCCAGGGCCACCCTCCCCACGAGGGGGAGGGAAGGGACTTATGCTCGGCGTTCAGGGAACAAAGCCTCGCGATTTCAACGCTCTGAACTTTCTCGACCCGATTTTATCCTCACCCCTTCAGACCACCCTTATCCTGATCTCACCTGAAAGCACGGGGAGGGCGCACGTACGGCGACCGATGCGGCTTTCGGGGGTGGTCGAGCGGGGAGCGTCCGCTGGCCGGTGTCGGAGGGCCCTTCGGGTCGGTCGGCGGAGCGTGGAGGCCTCGGATGGGGCCTCGGGCGGTCCGGGCCGGGCGGCGGGAACATCCCCTCGGGGCCGAACGGCGAAACGCACCAGGCGCGGGCTGAAATCGCCCGCGCGGCCCGGACGGGGTACGTCGCCCCTCCGCCCGTCGGGGGCCTCCATCGGAGCGGGTTAAAAATCCGCGACCCGAAGGCTTCCGGATAACGGTTCCACGCGAAGCGCCTGCACTTCGTCGAAACGGTACTTACAACCGCAAATCATCCGGGCGAGGCCCGGGCGCTTCGCACCCTTCCCATTCAGCTCAGCGGCTTTCCGCGTGAGGCGGCGAAATCGTGTCTCCGCGCCCTTCCCAAAATCAGATCGACATGCACCCCCCGGTGGGGCCGAAAACCTCGTCCTTCGACAAGCTCAGGATGAGGTTTTCTACGGCTCGGCCTGCAAATTGGTCCTCATCCTGAGCCTGTCGAAGGACGAGGACCACGCACAGCGTTGGAGGTCGACCCTAGGCGAACCGCAGGTGGCTGAGCCTGTCGCCACGCAGGCCGGCGCGGATGCGGCCGCCGAACTTCGTGCCCGAGGTCAGTCGCGACACCATGCCGGCGTCGCCGGCTCGGTCGAAGGCCCGCGCCGCCGCGGTCCACAGGGCGGTGGTCACCGGATGCGGCGCCACGATGCCGGCGGCCAGGCCGAGGACCAGCAGGGCCCAGGCTTCCACGCGGTCGACCAGGAGAGCGAGGGACGGACGGGTCATCGGAAGCCTTTCGGAGCGGAAGGAGAAGGGCCGCCGCCCCGGGGGAAGGACGGCGACCCTCCTCGGGCTAGCGAACCGGCTGGAGGGGGCCGCCGTTTCGCTGAACACACCTTGGCTGGCGGCCTTCAATCAATCCAATTGATCGTTTTTCGCGGCGAGATCGGAAAGTTCTATGGCAGCCTCTGGGCATGGTTGCGCGAGGCGGGAGCCGGGGGCTAAGCCTTGGCCATGAGTTCGCCCGACACCACCATCCTGCCCGACGCCGCCGCCGGCAACTGGGTCGACCGCCATGCGCCGCCGGCCCTGCGGCCCTGGCTGAAGCTGGGCCGGTTCGATCGGCCGGCGGGGATCTGGCTGCTGATGCTGCCCGGCTGGCAGGGCATCGCCCTGGCCGCGGCCGGCCAGGGCCAATGGCCCAATCCGTGGCTGCTGATCGCCTTCTTCGTCGGGGCGGCCCTGATGCGGGCGGCCGGCTGCGCCTTCAACGACATCGTCGACCGCGACTTCGACGCCCAGGTCAGCCGCACGGCCCTGCGTCCCATCCCCGCCGGCCTGATCAGCGTCAAGCAGGCCTGGGCGTTCGTGATCGGCTGCTGCCTGGTCAGCTTCGGCATCCTGGTCTGCCTGGGCTGGCTAGCCATCGGCCTGGGCGTCGCCTCGCTGGGCCTGGTGGCGGCCTATCCGTTCATGAAGCGCATCACCTGGTGGCCGCAGGCCTGGCTGGGCCTGACCTTCAACTGGGGCGCCCTGCTGGGCTATGCGGCGGCGACCCACCGGCTGGATTGGTCGGCGGCGCTGCTTTACGCTTCGGGCCTGTTCTGGACCCTGGGCTACGACACGATCTACGCCATCCAGGACATCGAGGACGACGCCCTGGCCGGGGTGAAGTCCTCGACCCGCCGGCTGGGGGCGCACGTCCAGAAAGGCGTGCTGGCCTTCTATGTCGCCTGCTTCGTGCTGGTCGTCGCAGCGGCGTGGGTTGGGGGGCTGGGGCCGCTGTTCCTGCCCCTGGCCGCCCTGGTCGCCGTCCACCTGTCGCGCCAGGCCGCCCGGGTGCGGATCGACGACCCGGCCGGGGCCCTGGCCCTGTTCAAGTCCAACGCCCAGGTCGGCTTCGTGCTGTTCCTGGCCCTGGCGGCGGGGATGTGGAAGCCGCCGGGGCTGTAGGGATCCGGTCTCCACCGTTGTCATCCCGGAAGCCTCGCGGAGGCTGTCCGGGACCCAGGGGACTGGGTAGATGCGGTGCGGCTGCCCTGGGTCCCGGGACAAGCGCTGCGCGCTTTCCGGGATGACAACGGAGAGAGCGCGACAGGGATCAGAACGGCCCGTTGCGATAGATCCGCTCCATGCTCCGCTCCAGCTCGCCCAGCCGGCGGTCATAGGCGCGGTTCAGGCAGGCGCGGTTGGCGCCGCAGCCTCGGCGGTCGCGCAGCCACTGCTGCTGGGCGTCGATCAGCGCGCCGCGGCCGCCCATGGCCAGGGTGCGCCTGTTGACCTCGTAGAGCACCGACATCTTCACGTCCTTGTCGTTCAGGGCGGTGTTGGCGCAGACCGCCTTCTCGTCGGGAGCCCGGGCGCGATTGCAGTCGAAGCTGGCGGCCCAGGACAGGGTTGGGGCGGCCGCGAAGGGCAGGGCGAAGGCCAGGGCGAGGGCGGTCAGGATCAGGCGCATGGGGAATCTCCGAAGGCAGCATGACGTCGGGTCATTCTGTAAGCCGGACGCTGAATGTGGCATGATCGTTCCATGGCCGTCGCGTCCCGCATCAAGCCGCAGGAACTGTTCACGCCGCAGGAATGGGCGCCGCTGTCGGCGCGCTCGTCGTGGCGGGGCCTGCTGATGGTCGCCCACGCCTGGGCGGTGATCGTCGCGGCCGGGGCGGCGTTCGTGCTCTGGCCCAATCCGCTGACCTACCTGCTGGCGGTGATGCTGATCGGGGCCCGCCAACTGGGCCTGGCCATCCTGATGCACGAGGCCGCCCACGGCGGGCTGCACCCGGACCTGAAGGTCAACGACTGGGTCGGCGAATGGCTGTGCGCGGCCCCGACCGGCGCCTCCCTGGCCAAGTATCGGCCCTATCACCTGACCCACCACAAGTACGCCCAGCAGGCCGAGGATCCGGACCTGGTGCTGTCGGCGCCGTTCCCGACCACCCGCGCCTCGCTGCGCCGCAAGATCGTCCGCGACCTGACCGGCCAGACCTTCTTCAAGCAGCGATTCGGCCCGCTGCTGGGCAAGCTGAAGGGCGGCCAGCCGAAGGGCGCGATCTTCAGCGGCGAGGTGGGACGCCAGGCGCCGTTCCTGCTGTGGAACCTGGGCCTGCTGGCCGTGCTGAGCGCCATCGGCCTGTGGTGGGCCTGGCTGGCGCTATGGATCGTGCCGATGGCGACCTGGTTCCCGCTGGTCACCCGCCTGCGCAACATCGCCGAGCACGCCCTGGTGGCCAGGGACGAGCCCGACCCGTTCCGCCACGCCCGCACCACCCGGGCCAACTGGATCGAGCGGGCCCTGATCGCGCCCTACCATGTCAACTTCCACGCCGAGCACCACCTGTTCATGCACATGCCGTGCTGGAACCTGCCCAAGGCCCATCGGCTGCTGGCGGCCAAGGGCCGGACCGAAGGCATGCTGACCGCGCCCGGCTACATGTCGGTGCTGAAGGCGGCGTCCAGCCGGGCGCCGGCCTAGAGACCAGAGCCGGGCCGTGCTCTAAGCCGCCCATGATCGAAGCCTCCCTCGCCGGCCGCCGCGCCTTCATCCTGGAGAACACCCGGCTCCAGGCCCCGCCGCACACGCCGGAACTGCGGCTGCACCTGGCCGACGAGATCACCCCGATCTGGACGCTGACCGAGGAGGCCCTGGCCGAGATCGGCCTGCCGCCGCCGTTCTGGGCCTTCGCCTGGGCCGGCGGCCAGGCCTTGGCGCGCTATATCCTCGACACCCCCGAGATCGTCGCCGGCAAGCGGGTCATCGACTTCGCGTCCGGTTCGGGCCTAGTGGCGATCGCGGCGATGAGGGCGGGGGCGGCCAGCGTGCTGGCCGCCGACATCGACGTGTTCTGCGAGGCGGCCATCGGCCTCAACGCGGCGGCCAATGGCGTCGAGGTCGCCTTCACCGAGACCGACCTGCTGGACGCCCCGCCGCCGGTCGGTCCTCCTTTTGGCGCCGACGTGCTGCTGGCCGGCGACATCTGCTACGAGCGGCCGATGGCGGAGGCGGTCATGGCCTGGCTGGGCCTGGGCCGGGCGGCCGGCGCCACCGTGCTGGTCGGCGATCCGGGCCGCACCTACTTCCCCAAGGACGGGCTGGTGAAGCTGGCCGAGTACCAGGTGCCGACCACGCGCGAACTAGAGGACATGGCGGTCAAGCGCACCAGCGTCTGGACTCTGCCTTGACGGCGACCTAGAACGTAAGAAGAACAGATTGAGGGCCGCGACCATGCGCGAAGACGGCAAGATCGACTATATCGAATGGCCCGCTGGCGACCTGCCGGCCACCAAGACCTTCTATGCGAAGGCCTTCGGCTGGGCGTTCACCGACTATGGCCCCGACTACGCGGCCTTCGAGGGCCAGGGGACCGACGGCGGGTTCTGCACGCCGCAGGAGGGCTCGACCGACCGGCCGCTGGTGGTGCTCTACGCCCACGACATCGAGGCCATGCTGGCCAGGGTGACGGCGGCGGGCGGCGTGGTCACCCGGCCGATCTTCAGCTTCCCCGGCGGCCGCCGCTTCCACTTCACCGACCCGTCCGGCAACGAGCTGGCGGTGTGGAGCGAGGGCTAGGGTTTTTTGGGTTCGTCCAGCCCCGCCGGTCCTATCGTCGTCCCGGGCCGAACAGCAAGGCCCGGGACGACGGCGATAAGGAAAGGAGCTCTCCTTCGCCGAGCCTACCAGTCCTGGTGCACCTCGCCGGAGCCGGCGACGTTGGAGGTGAGGACGGCGGGCTTGCTGGTCAGGTAGACGTCGCCGCTGCCGGCCACCTCGATCTCGGCCGCGCCGTGCGGGGCGACGTGGGCCTCGCCGCTGCCGGCCAGGGCGATCTTGGCGTCGCCCGTGTCAAGGCCGCGCAGGTCGGCCTCGCCGGAACCGGAGACCCTCAGGTCGACCTTCCTGGTCTTGCCCTGGGCGTCGACATCGCCGCTGCCGTTGATCTCCAGCACCAGGTCCGGCTGGTCGTAGGCCTTCAGGTGAAGGTCGCCGCTGCCGTTCAGGGTGAAGGCTCGCACGCCCGGGGCGACGATCTCGACCGACAGGCGGTCGCCGTCGCGGTTGATGTGCACGCCGTGGCCGTGGATGGAGATCGAACCATCGCCGTCATCGTCCCCGCCGTCGCGCAGGGCCAGGCGGCCGTTCTCCAGGGTCACCCGGTCGACCAGCCGCTGGGGCCCGACGACCTTGACGCTGGCGCCCGCCCCGGGCGCGGCCTGGGTGAAGATCACCTCGGCCGGCACGTCGATCTGCAGGGCGTCGGCGCCGCTCCAGGCGACCTCTCGCGTGGTGGTCTCGCCGTTGTCGGCGTCCGACGAACCGGGCCCGATATGGACATGGTCGTTGTCGTCGTTGACCTCGATGTTCCAGTCGGCCGGGAAGGTCCAGCCGTGCTGCATGATGTCGCGACCGCCGAGCGCGAAGGCCCCGGCGAGGCAGCCGACGAACAGCACGAAGCTGGCGACGGCGACGATGGTCAGGTTGCGGATCATGGCGGTCCCCTCAGACCTGGGTTTCGATGGCCGGCTTCAGCAGCCGGTAGTGGAGGCGGCCGTACCAGATCAGCCCGTTGACCAGGCCGATGGTCAGCAGGGTGGTCACCGCGGCCAGGGCGGTGGCGCCGGCCATCAGGGCGATGCCCAGCAGGAAGGCCACGGCGGGGCCGCCGGGCGGTCCGGCGAACGGTCCCACGGTGGTCACCACCCCGCCGGCCACGAAGACGCCGATGGCGGCCATGAAGAAGGCGAACAGCGTCCCCAGCACGCCCATCAGCAGGGGCAGCAGGAAGATGATGTCGATCGCCCCCAGGCCCACGACGGCGAAGATCGCGCTGGCGGCGGCCGAGGGATTCTTGGTCTCCTCCCAGCGCTTGACGCCTTGTTCGGCGCGCTGCTCGCGGGCCAGGCGCTCGGGTTCGCCCAGGGCGGCGGCGACTTCGCTCTCGCTGCGCCCAGCCTCCTGGGCGTCGTTGAAGTGGGCCTCGTAGTCGGCGACGATGTCGGCGATCTGGGCGGCGGGCATGCCCGCCAGCCCGCGCTTGAGGCGGGTGAGGAATTCGGCGCGCGTCATGCGGCGGCTCCCAGGATGTTTTCCACGGCGGAGACGAAGGCCGCCCATTCGGCCTTCTGGGCCGTGAAGCTGGCCCGACCGGCGTCGGTCAGGCGGTAGTACTTGCGCGGCGGACCGCTCTGGGATTCCACCAGATAGGTCTCGACCTGGCCGTCCGACTGCATGCGGCGCATGAGCGGGTAGATCGTCCCTTCCCCCATATCGATGTCCTTGGCGAGCTTGCTGGCGATTTCGTAGGCGTAGCTGTCGGCCTTCGACAGCAGGGCCAGCACGCACAGCGCCAGCACGCCCTTCTTCAGTTGAACTTCAATGGCTTCCGTCACGGTGTCCGCTTCTTTGCTTCTGGCCCGTTGCTGGGCACCCTTGTGACGCAAGGTAGTGTCCAATGCAAGGTAGCTGTCATTACATGTTAGTAATGGTACGTAGCCGCAACCGCGCCGAAATGGCGGTTGTTGAGAGCGGTTCTCAGGTTGGGCGCCTCGGGTCCACGCAAGGCGTCCGGGCGAACGCCTCAGGCGCTTGGCAACGGGGATTGGAGCGCGTATGCACGCCAGCGACCGGCCAGAGACGCCGGGACCAGCGCTCGATTCCCGTCGCCTGACGAAGTCGATTGCCTAAGTCCCGTGTCGCTGGTCGTATTGTGCATGTCGGCGCGGCGTGGGTTGATCGCGACGCCAAATCGCCGCCGAAACGGGCCGTGAGGGATATGAAGGCGCAAATTCAGGGGATGCGGCGGAAGTTGACGGGCGTAGCCGCCGTCGCCGCCACGACGATGGCCCTTTCGGGCGTGTTCGCGGGGCAGGCCCTCGCCAAGGGCGCCGAACTGCTGGGTCAGCCGACCCCCGGCGCCTACGATCTTCAGAAGGCGGCCTCGCCCCTGAAGTACGAGGCCATCGCCTTCCACAACCACATCCTGATGCCGATCATCACGCTCATCACCCTGCTGGTGCTGGGCCTGCTGATCTGGATCGTCATTCGCTACAACGCCAAGGCCAACCCGGTCCCGGCCAAGTTCAGCCACAACACCACCGTCGAGATCATCTGGACGATCGGCCCGGTGCTGATCCTGATGATTATCGCGATCTTCTCGTTCCGGCTGTTGTTCGCCTACAACGACATGCCCAAGCCGTACCTGACGGTGAAGGCCACCGGCTACCAGTGGTACTGGGGCTATGAATATCCCGACCAGAAGATCAGCGAGATCACCTCGGTGCCGCTGAAGAAGGAAGAGGCCGACGCCAAGGGCGTGCCCTACCTGCTGGCCGCCGACAAGCCGATGGTGGTGCCGGTCAACCAGGTGATCCGCGTGCAGGTCACCGGCGCCGACGTGATCCACGCCTTCGCCCTGCCGGCCTTCGGCCTGAAGACCGACGCCATCCCTGGCCGCCTGAACGAAACCTGGTTCAAGGCCGACAAGATCGGCGTCTATTACGGCCAGTGCTCGGAACTGTGCGGCGTCGACCACTCGAACATGCCGATCGAGATCCATGTCGTCAGCCAGCCCGACTTCGACGCCTGGGTGAAGTCCAAGACCTCGCCCACCACGGCAGCTGCCGCCCCGGCTCCCGCGACCGCTGCTCCGGCCGCGACCACGCCGGCCGCCGCCCCCGCTTCCGCTCCGGCCGCGGCTCCCGCCGCGCCGGCGGCCTAAGATACGATTGCAGGATTAAGTCCGATGGCTCACGCCGCTGACATCGATCACCACGACGCGCCCCATGGTGCTGGGCACGACGACGCCGACCACAAGCCGCCGTTCTTCCAGCGCTGGTTCTTCTCGACCAACCACAAGGACATCGGCACGCTCTACATCCTGTTCGCCATCATGGCGGGCCTGGTGGGAGGCGCGCTGTCGGGCCTGATTCGCTGGGAACTGGCCGAGCCGGGCATCCAGATCTTCGGTCCCAACTCGTCGGTTCACCTGATGGGCCTCGTCGAGCAGTCCAAGCATGGCTACAACGCCGTGGTCACCGCCCACGCCTTGATCATGATCTTCTTCATGGTCATGCCGGCGATGATCGGCGGGTTCGGCAACTGGTTCGTGCCGATCATGATCGGCGCGCCGGACATGGCCTTCCCGCGGATGAACAACATCTCGTTCTGGCTGCTGGTCGCCGCCTGGTGCCTGCTGCTGACCTCGATGTTCGTCGACGGCGGCCCGGGCCGCGGCTTCGGGGGCGGGTGGACGATCTATCCGCCGCTGTCGACCACCGGCCACACCGGCCCGTCGATGGACCTAGCGATCCTGGCCCTCCACTTGGCCGGCGCCAGCTCGATCCTGGGCGCGATCAACTTCATCACCACGATCTTCAACATGCGCGCGCCGGGCATGACCCTGCACCGCATGCCGCTGTTCGCCTGGTCGGTGCTGATCACCGCCTTCCTGCTGCTGCTGTCGCTGCCCGTCCTGGCCGGCGCCATCACCATGCTGCTGACCGACCGCAACTTCGGCACCCACTTCTTCGACCCGGCCGCCGGCGGCGACCCCGTCATGTTCCAGCACCTGTTCTGGTTCTTCGGCCACCCGGAAGTGTACATCCTGATCCTGCCGGGCTTCGGCATCATCAGCCACATCGTCTCGACCTTCTCCAAGAAGCCGATCTTCGGCTATCTGGCGATGGCCTACGCCATGGTCGCCATCGGCTTCGTCGGCTTCATCGTGTGGGCCCACCACATGTACACCGTCGGCATGAGCATCAACCTGCGCGCCTATTTCGTGGCCGCGACGATGGTCATCGCGGTGCCGACCGGCGTGAAGATCTTCTCGTGGATCGCCACGATGTGGGGCGGGTCGATCAGCTTCAAGACGCCCATGCTGTGGGCGATCGGCTTCATCTTCCTGTTCACCGTCGGCGGCGTGACCGGCGTGGTGCTGTCGAACGCCGGCATCGACTACAGCCTGCACGACACCTACTACGTCGTCGCCCACTTCCACTACGTGCTGTCGCTGGGCGCGGTGTTCGCCATCTTCGCCGGCTTCTTCTACTGGTTCGAGAAGATGTGGGGCGTGAAGTACAACGAGTTCCTGGGCTGCGTGCAGTTCTGGATCATGTTCGTCGGCGTCAACCTGGTGTTCTTCCCGCAGCACTTCCTGGGCCTGCAGGGCATGCCACGCCGCTATGTGGACTATCCGGTCGCCTTCGCGCACTGGAACTACGTCTCGTCGGTCGGCTACGCGATCACGGCCGTGGGCGTGGTGGTGTTCCTGGTGATCCTGCTGGAAGCCGCCATCCGCCGCCGCAAGGCCGAGGCCAATCCGTGGGGCGAAGGCGCCACCACCCTGGAATGGACCCTGTCCTCGCCGCCGCCGTTCCACCAGTTCAGCGACCCGCCGGTCATCAAGGCCGATAGCCACTGAATCTGGTAGACTAGACACGCAAAACGGGGGCGCGGGCCGGATGAGAATCCAGTCCGCGCCCTTCGCCCATCAGAAGACCCGAACCCTTAAGTAAAATGGCCCGTTCCCCCGTCCTGACTCCTGGAGAGGCCCTGACCCCCGACGACAAGGCGACCGCCACGGTCCGCCATGCCCGTTGGCAGGACTATTTCCAGCTGATGAAGCCGCGGGTGATGTCGCTGGTCGTCTTCACGGCCCTGACGGGTCTGTTGGCCGCCCGCACCCCGATCCACCCGCTGCTGGGCGCGGTGGCGGTGTTCTGCATCGCCGTCGGCGCCGGGGCCTCGGGCGCGCTGAACATGTGGTACGACGCCGACATCGACGCCAAGATGCGCCGCACGCGCGGCCGGCCCGTGCCCATGGGCCTGGTCAAGGGCGAGGAGGCCGCCACCCTGGGGGTGGTGCTGAGTCTGCTGTCGGTGATGCTGATGGGCATGGCGATCAACTGGCTGGCCGCCGGCCTGCTGGCCTTCACCATCGTGTTCTACGCGGTGGTCTACACCATGTGGCTCAAGCGCTGGACGGCCCAGAACATCGTCATCGGCGGTCTGGCCGGCGCCTTGCCGCCGGCCATCGGCTGGGCGGCGGCTACGGGCCACGCGCCGCTGAACGCCTGGCTGATGGTGCTGGTCATCTTCCTGTGGACCCCGCCGCACTTCTGGGCCCTGTCGCTGTACATCAGCACCGACTACGCCAAGGCTGGGGTGCCGATGCTGCCCGTCGTGAAGGGCGCCAAGGAGACCCGCCGGCAGATCCTGCTCTACAGCCTGGTCCTGATCCCGGTCTGCGTCGCGCCGGTGTTCACCGGCCTGGGCGGCTGGCTGTACCTGGCCGTGTCGGGCCTGGGCGGGCTGGTGTTCCTGACCCTGGCCTGGCGGGTTTTCGCCAGCACGGCCGGCGACGCCGCCGATCCGCGCCCGGCCGACCGCGACCTCTACGAGGTCGGCGACGCGGCCGCCAAGCGCGGCAAGCCTGTCGGCGATGCGCGCCACGCCCGCAACCTGTTCGCCTTCTCGATCCTCTACCTGTTCGCCCTGTTCGCCGCCCTGCTGGCCGAGGCGGTGCTGGGCCTTAAAGTCCTGGAGCTGCCGCTATGACCCCGCCGCGCAAGGACGACCCGGCCCACAAGGCCCGCAGCGGCCGCAACATCGCCCTGGGGCTGGGCCTGGCGGCGTTTGTCATCCTGGTGTTCGTTGTCACAGTCGTGAAGCTGGGAGGCAATGTTGGCCCCCACTTCTAAGGACGACCTGTCGCCACAAGACCGAGCCAAGATCGAGGCCGACAACCAGGTCGGCGTCGGTCCCCGGCCCAAGGGACGCGGCCACCTGAAGGTCGCCGTGATCTGCGGCCTGGCCTTCTTCGGCATGGTCGGGGCGGCCTATGCGGCGGTGCCGCTGTACAAGCTGTTCTGCCAGGCCACCGGCTTCGACGGCACGGTGCGCAAGGCCGTGGCCAAGCCGACCAAGGTGCTGGACCGCAAGGTCGAGATCCGCTTCGACGCCAATGTCCGCACACTGCCGTGGGACTTCCAACCCATGCAGACTAGCCAGCAGGTCCGCATCGGCGACACGGGCCTCGCCTTCTTCAAGGTGACCAACAAGGGCGACAAGCCGATGACCGGCCGGGCGCTCTACAACGTCGTGCCCGAGCAGGCCGGCGCCTATTTCCAGAAGCTGGAATGCTTCTGCTTTTCCAACCAGACGATCGAGCCGGGCCAGACGGTCGAGTTTCCGGTCGTCTACTTCGTCGACCCCGGCTTCGTGACCGACGCCGACACCAAGGACAAGTCGACGATCACCCTGTCGTACACCTTCTTCCCGGCGGTTGCTGACGCGGCTGGGGCGAAACAGGCGGCGACGACGCCGCGCATCGTTCAACCCCTTGGCGGCAAGCCGCCGAGGGCGCTATAGCGTTTCACACAGGGCGCGTCGGCAGGGGGAACCGGGTCGATGCGCCGGATTTACAGGGTGAGAGCGTGAGGGCCGCCGGCAACGGCTTCCTCCTCGGCGATCACGCTCTTGAGGGATTAAAGGGTTAGCACGCACATGGCCCACGGCGCCGTCAAACACGACTATCACATCCTGCCCCCCAGCCCGTGGCCGTTCGTCGGCTCGGCCTCGGCCACGCTGATGGCCATCGGCCTGATCGCCTGGATCAAGGGCGGCGTCTTCGGCATCGAGAAGGGCCAGTGGTGGCTGTTCGCGACCGGCTTCGCCGGCGTGCTCTACACGATGTTCGGCTGGTGGCGCGACGTGGTGAAGGAAGCCAACGCCGGCGACCACACCCCCGTCGTCTCGATCGGCCTGCGCTATGGCATGGTGCTGTTCATCGCCTCGGAGGTGATGTTCTTCGTGGCGTGGTTCTGGATCTTCTTCGAGATGGCCCTGTTCCATCACCACCGCACCCTGTCGGGCATCGAGGAAGTGCGCACGGCCTGGGCCACCTGGCCGCCGGCCGGCGTCGAGGCCGTCTCGCCCTGGCACCTGCCGCTGGTCAACACCCTGACCCTGCTGCTGTCGGGCACGACCATCACCTGGTCGCACCACGCCCTGCAGCAGGGCGACCGCAAGGGCGCCAAGTGGGGCCTGATCCTGACCATCCTGCTGGGCGCGCTGTTCACGACCATCCAGATCTACGAGTACAGCCACATCAACCATGAGCACCTGTTCTACTCGGAAGCGGCCGCCAATTCGGGCCTCTACGGCTCGACCTTCTTCCTGGCCACCGGCTTCCACGGCTTCCACGTGTTCGTCGGCACCCTGTTCCTGATCGTCTGCCTGATCCGGCTGATGAACGGCGCCTTCACCCCCAAGCAGCACTTCGGCTTCGAGGCCGCCGCCTGGTACTGGCACTTCGTCGACGTGGTCTGGCTGTTCCTGTTCGCCTTCGTCTACGTGATCTTCGGCGCTTCGCCGCACTAGATCATCTGCTTCGAGGGGGCCCGGAACGCCAGATAGCGTTCCGGGCCTTTTTGCTTTTCGGGGACCCTTTGATGGCTCACGTGAACCCCTACCTCGCCGGCGCGACCGGCCGCTGCCCGCACTGCGGCGAGGGGATGCTGTTCGACGGGTTCCTGAAGGTCTCCAAGACCTGCGAGGCCTGCGGCTTCGACCTGGGCGCCTATGAGACCGGCGACGGGGCCTCGACCTTCGTGATCCTGATCGCCGGCGCCCTGTGCGCGTTCGGGGCGCTGTTCTCGATGTTCGCCTTCGCCTGGCCGATCTGGCTGCTGCTGGTGGTCTGGCTGCCGGTCACCCTGGTCCTGTGCCTGGGTCTGATGCGGCCGGCCAAGGGCCTGATGGTCGCCGCCCAGATCGCCAACAAAGCCTCCGAGGCCGGCCGCCACGATGTCTGACGCTTCTGTTCCGAAGGATCGCCGCTTCCCGATCGGCCTGACGATCGCCACCCTGGTCGCCTTCGTCATCCTGTGCGGCCTGGGCGTCTGGCAGCTCAAGCGCCTGGCCTGGAAGCAAGACCTGCTGGCCCGGATCGAGGTGCTGAAGACCGCGCCGGCCCGGCCACTGGCGACCGTCCTGGCGGGCAAGGGCGACGCATCCTGGACCCGCGTTTCGGTGACCTGCGCCCCCGGCCAGGCCGAGACCCTGCCGCTGGTCTACGGCGTCCGCGATGGCGACATCGTCTGGCGCGCCACCGCCATCTGCCGGACCTCGGCGGCGGGCTACGGCGCCATCCTGCTGGACCTCGGCGTGGTCAAGGCCCTGACCGGCCAGCCGACGCCCGCGCCGCTGGCCCTGGCCGCTCCAACCCAGGCCGTCGGCGTGCTGATGGCCCCCAAGTCGCTGGGTGGCGACCGGGCCGCGACGGTGGCCCGCTTCGCCGCCGACAAGCCCGCGCCGTACATCCTGATGGTCGAGTCCGCGACCCCCGCGCCGGCGGGAATCACCCCCGCACCGCTGCCGGCAGAAATTTCCAATCGGCACCTGGAATACGCCCTGACGTGGTTCGGTCTTGCCGTGACCCTGCTGTTTATCTATGCCGCCATGCTCTGGCGGAAGATGAGATCCTGATGCGCTACGTTTCGACCCGGGGCGAATCCCCCTCGATCGGTTTCCTCGACGCGGTCCTGGCCGGCCTGGCCCCGGACGGCGGCCTCTATGTGCCCGATCGCTGGCCGACCTTCACGCCCGAAGAGATCGCCGCCTTCGCCGGCCAGCCCTACGCCAAGGTGGCCGCGGCCGTGGTCGGCAAGTTCGTCGGCGACGACGTCCCGGCCGAGGACCTGGCCCTGATGTGCGAGGAGGCCTATTCGACCTTCGCCCACGCCGCCGTCGTTCCGCTGAAGCAACTGGCCCCCGGCCGTCACCTGCTGGAGCTGTTCCACGGCCCGACCCTGGCCTTCAAGGACGTGGCGATGCAACTGCTGGGGCGGCTGTACGACTACGTGCTGTCGCGCCAGTCGCGGACCATGACCATCATCTGCGCCACCTCGGGCGACACCGGCGGCGCGGCGGTCGAAGCGTTCCGCGGCCGCGCGCACGCCCGCATCGTCGCCCTGTTCCCGGAGGGCCGGATCAGCGAGGTCCAGCGCCGGTTCATGACCACGGCGACCGACAAGAACGTCGCTTGCGTCTCGATCCAGGGCTCGTTCGACGACTGCCAGGCCATCGTCAAGCAGGCCTTCCAGGACGACCAGTTCCGCCACGCGGTCGACCTGTCGGGAGTCAACTCGATCAACTGGGCGCGGATCGCCGCCCAGAGCGTCTATTTCTTCACCGCCGCCGTCGCCCTGGGCGCGCCGGCCCGCAAGGTGGCCTTCGTGGTGCCCACGGGCAATTTCGGCGACGCCTACGCCGCCTATGTCGCCACCCGCATGGGCCTGCCGGTGGCCCGGATCGTGGCCGCGACCAACTCCAACGACATCCTGGCCCGGGCCTTCGAGGAGGGCCGCTATGCGCGCGGCGCGGTGTCCGCCACCCAGAGCCCGGCCATGGACATCCAGGTGGCCTCCAATTTCGAGCGCCTCTATTTCGAAGCCGTCGGCCGCGACGGCGTCGAGACCGGCCGCGCCTTCCGCGCCTTCGCCGGCACGGGCCTGCTGGACATCCCGCCCAGCGCCCACGCCAAGATGCGCGAGCTGTTCCAGGGCGCGTCGGTCAGTGAGGCCGACACCGCCAAGACCATCCTGTCGACCCTCAACGAGACCGGCGAGGTGATCGACCCGCACACCGCCGTCGGCGTCGCCGCCGCCGCGAGCCTGCGTCTGGCCGATTCCACGACCCCGGTCGTGGTGCTGTCCACCGCCCACCCGGCCAAGTTCCCCGAGGCCGTCGCGGCCGCCGCCGGGGTCACGCCCGCCACGCCGCGCGCCACGCCGGACCTGTCGAAGAAGCCGGAAAAGTTCGACCGCCTGCCGGCCGACGCCGAGACGGTGAAGGCTTTCGTGCGGGTGTTCGCGTCAGGGAGCTGAGCCATGGCGGGCCGGCGTGACCGAGTTTTCCGCTTTCAGCCCCGCTGGAAGGAAGAGTTGGTCGTCGCTGGCCCCGGTGGGCGGCTCGTCCTCGAACTGCCGATGGGACATTTGACCGCCTACCTGCCGACCGAAAATGTCTGGAAGGACGTGGCGCCGGACTGGGCCGTCGATCTCTGGCCGATACTCAAGGCCGAACTGGAGATCTGGTGCGCGGCTAACCAAGCGAGTTTCAAGATCGATCCAACCGCCAGCGTCACGCGGTACACACCAACCCAGTTCGGCTGACGGACCGCCCCAATCGCATGCGGTCACGCCCGGTCCCCGATCTTCGCGCCATGCGCTCGTCCGGGATGACAACCGCCATGCTTGCGCCCCGCACTGGCGCGGCCTCGTCGCCCCCGCTACATGGGGACATGACAACCACCACCCTCCACACCCTCGAAAACGGCGTCCGCGTCGTCCATGACCCGATGCCGGGCCTGGAGACCATCGCCCTGTCGGTCGTGGCCGGCCGCGGCGCGGCCTATGAGGACCCGGCCCGGTCGGGCTGGTCGCACCTGCTGGAGCACATGGTGTTCAAGGGCGCGGGCCAGCGCTCGTCCCGCGATATCGTCGAGGTGATCGAGACGCAGGGCGGCCAGATCAACGCCGCCACCGGCTATGAGCGCACCAGCTTCCAGGTTCGCGCCCTGAAGGGCGGGCTGGACCTGGGCATGGCGGTGCTGTCCGACCTCGTCCTGCGCCCCACCCTCGACGAGGGCGACCTGACCCGCGAGAAGCAGGTGGTGGCCCAGGAGATCGCCGAGGCCGCCGACGCCCCCGACGACTATGTGTTCGACCTGGTCCAGGCCGCCGCCTGGGGCGACCACCCGCTGGCCCGGCCGATCCTGGGCACGGTCGACAGCGTCAATTCCGCCACCGTCGACGGCCTGTCGCACTGGCGCGGCCAGCTCTACGCCGCCGACCGGCTGATCGTCAGCTGTTCGGGCGCGGTGGAGCTGGACGAGGTTCTGGATCTGGCCCGCCGCGAGTTCGGCGCGATGCCCACCGCGCCGGGAGCCCTGGCCTCCGCCCCGGCCGGCTTCGTCGGCGGCCGCAAGAGCCAGGCCCGCAAGCTGGAGCAGTCGCACCTGGTGTTCATGTTGCCGGCCGTCAGCGCCCGCGAGGACGACTATTTCGCCCTGCGCATCTTCGCCGAGGCCCTGGGCGGGGGGATGTCGTCGCGGCTGTTCCAGGAAGCCCGCGAGAAGCGGGGTCTGGCCTACAACATCGACGCCTATGCCGACACCTATGCCGACGCCGGCGCCTTGGGGGTCTATGCCGGCTGCGCGGCCGGCGACGCGGCCGAGACCGCCAAGGTCTGCGCCGAGCAGATCGCCCTGCTGGCCGCCCGGATCGAGGACGCCGAACTGGCCCGCGCCAAGGCCCAGCTGAAGGCCCACATGTTCATGGCCCGCGAACAGCCCCTGTCGCGCGCCGAGCAGGCGGCCGGCCAGGCCCTGATGTTCGACCGCCTCTACGCTCCCGCCGAACTGGCCGAGGCGGTCGACGCCGTGAGCGTCGACGACCTCCAGCGCCTGGGCCGCATGATCCTGGGCCCCGGCAAGGCCGCCAGCGCCATCCTCGGCGCCAAGGCGTCCCTGAAGGCGGGCGAGGTGTTCGAGCGGGCGCTGGGATAGGGGAGGGGACGCCGAGGGACAGCGTCGATCCGTCGTTGACCTTGAAGGCCGCCTCCTACTCCTCCCGCAATTCCAGCGCCGTGAACGGGGTTTGGCCGCGCTCGATGCGGATCAGGTCCAGGACGCCGACGATCTGGCGCGAACGCCAGTGGCTCAGGAAGTAGCCGAGCGGGCCCAGCGTGATCGTGGCGCCGATCTGGATCGCCGCGGTGGTGTGCTCGCGAAGCAAGCCCATGACGCTGTCGCCGGCCAAGTCGGCGGCCAGCGCCGTGATCGTCAGCGGCAAGGTCAGATAGCCGACGACGACCGCGCGCAGCAGCTGCTCCTGGCGGCGGGCGTTGAGGTTGGCCAAGGCGGACAGGGCGTCGAAGCGCGCGTCGTCGACATCCTTCAGCAGGTCGAAGGTCTTCAGGGTCGAGGCGTTCTTGCGGAAGCCGCTGACGAAGTCGACGCCCACATAACCCCAGGCTCCGGGCGTGTAGAAGGCCTCCGGCAGCAAGCTCCAGGTCGGGAACAGGCGCTTCAGCTTGTCCCATAGCGCCCAGACGTCGGCGCGTTCGCTCTTCACCAGATTCTTGGCCATACGCACGCCCCCACACCGACTTGAGCGGAGAGGCTAGGGAGCCTCGGTCGCCCTGTCGACCCTGGTGTGCGACACTCGCTCGCGCTTTGGAGCCCGCTCAACCGAGTACGGGTCCCGACGGTCGGCCTCCCGTCACCTCAGGGCGCCAGCGCAGGTCCTGGGTCGCCCTTCATCTGCAGCCAGTCGGTGAACGGCAGGTGGTAGTAAAGGTCGAAGACCTCGGCCTGCAGCTTGAAGGGCAGGCTGCCGTCGCTGTTCCACAGCATCACCACGCCGGTCTTGGTGGCCGGGTCGAACATCATGGTCGAGCGATAGCCGTCCACCGCCCCGCTATGGCCCACCAGGCGGTGGCCCTTGTAACCGAAGCTGCGCATGCCCAGGCCGTAGCCGGGGTGGTCCAGCGAACGGCCCAGGGGGGAATTGCCGTAGGGACGGCCGGTATCGACCCTCGGGCGCTGGATCTCGGCCAGCACTTCGGCCGGCAGGACGGCGGGAGCCTGGCCCATCTGGGCCTGCATCCACCGCGCCAGGTCGACGATATTGGAATTGACCCCGGCCGCGGCCGGGATCCGGTAGTAGGCGTCGGCCAGGGGCAGGGCGCGACCGACGTGCGACGGGCGCGCCCAATGGCTGGCGCCGCGCAGGCCGTCGGCGCCGATGGTGGCGCTGGTCATGCCCAGGGGCAGGAACAGCCGCTGGCGGGCCTCGTCCGCATAGGGCCGGTGGGTGGCGGTCTCCACGACCTCGCGGATCGTGTCGTAGGCCACGTTCTGGTAGGTGTGGCAGGTGGCCGGCGGGCATTGCGGCGCCACCGCCGCCAGGCTCTGGCGGATCGTCCTGGGATCCCGGCCGCCTTCCAGCCACCCGTCATAGGCGTTGCGCGGCAGGCCGGTGCGCTGGGACAGCAGCTGCGCGACCGTCAGGGCGTTCTGGGCGTCGCCGGGCAGGCGCAGGCTGGTGCCGAACTTGCCCAGCGGATCGTCCAGCGAGAACGCCCCGTCGCGGGCCAGGCGGGCGCTGAGCGTGCTGGCCACGGTCTTGGACAGCGACGCCCAGCGGAAGATGGTGTCGGCGCCGACCTTCTCGCCGTCGTCGGGAGACGTCAGGCCATAGCCGTGCACAAACGACAGGCGGCCGTTCTCGACCACGGCGATCGCCAGGCCCTGCATGGAGGGGTCGGCCATCATCGCCTGGATGCGGGCGTCCAGGGCGCGATAGTCGATCTCGCCGCGCCAGTCCTTCGGCTCCAGCGGCAGGGCGAGCGGCGTCGCCGGCGCGGCCGCCGCCTCGCGGATCTTGACCGGATGCGGACGATGCAGGGCGGTCCAGCCCAGCGCGCCCAGGCCGGCCGCCAGCAGCACCGCCGCCGCGATCCGCCAGCCGCGCCGCGGACGGCGGGCGAAGGTGTTTTGCCGGGTCTTGTAGAACTTGGTCAGCCGTCTGTTCCGTCGAATCCGCGTCGCGCGTGGTGGAGGTCGTGTCCTACCCCTTTGCCGCGCCGCGACAAGGCGCTTCGGCGCGCCGCGTCGCGTCCAAAGGTCACGGGGCGTCGGCGAGGCGCGCCCCTATTGCCTCCGGCGCGTTGACGCTCGAAGGTGCGCCCCTCAACGAGAACCTTCCGCTTGTCCGCCTTTCTGCGCCTCTTCCAGACCGATCCCGGCCCGCGCCTCGAGGGCCAGACGGTGTTCCTGCGCCTGCCGCGCCTGAGCGACTACAAGCCGTGGGCCGAGCTGCGCGCCCGGTCGGCCGCCTTCCTCAAGCCCTGGGAGCCGACCTGGCCCGAGGACGACCTGACCCGCCCAGCCTTCCGCGCCCGGCTCAACGCCTACGCCCGCGAGATGGAGGTGGGCGAGGCGTTTCCGTTCTTCATGTTCCGGCGCGAGGACGGTGCGCTGATCGGCGGGGTGCGCCTGTTCCACATCCGCCGCGGCGTGTCGCAGACCGCGGTCATGGGCTACTGGATCGGCCAGCCCTACGCTCGCCAGGGCTACATGCGGGACGGCGTCCGGGCCGCGATCGACTTCGCGTTCGGCGAGCTGGGGCTGCACCGGCTGGAAGCCGCCTGCATGCCGGAAAACCAGCCCTCGGCCGCCGTTCTGCTGAAATCGGGCTTCAGGGAAGAGGGATATGCGCCCGCTTATCTGAAAATTAACGGCGAGTGGCGAGATCATCGTCTGTTCGGGATGGTCGCGCCTCCGGTCGGTTAGCCGGTCTTCTCTTCGGGGAAGAACCTCAGCGCGGACCCGGGCGCGGCGCTTTCGGCGCGGGATCAGGGCATGTCGTTCAAGATCAGTCAGCGACGCGTATGGGACGCCACGGCCACGCTGGAGGCCTTGGGCGCCGCCGAAGTCGCGCTGTGGCTCTGGGAACCCGAGGCCGACCGCCTGCGCGTCAACGGCGCTTCGCGCGCTTTAGGCTTGGGGCCGCTGGCCCCTGACTGCTCCTCCGCCGCCTTCCGCGCCCTGACCCTGCCCCAGGACCGTGCCCAGGCCGAGGACATTCTCAAGGTCCGCGCGCCCGGCAGCGAGATCGTCGCGCGCCTGCGTATGCGGGGCGGCGAGATCTGCATCTGGCGCGGGACCTGGCTGGAAGACGGGGTGCGCGCCGCCGGCGTCATCGCCCCCGAGGTCAAGTTCGCAGCCTCCGAGCGCGACACCCTGACCGGCCTTCTGGACCGCAAGAGCTTCATCGCCCACGCCCGCGAGCGGCTGGCCAGGAGCGGCGTGCATGAACTGGTGGTCGCCGACGTCGATCGCCTGCGCCGCCTGAACGAGGCCCTGGGCCACGAGCGGGCCGACCTGGTGCTGGCCGCCCTGGGCTCGCGTCTGGCCGCCGCCTTCCCGTCCGAGGCCCTGCTGGGCCGGATCGGCGAGGACGAGTTCGCGGTGCTGTGCGACCCGGCCGGCTTCGAGCCCGCCGAGCTGCTGCGCACCGCCCTGGAACAGCCCCTGCGGGTGGCCGGCTTCGACATTCATCCGACCCTGTCGATCGGCGCCGTGGCGGTCGAGGGCGGCGAGGACGCCCCCGAGGCGGCGGAGCTGCTGCGCCGCGCCGAGCTGGCCGTCGAGGCCGCCGGTTCCGCCGGACGGGGCGGGGCCGCCGCCTACGGTCGTTCGATGGAGACCGACGGCCTGTCGCGCCTGGCCCTGGAGGCCGACCTGCGCGGCGCGATCGGCCGCGGCGAGATCACCCCCTTCTTCCAGCCCGTGGTGCGGCTGTCGACCGGCGCCCTGTCCGGCTTCGAGGCCCTGGCCCGCTGGATCCACCCGCGCCGCGGCATGCTGCCGCCCGACGAGTTCCTCCCGCTGGTGGAGGAGATGGGGCTGATGAGCGAGCTGGGCGAGCACATGATGCGCACCTCGGCCCGCCAGTTGGCCGCCTGGCGCCGCTCGCACCCCGCCGTCGGCGCCCTGACCGTCAGCGTCAACCTGTCGACCGGCGAGATCGACCGCCCGGGCCTGGTCCACGACGTACGCCAGGTGCTCAAGGAGCACGACCTGCCGCGCGGCGCCTTGAAGCTGGAAGTCACCGAAAGCGACATCATGCGCGATCCCGAGCGGGCCGCGGTGATCCTGCGGACCCTGCGCGACGCCGGCGCCGGCCTGGCCCTGGACGACTTCGGCACCGGCTTCTCGTCGCTGTCCTACCTGACCCGCCTGCCGTTCGACACGCTGAAGATCGACCGCTACTTCGTGCGGACCATGGGCAGCAACGCCGGCTCGGCCAAGATCGTCCGCTCGGTGGTCAAGCTGGGCCAGGACCTGGACCTAGAAGTCGTCGCCGAGGGCGTCGAGAACGCCGAGATGGCCCGCGCCCTGCAGTCGCTGGGCTGCGACTACGGCCAGGGCTTCGGCTACGCCCCGGCCCTGTCGCCGCAGGAGGCCGAGGTCTATCTGAACGAGGCCTATGTGGACGGCGCCGCGCCGGTGAAGGCGCGGGGGTGATGATCAGATCCTCCCCCTGTGGGGGAGGTGGCCCGAATGGGCCGGAGGGGGGAGTAATCCCACCTCGGCAATATCCCCCCACCGATCGCTTTGCGATCGCCTCCCCCACAGGGGGAGGACCTTCTACGCCCGGCCCGCCTGACTCGACAGGTGGTCGGCCGTGACGCCGATCTTGGCCAGGGCCATGGTCCATTTGTTGTCGTAGTCGTCGCCGAACAGCAGGGCCTCGTCGGCGTCGCAGATCAGCCAGACATTGTCGCGCAGTTCCTGCTCCAGCTGGCCCGGACCCCAGCCGGAATAGCCCAGGGCCAGGATGGCGTGGCGCGGCCGGCGGATCTTGCTGCCCAGGGCGTCCAGGGCGTCGCGGGTCACGGTCAGGGCCAGGCCGTCGGCCACCGGCACGGTGGAGTCGGGCGAGACATAGTCGTCGGTGTGCAGCACGAAGCCGCGCTCGCGCTCGACCGGGCCGCCGAGCATCACCAGGTCGCCGCCGGCCTCGATCTCGGGCGCGACGCCCAGGTTGTTGAGCAGCTCGAACAGGGTCAGGCCCTCGACCGGGCGGTTGACCGCCAGGCCCATGGCCTGCTCGGCGTCGTGGGCGCAGACGTACAGCACGGCGCGCTCGAAGCGCGGGTCCTCGATGCCCGGCATGGCCACCAACATCTGGCCGGCCAGGAAGCCGGTCTGGCCGCCATTCTGGTCCGAGGCTCCGCGATCCGTGCGAGGTGAGTCCATGACAAGAGGATCGGATCGGAACGCGTCGGTTTCAAGTCCAACCTTCCCTTGGCGATCCGCGTCGGGGCCTTTATCTCGGTTGCGCGTTCTCAACGCGCATCTTCCCTTTCCCCGGGCAACCCACAGGACACCGCACATGGCGATCAAGGTTGGCGACAAGCTTCCTTCGGCGACTTTCATGACCAGCACGGCCGAGGGCCCGGCCCCGGTCACGACCGACGACCTGTTCAAGGGCAAGACCGTGGCCCTGTTCGCGGTGCCCGGCGCCTTCACCCCGACCTGCTCGGCCAAGCACCTGCCGGGCTTCAAGGAGAAGGCCGCCGACCTCAAGGCCAAGGGCGTCGACACGATCGCCTGCGTCTCGGTCAACGACGTCTTCGTGATGAAGGCCTGGGCCGCCGACCAGGGCATCACCGACGAGGTCCTGCTGCTGGCCGACGGCAACGGCGACTTCACCCGCGCCGTCGGCCTGGAGTTCGACGGCAGCAAGTTCGGCATGGGCCTGCGCTCGCAGCGCTATTCGCTGATCGCCAAGGACGGGGTGGTCGAGACCCTGAACGTGGAAGAGGGCGGGGAATTCAAGGTCTCGTCGGCCGACTACATGCTGGGCCAGCTGTAGGTCGAGCCCAGAGAACATGAAAGGGCGGCTCTGGGAGGAGCCGCCCTTTTTTCATAGCGGCGAACACTTGCCCCCTACGGATCGCTTCGCGGTCGTCTTCCCCCAAAGGGGGAAGAGCGCTCCGGTGCAAGGCTCCGCCCCCTATGGGGGCGGACAGGCGGCGAAGCCGCCAGGTGGGGGCAAGTCAGTGCGCGCCCAGCATCTCCGGCGTCACGCCTTCTAGATCCGCCGCCCCGCCCGTCACCGCCGCCACCTGCCCCGGCACGGTCGCCAGCACGTTCTCGCCATAGACCCGCGCCAGGGCCAGCCGCAGCCCCGCGGGCTCGGCCAGGGCTCCCTTGGCCAGCATCCAGCCGCCGACGGTGTCGCCCAGCAGCTTCAGATAGGCCGTGGCGCCGGACAGGGCGTCGGGCATGGCCCGGACCCGGCGCTCGATCAGCCAGGCGGTGGCCGAACTGGCCGCATCCAGGGCCGCCTTGAAGCGCAGGGCCACGCCGCCCAGGTCGCCGCCGGCCGACTCCAGCGCCTCCTGAGTGTCGCGCATGTCGTCCATCAGGTCGGCGATCGCCTGGCCTTCCGACAGGCCGAGCTTGCGGCCGATCAGGTCGATGGCCTGGATGCCATTGGCCCCCTCGTAGATCGGGGCGATGCGGGCGTCGCGATAGTGCTGGGCCGCGCCGGTCTCCTCGATGAAGCCCATGCCGCCGTGCACCTGCACGCCCTGGGAGGCGACCTCGACCCCGATGTCGGTGGACCAGGCCTTGGCGATCGGGGTCAGCAGCTCCTCGCGCAGCTTGGCGGTGGCGCGCTCTTCCTCGGTGGCGGCGTGGGTGGAGAGGTCGGCGGCCACGGCGGTGGACAGGCAGATCCCACGCGCCGCCTCGATCTTCGCCTTCATCAGCACCAGGGTCTTGCGGATGTCCGGATGGTCGTAGAGGCGCGCGGGGTGGGCCCCGGTCCAGGCCGAGCGGCCTTGCGTCCGCTCCAGCGAGAAGTCCAGCGCCTGCTGGTAGGCCCGCTCGGCGATGGCCGTCCCCTGGGCGCCGACCTGCAGCCGGGCGGCGTTCATCATCGTGAACATGTGGGCGAGGCCCTGGCCCAGCTGGCCGACCAGCTCGGCCTTGGCCCCCTCGTACAGCATCACGCAGGTCGGCGAGCCGTGGATGCCCAGCTTGTGCTCAAGCCCGCCGACCCGCAGGGCGTTGGCCGCGCCCAGGCCGCCGGCCTCGTCGACCAGAACCTTGGGAGCCAGGAACAGCGAGATGCCCTTGACGCCGGGCGGGGCGTCGGGCGTGCGGGCCAGCACCAGGTGCAGGATGTTGTCGGCCGCGTCGTGGTCGCCCCAGGTGATGAAGATCTTCTGGCCCGACAGAGTGTAGCCGCCGTCTCCGTCCGGCGTGGCCATCGTCGTCAGGGCGCCCAGGTCCGAGCCGGCCTGGGGCTCGGTCAGGTTCATGGTCCCCGTCCATTCGCCCGACACCAGGCGAGGCAGGTAGAGCGCCTTCTGGCGGTCGGAGCCGTGATGGGCCAGCGCCTCGATGGCCCCCAGGCTCAGCATCGGGCACAGGCCGAAGGCCATGTTGGCGGCCTGGACCATTTCCAGCACCGCCACCTCCAGGGTCTTGGGCAGGCCCTGGCCGCCGTGCTCGGGCGCGGCCGCCAGACTGGTCCAGCCGTCCTGGGCGAACCGGCGGTAGGCGTCGGCGAAGCCGGGCGCGGTGCGGATCACGCCGTTTTCGAGCCTCGCGCCGCCCAGGTCGCCGCCCCGGTTCAGCGGCGCGAGGACCTCGCTGGCGAACGCCCCCGCCGCTTCCAGCACCGCGCTGATCGTGTCGGCGTCGGCCTCCGGGAAGGCGTCGGCCAGGCGGTCGAACCTGGCCACGTGCTTCAGGGCGAAGGCGAGGTCGCGGACGGGCGCGCGGTAGGTCATGAACAGGTCCGATCTGGCGGCGGGGTAGGTGAACTCTGTTTAGATGTCGCGCCGTCCCCTGCAAAGTCGATCGGATCACGGCTTCGTGAAGGGCGGTCCCTTCATCCTCGGGCCAAGCTTCCTAAGTTGGGGGTTCAGCAACCGCTGCTATTACAGTTTGGAGACTGTCCCCATGAACCGCCGTATCGCCCCCGCTCTCTTCAGGGGCGCCCTCCTGGCTGGCGCTCTTCTGACCGCGTCGGCCGCCCTGCCGACCGTGGCCTCAGCCCAGGTCGCGAGCGATCCGGCCGCCGCCCCCGCCGGAACCTGGACGCTGGACAAGCGCCACGCCAGCCTGACCCTGAAGGTCACGCACTTCGGCACCTCGCACTACACCTTCCGCTTCGCCCAGGGCGCCATCGACGGCTCGTACGCCTACGACCCGGCCAAGCCGCTGGACACCAAGGTGTCGATCACCATCGACGCGACCAAGGTCGACACCGGCCTGCCGGACTTCGACAAGGAAATCGGCACGGACCCGAAGTTCTTCAACGGCGCGCAGTATCCCAAGATCACCTTCGTCTCGACCAAGGTCGAGCCGGGCAAGCTGACCGGCGACCTGACCTTCCGCGGCGTGACCAAGCCGGTCACCCTGGACGTCAAGTACAACGGTTACGCCAAGACCCCGTTCGGCTCGCAGATCATGGGCTTCTCGGCCACCGGCAAGATCAAGCGCTCGGACTTCGGCTTCAGCCACCTGGTGCCGATGGTCAGCGACGACGTCGACCTGTTCATCGAAGCCGAGTTCAATCCGAAGAAGTAGAGTTTTGGTGGGAGGCGGCCTTGGTCCGAAATCCTCGTCCTTCGACAAGCTCAGGATGAGGATTTCTACTGAACCGCTAAAGTAGCCCTCATCCTGAGCTTGTCGAAGGACGAGGGCGGACCTACCGGATGGTGGCGCCCAGCGCACTAGAGTTGAGACGAGGACGACCATGACCGCCGAAGCGCCTATCGAGACCCCTTCGGCGGCGGGTCGTCCCGTTCGCTACACGCCCTCTCGCTACACGACGGTGGCGATCGTCCTGCACTGGCTGATCGCCGCGGCCATCCTCTTCCAGATCATCCTGGGCTGGCGGATGGGCGACGAGCCCAAGGGGCCGGCCACCTACGCCATCTTCCAGCTGCACAAGTCGATCGGCATCACCATCCTGCTGCTCAGCCTGGCGCGGCTGGCCTGGCGGCTGTTCCACCGGCCGCCGCCGCATCCGGTAGGGCAGCCGCGCTGGGAGACGATCGCTTCGCAAGTCGTCCATGTTGCGTTCTACGTGATCATGATCGGCCTGCCGGTTACCGGCTGGATCATGGTCTCGGCCAGCAAGCTGAACATCCCGACCCTGCTGTACGGGACCGTTCCCTGGCCGCATCTGCCGTTGCTGCCCGAACTGGCCACGGAGCCCAAGCACCTCTGGTACAAGGCCGGCCAGATCAGCCACGACCTGCTGGTCAAGACGACCTATCTGCTGCTGGCCCTGCACCTGGGCGCGGTGGCCAAGCATCAGATCCTCGACCGCGACGAAGTGTTCGGCCACATGGCGGCCGGCGCCAAGCCTGGCTGGAAGGAACCGCGGGCCTGGCTGGCCGCCGCCGGCCTGATCGCCGTGATCGCGGCGGGCTACCTGTACAAGCCGGCGGTCAAGGCCAAGGCGCCCGCCGCCCCGGCCGAGATCGCCGACGTCCAGGCCCCGGCGGCCCCGCCGGAACCCACGGTCGCTGGCCCGGCCCCGACTACGCCGGTCACCGAAGCCGCGCCCGCCGCCGCCCCGCCTGGGCCCGACGCGGCCCTGAAGGACCCGGTCGCCTGGACGGTGGCCAAGAGCTCGACCCTGAACTTCACCGCCAGCTGGGCCGGCGACGCCATCGAGGGCCAGTTCAAGCGCTGGACCGCCGATATCCTGTTCTCGCCCGAGGCGCTGGACCGCTCGAAACTGACCGTCAGCATCGACATGAGCTCGGCCGCCACCGGCGACGACCAGCGTGACTCCAGCCTGCCCAGCGACGACTTCTTCGCCGTCGCCGCCCACCCCAAGGCCACCTTCACCGCCAGCAAGTTCCGCAAGACCGGCGAAGGCAAGTTCGTGGCGGACGGGACCCTGGACCTGCGCGGCGTCAAGAAGCCGCTCAGCCTGCCGTTCACCCTGAAGATCGACGGCGACACGGCCACGGCGCGCGGTGTAACCACCCTGGACCGGACGGCGTTCGGGGTTGGACAGGGCGAATGGGCGTCTACGGATCAGATCGGCGGCAAGGTGAAGGTCAGCTTCGCCATCACGGCCAAGAAGACATAGCGGCCGCCGCCAGGGTCCTGGCGGACGGCGGCCTGGTGCTGCTGCCGACCGAGACCGTCTACGGCCTGGGCGCCGACGCCGCGAACCCGGCGGCGGTGGCGGCGATCTTCGAGGCCAAGGGCCGTCCGCGCTTCAACCCGCTGATCGCCCACGTCCACGACGCGGAGACCGCGGCCCGCATCGCCGTCTTCGACGACCGCGCCCAGGCCCTGGCCGCCGCCTTCTGGCCGGGACCGCTGACGATCGTCGCCCCGATCCGCGATCCCGCCGCCGTCTGCGACCTGGCGCGGGCGGGGCTGGACACCGTGGCCATCCGCGTGCCCGGCCATCCGCTGTCGCGCGCCGTGCTGGCGGCGTTCGGCGGGCCGGTGGTCGCGCCGTCGGCCAACCGCTCGGGCCGGCCCAGCCCGACCACCTTCGCCGACGCCTTCGCCGAGACCGGCGACAAGGCCGCCGCCGCCCTGGACGGCGGGCCCTGCGCGGTGGGCCTGGAATCCACCGTCGTCGCCGTGCTCGACGGCCCGGTCCGTCTGCTGCGCCCCGGCGCCGTGACCCGGGCCCAGCTGGAGGCGGTGGTCGGTCCGCTGGCCCAGGCCGACGACGACGCCAAGCGCTCGCCCGGCCGCCTGGCCCTGCACTACGCGCCCGACGCGCCCGTGCGGGTCGACGCCGAGGCTCCGCGCGAGGGCGAGGCGTTCCTGGCGTTCGGGCCGTGGCCGGCGGGCGAGGGCGTGTTCAACCTCAGCCCCTCGGGCGATCTCGCGGAGGCAGCGGCCAACCTGTTCGCGTTCCTCCGCGCCGCCGACCGGATCGGGCCCGCCGGCATCGCCGTCGCCCCGATCCCGGACGAAGGCCTGGGCGAGGCGATCAACGACCGCCTGAGACGGGCGGCCGGGTTCGTGGGATAAGGGCGGATGAAATTCCGCATCATGTATCTCGAAGACAAGTCCAAGGGCCTGAACGGTCCGGCCCGGATCGGGCGCGTCAGGCTCTCCAAGACGGGCGAGACCCTCTACTACGGCGGGCGCACGTTCGAGGCGCTGCGGAACTCGGGCCTGAAGGCCAATTTCAGCGACGTCGAAACCGGTCAGCCCTTCTGGATCGCCAAGGCCCGCAAGGGCGGCGACGATCGGCTCTACAAGGGCGCGGGCGATCCGCCGGTGATCGACGAGGACGTGCGCGAGGAATACTGGCGCGACGTGCGGGGCGTGCCGGATCCGGCGGCGGGTTAGACGTCCAGCGCCGAGCGGACGTCGGTCATCCGAAAGTCGTCGCCCTTGTAGAGCAGCGGCGCGTCCAGCGACTTGGCCAGAGCGTAGGCGAAGCAGTCGGCGAGGTTCAGACGGGCGGGATGCCGGCCCTTGCCGAAGGTCAGGTAAGCGTCGAGGGCCAGGGCGTCGATAGCCGGCTCGGCCGCGACCCGGACCCGATAGTTGGAAAGCCATTCGTCGAAGGCTTGGCGCGAAACGAAATGGCCTCGACCCGTCAGAACGACACCGGTTTCGACATAGTTGATCGGAGAGATCAGAATCTCGCTTGCGGTCTCGATAGCCCGAATGAGGGCGGGCCTGTCCGGCTCGAAAGTCCCGATGGCCACCAACGCCGAGCTATCGACAACGATCCTCACGAATCCGACACGTCATAGCCGGGGATCTCATTGAGTTCGTCGAAATCGGCCTTGGTGATCGGCGGCAGAAGACCCGCCAGCGCTTCGGGCGTCAGGTACTTCTTCGTGATCGCGTCCATTTCCGCGACGCTCCGGGGCCGATGCGGCCGCGCCTCGTTGCGCTTGGCAGCCAGACGTTCGCGAACGGCCACCTCGACCGCGGTGGTCAGGCTCTCGCCGGTCAGCTCGGCCAGTTCGCGCACGGCGCGCTCGGCCCCGGGGTTCTTGATCAGGATGCCCATGACGGTCTCCGTATAGACGGCAGTATATACTGACAGCGACTGCCCAGAAAGCGTATCCTCCGCCCCCATGACCAAGTCCGTTCCCGCCGACACCCTGTCCCGCCTGAAGGCCGTGCTCGGCGAGGGCGGGTGGAGCCAGGATCCCGACCGCCTGGCCCCCAAGCTGCAGGAGTGGCGGGGCCGCTGGACCGGCGAGACGCCGCTGCTGGCCCTGCCGCGCTCGACGGCGCAGGTCGCGGCGGTGGTCGGGATCTGCGCGACCGACGGCGTGGCGATCACCCCGCAGGGCGGCAATACCGGCCTGGTCGCCGGCCAGATCCCGCGCGGCGAGATCCTGCTCTCGACCGAGAAGCTGACGGCCGTGCGCGACGTCGACGCCTTCGACGACGTGATGGTGCTGGAGGCGGGGGTGACCCTGGCCGGGGCCCACGAGGTGGCCCTGTCGGTCAACCGCCGCTTCCCACTGAGCCTGGCCTCGGAGGGTTCGTGCACCGTCGGCGGCCTGGCCTCGACCAACGCCGGCGGCACGGCGGTGCTGCGCTATGGGGTGATGCGCGACCAGATCCTGGGGCTGGAGGCGGTGCTGCCGAACGGCGAGGTCTGGAACGGCCTCAAGCGCCTGCGCAAGGACAATACCGGCTATGACCTCAAGCACCTGCTGATCGGGGCCGAGGGCACGCTGGGGATCATCACCGCCGCCAGCCTGAAGCTTCATCCCCTGCTGGCCTCGCGCTGCGTGGCCATCGCCGCCGTCGCCACGCCGCATGACGCCATCGCCCTGCTGGCCCGGGCCAAGGACGAGACCGGCGGGGCGGTCGAGGCCTTCGAGCTGATGAGCCGCCTGGGCGTGGCCTTCGCCCTGAAGAACATCCCCGGCCTGCGCGAGCCGCTGGAGGCGGTGCATCCCTGGTACGTGCTGGTCGAGACCGCATCGGGCGAGCCCGGCGCGGCCGAGGCGGCCATGGAGCGGTTGCTGGCCGGCGCGCTGGAAAGCGGCCTGATCCAGGACGCCGCCGTCGCTCAATCCGCTGCCCAGGCCCACGCCTTCTGGGCGGTGCGCGAGAACCAGTCCGGCGGCCAGAAGCCCGAGGGCGCGGCCTGGAAGCACGACGTCGCGGTCCCGGTCTCCAGGGTCGCCGACTTCATCGACCAGGCCACCGCGGCGGTCGAGAGGCTGTCGCCGGGCGTGCGGGTCGTGGCCTTCGGCCATGTCGGCGACGGCAATGTTCATTACGACGTGCTGCGGGCCGACGGCGGTTCGGACGACGCCCACGACGCCCTGCGCGACGCGGGCGCGCGGATCGTCCACGACATCGTCGCGGCGATGGACGGCTCGATCAGCGCCGAGCACGGCCTGGGGACCATGAAGTCGGCCGAGGCCCTGCGCTACAAGAGCCCCGTCGAGATCGAGGCCCTGCGCGCCATCCGCGCGGCCCTGGACCCGCGGCGGATCATGAACCCTCGCGTGCTGTTCTAGCTTTCGGACGGGGCTCTAAGCCGCGCCGTCCGTCCGTTTCGCCGCCAGGGCCGCCTTCCGGGCGCGCCGGACGCTGACGCACACGAAGATCGAGGCCAGGGCCCCGACCGGGGTCGTGGCCTTGTAGAAGCCGGCCTGCTGGCCCGGGCCCAGCAGGTTGATCGCCGCCGGCACGAAGCCCCACTCGCCCGTGGACGCCCGCATCCAGAACGCCCCGATGCCGACGAAGCACAGCACCGCCCAGGCGATGCGCCACTTCAGCCCCGGCGTGCGGATCACCAGGAACAGGCCCACGAACATCACCAGCGGGCAGGTCAGGGCGGCCAGGAGGCCAAGAAGCGGGGGCATCGGTCATGGTCCGGCAAAAGGGCGGGCAACATCGCGGCGGGCGGGCCCATTGTCCAGCCTCGCACTAGCCCTGGCCGTCCCGAGCCTCTATCTGCACCGCCATGCTGATGGTCATCTCCCCCGCCAAGTCGCTGGACTTCACCGCGCCCGACCAGGTGCTGCCGCTCACCACGCCCGAGCTGAAGCCCCAGATCGCCGAGCTGGCCAAGGCGACGCGTAGGCTGACGGTCGCCGACCTGCGCCGGCTGATGCACATCTCCGAAAAGCTGGCGGTCCTGAACCACGCCCGGTTCCAGGATTTCGACGCCCAGGTCGAAGACGGCCTGCAGGCGGTGATCGCCTTCAACGGCGACGTCTATGCCGGGCTTGCCGCCCGCGAGCTGGACCGTCCGGCCCTGGAATGGGCCCAGGACCACCTGCGCATCCTGTCGGGCCTGTACGGCGTGCTGCGACCGCTGGACGCCCTGCAGGCCTACCGCCTGGAGATGGGCGCGCGGCTGAAGACCAAGCGTGGCAAGAACCTCTACGACTTCTGGGGCGAGACCATCGCCAAGACCCTGACCGCCGCCGCCGCCGACCACGCCGACCCGACCCTGGTGAACCTGGCCAGCCAGGAATATTTCGGGGCCGTCGACGCCAAGGCCCTGAAGCTGCCGACGGTGACCTGCCATTTCAAGGAAGAGAAGGGCAACACCCTGCGGGTGCTGGGCTTCTTCGCCAAGAAGGCCCGCGGCCGCATGGCCCGGTTCGCGATCGACAACCGCATCGACCGGGCCGAGGACCTGAAGGGCTTCGATCTCGACGGCTACCGGTTCCGCAGCGACCTCTCCACCCCCGCCGACTGGGTTTTCGCTCGCCTCCAGCCCTGATTTCACCTATCGATGAAATTAGCGCATCGCCAGTGTACTTGGGCGAGAGCGAGCTATATGCTGCGTTGCAGCATGATGGGCGTTGAGCGCAGGGAGTTGCCGATGGCCGTGGATTTCGGTTTGCAGGGGCAGGTCGCGATCGTGACCGGTTCGACCAGCGGCATCGGCCACGCCATGGCCGACGCGCTGGCCGCCCAGGGCGTCAACATCGTCCTCAACGGCCTGGGCGAGATGACCGCCATCGAGAAGACCCGCGCCGAACTGGCCGAGAAGCACGGCGTCGAGGTGCTCTACAACGGCGCCGACATGACCAAGCCCGGCCAGATCGCCGAGATGGTGACGGCCACCAAGGCCGAGTTCGGCGAGCTGGACATCCTGATCAACAACGCCGGCGTCCAGCACGTGGCCCCGATCGAGGACTTCCCGGTCGACCAGTGGGACCTGATCATCGCCATCAACCTGTCGTCGGCCTTCCACGCCACCCGCGCGGCCGTGCCGATCATGAAGGAGCAGGGCCGCGGACGGATCGTCAACATCGCCTCGGCCCACGGCCTGGTCGCCTCGCCGTTCAAGAGCGCCTATGTCGCCGCCAAGCACGGCATCCTGGGCCTGACCAAGACCGTCGCCCTGGAAACCGCCACCTTCGGGATCACCTGCAACGCCATCTGCCCGGGCTTCGTGAAGACCCCCCTGGTCGAGGCCCAGATCGTCGACCAGGCCAAGGCCCGGGGGATCTCCGAAGAGGCGGTGATGAAGGACGTGATCCTGGCCGCCCAGCCGACCAAGCAGTTCGTCACCTTCGACCAGCTGAACGGCCTGCTGCTGTACCTGGTCTCCGACGCCGGGGCCTCGGCCAACGGCGCGGCCTTCAGCATCGACGGCGGCTGGACGGCGCAGTAGCGATAGAAGAACGCCAGGCCCCAAAACCGGTTGTCATCCCGGAAGCCTCGCAGAGGCTGTCCGGGACCCAGGCGACTGGGCAAAAGCCTTGCGGTTCCCCTGGGTCCCGGACAAGCGCTTCGCGCTTTCCGGGATGACAACATTGGGGGCGAGGAAGCGTACTTACTGTCTCGAACAGGAGCCCGCCACGCATGCCCATCCCGCCGTTCAAGAAGAAGCCCGCCGGTCCCCGGCCGATCGCCCTGGCCCTGCAGGGCGGCGGCTCGCACGGGGCGTTCGAGTGGGGCGTGCTGGACCGCCTGCTCGAGGAGGAGGATCTGGAGATCCAGGCGGTGACCGCCGCCTCGGCCGGGGCGATGAACGCCGTCTGCCTGGCCCAGGGGCTCCTGGACGGCGGGCGCGACGGGGCCAAGGCGCGACTGGAGCGCTTCTGGAAGCAGGTCAACCGCAATGGCGGCCGCAACGTGTTCGGCGACACCAGCATCTGGACCAACGCCTTCGCCGGCGGAACCGACTGGCTCAAGAACACCCCCGGCTGGCGAATGGCCGAGACCTTCGCCCTGTCGATGAGCCCCTACGAGTTCAACCCGTTCAACCTGAACCCGCTGCATGACGCCCTGGAAGGCGAGATCGATTTCAAGGCGTTGCGCGAGCGCTCGCCGATCAAGCTGTACATCGCCGCCACCCAGGTGCGCACCAGCCGGTCCAAGGTGTTCCGCGAGACCGAGCTGACCGCCCGCCACATCATGGCCAGCGCCTGCCTGCCCCAGGTGTTCCAGGCGGTGGAGATCGACGACGAGCCCTATTGGGACGGCGGCTTCCTGGCCAATCCGCCCCTATGGCCGCTGTTCTACGACGACACCCCCGACGACATCCTGCTGGTCAGCCTCAACCCGTTCGTCCGCGACGAGACGCCCAAGACGCCGGGCGAGATCATGGACCGGCTCAACGAGATCACCTTCAACGCCGCCCTGGCCAGTGAGCTGCGGGCCATCGGCTTCGTGCAGAAACTGCTGGACGAGGGCCTGCTGAAGGACAACGCCCGCGGCCGCTACCGGCGGATGTTGATGCACGCCATCACCGCCGACAAGGCCCTGGCCGACCTGTCGCTGGGCAGCAAATTCGACACCGAGTGGAGCTTCCTGACCGACCTTCGGGAGCGCGGATACAAGGCCGCCGACGACTGGCTGGGCCATTGCCTGACGCAGGTCGGCGTCAGCTCCAGCCTGGATTTGAAGGCGGGGTTTCCGTGACGAGGTCGGGACAGGCGCATGCGCCTGTCCCCAATCGCCGTGTTCCCAATCGCTTGACGCGGCCCGAACGAAGGGTATCTGACGCCCATGTCTCGCGCTTCCGCCGCCGTCGCTCCTACGGCTTCTGAGTTCCCCGTTCCCACCGTCGGCGTCGTCTGCCTGCGCGGCGACCAAGTGCTGCTGATCAAGCGCGGCACGCCGCCGCGCCTGGGCCAGTGGAGCCTGCCCGGAGGCCGGCTGGAGCGCGGCGAGACCACCGCCGTCGCCGCCCTGCGGGAGCTGGCCGAGGAGACGGGGGTGCAAGCCGATCTGCTGGGCCTGGTCGACGTGGTCGACGGCCTGTTCACCGCGCGCGAGACCGGCCAGGTCACCCGCCACTACGTGATGATCGACTACGCCGCGCGGTGGGTGGCGGGCGAACCGGTGGCCGGCGACGACGCGGCCGAGGCCAGGTTCGTGTCGCTGGACCAGGCGCTGGCGATGGTCGAGTGGGACGTGACGCGCGCGGTGATTAGGGAGACGTTCGAGCGGTTTCCGGAGCCGAGGGCGTGATGCTGGCCGAAATCGTGAAGCTGCCCCTGGATGGCCTGTTGTGGGCGCTCACGATCTTTTATTTCGCCCGTCTGATCATGGCGCTGTGGCGAGCCGGCGTCGTCGGGGTCGACAATATCGAGGGGGGATATCGCTTCGACCGCAAGGCGTCCCGCCGGGATGTGGGCTGGGGCTACGCCAGGATGGTGTTGTTTGGGCGTACGAAGGACGGACCTTTGCGCGTGCTGTTCTGGCTGACCCGGTTGGCGCTGGCCCTCTATGTCCTCCTGATGCTGGTGATCATTCAGTCCCCCTATCGGATGAGTCTCCGGTAGCTTCGCCGCGTCTCCGAGATCCGGAACCCGCCCATGACCCTCCACGCCCTCGCCGTGCCGACCTTTCTGCAGATGCTGCGCAACCTGTCGGCCCAGCTCGACAAGGGCGCGGCGTTCGCGGCCGACAGCGGACTGGCCCTGGAGGACCTGATCGGCGCGCGGCTGGCGCCGGACATGTTTCCGCTGGCCGACCAAGTGCGGTTCGCCTGCCACCAGGCCGCCGAGGCGACCGCCCGGCTGACCGGCCAGGCGCCGCCAGAGTTGGTCCAGGTCGAGCCCGACTTCGCCGCGCTGCAGGCCCTGATCGCCGCGACGGTCGCCAGGCTGGAAGCGACGCCGGCTGAGGCCTTCGACGGGGCGGCCGGACGGGCGATCGAGCTGCGGATGGCCAACGGCATCGTCTTCGACATGACCGGCGAGCAGTACCTGCGCGACTGGGCCCTGGCCCAGTTCTACTTCCACCTGGTCACCGCCTACGCCATCCTGCGCCACAAGGGCGTGGCCCTGGGCAAGCCCGACTACGTGGCCCATGTGATCGGCTATGTCCGGCCGGGAACGATGCCGGGGCGCTAGAGCGTCGCGCGGAAAAGTGGATGCCGGTTTTCCGCAAAGCGATGCGAAAACAAAAATCCAGAGCGAACCGCGCGATTCCTAACATCGCGCGGTTCGCTCTAGAGGCTTTCCAGGCCGAAAGCTGGACTGCCGGGTCCACGAAATGTCCTTAAAAATTGGGCGCTTGCGGAACCCTGTAGCCGGTGAGAAGGTTCCCCTGTCGACAGTTCGGGCATCAGACCTGGGCGTCGCCGGAGGAAACGACAGATGACGCCGCAAGACATCGTGGGCCTGGCCCCGCCCAGAGGCATGCTGGCCCTGATCGCGATGATCCTGACCGCGATGGCGGCGTGCTTCTGGACCTCGGAAGCCGAGGTCCAGCCGGAGTTCGTTTCGCGGGACTAGGCTCGACTGTTGCTCCCTCCTTTCAGCCGTCAGGTTCCAGGACACTGCCCTTGCGGCACGCTCCGTCACGTCGTTGCTAGCAACGCGCCATCTCCCCCGTTTCACGGGTGAGGAAGAAGCCGCGTCGACCCTCTCCTCACCCGCATCGCGGGGAAGGTGGCGCGATGCGGATACGCATCGTGACGGAGGGGGCGTCAGGCCTCAGGTCTGCACCTCCGGCAGCATCCGCTGGAAGTGCGCCTCGACCTGGGCGTGGCATTCGCAGGCCCGGCGCTCCAGGCGCGGGCGGTCGAGGATCTCGACGCGGCCGCGGCCGGTGCGGATCAGGCCCTCGTCCTGCAGGGCCTTGGCGACGGCGGTGACCGTGGTGCGCTGCACGCCCAGCATGTCGGCCAGGGTTTCCTGGGTCAGGCGGATGGTCGCGTCATTGGCCCGGTCGTGGGTCGACAGCAGCCAGCGGCACATGCGCTGGTCTATGCTGTGCAGGGCGTTGCAGGCCGAGGACTGCATCATCTGGGCCAGCAGCACGTCGGCGTAGCGCGAGAACAGGTCGGCCAGGGCCGGCGAGCGCAGCTTGGCCTCCTCCAGCCGGTTGGTGGGAATGGAAAGCGCGGCGCCGGGGATGCGGACCACGGCGCGGCCGTAGGCGGGCTTGAAGCCGGCGCTGACGATGCCGCCGATGGCGCCCTCGCGGCCGATCGAGGCCACCTCGATCTCGTCGCCGTCGCGGGTGACCACCAGCAGCGAGGCCATGGTCGAATAGCAGGGCAGGACCGTGTTGACGACGTCCTCGCCGGCCTCAAACAGGGTCTGGCCGGTGGTCAGGGCCAGAGGCGACAGGTGCGGGGCCAGCATCGCCAGGTCGCCCGGACGCAGGGCGGCCAGCAGGCGATTGCCCGCGCAGCCCGGCGGCAGGGTCGCGCCCACGACGGCCAGTTCGGCGGTATCGGCCATGTTCGCCTCCTGAAAAACAGCCCAGCTTTTTCAGGAGCAAAGCGCACGACGGCGTAATCGGTTTCCTGCGGGTGTCGCGCGCTGGAGGGTGGTGTTTCCCGCCTTAGCTCAGCAAGGTGGGCCGGTGCAGCTGGCCGGTGTCGTCCTGCAGGTGCATGCGGACCGGAAGGCCCACGCCCGTGGCCTGTTCCGCCAGGCGGTGGGCCGCGGTCTCGGCCTGTCGACGGGTGGTGTAGGCGCCGACCCGAAGCTGGTCGCCGATGATGGCCCAGGTTTCCCCGACGCGGACCACTCCATAGTGCACTTCAGCCATGACGACCTCCCTGCGCGTGTTGTTCCCCACGTTATCCACAGGGTCGCTCCGATCGATGGCCTTCGCAAGGCCTGATGGAGTCTTTTGTGCATCCACACGGTTAACCCGAGGCGCGCGGGCCGTGACAGCGCCCTTCCCGGCGGCGATAATGCGGCCATGAAACGCCTGTCGCTCAACGCCTTGCTCGCGCTTTCCATCTTGGCCGGGGGCCTGGTCGCGAGCGGCGCCGCCCTGGCCCAGGACCGAAGCCCGGCCGAGCGCCAGACCCTGCTCGACCTGGCCTTCACCCTGGGCGAAAGCCACGCCCTGCGGCAGGTCTGCGAAGGGGCGGGCGACCAGTACTGGCGGGCGCGCATGATGCGGCTGACCGACCTGGAAAAGGCCGACCAGGCCTTCGACGCCCAGCTGCGCGACCGGTTCAACACCGGCTTCGCCGCCGGCCAGGGCCAGTTCCCCGAATGCGGCGAAGCCAGCCTTCGGGCCGAGCAGCAGGCGGCCCGCAAGGGCCAGGCCCTGGCGGCCAAGCTGGCCCGCTCCATGCGGGTCCGGCCGCCGTCCGACCAAGCGGCGCCGGAATCCGTGGCGGACAACTGAACCACGCGCTAGGGTCTCTTCCATCGGTTGTGGGAGGCTCTGCAGTGCTGTCTTTCCTTGTTCCGCTGGTGCTCGTGGCGCTGGCGCTGTTCCTCGTCGTCAACGTCATCAAGATCGTGCCCCAGGGGCGCGAGTTCACCGTCGAGCGGTTCGGCCGCTACACCCGCACGCTCAAGCCCGGCATCAGCATCCTGACCCCGTTTGTCGAGAGCATCGGCCGGCGGGTCAACATGATGGAGCAGGTGCTGGACGTGCCCCAGCAGGAGGTCATCACCAAGGACAACGTCTCGGTGAAGGTCGACGCCATCGTCTTCATCCAGGTGATGGATGCCTCGCAGGCCGCCTACCGGGTCGACAACCTGATGTACGCCATCACCCAGCTCACCCAGACCAACCTGCGCACCGTGGTGGGCTCGATGGAGCTGGACGAGGTGCTTAGCCAGCGCGACCTGATCAACACCCGGCTGCTGGCCACCATCGACCACGCCACCAATCCCTGGGGGGTCAAGGTGGCGCGCATCGAGATCAAGGACCTGACCCCGCCAGCCGACATCACCAACGCCATGGCCCGGCAGATGAAGGCCGAGCGCGAGCGTCGCGCGGTGATCACCGAGGCCGAGGGCGAGAAGCAGGCCCAGATCGCCCGCGCCGAGGGTCAGAAGCAATCGGCCATCCTGCAGGCCGAGGGCCGGCGCGAAGCCGCCTTCCGCGACGCCGAAGCCCGCGAGCGGGAAGCCGAAGCGGAAGCGAAAGCGACGGCCTTCGTGTCGGAAGCCATCTCCAAGGGCGACGTCAACGCCATCAACTACTTCATCGCCCAGAAGTATGTCGAAGCCTTCGGCGACCTGGCCCGTTCGCCCAACGCCAAGACCGTGATCGTCCCGGCCGATTTCGCCGGTCTGACCGGCACGGTGGCCGGCGTCGCCGAGCTGGTGAAGACCCTGGGCGGCAACGAGGCGTCGCGCGCCGCCGTGCCGCCGACCAAGCCGCCGCGCGGAGCGTGACGCCATGCACGGCCTGATGTCGTTCTACGCCACCCATCCGTTCTGGGTCTGGCTGGCGGTCGCGGCGATCTTCCTGGCGGTCGAGGTGGCCACCGGCACCGGCTGGCTGCTGTGGCCGGCCGCCGCGGGCCTGCTGGTCGGCTTGCTGACCCTGGTCCTGCCGCTGGGAGCCCCCCTCGAACTGGGCCTGTTCGCGGTGCTGACCATCGCCGCCACCTATCTGGCGCGGCGTTTCCTGAAGCCGGTGCTGGACGCCGGCACGCCCGACCTCAACGATCCGTCGCTGCGCCTGGTCGGCCGCGACGGCGAGGCGCTGGACGGCTTCCAGAACGGCAAGGGCCGGGTGTTCGTCGACGGCAAGGAATGGGCCGCGGTCGCGCCGGACGGCGAACCGCCGGCAGCCGGCCAGAAGGTGCTGATCGTCGCCGTCGACGGCGCGGTGCTGACGGTGCGGTAAAGAACCCTCTCCCAAAGGGAGAGGGCGGGGCCCGCCGCGAAGCGGTGGGAGGGTGAGGGGTTAAAACGTCAACCGGCGTGCCGGCAGGGCGTTTCGTGAAATCGGAGAGGGTGTAACCCCTCTCCCTCCCACGACTTCGTCGTGGGCCCCTCCCTCTCCCGCTGGGAGAGGGTTCTTCATAAGCGCCCTAGACCTTCAGCCGGTACCCGGTCTTGAACACCCACCACACCGCAGTCAGGCAGGCGGCCAGGAAGCACAGCGTCGCGCCGAAGCTGACCACGGGGTTCAGGTCCGATACGCCGTAGAAGCTCCAGCGGAAGCCGCTGACCAGGTAGACCACGGGGTTGAACAGGGTGATCTTCTGCCAGATCGGCGGCAGCATGCTGATCGAATAGAAGCTGCCGCCCAGGAAGGTCAGGGGCGTGACCACCAGCATCGGCACGATCTGCAGCTTCTGGAAGTCGGTGGCCCAGACCCCGATCACGAAGCCGAACAGGCTGAAGGTGATGGCCGTCAGCACCAGGAAGCCCAGCATCCAGAACGGGTGGGAAATCTCGTAGGGCACGAAGATCCGCGCCGTGGCCAGGATCAGCAGGCCCAGGCACACCGACTTGGTCGCCGCCGCCCCGACATAGCCGATCACCGTCTCGATCCACGAGACCGGGGCCGACAGCAGCTCGTAGATCGTGCCGGCCCACTTGGGCATGTAGATGCCGAACGAGGCGTTGGAGATGCTCTCGCCCAGCAGCGACAGCATGACCAGGCCGGGGATGATGAAAGCGGCGTAGCTGACCCCGTCGATGGCCTGCATCCGCGAGCCGATCGCCGAGCCGAACACCACGAAGTACAGCGAGGTCGACAGGACCGGCGAGATCACGCTCTGGGCCAGAGTGCGGAACCAGCGGGCCATCTCGAAGCGGTAGATGGACTTGATGGCGTGGATGTTCATTGCGGCGCCCTCACCAGGCTGACGAAGATGTCTTCCAGCGAGCTCTGGCTGGTGTGCAGGTCCTTGAAGTCGACGCCCTCTTCGGACAGCCGACGCAGCAGGCCGGCGATGCCGGTCTCCTCGGCCTGGGCGTCGAAGGTGTAGACCAGCTCGTGACCGTCGGCCGCCAGCTCCAGCGGATAGTCCGACAGCCGGGCGGGGATGGCTTCCAGCGGGCTTTGCAGCTGCAGGGTCAGCTGTTTCTTGCCCAGCTTGCGCATGAGCACGGCCTTGTCCTCGACCAGGATGATCTCGCCCTTGCTGATCACCCCGATCCGGTCGGCCATGTCTTCGGCCTCCTCGATATAGTGGGTGGTCAGGATGATGGTGACGCCGCTCTCGCGCAGCTTGCGGACCATCTCCCACATGTCGCGGCGCAGCTCGACGTCGACGCCGGCGGTGGGTTCGTCAAGGAACAGGATGGTCGGCTCGTGGCTGAGGGCCTTGGCGATCATCACCCGGCGCTTCATGCCGCCCGACAGCGCCATGATCTTGCTGTCCTTCTTGTCCCATAGGGACAGGTCGCGCAGGATCTTCTCGATATAGGCGTCGTTGGGCGGCTTGCCGAACAGGCCGCGGCTGAACCGGGTGGTGGCCCACACGGTCTCGAAGGCGTCGGTGTGCAGCTCCTGCGGCACCAGCCCGATCTTGGTCCGGGCGGCGCGGTAGTCCTTGACCACGTCGTGGCCGTCGGCCGTGACCGTGCCGGTGCTGGGATTGACGATGCCGCAGATGATGCTGATCAGCGTCGTCTTGCCGGCCCCATTGGGACCCAGCAGGGCGAAGATCTCGCCCTTGCGGATGTCGAGGTCGATGGTCTTCAGGGCCTGGTGGCCGGAAGCATAGGTCTTGGTCAGACCGGAAACGGAAATGATCGCCATGGGGCCCCTGGTGAGCGGCCGTCCCTCCCTGGAACCGGGCCGCCAGAGCCAGATGGGGCGCAAGCGCCGACTTGGCTAGGGCTCATGAGCGGTATGAGCGCAAAACATTCTCGTTCGCGCGGCGAGGGTCAGGCTCGGCCGCCCGGCGTGAACGCGACCTCGAGCCGGCTGATGGCGTGGACGAAGTTGTTGGGGGCGATGTCGATCTCGCCGGTCCAGCGGATGTCGGGGAAGCGACCCAGGATCTGGCGATAGGCCTCCTCCAGCTGGATCTGCGCCACCCGCTTGCCGATGCAGACGTGCGGGCCGTAGCCGAAGGCGATGTGCTTGTCAGCGTTGGGCCGGGTGATGTCCAGCCGGTCGGGATCGTCGAACACCGCCTCGTCGCGATTGGCCGCGCCGTAGTACATGACCACCTTCTCGCCCTCGCGGATCGCCTGGCCGGCGATCTGGGCGTCGCGCGTCGCGGTGCGGCGCATGTAAATTACCGGACTGACCATGCGGATGAACTCGTTGACCGCCCCGCCGATCAGCGACGGGTCGGCGACCAGCCGGGCCTTCTGGTCGGGGAACTCGGTCAGCAGCTTCATCGCGCCCGATAGGGTGTTGCGCGTGGTGTCGTTGCCGGCGAAGACGATCAGCAGCCACGAGCCGTCCAGGTATTCGTCGCTGAGCAGGTCGCCGTCGACCTGGGCGCGGGCGATGGCGCTCATCAGGTCGGCCCTGGGCTCCAGCCGCCGCTTGTGCAGCATGGTGCGACCGTAGTCGAACATCGCCTCGACATGGGTGTTGAAGTCCTGGACGAACTGCATCAACTCCAGGGTCGGCTCGATCGGGGCCAGGTGCTGCTTCAGCGCCAGATCCTGGGCCCTTTCCAGATAGTGCATCCAGGTCAGGAACTTGCCGCGGTCCTCGGGCGGCACGCCCAGGATCTCGCACAGGGTGAACAGCGGCAGCTTGGACGAAAACGCCTCGACCAGGTCGCAGCGGCCCAGCGGGGCCATCTCGTCCAGCAGCCGGCCGACCTCGGCCCGCACCGCCTCGGTCACGCCGCGCAGATAGGCCGGGGTGAAGTAGGGCATGTGCTCGCGGCGCAGCTGCATATGCTCGGCGCCGTCGAGGTTGATCATGGTGTCCATCGAGGCGCGATAGAGCAGGGCGTGGCGCTTCTGCGGATCGCCGTGCGCCATCAGTATGCCGCCCTTGCGCGACGAGAAGGTCTGCGGATCGGCCTCCACCGCCAGGATGTCGGCGTGGCGGGTGACCGCCCAGAAGCCCGGTCCGCCATAGGGCTCGGGATGCCACATCACCGGGGCCTGGGCGCGCAGCCGCGCGAAGTCGCCATAGGGCTGGCCGCGGGTGAACCGCTCGATGTTGGACAGGTCGACCCCGTCCAGCGTGGGATACAGCGTCGGAGCCCCCGGTCCTGGAATGCCGTCGAAGGCGGTTTCGCTGACAAGCTGCATGGCCATGCGCGTCTTCCCTGTGAGCCCGCGCGCTCCGTCGCGTGACGTCGCGAAGTAGTTCAGACGACAAGTGTCGTGTCAATTGACTGGTGTTGAATCTTGGGGCGTGGCAAAAAGGCGAAACGGCTGGGGCTGGGCTGGGGACAGGCGCATGCGCCTGTCCCCGTCCGCGGGCGCGGCGGAGGACGATTTGACGAAAGCTTCGGAACGAACAGGCGGCCTGCGCGAGGCCCAGCGCCAGCTGACCCGCGAGCGGCTGGTCGACGCCGCCGTCGTCCTGTTCGGCGCGCGCGGCTTTCGGGCCGTGACCATCGAGCAGATCGCCGCCGAGGCCGGCGCCAACCGCGCCACCTTCTACCTGCATTTCCGCAACAAGGAGGACGTGGCCAACGCCATCGGCGACCGGCTGGTTCCCCACATCCAGGCCATCTTCGCGGCGCTGGACGCCCTTCCGGACCCGACGGTCGAGGACGTCCGCGCCTGGCTGGTCCAGGGCTTGGCCGAGCAGACCGAGGAGCGCCGCAACCTGCTGGCCGTGGCCACGGAGGCCAATGTTGCCGACCCGGACCTGGCCGACGACTATCTGCGCTTCATCGACCTGTTCATCGACGCCATGCCCAACTACCTGGCCCGGTTCCCCGAGGCCGAGCGACCGGCGGCGCGCACGCGGATGCTGATGCAGCTCGTGCAGCTGGAACGCCTGGCCTACCTGCTGGTCGTCCAGCGGGCGTCAGCGCCGCTGGAGCCGCTGCTGGACGCCCTGGCGGAGAGCTGGTGGCGGTTGCTGACGGGGAGGTAGGAGGTCAGCTCCTCCCCCTGTGGGGGAGGCGACCCGAAGGGTCGGTGGGGGGCTTTGTTGGATCGAGCCAGATCGAGACCGCCGGCCGACCAATCCCCCCTCCGTCGGCTGCGCCGACACCTCCCCCACAGGGGGAGGGGCTAGAAGGCCGGCGCCTTCACGCCTTCCCCGGCCCATCCACCGCCACCGCTGGATCGACCGCCCGCTTGTAGCCCCAGTCCGTCTTCACCGTCGCCCCGTCCTTGGCCGCAGACTCCAGGATCGCCTGCATCAGGCGCATGTCCTGCAGGCCTTCTTCGCCCGGCGAGACCATCGGCGCCTTGCCGCGCACCACGTCGGCCATCCAGTCCATCTCGCGGGCGAACTGGTCGCCGGGCGGGGCGGGGATCGGCGGCTGGGCCTGGCCGCCCTTGACCACGGTCAGGCGGTTGCCGCCATAGAAGGCGGCCGGATCGGCGACCAGCCGGCCTTGCTCGCAGATCGCCTCGAAGGCCATGGTCGGGGCGTAGGCGAACGAGGTCGAGCCGTTGGCGATCACGCCCGACGGGAAGCGGAACTGCCAGTTGATCAGGTCCTGTGTCTCCTTGAACCGGGGATCGGCCGGGTCGGTCGAGGCCCAGGCCTGGACGGCGACCGGCTCCTCGTTCAGCAGGTAGCGGGCGGCGCTGATCCCGTAGACGCCCATGTCGCCCAGGGCGCCGCCGCCGGACATCTCGCCGTCCAGCCGCCAGGCGTCGGACGGGTCCGACGGATCGGCCTGCCGGCCCATGGTGGTGTTGATCTGCCGCACGCGGCCCAGCGACCGGGCGCGCAGCCGTCGCATGACGTCCAGGTTCATCGGCTCGTAATGGCAGCGATAGGCGATCATCAGGTGGCGGTCGGCGGCCTTGGCGGCGGCGATCATCGCCTCGGCGTCCTGGATGCGGGTCGCCATCGGCTTTTCGCACAGCACGTGCTTGCCGGCCTTCAGCGCCTTGATCGTGTGCTCGGCGTGCAGCGAATTGGGCAGCACGATGTAGACGACCTGGATGCGCGGGTCCTTGGCCATGCGGTCGTAGTCGTCATAACCATAGACCGCGTCGGCCGGCAGGCCGTTCTCGGCCGCGACGCGGCGGGCCTTGTCGGGATGGCCGCTGACCACGGCGGCCAGCCTGGCGCCCTTGGCGACCTTCAGGCCGGGAATCAGCTGGCCCAGGCTCAGCTTGCCCAGGCCGACGATGGCGAAACCGATCTTGTCGTTGTCGGCCACGGCGGCCCCCTGTGAACTCGAGACCGTCGGCGCCAGCGCCGCGGTGGCGCCGGCGGCCCCGATCAGGCTGCGTCTGGAAATGGGCATGGGCTCGTCTCCTCTAGGGCTTGGGATCGGCGGCGGTGAAGGGCGAGCAGCAGGGCTTGCCGATGGCCTGGAACTCCATGATCTCGGCGCGGGTGCCATCCGGGTCGTAGAGGTTCAGCTGCCACTTGGCGTCGCGGCCGATCTTGGGCGTCTCGGCCTGGCCGCGCAGGCGGTCGCCGTTCCACAGCAGGGTGTAGGCCAGGCGGGTGTCGGGCACGCCGAGCGAGAAGTGGTCGAGCACGCCGGCGGTGGCCTGGCTCATGCCGGGCGGCGTCCCGCGGCCGTCGGATGGCGCGACGATCATGTATTCCAGCCAGTCCGAGCCGTCCGGGACCTGCAGCGAGACCCAGGAGGCCGCCTCGTCGGTCATGCCGCCGAACCAGTAGGGCCGAAAGCCCAGGACCTGGCGGTAGAAGGCGTCCTGGCGCGCGCGGTCGTGGACGATGAAGCCGACATGGATGATCCGGCTGGACAGCGGGTTGACGGTGACGTCGGGCGGGGTCCTTGGGGGCTGGACGAACTGGATCCTCACGCCCTCCGGATCGACCACGTCGAACCAGCGGCCGCCGTCCGCGCCCGTCTCGACACGGCCGGGCACGGCCACGCCCTTGGCGGCCAGATAAAGGCGCAGGGCCTCGGTGTCGGCGGTGTTGAAGGCGGCGTGGTCCAGCCGGTCGACCTTCGGCGCGCCGAGCGGCAGGGGCAGCACCTCGACGAACTGGGTGAGGCTGAAATAGTAGCGCGCGCCCTCGGGGTTCTCCGGATCGGGCCCCTTCACCGCACCTAGATCGTGGACGTAGAAGGCCTCGCTCTTGGCCGGATCGGCCGCGTGAACGGCCAGGTGCGACACCGAGACGATCGGTGGCCGGGTCGGCGCGGCCGCCTGGGCGACGCCGCAACTGGCCAGGATGGTCAAGGCGTAGGCCAGCGCCCGCATGCCGATCGCTCCCATGGTCCTTCGCTCTCAAGGGCGGACGAAGGTTTCCGGGCCGCAGGATAGCGCGGAATGGTAGCGTTACCAGGATAATTTCAGCGACGTTCGTCGGGCTTGAACGCAAACAGCGCCCGTGCCGAGGGGGAGGGCACGGGCGCTGCGCTTCTAGGACGTTGGGGCCGGCCGGGGGGGAGAAGCCGGGTTGTCCGCGTCGAATAAGAGATTGGGATCCGAACCAGGCTTCGCAACGGCGCGACCAAGGTCATTTCGCGGCCGTTTCGTTTCAGGGGCTCAAACTTGTTGCGTCGCGGCTCCGGCCGGGGCGTGCGGCGCGACCATGATCATGGCCTTGAGCTTGGACGCCAGGGACGCGCGGTCGTCGACGCGTTCCAGGCGGATCGTGTTCTTGGCCATGCCCATCGACATCACCGCGCGGAAGGCCACCAGGTCGCCCGCGGCCGCCGTGAAGGCCTCCTCGACGGGCCGGTTCTGCGACGCGGCCAGGCCGCCGAAGCCGGCCGACAGCGTGTGCGCGCCGGGCGCGATCGACAGCGCCGTGAACCGCGGGCTCTTCAGCTGGGCGGCGGCGACGCCGTCGAGCATGAGGTTCAGGCCGACGGCCTTGCCAACGAAACCTTCGCGGAACACGATCAGCAGGGCCTGGCCGGGCTCGGCGCGAAAGGCCAGGGCGGCCTCCTTCTGGGCCGGGGTGGCGGCCTTGGAGCCCTTGGTCCCGACCAGGTTGGCCATCACGAAGGCGGTGATCACGCCGAAGATCATGCCGGGCAGCCAGGTCGAAAGGCTGGGCGGCTGGCCGCTCGCCGAGGCCGCCAAGCCCAGGACGAAGCTGATGGCCACGCTGACGACGGAGCCCGTGACGAGGGCGGGGACATACTTGGTCATGGGGTCCTGTCCGAAACGGAAAGAGCAACCCTAGGGTGGATTCCACGTCGCTCCAAGATCGCGCCGATCCCCGAACCGCGCCCGGTAGGCCTGGGGCGTGGTGGCCAGCGTCTTGCGGAAGTGATGGCGCAGGGCGGCCGCGCCGAAGCCGACGGCCTGGGCGATCTGCTCGACGCCGGCGGGCGTGGTCTCCAGCAGGTCGCGGGCCCGGGCCAAGCGCTCGGCCAGCAGCCAGCGGGCCGGGGTCGTGCCGGTGGCGGCCTCGAAGCGGCGCAGGAAGGTGCGCGGGCTCATGCCGGCCGCGTCGGCCAGGGTCTTGACCGTGTGCTCGCGGGCGAGATCGGCGCGCAGGCGGTCCAGGATCGGCGACAGCCGCGAGGCCTCGTGCGCGGTCGGCACCGGACGCTGGATGAACTGGGCCTGGCCGCCGTCGCGGTGCGGCGGGATCACCAGCCGCCGAGCCACGGTGTTGGCCGCCTCGGGGCCGAAGTCGCGACGCACCAGGTGCAGGCCCAGATCCAGCCCCGCGGCGCTGCCGGCCGAGGTCATGACGTCGCCCTCGTCGACATAGAGCACGTCGGGCAGCACCTCGATGTCGGGATGAAGCGCCCTCAGCGTGTCGACGTGACGCCAGTGGGTGGTGGCCCGCCGCCCGGCCAGCAGGCCCGCCGCCGCCAGCACGAAGACGCCCGAACAGATCGACATCACCCGGGCGCCGTTGGCGTGGGCCGCCTGGAGCGCCTCGATCAGCGGCGGGGGCACGGGCTGGTCGGCGCCGCGCCAGCCTGGGGCGATGATCGTGCCGGCCCGCTCGACGAGCTCAAGCCCGCCGTCGGGGACCACCTGGACGCCGCCCAGGCCGCGCAGGGGGCCCGGCTCGACCGCCGCCGTGGCGAAGGCGTACCAGTCCGGGCCCATCTCGGGCCGGGGCAGGCCGAACAGCTCGACCGCCACCCCGAACTCGAAGGTGCACAGGCCGTCATAGGCCAGGGCGACCACCCTTCTGTTGGCTGGGCCGGGACAATCTGAAGGCTTTGGCATGATCTTTACTGCCTATGTCAATCGTGCCAGCTAACGCGACGCCGCCGCCTGGGGCAAGTCTTCGGCGCCCAACAGAGGAGGTCGCCATGAGCTTTGTTTCCGCCATCCCCGCCGCGCCGTCGCCGGAAGCCGCCGTCCACTTCGCCCGCCGCCTGGCCCTGGAGACCGACTGCGCCGATGTCGCCGCGGCGATGAAGGCCGGCGAGAAAGACTTCGTCCTGCTGCACGTGGTCGGCTCGCCGCAGGCCTATGCTCGCCGGCACGTGCCCGGCGCGATCCACCTGCGCCACGCCGAGATCGACGCCGAGCGCATGGCGCAATGGCCGGCCGACACCCTATTCGTGGTCTATTGCGCCGGCCCGCACTGCAACGGGGCCGACCGCGCGGCGCTGAAGCTGGCCACGCTGGGCCGGCCGGTGAAGCTGATGATCGGCGGCGTCACCGGCTGGGAGGACGAGGGCCTGCCGTTCGCGACGGGGGCGGAGCCGGGGGCGCTGGCGGCTTAGGCCTTCTCGCCCAGCGCCTTGAGCATGCCCAGCCGCGCCAGCTCGTCGGCGCGTTCGTTGTGCACGTGGCCGGCGTGGCCCTTGACCCAGCGCCAGTCGACATCGTGCCGGGCCCGGGCCGCGTCCAGGCGCTGCCAGAGGTCGACGTTCTTGACGGGGCTCTTGTCGGCGGTCTTCCAGCCCTTGGCCTTCCAGCCGTGGATCCACTGGGTGACGCCCTTCATCACGTACTGGCTATCGGTGTGCAGCTCGGCCTTGGTCGGCTTGTTCAGGGCTTCCAGCGCCTGGATGGCGGCCATCAGCTCCATGCGATTGTTGGTGGTCGCCAACTCGCCGCCCATGATTTCCTTCTTCTTGTCGCCGTACATCAGCAGGGCCCCCCAGCCGCCGGGGCCGGGATTTCCGCGGCAGGCGCCGTCGGTGTAGATCACCAGTTTCGGGGTCACGCGCCGGCTCCGAACAGGCTGAGGCCCTCGCGGTGCACGGCCAGCTTGCGCTCGTATTCCAGCGGGTCCTTCGGCTTGACCAGGGCCCCGGCCGGGGTCGCGCCCCAGTCGGCTAGGCGGGTCAGGAAGAAGCGCATGGCCGCGCCGCGCGCCAGGATCGGGATGGCGTCGCGCTCGGCCGGGCTCAGCGGCCGGCGGCGCTCGTAGCCGGCCACCAGCGCCCGGGCGGCGGTGATGTTGAAGCTGCCGTCGGCCTCGAAGCACCAGGCGTTCAGGGTCACGGCGATATCGTAGGCGAAGGCGTCGTCGCAGGCGAAGTAGAAGTCGATGGCGGCCGCGAACTTGCCGTCCGGCTTGAAGAAGACATTGTCGGGGAAGTAGTCGGCGTGGATCACGCCGGTCGGCAAGCCGCGCGGCCAGGACAGCGCCAATTCGGCCAGGTCCTTGTCGATGGTGGCGGAGAGGCCCGGCTTGAGGCCGTCGGCGGCCTTGCGGTGCTTGGCGAATAGCGGCGCCCAGTGCGGCTGGCCCAGGTCGTTGGCGCGGCGGGCCGGATAGCCCTCGCCGGCCAGATGCAGCCAGGCCAGGCCCTCGCCGGCCTCGCGGCAGTGGGCGACGGTTGGGCGGCGGGCCGACAGGCCGGGCAGGAACTCGACCAAGGCGGCGGGCTTGCCGCGGATGGTCTTCAAGGTCTCGCCCGATCGGTCGGCGATCGGCTTGGCGCTGGGATAGCCGCGATCGGCCAGCCAGGTCAGCAGGTCGAGGAAATAGGGCAGGTCCTCGGGCTTGGCCCGCCGCTCGTAGACGGTGAGGATGAACCGGCCGCGCTCGGTCTCCAGCAGGAAGTTGGAGTTCTCCACCCCCTCGGCGATGCCCTTGAACGCCACGGCCTGTCCCAGGTCGTAGTCGGCGAGGAAGACGGCGAGTTCGTCGTCGGTGATGTCGGTATAGACGGCCATGGCGCGGGGATGCGGGACAGGGCGCTGGCGGTCAAGAGCGTCGGCGGAATTGTGCTGAGATGGCGTTGGAAGCAGACGTCCATGGTCGGTGAAACAGACGGCGATCAAAGCCTCATGCCAACCCCTATTTCTTGGCTGTTGAAGTTCTCAGCAGGTCGCTATCAGGCCGCACCGGCCTGACGCTGCGCAGGCGCTTGCCGAATTGATCACGGCTTCCAGCTGCAACTTTCGCCCAGCTGCTTCGTCGCGATGTCCATACCGTTGAGCTTGAACACGGCAGTAACCGGGTTTTCGTTGTAGGGCGTCGTTTGGAGCACTAGCCGGTCGGCCTTTCCCATCTTCTGGATCAGCGCGACGGGCGAGCCGGGAGCGAAAGTCGCATTGCTGTCAGTAGAGATGCCCCACCGCTGGGTGGTCGCTTCCGCCGTGCCGACGCGCACGATTACCTGCTTCCAGTCGTTGTAGACGTCGTGGCTATCGTCACCCAGATAGTCATTCCAGTTGACGTAGAGTTCGGTCTTATTCGACTGGCAACGGATCGTCAGCGTTATCGGCTCTCCGCCAGACGCAGCGCCTTCTTCCGCGATGAGCGATGCGAAGTGGGTCTTGCTATCATCGACAGGGTTTACATCCTCGCTAGTTGTCCAGGCCCCCATGGGTGATGGTTTGTCCTCAGCTGCCGGCGCTCTACCCACAGGTTTCGCCCCCGTCGCGTAGCATCTATTCATCGCCGTCATAAATTCGGGATTGGCCGCGAAGGTGACGCTCGTGCCATCGTAAAAGAATGGCTCAAAGCCAACGTAAGCACCCATTCGGTTCTTGGCGTTGACCTCGCCCTTGTAAATCGAACTGTCGCTTGAGCAACGCTGGACATCGCGGAATTGGGCAGAGCCGCCGTCGATCAGTTCGCGCTTTACAGCCTCTTCGGCTTTGTTTTCGCATCCGGCCAAAGCCAATGCGGCAACGACGAGAACGGCATATTGACGTCGCACTTTTGCAACTCCCCCGATCCTTCCGCTCCAGGAAGGTCTCAAGCTCCACTTTAGGGCGTGAAAGAGCGGGTTGGAAGCCCTGCCGGGAAATCCTCATAGTGCGTTGGCAACAAGCGCACGCCCGAGAAACCCCTCAATCGTTTGCGATTGCATACCCGCGCTAAGATGGGTCATCCGACCGCGCTAGGTGGCGCACCAAGGTCCGACTAGGGTCCGTGAGCGGATCTAGGTGTCGGCTCGCTAAATGGACGCCGGCTCTAGATCACGACGCACAGTTGATGTCGGCTCGGGAGCGAGCACCTCCGAGGATTGCGGTTGATCGCGCCGCTAGGCCGTCAGCAGCCGCGGCAGCTTGAACGTCACCGTCTCCCGCGCCTCGACCAGTTCGTCGACGGTCACGTCGTAGCGGGTGGCGATGGCGTCGATCACGCCCTGGACCAGATCCTCCGGCGCGGAGGCCCCGGCGGTGAGGCCGACCGTGGTCACGCCCTCGAACCACGACCAGTCGATGCCGCGCGCGTCCTCGATCAGGTGGGCTTCCGTGGCGCCGGCCCGCTTGGCGACTTCCATCAGCCGCACCGAGTTGGACGAGTTCCGCGAGCCGACCACCAGCACCAGTTCCGAGGCCTCGGCCAGCATCTTCACCGCCTCCTGGCGGTTGGTGGTGGCGTAGCAGATGTCTTCCTTGTGCGGGGCGGCGATGCCCGGGAAGCGCTGCTTGAGCAGGTCGACCATCTCGGCGGTGTCGTCGACCGACAGGGTGGTCTGGGTCAGGAAGGCCACGTTGGCGGGGTTCCTGGGGATCCAGGCGCGGGCGTCGTCGATGTCCTCGATCAGGGTCACCGTGCCCGCGGGCAGCTGGCCCATGGTGCCGACCACCTCGGGGTGGCCGGCATGGCCGATCAGCACGATCTCGCGGCCGGCGTCATAGTGCTTCTGGGCCTCGACATGGACCTTGGACACCAGCGGGCAGGTGGCGTCGAGATAGACCATCTCGCGCGACTTGGCCTCGGCCGGCACCGACTTGGGCACGCCGTGGGCCGAGAACACCACGGGGCGGTCGGTCGGGGCCTCGTGCAGCTCCTCGATGAACACCGCCCCCAGCGCCTTCAGGCGGTCGACCACATGGCGGTTGTGGACGATCTCGTGGCGCACATAGACCGGCGCGCCGAACTTTTCGAGGGTCCGCTCGACGATCTGGATCGCCCGGTCGACCCCGGCGCAGAAGCCGCGCGGGCTGGCCAGGACCACGCGGAGCTCGCGGCGGCCGGGGGAGGGGATGGGCGAATGGGCGTTCATGGGCTGAACCTAAGGGTTCCGGGCCGTCCGCGCCAGCATCCGACCGCGACTCGCCGAAATCTGCTGCGCATTGCGACGTCACGCATATGCCTTTATCAGGCTCCATGACGCTGGTGGGGAATCCCGCTCAAGCTTTGCAATCTCGAACCGGACGTTTCATGCGCCGCACTCTCTCCGTCGCCCTCAGCGCCCTTATGGCCCTCTCCATCGCCGCCACGGCGGCGACCGCCCACGCCCAAGCGGGCGGTCGGGGCGGCCAAGACCAGGGCGGCGGCGACGACCAGGCCGCCAAGAAAAAGAAGCGTGACGACGAGTGGAACCAGCCCAAGGCGCCCCTCGCCCAGCTGCGCAACGCCGGCCCGTGCCCCTATGTGAAGGTGCTGTACGACGCCAGCCGCTATGTCGAGTTCAAGGACGGCAAGGAGTCCGCCGCCCAGACCGCCTATACCGGCGAGATCCAGGGCCTGTCCTCGGGCTGCGCCTACAAGAGCAACGACCCGATCAAGATGCAGGTCCAGATGCTGTTCGAACTGGGGCGTGGTCCGCAGGCGACCGGCAATCAGAAGACCTACCGCTATTGGGTCGCCGTGACCGAGCGCAACAAGGACGTGCTGGCCAAGGAATATTTCGACCTGCCGGTCACCTTCCGCGACGGCCAGGATCGCGTCTACGCCACCGAAACCCTGAAGACCATCACCATCCCGCGCGCCGACGAGAAGGTCAGCGGCGGCAATTTCGAAGTCCTGATCGGCTTCGACGTGACGCCGGAAATGGCCGCCTTCAACCGCGACGGCAAGCGCTTCCGCGTCAACGCCGGCCAGACGCAGCAAGCCCAGACGCAGCCCGGGAACGTCGCCAAGCCATGAGTGATTTGAAGCGGTCCCTGAGCGAGGCGGCCGCGGCCGCCTTCCAGGCCGCCGGACTGTCTCCCGACTTCGGGCGCGTCACCGCGTCCGACCGGCCCGACCTGGCCGATTTCCAATGCAACGGGGCCCTGGCGGCCGCCAAGAGCGCCAAGCGCAATCCGCGCGAGATCGCCGTGCAGGTCGTCGACGTCCTGAAGGCCGACCCGCGCCTGGCCTCGGTCGAGATCGCCGGCGCCGGCTTCATCAATCTGCGCGTCAGCGATGACGCCCTATCGGTCCGCGCCAACGAAATCGCCGCCGACCCGCGCGCCGGGGCCGAGCCTCTGGCCGCGCCGCGCCGGGTGCTGGTCGACTATGCCGGCCCCAATGTCGCCAAGCCGATGCACGTGGGCCACCTGCGCGCCTCGATCATCGGCGAGTCGATCAAGCGCCTGTACCGCTTCCGCGGCGACGAGGTGCTGGGCGACGCCCACTTCGGCGACTGGGGCTTCCAGATGGGCCTGCTGATCAGCGCCATCATGGAGGAGGACGCGGTCATCCGCGCCGAGCTCGAGCGCCTGATCGAGGCCCCGCAGGGCTTCACCCAGGCCGACGAGGACGGGGTGATGGCGCAGTTCGCCTCGCGCGTCAGCCTCGAGGACCTGGATCGCCTCTACCCGGCCGCCTCCGCGCGCCAGAAGGAAGACCCCGAGTTCAAGGAGCGGGCCCGCAAGGCCACCGCCGAGCTGCAGAACGGCCGCTTCGGCTACCGCCTGCTGTGGCGTCACTTCGTCAATATCAGCCGCGTGGCCCTGGAGCGCGAGTTCCACGCCCTGGGCGTGGACTTCGACCTCTGGAAGGGCGAGAGCGACGTGCAGGACCTGATCGCGCCGATGGTGCGCGAGCTGGAGGACAAGGGCCTGCTGGTCGACGACCAGGGCGCCCGGATCGTCCGCGTGGCCCGCCCCGGCGAGACCAAGAAGAAGAAGCTGCCCGACGGCTCGGTGGTCGAGGTCGAGAGCCCCGACCCGCTGCTGGTCGTCTCGTCGGAAGGCTCGGCCATGTACGGCACGACCGACCTGGCCACCATCCTGGACCGCCGCCGCTCGTTCGACCCGCACCTGGTCCTCTACGCCGTGGACCAGCGCCAGGCCGACCATTTCGAGCAGGTGTTCCGCGCCTCGTACCTGGCCGGCTACGCCGAGCCGGGCGGGCTGGAGCACATCGGCTTCGGCACCATGAACGGCGCCGACGGCAAGCCGTTCAAGACCCGCGCGGGCGGGGTGCTCAAGCTGCACGACCTGATCGAGATGGCCCGCGAGAAGGCCCGCGAGCGCCTGCGCGAGGCCGGCCTGGGCGCGGAGCTTTCGGACGAGGCCTTCGAGGACATCGCCCACAAGGTGGGGATCGCGGCCCTGAAGTTCGCCGACCTGCAGAACTTCCGCGGCACGTCCTACGTCTTCGACCTGGACCGCTTCACCAGTTTCGAGGGCAAGACCGGACCGTACCTGCTGTACCAGTCGGTGCGCATCAAGAGCATCCTGCGCAAGGCGACCGAGCAGAACGTCGCCTCCGGCCCGATCGTGGTCGGCGAGCCGGCCGAGCGCGACCTGACGCTGCTGCTGGACGCCTTCGAGGGCGCGTTGGGTGAGGCCTACGACAAGAAGGCCCCCAACTTCATCGCCGAGCACGCCTACAAGCTGGCCCAGACCTTCTCGAAGTTCTACGCCGCCTGCCCGATCCTGAGCGCCGACGAGCCGTCCGTCCGGGCCTCGCGCCTGGCCCTGGCGCAGACGACGCTGAAGCAGCTGGAACTGGCGCTGAACCTGCTGGGCATCGAAGCGCCGGAGCGGATGTAGGGCCTACCGCCAAGACAGCTGGTTCTTGGGCAATCGGCCGGACGGATCGTGGACCGTCACCTGGTGCGGCGGCGCCGGACCCCAGCGCCAGAGCACCAGATTGCGATCGTCGAGCGTGGCGCCAGGCGCGAAGCTGGGCACGATCGCGCCAGCCTGGCCGTCGGCGATCAGCTGGCGCGCCAGGGTCCAGGTCGGCGGTCTTCGGCCGTCGCGGGCCATCAGCATCCAGCCGCAGGCCAGGTCGGGAGCCGCGACGGGCAGGCCTTCAAGCGTCGCTTCGTCGCATAGATCGATGACGTCGGCGCAATCGACGGCGTAGCTGCACAACACCAGCGGTTCGATCTTGAAGGCCAGACCTTGGCTCGCCTCCTTGATCGCCGCCATCGGCGTTAGGCCCAGATAGAGAGCCGGGACGCCCTTCGGGTTGAAGCGTCCGCCATGGATCGCCGCGCCGTCGCCGGACAGCGGCTTGAAGGACCACTTGGGATCATGGGCCCGGTAGGCCTGGGTCTTGAGGTGCAAGTCGCCCGCCTCAGGCGAAGCCGCCGAGGGCCAGGTGATCCAGATAGTCGCGCACGACCGCGGCCTTGCCGGACTTGACCAGGGCCTCGGCCGTGCGGCCGTCGAGGGCGGCGATGGGCTGGGCGCGGTACCAGGCCAGCGCCTGGCCGCGTCCGCCGGCCCAGGTTTCCAATCGGCTGAGGATTTCCAGCACCTCGGTCATCCGCGCCTGGGTCTTGGGGGCGTCCCGTCGCGCCGATTTCTGCAGGGTGTCGCTGGCCAGGCCGGCCGTCTCGGCCAACTGGCTCTTGGTCAGGTTGAAGCCAGTGGTGATCCGGTCGAGATCCAGCCGGCCGTCGGCGGCCATGAAATCGACCACGGTGGGCGAAGCTCCCGCCGAGGCAACCGCCGCCTTTGCCGGATGAGCGGCGGGAGGTTTCCGGCGGCTGGCTTGGCTCGGCATGGAATGCCCTTTCCAAGGTCCAAATATACGGACAAAATATAGGGCATATACTGAGCGGCGGCAATCCGTCCGGGTGAGTGATCGACCGAGCCCCGCGCGCCGCCAATTCCTTCCCCGTTGACTCCCGCCGCCCCCTCGCCCAAACACGCCTCGACCCTCGCGGGAGACATCGGGATTCTGGTCCCGAGGCCGAAGGCGCAACCGCCCCGGAAACGCTCAGGCAAAAGGACCGCGCGGGTTTAGGAACGCTGGAAAGAGGCAGTTCGCGAGAGCTGTCCGCCGAAGGAGCAAGGCCCTGTTCACGGGCCGAAATCTCTCAGGTCAAAGGGACAGCGGGGGCGAGACCACCTGGCGAAAGCCGGGCGGCGTCGCCGACCCCGATTGGAGCCCAAAGCGTGTCCGACCAAGATCTCAAGAAGACCCCGCTGTACGACGCGCATGTCGCGGCCGGCGCGCGCATGGTGCCGTTCGCCGGCTACCACATGCCGGTGCAGTACAAGGACGGGGTGCTGAAGGAGCACCTGTGGACCCGCGAGCACGCGGGCCTGTTCGACGTGTCGCACATGGGCCAGGCCCGGCTGCGCGGCGTCAATCCCGCCAAGAGCTTCGAGAAATTGGTCTCGGCCGACTATCAGGGGCTCAAGCCCGGCAAGCAGCGCTACGCCGTGCTGCTGAACGACCAGGGCGGGGTGATCGACGACCTGATGACCGCCCGTCCCGACGACGACGGCCTGTTCATCGTCGTCAACGGCGCCTGCAAGGACAACGACTACGCCATCATCGCCAAGGCGCTGGAAGGCGAGGCGACTGTGGAACGCCTGGAAGACCGCGCCCTGCTGGCCCTGCAAGGCCCCGAGGCCGCCGCCGTCCTGGCCGCCCACGTGCCGGAAGCGGCGAACATGGTGTTCATGGACACCGCGGCCATGACCGCCTTCGGGACCGACGCCATCATCTCGCGCTCGGGCTACACCGGCGAGGACGGCTATGAGATCTCGGTGCCGGCCACCGAAGCCACGCGCATCTGGAACACCCTGCTGACCGACGAGCGGGTCAAGGCCATCGGCCTGGGCGCGCGCGACAGCCTGCGCCTGGAGGCCGGCCTGCCGCTGTACGGCCACGACATGGACGAGACGGTCTCGCCGATCGAGGCCGGCATGCCGTTCGCCGTCGGCAAGAGCCGCCGCGAGGCCGCCGACTTTCCGGGCGCGGACCGAATTCTCAAGGAACTGGCCGGCGATCTCAAGCGCTTGCGGGTGAACCTCAAGGTGCTGGAAGGCGCCCCGGCCCGCGAAGGCGCGGAGATCGCCGACGAGACGGGCGCCGTGGTCGGCGTGGTCACCAGTGGCGGCTTCGGGCCCAGCTTCGGCGGCGCCATCGCCATCGGCTTCGTGCCGCCCGCCCTGGCGGTGGTCGGCTCGAAGCTGAAAGTCATCGTCCGCGGCAAGTCGCAGGCGGCCGAGGTCGTGACCTCGCCGTTCGTCCCGACCCGCTACGTGCGCAAGATCTAGCTCCAGACACAAAGGGCCCAGACCATGAAGTTCACCAAGGACCACGAGTGGGTCGAAGTCGCCGGCGACGTCGCCACGGTCGGCATCACCGCCTACGCCGCCGAGCAGCTGGGCGACGTGGTGTTCGTCGAGACGCCGGACGTCGGCAAGGCCGTCAAGCAGGGCGAGGCCCTGGCGGTGGTCGAGAGCGTCAAGGCCGCCTCCGACGTCTACGCCCCGGTGTCGGGCGAGGTGGTCGAGGCCAACGCCGAGCTGGGCGACAGCCCCGAGACCGTCAACGCCCTGCCGGAAACCGGCGGCTGGTTCGCCAAGATCAAACTCTCCAACCCCGCCGAGCTCGACGCCCTGATGGACCGCGACGCGTACGAAGCGTTCCTCTCGACCCTTTAGCTTGCCACGAACCTCGTCCTTCGAGGCCCGCTGCGCGGGCGCCTCAGGATGAGGTTCGAATGCGATCTCAGTAGTCCTCATCCTGAGGCGCCGCGAAGCGGCCTCGAAGGACGAGGGCGGTCCAAGAAAGCCACCGTCTCATGCGCTACCTCCCCCTCACACCCCAGGATCGCGCCGACATGCTCGGCGTCATCGGCGCGGAGTCGATCGACGACCTGTTCGTCGACGTGCCCGCCGTCGCCCGCCGCACGGGCGTGGTCGACCTGCCGCTCCATGCCGGCGAACTGGAGGTCGAGCGCGAGATGCTTGGCCTGTCGCGCCGCAACCGCTCGGCCTCGGAAGGTCCGTTCTTCGTGGGGGCGGGGGCCTATCGCCACCATGTGCCAGCCAGCGTCGACCACATCATCCAGCGCTCGGAATTCCTGACCAGCTACACGCCCTACCAGCCCGAGATCGCCCAGGGCACGCTGCAGGTGCTGTTCGAGTTCCAGACCCAGGTCGCGGCCCTGACCGGCATGGAGGTGGCCAACGCCTCGCTCTATGACGGCTCCACCGCCACGGCCGAGGCTGTGATGATGGCCACGCGGGTCACCCGTCGCAGCAAGGCGGTGCTGTCGGGCGGCGTGCACCCGCACTATGTCGGCACGGTCGAGACCCTGGCCCACGCGGCCGGCGTCGCCACCGAGCGCCTGGCGCCGGCCATCGACGCCGAGGACGCGGTGATCGCCGCCATCGACGCAGACACCGCCTGCGTGGTGGTCCAGACCCCCAACGTGTTCGGCACGGCCACCGACGTGACCAAGATCGCCGCCGCCGCCCAGGCCGCCGGCGCCCTGCTGATCGTGGTCACCACCGAGGCGGTGTCGTACGGCCTGCTGAAGTCGCCCGGCGAGATGGGCGCCGACATCGTCGTGGCCGAGGGCCAGTCGATCGGCAACGGCCTGAATTTCGGCGGTCCCTATGTCGGCCTGTTCGCCTGCAAGGAAAAATACGTCCGCCAGGCCCCGGGCCGGCTGTGCGGCGAGACCGTCGACGCCGACGGCCGGCGCGGCTTCGTCCTGACCCTGTCGACCCGCGAGCAGCACATCCGCCGCGACAAGGCCACGTCGAACATCTGCACCAACAGCGGCCTGTGCGCCCTGGCGTTCAGCATCCACATGAGCCTGCTGGGCGAGAAGGGCCTGCGCCGGCTGGCCCTGGTCAACCACCAGAAGGCCGTGAAGCTGCGCGACGCCCTGGCCGCCGTGCCCGGGGTCGAGGTCCTGACGCCGCGCTTCTTCAACGAGTTCGCGATCAGGGTTCCGGCCAACGCCGCCGAACTGGTCGAGACCCTGGCCGCCAACGGCGTCATCGCCGGCGTGCCGTTCTCGCGCCTCGACCCGGCCGCCGGCCTGGACGACGTGCTGCTGGTCGCCGCCACCGAGACCACGCCCGACAGCGACATCACCTTCTTCTCCAAGGCCCTGACCAAGGTGCTGGACCAATGAGCATGAATTCCGTCGGACGGCCGACCCGTCCTGAAGCCCCCCTGGGCGCTGACGCCAACGACTACGTCCACCCGACACTGACCGGGGCCCGAGGCCTGCTACAGGACGAGGCGCTGATCTTCGAACTGAACGCCTGGGACAAGACCGGCGTCGACCTGCCGGACGCTCCGCCGGCCGACGACCTGGGCGACCTGGTCCGCAAGGATCCGATCGGCCTGCCCGGCCTGTCCGAGCCCGAGGCGGTGCGCCACTATGTGCGCCTGAGCCAGAAGAACCACGCCATCGACCTGGCCCTCTATCCGCTGGGCTCGTGCACGATGAAGCACAACCCGCGGCTCAACGAGAAGGTGGCCCGCCTGCCGGGCTTCGCCGACATCCACCCGCTGCAGCCGCAGTCGACGGTGCAGGGCGCGATCGAGCTGATGGACCGGCTGGCCCACTGGCTGAAGACCCTGACCGGCATGCCGGCTGTCGCCCTGAGCCCCAAGGCCGGGGCTCATGGCGAGCTGTGCGGCCTGCTGGCGATCCGTGCAGCCCATGAGGCGGCCGGCAACGGCCACCGCAAGACCGTGCTGGCCCCGACCAGCGCCCACGGCACCAACCCGGCCACGGCGGCCTTCTGCGGCTACACCGTCGTCGAGATCGCTCAGACCGACGATGGTCGGGTCGACCTGGCCGACCTGGAGTCCAAGCTGGGAGACCACGTGGCCGCCATCATGGTCACCAACCCCAACACCTGCGGCCTGTTCGAGCGCGACGTGGTCGAGATCGCCCGGCTGACCCACGCGGCCGGCGCGTATTTCTACTGCGACGGGGCCAACTTCAACGCCATCGTCGGCCGGGTGCGCCCGGGCGACCTAGGCGTCGACGCCATGCACATCAACCTGCACAAGACCTTCTCCACCCCGCACGGTGGCGGCGGTCCTGGCGCGGGTCCGGTGGTGCTGTCGGCGGCCCTGGCCCCGTTCGCCCCGACCCCCTGGGTGGTGAGCCACGAGTTCGGCTTCAAGCTGGTCGAGGAGGTCAAGGGCCCCGCCGCCCAGGCCTTCGGCCGGATGAGCGCCTTCCACGGCCAGATGGGCATGTTCGTGCGCGCCTACGCCTACATGCTCAGCCACGGCGCCGACGGCCTGCGCCAGGTGGCCGAGGACGCCGTCCTCAACGCCAACTACATCAAGGCCCGCCTCGGCGACCTGATGAGCCCGGCCTTCCCGAACGGCCCGTGCATGCACGAGGCGCTGTTCGACGACGCCTGGCTGGAAGGCACCGGGGTGACCACGCTCGACTTCGCCAAGGCGATGATCGACGAGGGCTTCCACCCGATGACCATGTACTTCCCGCTGGTGGTCCATGGCGCGATGCTGATCGAGCCGACCGAGACCGAGAGCAAGCAGGAGCTGGACCGGTTCGTCACCGCGCTGCGGGCCCTGGCGGGAGCCGCGAAGGGTGGCGACGTCGATCGCTTCAAGGGCGCGCCCTACCACGCGCCGCTGAAGCGGCTGGACGAGACCCAGGCCGCGCGTAAACCGCGTTTGAGGTGGAAACCTGTGGCCGCCGCGCCACTGGCGGCGGAATAGGCGCCACAGTCGCACGAAAGCGGAACGGGGCGCCTTTACGGAAGGGCGCCCCGTTCTCATATCGGATCCAGTGAGCCGAGAAGGCCGGCCGTCGCCGGGATCGAACGGACCACGGAACCCGTTTCGTCCCGCCATGAACCTCGCCCTCGCCATGCCGCCCGTGCGTTTCTCCGCCGCCGACGAACTCGCCCGCGAGCTCCTCGGGCGGATTTCGCGCATCGTGCTGGTGACCCTGGGCCTGATCCTGATCCTGGCCGGGTTCCTGATCGCGCCGCTGCCCGGCCCGCTGGGCGTGCCGCTGACGGTGGTCGGCCTGATGCTGGTGCTGCGCAACTCGTTCCGGGCGCGCAAGCAGTTCGTCCGCTTCCAGCACGCCCACCCCAAGCTGCTGTTCCCGCTGCGCCGCCTGCTGCGCCGCGAGCCGGAAGTGTTTCCGGTGGCCTGGCAGCAGGTGCTGCGCATGGAGCGGCTGGTCGTGCCGCGCCGCTGGCGCGTGGCCAAGCGCTGGCGCCAATCGCTCAAGCGCCGGTCTCTCCAGCGCCAAGCTTCCAAGCAGGGCGCGTGAACTCGGCGGCCGAAACGCTCGCCAGGCTGCCTTCGAGGCTCTATCGCCGCCGTCGCCGCCTGGCCCTCGTCCTGCGGGAAACCGCGGGGCGCGTCGCCCGCTGGGCGGCGCTGGCCTTCGGCGTCCTGGTGCTGCTGGCCGGGGTGGTCCTGACGCCCCTGCCGGGCCACCTGGGCCTGCCGCTGCTGGTCGTGGGCCTGATGATCGTGCTGCGCAACTCGTTCCAGGCCAAGCGGCGCTTCCTGCGCTGGCAGCGCCGCCATCCCAAGCTGATCTTCCCGATCCGCCGGCTGATGCGCCGCGAGCCGGAGATCATGCTGGTCGCCTGGCAGCAGCTGCTGCGGTCCGAGAAGGTGTTCCTGCGCAAGCCCAAGTGGCGGGTCCTGAAGCGCGGACGGAAGTATCTGCGGCGGCGGTGGCTGAAGAAGCAGCCGGTTTAGGGCCAGCGCTCCCTAGATCCTCCCCCCGTGGGGAGGTGTCGGCGAAGCCGACGGCGGGGGGAGTGATCGGCCGGCGCCCTGATCCGCGATCTTCGACCCCAAAACTCCCCCCGCCGATCGCTGCGCGATCGCCTCCCCCACAGGGGGAGGATCTGGAAGGTGACTCGAAACAAAAAGGGCGCGCCCCGCGAGGGGCGCGCCCTTGATGTTTTCACCGATCCGAAACCGCTATTGCAGCTTCGAGCCGATCTGGCTGATCGCCGCGTCGACAAGGCCGTCCGAGGCGCCGGTCGCCAGGCGGGCGACCAGGATCTGCTCGGCGGCCTGGGCGGCGAGGTCGACAGCGGCCGACTTGACGTCGGCGGCGGCCTGGGCCTCGGCCTGAGCGATCTTGCGTTCGGCCATTTCGGCGCGGCGCGTGATCTGCTCCTCGAGCCGGGCCTTGGCTTCCGACGCGATCAGCGCGGCGTCGGCCTTGGCGGCTTCGAGCATGCCGGCGGCCTGACGCTCGGCTTCTTCCCGCTGGGCCTTCACGTCGGCGAGCAGGGCCTGGGCCTCTTCCCGCAGTTGCTGGGCTTCGTCGAGTTCGGCCTTGATCTTGGCCGCGTGGGCGTCGAGCGCGCCGAACAGCGCGCCCGGCAGGACCTTGAGCACGACCAGCAGGCCGATGAACAGGGCCAGGCCGACCAGGACCCACAGTTCGGGATTGGCGAGATCGAAGAGGGTTTCGTGTTCCATCGTCGTCTCTCCCTAGGCCATCGAGGCTTTGAGCTCGGCGGCCGAAGCCGCCTTGCCCGTCAGCTTCTCGACGATGGCGTCGGCCGTTTCCGAGGCCACCGCGCGGACGTGGCCCATGGCCTCGTCGCGGGCGACCTGGATGCGGGCTTCGGCGGCGGCGAGCTTTTCAGCCAGCACGGCCTCTTCCTTCGCCTGACGCTCGGCGGCCTCGGCCGAAGCCTTGGCCTTGGCGTCCGCCGCGGTCTTCTGGGCCTTGGCGCGCGCCTCGGCCACCTCGGCCGCGGCCGCGCGGGCCTGGACCTCGGCTTCGTCCTTCAGACGACGGGCGTCGGCGATGTCGCCGGCGATCTTGGCGCCGCGTTCCTCGATCGCGCCGCTGACCCGAGGCAGGAGCGCCTTGGACAACACCACGTAGAGGACGGCGAAGATGAGCAGCAGCCAAACGATCTGGCCGCCCCAGTGCTGGAACTGCAGCTGGGGAAGCCCGCCGCTTTCCTGCCCGTGGGGGGGCTCGGTCGACTCGACCGTGCCGTGATGTTCCGTCGCCATGGGCGAAGAAGCCTCTTTAGGTTGGAGCATTCCCCGACATGGGAAACGCCCGAAGAACGAGTCCGGGGCGGCGTCGGTCCGGAAGACCGGCCGCGCCCCAGGGTTTTACTTCGAGAACAGGATCAGGAAGGCGATGACCAGGGCGAAGATGCCCAGGGCTTCGGTCAGGGCCATACCCAGGAACAGCATCGGACGCTCTTGGGCGGCCGCGGTCGGGTTGCGCAGGGCGCCTTGGAAGTAGTTGCCGAACATGATGCCCAGGCCGATGCCCGCGCCGATCATGCCGAGCATAGCCAGGCCGGCGCCGATGAACTTAGCGGCGGAAGCGTCCATGATTGAGACTCCTTGGGAAGTGGTGTGTTGGTTGAAAGACTAAAGGTTGATCAGTGGCTGTCGAGGTGCACGACGTCGTTCAGATAGACGCAGGTGAGCACCGCGAACACGAAGGCCTGAAGGAAGGCCACCATGAACTCTAGGGCCGTCAGGGCGACGACGGAGGTCAGCGACAGCAGGCCCACCAGCCAGTAGGCCGGGGCCATGGCCAGCAGGATGGCCACGAAGGTCGCGAAGATCTTCAGCACCACGTGGCCGCCCAGCATGTTGCCGAACAGACGAAGCGCCAGGGTGATCGGGCGGATCAGGAACGAGATGATCTCGATCGGCACCAGGATGATGTAGAGCGGCCACGGCACGCCCGACGGGGCGAACAGCTTGAAGAACTTGAAGCCGTTCTTGGCCACGCCGACGGCGATCACCGTCAGGATGACCAGCATGCCCAGCGTCAGGGTCACGGCCAGCTGCGAGGTGGAGGTGAAGCCCAGGAAGTTGCCGGTCCAGCCGAACAGCATGCCCTGCAGGTTGGCGAACAGCACGAAGGCGAACAGGGTGAACACAAAGGGCAGGTACTTCTTGCCGTCGTGGCCGATGATCGAGCTCGTCAGGCCGTCGGCGATTCCATAGAGCATCTCGCCCACGGTCTGCAGGCGGCCTGGAACGACGGCGCCCTTGCCGGCGAAGGCGTAGAAGGTGACGATTAGGAACGCCGACAGCAGCATGGCGGCGATCGAGTTGGTGATCGACAGGTCGATCGCGCCCAGGCCCGGGACAGTAAAGGACGGCAGCTCCACGATCTTCTGGATCATGAACTGGTGCATCGGGTCGATCGGCGTGGCCAAGGCCCTAGTCTCTCTTCTGCTTGGGGGCGGTAGACCCGCCTCCCGTGTCTCCGTCGGTTACGTCCTTGGCGGACTTGGCCGACGCCTGCGCGCTCAGTTTCGTCGCCTTGCGGACGACGATGTAGATCGAGGATCCCATGCCGATCAGCAGACCGCCGACCATGCCCCAGGGCCCCGTGCCGGCGTAGCGGTCGAGCAGCCAGCCGAAGCCGAGCCCCACCAGAACGCCCCCGATCAGATCCGCCAGAAGACGATAGCCGTCCTGGGACGATTTCTCGTGCTCGGCGCGTACCGGCGCTTCCGCCGCCTTCCGCGCCTCGAAAGCGGCGATCCGAGCGTCGAGGCTTTGCGGGGCCTTGTCGTTCGGTTCGTCGGCCTTGGGCATGGGAAGCGGTCAGGTCCGATAACGCCCGCGGCCGCCCCAAAAGAGGCGGTTTTCCGGCCGGCTTGATCGCGGCGGAACCTATAGGGCGCGCTGCGGTGCGTCAAGGTTGGCGGGTATCCCGTCAAGTGGCCGTTTTATAATGGTTTTTGGAGATTTTAGAACCGGGCGCCGGAATCGTCGCGCCCTTACGTGATCGGGGACGGTTCGAGGCGGGCGGTTCCGTCGCAGAACGGGGGCGTCGTCGCCCCTGGTTTGGACGCGGTCCACAGATTTCCCTCGCCTCGCCCGTCGCGCCAACCCTATGGTACCGCAACCATGACCGGACGCCTCAATGCGCCGGCGGGCTCATTGAGGGAAGAACCAGTCATGATCCGCGTCCCCCGCAGTCTGCTCGGCGCCGCGGCGCTGTGCGCGCTCCTCGCGCCCGCCGCGCTGTCGTCGAGCGCCCAGGCCGCGCCCGCCGCCAAGCCGCAGCCCCTGCCGGCCTACAAGAACTTCCGCGCCGCCATCTATATCGCGGTCAACAACGCCAAGGAGCTGGCCGACAAGGCCACGTTCGACCGAGAGTTCGAGCGCGCCAGCCGCCAGCTGCATTTCGACAAGGTCTATCTGGAGGTCTATCGCGACAAGAACTTCGCCACCGACGAGCAGATCGAGCGGGTCAAGGGCTGGTTCGAGGAGCGCGGCGTCACCGTGGCCGGCGGGATCACCCTGGCGGCCGGCGGCGAGGGCGGCCAGTTCGGCACCTTCGACTACGAAAAGCCCGCCGACAGGGCGGAGTGCGAAAAGGCCGTGCGCCTGGCGGCCAAGCACTTCGACGAGGTGATCCTCGACGACTTCTTCTTCTACACGTCGAAAAGCCCCGCCGACATCGCCGCCAAGGGCGACCGCTCCTGGAGCCAGTACCGGCTGGAGACCATGCGCAAGGTCAGCCAGGACCTGGTGCTGGGCCCGGCCAAGGCGGTCAATCCCAAGGTGCGGATGATCATCAAGTACCCCAATTGGTACGAGCACTTCCAGGGCACGGGCTACGACCTGGAGAAGCAGTCGCAGATGTTCGACGGCATCTATACCGGCACCGAGACCCGCGACCCGGTGGTCACCGACCAGCTGTTGCAGCAGTACGAGAGCTATTCGATCGTCCGCTACTACGACAACATCCGCCCCAAAGGCTCCAACGGCGGCAAGGGCAACGGCGGCGGTTGGGTCGACACCTTCTCGACCCTCTATGTCGACCGCTACGCCGAGCAGCTGTGGGACACCCTGCTGGCCAAGGCGCCGGAGATCACCCTATTCAACTGGCGGCCGATGAACGAGCCCAAGGCCGTCGAGCCGGGCGCGCGTCCGTGGAAGGACAAGGCCACCAGCTTCGACTGGAAGGCGATGGTCGCCAGCTACAGGCCCTCGGGCCAAGCGGGCGATCCTGGTCCCGGCTGGGGCCGGGCGGCGGGCTGGTCGCTGGAGAAGATCGACAAGGACCTGGGCCTGCTGGGCCAGCCGATCGGCATCGCGTCGTACAAGCCCTACCAGTCGTCGGGCGAGGACTTCCTGCACAACTATCTGGGCAATATCGGCATCCCGATCGAGCTGTCGCCCAACTTCCCCAAGGGCGCCGACGTCGCCCTGCTGACCCAGGCGGCGGCCAAGGACCCGAAGATCGTCGAGGAGATCAAGGGCAACCTGCTGGCCGGCAAGACGGTGTTCATCACCTCGGGCCTGCTGGGCGCTTTGCAAGGCAAGGGGATCGAGGACATCCTCGAGGTGCGCGACACCGGCCGCAAGGTGGCCCTGCACGACTTCCTGAACGGCTACGGCGCGGGCAACGGCGAGAGCCTGAACGACCCCAAACGCGAGACCCCGCCGGTGCTGTTCCCGGAGCTGGCCTTCTACACCAACGACAGCTGGGGGATCATCCGCGGCGTGGCCAACGCCAAGGGCTTCCCGATCCTGCTGATGAACCGCTACGGCGGCGGGGTGCTCTATGTGATCACCATGCCGGAGAACCCGGGCGACCTCTACAACCTGCCCCAGGGGGTGACGACCGAGATCAAGCGCTACCTGCAGCGCGACTTCCCGGTGCGGCTGGACGCCCCCGACCGGGTCAGCCTGTTCGCCTATGACAACGGGACCTTCGTGGTGCAGTCGTTCCGCGACGACGACACGGACGTGAACCTATCGCTGCTGGGGGCGGGGGTGAAGCTGCGCGACATGGCCACCGGCAAGCTGGTCCAGGCCAAGGCGCCCGACGGCAAGGCCGACGCCTGGCGTCGCCAGGGCGTGCCGGCCCGCACCGAGTTCGCCGCCGCGGTCGCGCCGCACAGCTACATGGTCTACCGAATCGAGAAGTGATGCTCGAGATCCCCGGCGCGAATGGTCGCGCCGGGGATCATCAATTGCTTTTTCCGGCGTTTTGGGGTCTTAGGAGCGCACTTTCCACCAACCAGAAGATTCATGTCGCACCTGAAGAACACCGGCTTCGCCGATCGCATCACCGCCGCCGCCGAAGCCAAGAAGGCCATGCTGGCCAAGATGAAGGTGAAGCCCACCGTTCAGGACCCCAATTTCGAGCAGCGCCACGCCGAGCGCGAAGCCGAGCTGGAACGGGTCCGGGCCGAGCGCGCGGCGATCAAGGAAGCCGCCCGCCAGGAGATCCTGGCCCGCGAAGAAGCCGCCCTCGCCGAGAAGCGCGCCGACCGCAAGGAACGCAAGGCCTTGACCCAGGCCGAGCAGAAGGCCGCTCGCGACGCCAAGTACGCCGCCCGCAAGGCGCGCCAGAAGTAATCCACGACGAACACCTGCTCGCTCTGTCGCGTGGTCCCGGCCCGTCTTGAGGGCGGACCATGCGAGGGCTTGAGAGATGCACGTCGATTTCGCCCTGCTGGCCACCATGTTCGCCGTGGCCATGGTCGCCGGGGCGTTCGACGCCATCGCCGGGGGCGGCGGATTGCTGACCGTGCCGGCCCTGCTGCTGACCGGCATGAACCCCGTCGCGGCCCTGGGCACCAACAAGCTGCAGGGCGCGGTCAGCGCCCTGTCCTCCACCACCGCCTTCGCTCGACGCGGCCTGATCGACTGGAAGACCGCCCTGCCGGTCGCCGGCGCCGCCGCGGTCGCCGGCCTGTGCGGCGCCCTCTGCGCCAGCCTGCTGTCGCCGCGCGTGCTGGCGGCGCTGGTGCCGGTGCTGCTGATCGTCATCGCCCTCTATTTCGGTTTCTCGAAGGGGCTGAAGGGCGAGGACGTCCATCCGCGCCTGACCCTGCCGGTCTTCGCCTTTTGCGTGACGCCGCTGATCGGCTTCTATGACGGGATCTTCGGACCCGGGGCCGGCGCCTTCTACATGGTGGCCATCGTCACCCTGCTGGGCTACGGCGCGCTGAAGGCCACCGCCCACACCAAGCTGGCCAACGCCGCCTCGAACCTGGGCAGCCTGTCGCTGTTCATCCTGAAGGGCGCGGTGATCTGGCCGATCGGCCTGGCCATGGCGGCCGGCGCCTTCATCGGCGCGCAGATCGGCTCACGCCTGGCCATGCGGTTCGGAGCCCGGCTGATCCGGCCGCTGCTGGTGGTGATGTCCTGCGCCATGGCGGTGAAGCTGCTCAGCGATCCGGTCAACCCGTTGCGGCATGCGGTGGTCGGGCTGTTCACCCACTAAGCTCCTCCCCCTGTGGGGGAGGGGATCGCGAAGCGATCGGTGGGAGGAGTTTTAGGATCGTCGATCGTAGGCCTGACGGCCTGCCAATCACTCCCCCCTCCGTCGGCTTCGCCGACACCTCCCCCACAGGGGGAGGACCTTGAGAATCTTACTGCGCCGCCACCAGCTGCTCCGCCGTGCTGAGGTCCACGCTGACCAGCTGGCTGACCCCGCGCTCGGCCATGGTCACGCCGAACAGCCGGTCCATCCGGCTCATGGTCACCGGATTGTGGGTGATGGCGATGAACCGCGTGCGGGTGCGGCGGCGCATCTCGTCCAGCATGTTGCAGTAGCGGTCGACATTGGCGTCATCCAGCGGGGCGTCGACCTCGTCCAGCACGCAGATCGGAGCCGGGTTGGCCAGGAAGACGCCGAAGATCAGGGCGCTGGCGGTCAGGGCCTGCTCGCCGCCGCTCATCAGGCTCATGCTGGCCATGCGCTTGCCGGGCGGGCAGGCGAAGATCTCCAGGCCGGCCTCCAGCGGGTCGTCGCTCTCGATCAGCTTCAGCTCGGCCTGGCCGCCGCCGAACAGGGCCTGGAAGAGGGTCTGGAAGTTGGCGTTGATTACGTCAAACGCCGCCAGCAGGCGCTCGCGGCCCTCGGCGTTCAGCTCCTCGATGCCGGCCCGCAGCTTGCCCACCGCGCCCGACAGGTCGGCCCGTTCGGTGCGCATGGTCTCCAGCCGCGCGGCATATTCGTTGGCCTCCTCCTCGGCGCGCAGGTTCACCGGACCGATCGCGTCCCGCTCTCTTTCGAGAGCAAAGAGGTGAGCTTCCACGCCCGCGGCGTCCTTGGGCACGGCCACGGCCTCGCCGGCCACGTGCCGGCCCAGTTCCTCCGGCTCCATGCGGGCCTGCTCGCGGATCGCCCCGGCCACCTCGGCGAAGCGGTCGCGGGCGGCGTCCAGGGTGGCCACCAGGCCGGCGCGCTTCTCGCGGGCTTCCGAGGCGGCCTGTTCGGCGGCGCGGGCCGCGCGGTCGGCGTTGAGGCGGGCGGTCTCGGCGGCCTCCAGGGCGTCTGAGGCCTTGGCCCGGCGATCCTCGGCGGCGGCGAACTGCTCGACGATGACCACCAGCTTGCCGGCCAGCACGGTCGGCGCCTCGCGGGCGGCCTCCAGGGCGGCGGCGGCCTTGATCCGATCGGCCTCCAGGCTGGTCTCGCGCCGGCTTGAGGCCTCGCGGCGCTTGGCCCAGTCGGCGTGGTCGCGTTCCAGGCTCTCCAGGCGACGCGCCCGGCCGGCGGTCTCGCGGGTTTCCTGGTCCAGGGCCGAGCGGGCGGCGGCGGCGGTTTCACGAGCGGCGGTCGCGGCCTGGCGGGCGGCGGCCAGGCGTGGGGCCAGGTCCTCGGCGCTCTCGACCCCGGCGCTCTCGGCGCGGACGGCGGCCAGGGCCGTGTCGGCCTCGACCCGCTCGGCCTCGAAGCGGGCGATGGTGTCGTCCAGCGACTGGGCGCGCGCCTCGCGCTGGGCGGACTCCCGCTCGTAGCGGGCCACCTGCTCGCGCGCCCCGGTCAGCAGGCGCTCGGCGTCGGGCGGGCCGCGCCGCTTGTCCCGCAAGGTTTCCTCCGCGACCCGCAGGGCGTCGGCGGCGGTCTTCAGGGCGGCGGTCGCGGCGTCGGCGCGCGGGGCGACCTGGTCGATCTCCGCCTCGACCTCGGCCAGGCGGGTGCGCTGCTCCAGCCGCACGGCGGCCGGCTTGGGCGCGTCGGCCCGGGCCGTGAAGCCGTCCCAGCGCCACAGGTCGCCTTCCCGGGAGACCAGCCGCGCCCCGACCGGAAGGCCCTTGGCCAGGCGGTCGCCGTCGGCCCGCTCGACCACGGCCACGTGCGACAGCCGGGCCGCCAGCTCCGGCGGGGCCTTGATCAGCGGAGCCAGCGGCGTCGCGCCGTCCGGCCAGGCTACGGGCTTGGGTTCGCCGCCCGCCCAGAACGACGGCGCGCGGGGATCCAGCGCCGCCTCCAGGTCGTCGCCGAGCGCGGCGGCCAGGGCCGCGCCGTAGCCCTTCTCCGGCGTCACCGCGTCCAAGGCCGGCGAGAAGCCGCTCTTGGCGCGCGGGGCGGTCAGTTGGGCCAGGCCCCGGGCCTCGGTGCGCAGGCGGCCCAGCTGGTCCTCGACCTTGCGGGCCAGGTCGCGGGCCTGGGCCTCGGCGGCGGCGGCCTTGACGCGGACGGCTTCGGCGTCCTCGAGAGCCTTGCGGGCCGCGGCCAGGCCGGCCTCGGCGTTGGCGAAGCGCTGGCGGGCCTCGGCGGCGGCGGGGTCGACCACGGGACCGACGGCGGCGCGCTCGGCCTTGGCCTGGTCCAGGGCGCGGACGGTGCGGGCCAGGCGGCTCTCGGCCTCGGCGAGGCGCTGGGCGGCGGCGCGGGCCCGGGCGTCCTCGGCGGCGGCGCGGGCGGCCAACTGCTCGACCTCGGTGTCGGCCTTGGCCCGCCGGTCCTCTGCGGCCTTGGCGGCGGCGGCCAGTTCCGGACCGCGGGCCGGCGCGGCGGCGATCAGGGCCCGCAGCTCGGCCAGTTCGGCGTCGGCGCGGGCCAGGGCCTGGACGGCGTCCTGCAGCCCTTGCGCCTCGCGAGCCCGGTCGTCGTCGATACGGGCGAGGTCCGCCGACAATCGCTCGAACTCGGCCTGGGCCGCCTCGGCCTCGCGCTCGGCCCGGTCCTTCTGGATGGCCAGCTGGCCCAGGATCGCCTGGGCGATCGAGGCCTCCTCGCGCAGCGGCGGCATGGCGGTCTCGGCCGCCAGGATCGCGGTCTGGGCGGCGGCGGCGGCGCGGGCGGTGTCCTCGACGGCGCGCGCGGCCTCGGTGGCCTCGCTCTGCGTGCGGTTGAGGGTGTCGCGGGCCTCGGTCCAGCGGGTGTAGAGCACCGCGCCCTGCACGGCGCGGATCTCGGCCGACAGCCGCTTGTACTTCTCGGCCTGGCGGGCTTCGCGGCGAAGGCGGCCCAGCGCCGTCTCCAGCTCGCGGGCCACGTCCTCCAGCCGCGAGAGATTGGCCTCGGCGGCGCGCAGCCGCAGCTCGGCCTCGTGGCGGCGGGTGTGCAGGCCCGAGACTCCGGCCGCCTCCTCCAGGATGCGGCGGCGGTTCTGCGGCTTGGCGCCGATCAGCTCGCTGATTTGGCCCTGGCGGACCAGGGCCGGCGAGTTGGCGCCGGTCGAGGCGTCGGCGAACAGCAGCTGGACGTCGCGGGCCCGCACCTCGCGGCCGTTGATGCGGTAGGTCGAGCCCTCGCCGCGGTCGATGCGGCGTACGACCTCCAGCACCGGATCGTCGTTGAACTGGGCCGGGGCCGTACGGTCGGCGTTGTCGATGGTCAGGGTGACGTCGGCGTGGTTGCGGGCCGGGCGGGCGCCGCTGCCGGCGAAGATCACGTCGTCCATGCCGCCCGCCCGCATGGCCTTGGCGGAGTTGGCGCCCATCACCCAGCGCAGGGCTTCCAGCAGGTTGGACTTGCCGCAGCCGTTCGGCCCGACGATCCCCGTCAGGCCGGGCTCGATCCGGAACTCGGTCGGCTCGACGAAGGACTTGAATCCCGAAAGGCGCAGGCGCTGGAATTGCACGGCGCGCGCCCGCCCCTCAGCCCTTGCCGGGCTTGGTTTGCGCCGCCTTGGCGATCGCGCCGGCGAGGGTCTCGATCGGCAGGCCGCCCTCGTAGCGCTGGCCGTTGACGAAGAAGGTCGGGGTGAACTGGATCTTGTCGCGCTCGGCGGCCTTCTCGACCCGGGCGTTGACGGCGTCCAGCCCCGCCTTGTCCTGTAGAGCGGCGGTGAACTGTTCTTCGGTCAGGCCAAAGCTCTTGCCGATCTTCAGCAGGCCGCCCCACAGGTCCTGGCTCTCGAAGATCGCCGCCTGCTGCTTGAAGACCGCGTCGATCACCTGGAAATAGCGGCCCGGCCCCGCCCGCCGGGCCAGCAGGTAGCCGGCGGCGGCGAACTGGGCGGGCTCGGTCAGGAACTCGCGGAACACGTAGCGGACCTTGCCCGTATCGATGAACCGGGCCTTGAAGGCCGGGAACACCTCGTTGTTCCAGTGGGCGCAGTGGGTGCAGGACAGCGAGGCGTACTCCACCACCTGCACCTTGGCCTTGGGCAAGCCCAAGGCCATGTCGCCCTCGGCCGGCGGCAGCGGCGCGGCGCGCGCGATCGTCGGCGCGGCGATGATCGCCGCGCCCGAGGCCGCCCATCCCAAGACAGGGAGACCCGTTCCGATCAAGGCGCGCCGGTCGAGGATCATTTGGCGGCGGCCTCGGCCGCGGCGATGGCGGCGTCCAGTTGGGCCATCGACTGCTCGCCGCCGTCGTCGCCGCCGGCCTTCTTGCCATTGATGACGAAGGTCGGGGTGCCGGTGATCTTGGCGTCGGCCTGGTATTTCTCGACCCGGGCGTTCAGGGCCTTGAGGGCCTTTTCGTCGGTCACGCAGCTGGTGAACTGGGCCTCGTCCATGCCGGCCGACTGGGCGATGCGCAGCAGCACGCCGCGATAGTCGCCGGTGGTGAACATCTCTTCCTGCGAGTGGTAGACCGAGTCGAGCACCGAGAAATACTTGTCCTTGCCGGCGCAGCGAGCCATCAGGAACGCGGCCGAGGCCACCTGAACAGGCTCGGTCAGGAACTCGCGATAGACGTAGTGCACGCGGCCGGTGTCGATGTATTTGGCCTTGAAGGCCGGGAAGACCTCGTTGTTCCAGCGGCCGCAGTGGACGCACGAGGCCGAGGCGTACTCGACGACCGTGACCTTGGCGTTGGCGTTGCCCAGCGACATGTCGTCGGCGGACACCGACTCCTTCTTGTCGCAGCCGGCGAGCGCGACGCCCAGAGAGGCGGTGAGGGCGACGGCGGTCAGGAGCCGGCGGGTCAGCGGACGCATGTGATCTTCCCTGGAAGAGGCGTGAACAGTGAAGTTAAGCGCGATTCTTTAGTCGCGTGAAAAGGGCGCGGATAAGGCGTCGCATCAGCCTATCGAACGTCCGGTTGTCAATCCAGTGAGGCCTTGCCGTTAAGGCCTGCCGGCGGCCGGGTTCAGCGCGGATCGCGCAGCACGCCGCGGCCCAGCTTCAGCAGGGCGTCCTTCAGGCCGCCGTCCGGCTGGCTGGCCAGGCTGTCGGCCAGGTCGCGCTCCTGGGCGGCGTCCAGCGGCGGCTTGCGGCGCGAGGCGGCCGCGACGGGGGCCGCCGGGGCCTTCACCGGTCCCTGGACGATGCGCAGCTTGGTCACCGCGCCCTTGCCCAGCAGCAGGTCCAGGCGCTGGGTGATCTGCGGCGCCTGGTGCTGGATCAGCGAAGCCACGGGCCCGTCGACCCGCAGCTCCAGCGTGCCGCCCTCGCCGGTGCGGCTCTTGATCACGCGCACGGGTTCGGTGCGGCGGGCCAGGGTCTCGCCGACGATCTCGCGCCAGCGGGCCTTCAGCACGGCGGGCCCCTGGCCGAACTTCTCGTCCAGCTGCTTGATCAGCGGGGCCAGCGACTTGCCGGCCGGCGGCGGCGGTCGCCGCTGCGGACGCGTGCGGCGGCGCTTGAGGATCTCGAGGGCTTCTTCCGCGGTGGGCAGGGGGCGACGGCGCATGGCGGCAAGGTAGCAGAGGCGAAGGCCTGTGATGATCAAAAAGGGTGTCATCCCGGAAGCCTCGCAGAGGCTGTCCGGGGCCCAGGGGACTGGGCGAAGGCGGTGCGGCTGTCCTGGGTCCCGGACAAGCGCCACGCGCTTTCCGGGATGACAACCGAAAGGGGGCTCCCCCTGTTCTCCCGGATTTGCCATACGAGCCTCATGCTCGACATCCCCGCCCTCCGCGCCGCCCTGCTGGCCTGGTACGACGCCCAGGCGCGGGACCTGCCCTGGCGCACAGGGCCGGCGGCCGGCAAGGCCGGGGCGCGGTCGGATCCCTACCGCGTCTGGCTGTCGGAGGTGATGCTGCAGCAGACCACGGTGCCGCACGCCACGCCCTATTTCCTGAGCTTCACCCAGCGCTGGCCGACCGTGTCGGACCTGGCGGCGGTCGAGGACGGCGAGTTGATGGCCGCCTGGGCGGGGCTGGGTTACTACGCCCGGGCCCGCAACCTGCTGGCCTGCGCCCGGGCCGTGGCGGCCGAGCACGGTGGGGTGTTTCCCGACACCGAAGAAGGCCTGCGAGCGTTGCCGGGCGTGGGCGCCTACACCGCCGCCGCCGTGGCCGCCATCGCCTTCGACCGCCCGGCCAATGTCGTCGACGGCAATGTCGAGCGGGTGATGGCTCGGCTGTTCGCGGTCGAGGATCCGGTTCCCGACGCCAAGCCCGAACTCAAGCGCCTGGCCGGCGAGCTGGTCACCGGCGCTAAGGGCCATGGGCGCCCCGGCGACTGGGCCCAGGCGCTGATGGATCTGGGATCCGGCGTGTGCCGGCCCAAGAGCCCGCTGTGCGACCGCTGTCCGGTTCGGGCCTGGTGCGCGGGCCTGAAGACCGGCGCGCCGGAGACCTATCCACGCAAGGTCAAGAAGGCTGACCGGCCGCACCGCCATGGCGTGGCCTATGTGCTGACCCGCGGCGACGCCACCGCCCTGGTCCGCCGCCCTCCCAAGGGCCTGTTGGGCGGCATGCTGGGCCTGCCGACCAGCGACTGGCGCGATCGTCCGTGGGCCGATTCGGAAGCCGCCGAGGCCGCGCCCGCCGCCGGCGCTTGGCGCGACTTCGGCGTGGTGGAGCACGTCTTCACCCACTTCTCCCTCACGCTGAGGGTGCTGCGGGCCGAGAGTAACGGCGAGGGCGACTTCGTCTGGACCGATCCGGAAGGCCTGGCGGCGCTGCCGAGCGTGTTCCTGAAGGCGGCCAAGGCGGGACGGGATCGCCTGGTCTAGCTTATTGCCTTCAGACGGCGAGGCATGCTTCCGTGCAAGCTCGACCTGAAGTGGATTGATCATGTTGAACTGGTTTCGCCCGAAGGATGACGTCGCCGCCTTCTGGCGTTGGTTCGGGGCGAACGCCGACAAGATCCGGAAGGGCGTCGAACGCCAGGATCATGCTCTCATCATCGGAAAACTAGGTGACAGGCTCTCGAAAGTGCATCCGACCGTGGTCCACGAGATCGGCAAGCCCGACGCGGACACCGTCGAACTGATTATTTCGGCCGATGGCATGAGGGAGGCCTTGCCGGCGGTTCTCGCACTTACGCGCGCCGCGCCGAAGTTGCCGGGTTTCCTCTTCACCGCGTTTCGCCATCGCTGGCCGACCCTGGGCCTGGAAATCCTGGATCGGAAAATCACCGGCGATGATGTTCGTTATAATTCGGCTTTCGACGGCGAGAAGCTCGACTTGGCGGTCTTCATCGACGGGGATTTCACCGAGCGCGAGCGTTCAATGATCGGATTTCTAATGCTCGATCAGGCATTGGGTGAGTATGACGTCATGACCGGGGTCGGAGCGGTCAGCTTTGAAGCCCTCGCGCCACCGGAAGCCCGTCCCCTGGCCGATCTCGCGGCTGAGTTCGATGCTTTTCGGGGCGCCACGACCCACTAAGCCTGCTAGTTCATCCCCGCCCGCACCTGGCTGCGCAGCACGTCGATCGGGGCCAGGCCCTTGTCGGTCTTGAAGTGCCAGTAGGTCCAGCCGTTGCAGGCCGGGGCCGATTGCACCAGGGCGCCGACCTTGTGGATCGAGCCCGACAGGTCGCCCACCGTGATCGAGCCGTCGGCCCGGACCTTGGCGGCGTGCGAACCCTTGGCGCAGTACAGGGTGTCGCCCGGATTGAGCAGGCCGGCCTCGACGATGTTGCCGAACGGCACGCGCGGCTCCGAACGCTTGCTGCCCATGACGTCCAGGTCTTCCGGCGCGATCGGAACGACCTTGGCGATGCGCGCCTTGGCGTGGGCGATATATTCGGCCTCGCGCTCGATGCCGACGAACTTGCGACCCAGGCGCTTGGCGGCCGCGCCGGTGGTGCCGACGCCGAAGAACGGGTCCAGGATCACATCGCCCGGCTTGGTGGTCGACAGGATCACCCGGTAGAGCAGGGCTTCGGGCTTCTGGGTCGGATGGGCCTTGTTTCCGTCGGCGCCCTTGATGCGCTCCTCGCCGGTGCACAGCGGGATGGTCCAGTCCGAGCGCATCTGCACCTCGTCATTGGCCATCTTCAGCGCGTCGTAGTTGAAGGTGTAGCGCTTGGCGCCCTGGCTCTTGGAGGCCCAGATCAGGGTCTCGTGGGCGTTGGCGAAGCGGGTGCCCTTGAAGTTGGGCATCGGGTTGGACTTGCGCCAGATCACGTCGTTGAGGATCCAGAAGCCCAGGTCCTGCACGGCGACGCCGACGCGGAAGATGTTGTGGTAGCTGCCGATCACCCAGATCGCGCCGTCGTCCTTCAGCACCCGGCGGGCGGCCTTCAGCCACTCGCGGGTGAACTTGTCGTAGGCGGCGAAGCTCTCGAACTGGTCCCAGTGGTCGTCGACCGCGTCGACCTTGGAATTGTCGGGACGCAGCAGGTCGCCGCCCAGCTGCAGGTTATAGGGCGGATCGGCGAAGATCAGGTCCACGGACTTCTCGGGCAGGGCGTTCATCGCCTCGATGCAGTCGCCCTGGATGATGGTTTCAGGCCCGAAGGACATGTCCGCTTCCCGTCAAAAACACTGAGCGGAATCATGAGTCTAGCTAGTAAATAGTGTGTTGATGGACATGGTTATCGCCCGTTAACCCTACCGGCGCTCGACCGATTGAGTCTGATCGGACTCAGAAAATCCAGCATCGTCAGCGCGATACTTGATGTTCCCTAATTGTTCTGAAATGCTGGCGACCCGACTTTCGCGTCTGATTTCGAGGGAGCCATGGCCGTCATTCGCGGACTGATCGCCGCCAGCCTGGACGGCTATGTGGCCGGCCTCGACGGGAGCGTCGCGGCGCTAGCGCCGTTCGTCTCGGTCGAGCACGGCTACCAGCGGTTCATCGACCAGGTCGCCACCGTGGTGATGGGCCGGCGGACCTACGACCTGATCCCCAGCCTGGGGATCGGCTGGCCCTACGCCGGCAAGCGCGGCCTAGTGCTGACCTCGGGGCGCGGCGCCAGCGTGCGCGAGAAGACGCGGTTCTGGACCGACGGCCTGCCGGCCCTGGTCGATTATCTGCGCGGTCTGGACGACGGCGACGTCTGGGTGGTGGGCGGCGGCCGGCTGATGGCGGGCATGATCGAGGCCGGGGCGCTGGACCGGCTGGAACTGCTGGTCGCGCCGGTGCTGCTGGGCGAGGGGCGGTCGCTGTTTCCCCGCTGCGCGCGAGGCCTGGGCGGCATGCGGCTGAACGGTGTCGAGGCGCTGGAGCGCGGGGTGGTTCTGCTGGACTACGGGCTGAGCTACAGGTCGGTTCGGAAGCTGGCGGTGGCTTCGTAGCGGCTGGTCAGGCGCCGAGCTCGTCGTCGAACGCTGCATCGCCCAGCGCCAGGTCACCAGACCCCAGCTCGCCAGCCAGGGCCAGCTTGACCGGCGCCCAGCCCATCCGATGGATCGGCGAGGGGCCCAGCCTGCGCAGGCCCTCGACATGGACGGCGGCGTGATAGCCCTTGTGGCCGGCGAAGCCGTAGCCGGGATAGACCGCGTCCATCTCGACCATGATCCGGTCGCGGGCTTCCTTGGCCAGGATCGAGGCCGCGGCGATCGAGCACGACAGGCTGTCGCCCTTGACCACCGTCTTGACCCCGCAGGGCAGCTTGAACGCGTAGTTGCCGTCGACCAGGGCCATGGCCGGCTGGACGCAAAGCCCCTCGATCGCCCGGCGCATCGCCAGGCCGGCGGCGTGCAGGATGTTGAGGTCCTCGATCTCCTCGACGCTGGCCAGGCCCACGCACCAGGCGATCGCGACCTGCTTGATCTCGATCTCCAGGGACGCGCGGGCCTTGGCGGTCAGCTTCTTGGAGTCGTCCAGGCCCTTGGGAACGCGGGCGGGGTCCAGGATCACCGCCGCGGCGCTGACCGGTCCAGCCCACGGGCCCCGCCCGGCCTCGTCCACGCCGCAGACGTGGCCGGGGCCGCAGGCGGCTTCCAGCATCATGTCGGGGCCCGTGCGGGCGAGGGCGGGGGACTTGGGCACGACCTGCTCATAGTCCGTTTCGGGGGAAGGGGAAAAGACCGGGCGTGCATGGCGGCCGCGTGAAACGGCGCGCCGTGAGGATAATTACGCCCGTAATAAATAGCCTTGACCGAGCCCGCCTAGTCGCGGCACTGTAGATTACAGATGTAAGTCGAGGGCGGCATGCAGAACGGTCAAGAGGGGCGTCCGGCCTACCGACGCGACATCGACGGGCTGCGCGCCCTGGCCGTGGCCGCCATCGTGATCCACCACGCCTTCCCCGCCGTCCTGCCGGGCGGCTTCGTCGGGGTGGACCTGTTCTTCGTGATCTCGGGCTTCCTGATCACCCGCATCCTGGCCGGGGCGCGCGACGAAGGGCGGTTCTCCTGGGGCGGGTTCTACCTGCGCCGGGCGCGGCGGATCGTTCCGGCCTATGTCCTGGTGACGCTGGTCACCGTCGCCCTGGCGGCCTGGATCGAGATGCCGCGCCTGCTGGCCCAGACCGGCGCGGCCGCGGCGGCCTCGGGCCTGTTCCTGGCCAATGTCCTGGCCGGCCAGAGCCCTGGCTATTTCGCGCCATCCCTGCAGCAGAACCCGCTGCTGCACCTGTGGTCGCTGGGGGTGGAGGAGCAGTTCTACCTGGTCTGGCCGGCCCTGATCGCGCTGCTGTCGCTGGGCGCGTTACGCCGGGCCCGGGCCGGGCTGGCCCTGGCGCTGCTGGCGGCGTCGCTGGTCCTGGCCCAGGCGATGGTGGCCGGCGGCGGCGGGGTCGCGGCCTTCTTCCATCTGCCGACCCGGGCCTGGGAGTTCCTGGCGGGCGGGATCCTGGCCCTGGGCCTGGTACGTCCGCCCGGCGATTCCCGAGCCGCCAACCTGGCGGCGGGCTGCGGCCTGCTGGCGATCGCCTGGAGCCTGGTCGCGCTGAACCAGGCCAGTCCGTTCCCCGGCCTGGGCGCCGTGCCGGCCTGCCTGGGCGCGGCGCTGCTGGTCTGGAGCGGCCAGGACGCGACGCCCGGCGCGGCGGCGCTCCTGCGGGCCGCCCCGGTCGTGGCTCTGGGGCGCGTGTCCTATTCGCTCTATCTGTGGCACTGGCCGCTGCTGGTGCTGGCCGCCGACGTGGCGCAGCAGCCCCTGACGATCGTCCAGCGGCTGGGCGTGGTGGCGCTCTCGCTGGGCCTGGCCGTCCTGACCTGGCGCTTCGTCGAGCAGCCCCTGCGGCGCGGCCCGGTCGACCGTCCCTGGCGGCGGCTGGGCGGCGTCTTGCCGCTGCTGCTGGCGCCCATCGTGGCCGGAGCGGCGCTGTTCCTCGGTCATGGCCTGCCCCAGCGCCTGTCACCGGACGCCCGGGCCCTGGCCGACCTGGAGGAAACCGACGTCAATCCGGCACGCAAGGCCTGTTTCGAAGGGGCGGACAAGGCCTCGCCCGACCAATGCCGGTTCGGCGCTGCGCCGGGCGTCGCGCCCGGTCCCGGGGGCGACCAGGTGCTGGTCTGGGGCGACTCCCACGCCGACGCCGTCACGCCGGGCGTGGTCGCCTGGGCGCGGGCGCGGGGCTGGAGCGTGCGCGAAGTCGCCCGGGGCGGCTGTCCGCCGCTGACGGGCGTGCGGGTGCGGGTGTTCGGCCGCCTGGACCGGGGCTGCGAGGCGTGGGCGGCCAGGACCCTGGACCAGATCGCCGCCGATCGCCGGCTGACCCTGGTGGTGCTGGCGGCCCGCTGGCCGCTGTATCGCGACGCGCCACCGTTCTACGACGTCAATTCGCCGCGCGTGGCGGTCGACGCCGCCGCCCGGCCCGGCGTCAGGCCGGAACTGTCGGCCGTCCTCGGCGCGACCCTGGACGCCATCGCCCGCCGCCGGCCAGACCTGCGGGTGGTGGTGATCGGCCCCGTGCCGGAACTGACCCTGGCCCCGCCCGAATGCCTGGCCCAGCAGCGCCAGCTGGGCGGGCGCCCCGATGTCTGCGCCCGGGTCCCGGCCGGTCCGCCCCTGGCCCGGGCCATACCCGCCGAGGCCGCGATCCGCGCCGCGGTCGAGGACCGTCCGGGCGTCGTCGCCGTCTTCCCCACCGACACGCTGTGCCGGGACGACGGCTGCGCCGGCGTGATCGACGGCCGTCCGGTCTATTTCGACGACGACCACCTCAGCGCCTCCGGCGCGCGGCGGCTGGTCCCGCCGTGGCTGGACGACGGCTGGCGGCGCCTGTCCGCGCCGCTGGGGGCGCCTACAGGGCGGCGTTGACGAGGGGCGGGGCGCGACCGCGCAGGCTTCGCGCGTCGAGATAGTCGAGCAGCGCCGCCGGCCGGTTGGTCTGGATCACGCTGACCCCGTCGTCGACCAGCCGCGCCCAGGTGCGCCGCCCGTCGGCCGCCGCGCCGCCGGCCCAGGCCCGGGCCCAGACGCCCTTCAGACCCTTGCCGGCCAGGGCGTTGCTCCACAGCCTCACCCGCGCCAGGCGCGCGGCGGCCCGCACGGCCTTGAACTGCGAGCGCCGCAGGTCGCACAGCTCGATCGCCGGGACGCGGTTCTCGGCCGACACCTGGCGGGCGGTGATCCCGGCCGGGTCGCGCGCCGCGCGTCCGTTGACGGCGCCGACCATCGGCATGAAGGCCAGGCCGCTATAGGGCGGCAGGTCGGCCATGGGGGCGGCGTCCGGTTCGGGCCGGGCCTTGACCAGCACCTGACCGGCGGCCCCGCTGGCCAGGACGACCTGGGCCACCTGCTCGGCGATCGGCTCCTTGACGTCGAGATTGACCAGGATGCGGCCCTGGGCGTGCGCCAGAAACGCCTCCAGGGTCGGCGGGGCCTCGCCCGACCGGCCGCCGGGCGACGTCAGGCGCAGCGCCTGGACCTGGCGCAAGGTCATTTGGGCCACCCGGCCGTGGCCGTCGGTGGTGCGGTCGACGGTCGGGTCGTGCAGGACCACCAGCGCGCCGTCGGCCGTGCGGCGAATGTCGATCTCGACCATGTCGACGCCCAGGGCCAGGCAGCGATCCAGCGCCGCCAGGGAGTTTTCCGGCAGGGCCGCCGCCATGCCGCGCGAAGCGGCCGGCGCGTGGCAGGCGCGGTGCGCCACCACCAGCACGCCGTCGGCCCAGTCATAGAGCCGGCCTCGCAGGTCCGCCCCCGGCGGATCCGCCGGGATTTCGGCCAGCGCCGGGCCGGCGCCGGCGGCGAACGCCGCGGCGATCGCCGCGAGGCGTCGGGAAAGGAAACGGGCGGGGCGCATGGTCAAGCTATCCACTGCGCCTATATGCCAGATTCCCGCAACAGTAGAGCGTCAGAAGATCGACGGGGCCATGACGGGCGCCGCGCCCTACCGCGCCAGCTCGCGGCACTGCTCGTGCCGGAAGCAGGTCGTCAGGTGGTCGTTGACCAGGCCCGTCGCCTGCATGAAGGCGTAGACGATCACCGGGCCGCAATATTTGAAGCCCCTGGCCTTGAGCATCTTGGCCATGTCGACCGCCAGGGGCGTCTGGGCCGGGACGTCGCCGCCGGTCCAATGGTTCTGCACCGGCTTGCCGCCGACCATGCCCCACAGCAGGGCGGAGAAGTCCTCGCCGCGCTCGCGCATGTCGCAATAGATCCGGGCGCCGGAGATCGCCGCGTCGATCTTGCCGTTCGAGCGGATGATGCCGGCGTCGGCCATCAGCCGGGCGCGGTCGGCGTCGCCGAACCGGGCCACCTTGTCGGGATCGAAATCGGCGAAGGCGGCGCGGAAGGCCTCGCGCTTGCGCAGGATGGTGATCCACGACAGCCCGGCCTGGAACCCGTCCAGCACCAGCTTCTCCCACAGGGCGCGGGAATCGTACTCCGGCACGCCCCATTCGGTGTCGTGATAGGCCTCGTAGAACGGGTCGCCGTTCATGCCCCGCCAGGTGCAGCGTTGGATCTCGGTCATGCCGCGAGCTTGGCCGAGGTTCACGAGAATTTCCAGAACTTTTCGTGAACGCCTACTCGGCTGGCGTCGGCGCGGGAACCCAGTCGGGCCAATCGACCGTCACCGCGCGGCCGTCCGCCGTCAGCGCCGCGCCCGCGACGCGGTCCAGGCGCAGCAGGGCCATGGCCCGGCCGTCGCGGCCTGACAGCAGCTCGCCGGCCCGCAGCTCGCCCGCCAGCACCTCGGTCCCGAAGGCCGGCGGCGGGCCGTCGAAGGCGATCGGCAGCATGCGGCTCTTGATCGTCCCGCGCCGCTTCATGCGGCTGGTCGTTTCCTGGCCGACGAAGCAGCCCTTCTTGAAGTCGATCCCGTTCAGCAGGTCGAAATCGGCCTCGATCGGATAGGTCTTGTCGGTTCCCCAGTCGGTCGGGCCGGGTACGCCGAGGGTCAGACGATGGGCGTCGTAGTCATCCTCCGTGGCGGTGGGCGCGACGTCGAGGCCATAGGCCCGCCAGCCCAGGGCAGGCAGGCGGGGGTCGGCGAACCATCCCGCCTCCACCTCGTCGACCTGGGCTGGGAAGTTCGCGAGAACGGCCGAGTCCGACGCCACCAGCTCCACCTTGGCCCGCAGCTTGTACAGGGTCAGGCGCGCGAGGATGGCGTCGCGGTGCTCGGCCGCGATGTCCAGCAGCAGTCCGTCCCCCACCGCCACGACGAACAGGTCGTACAGCAGCCGGCCCTGCGGGGTCAGCAGGCCGGAGAACCGCAGCTCGCCCGGCGCGAGGGTCTCGATCTCCTGGCTCAACAGGCCGTTGAGGAACGTCTTGGCGTCGGGACCGGTGACGGCGATGACGGCGCGGCTGTCGAGGTGGGCGATGCGGGGCGTGCTCATGCCTGTACATGTGGCAAGGCGGACGCACCCGCGCCAGTCCTTAACGAAGAGAAAGCTCAACCGTTATCGAGGGATGCGCCGACTCGCCGGACGCCCTATACATGCTCCGATGACACAGCGGGCCTTCCCGATTCTCTTCATCACCGCCACGCGGATCGGCGACGCCGTGCTGTCGTCCGGCCTGATCAAGTTCCTGGCCGACCAGATCCCCAACGCCCGCTTCACCATCGTCTCCGGCCCTCTGGCGGCTCCCCTTTTCGCCCACGTGCCCGGGCTCGACCGGGTGATCGTCATGGAGAAGGGCAAGGGCAAGGGCCACTGGTTCAAGCTGTGGAACCAGGTGCGTCATCGCAAATGGGGCCTGGTCGTCGATCTGCGCGGCTCGGGCACAGCCTATTTCCTGCGCCGCGAGAAGCGCGCGGTCTGGAAGCGCAACACCGGCGAGCCGATCCACAAGGTGGTCGAGGCCGCCAAGGTGCTGAAGCTGGAAGGCGACCCGCCGGCCCCGCACCTCTACATCACCCCCGACGTCCAGTCGTTGGCCGACCAGCTGCTGGCGCCGCGCCCGGGCGAGCCGGCGGGTCCGATCCTGGCCGTCGGCCCGGCCTCTAACTGGGTGGGCAAGATCTGGCCGATCGAGCGCTTCGCCCAGACCGCCCAGCAGCTTCTGGGGCCCGGCGGCGCTCTGGCCGGCGGGAGGCTGCTGATCCTGGGCGGTCCCGGCGACGGGCGGATGGTCGAGGAGTTGCGCATGGCCTCGGCCCGCGGCCGCTATGTCGACCTGACCGGCAAGGTCGACCTGCTGACCGCCTATGCGGCCCTGAAGCGCGCCGACCTGTTCATCGGCAACGACAGCGGCCTGATGCACATCGCCGCCGCGGCAGGCGTCCCGACGATCGGCCTGTTCGGCCCCTCGGACGAGCGCCGCTACGGCCCCTGGGGCCCGCTGACCAAGGCCGTGCGCGGCCCGCGCAGCTTCGAGCAGTTCCTGGCCGTCGACCCCGACCTGTCCCAGGCCATCCGCCACATGAGCGACCTGCCGGTGGCCACGGTGGTCAAGGCGGCCAAGGCGCTGCTGGCCGAGGTCAAGGCCAAGGCGATCGAGGAAGACGCGGCCGAGCCGACCGTCGAGGACGCGGCGGTGACGTCGGAGCTCCAGGCCGTGGTCGAGGATGCGGCGCCAGCGGAAGAGGCCGCGCCTTCCGAAGACGCTATCGACGCAGACCGCACTTAGCGCCATCCCAACTCACAGCCTCGGCAGCCCGTCCATGATCGCCGTCAGGGCCAGCACGGTCTGCGCCTCCATGGCGCTGTGGCCGGCGTTGGTGCGCACATAGGTGGCCGGGGCGGCGCCGACCGACGCCAGCGCCGCGACCAGCCGCGAGGCCTGGGTCAGCGGGCAGACCTGGTCGAAGCGGCCGTGCACGACGTGGATCGGCAGCCGGGCGATCCGCGCGACGTTGCGGACGATATAGTCCGGCTCCAGGAACAGGTCGTTGGCGAAGAACTGGGCCTCGATCTGGGCGAAGCACAGGGCGAAGTCGGCCTCGCCGAACTTTCCCGGGTCGCCGGTCTCGGGGATCATGTTGGAGATCGCCCCTTCCCAGACCGACCAGGCCAGGGCCGCGCGCAGCTGGGCCTGGCGGCCGGCATCGTCGCTTGGCTTGGCGTCGAAGATCGCCTTGTAGGCCCCCATCATGTCGCCGCGCCGCTCGGGCGGTATGACCTCGACGAACGCCTTCCACTCGTCGGGATAGGCGACATAGGCGCCCGGCTCGCTGAGGGCGTAGGGCGTCTTGTCGAACACCGCCGCATTGCCCTGGTACATGTAGAGCAGGTCCTCGCGCGTCCCCAGGAAGACGCCGCGCAGGATCAGCGAGGCCACGTGCTCGGGATGGCGGACGGCGTAGACCAGGGCCAGGGTGCTGCCCCAGCTGCCGCCGAACACGTGCATCGGACCCCGGATGCCGAGCGCCTCGCGCAGGCGGTTGATGTCGGCCACCAGGTGGTCGGTGTCGTTGCGGACCAGGGCGACGGCGGGGCCGTGCGAGGCGACGGTCGGCGTGCTCTTGCCGCAGCCGCGCTGGTCGAACAGGATCACCCGATAGCGCCCGGGATCGAAGAACCGCGACATCACCGGCGCGCAGGCCCCGCCCGGCCCGCCGTGCAGGAACATCACCGGCTCGCCCTGCGGGTTACCGTATTCCTCCCAGTAGAGCGTGTGATCGGGCGCCTGGTCGACCGGCAGCATCCCGGTGCGGTTGGGCCGGGCTTGCGGATACTTCCACTCGTCCGTGACCTTGCTGGCGGCCTGGAGCCTGGAGAAGTCCATCGGAGCCTCGTTGCTGTTTGAGGAAACGACGGGGAGGTGCGCCCGTCGCGCGCGGCGGTCAATGTCGGTTTTGGCTTGCGGTAGCCCAGGCGCACTCCTAGGACGGGCCTGCATTCGAACAGTGCGTGGTCCTCGTCCTTCGACAAGCTCAGGATGAGGACCATTCACAGGCTACGGCGTTAGAAAAACCTCATCCTGAGCTTGTCGAAGGACGAGGTTTTCGCCACAGCCGTTAGACGTCGATCTGTCCTAGACCGCCCAAACTCACTGGGAGCTCAGCCTCATGACCCAGACCTTCGACCTGATCGTGCGCGGCGGCGAGGTGGTCAACCACGCGGGCCGCGGCTTCGCCGACATCGGCGTGCGCGGCGGCAAGATCGTCGCCATCGGCGACCTGTCCCAGGCCAGCGCCGGCGAGGTGTTCGACGCCGCCGGCCTGACCGTGCTGCCCGGCGTCATCGACAGCCAGGTCCACTTCCGCGAGCCCGGCCTGGAGTGGAAGGAAGACCTGGAGAGCGGTTCGCGCGGCGCGGCCCTGGGCGGGGTGGTGGCGGTGTTCGAGATGCCCAACACCGAGCCGACCACCACCGATCCCGACGCCCTGGCCGACAAGCTGGCCCGCGCCAAGGGTCGCATGCACACCGACCACGCCTTCTATGTCGGCGGCACCCACGAGAACGCGACCTTCCTGGGCGAGTTGGAGCGCCTGCCGGGCTGCTGCGGCATCAAGGTGTTCATGGGCGCCTCGACCGGCACCCTGCTGGTCCAGGACGACGAGGGCGTCGAGAACGTGCTGCGGCATGTCAACCGCCGCGCGGCGTTCCACTCCGAGGACGAATACCGCTTGGCCGAGCGTCGCAGCCTGGCCCGGCCCGGCGACTGGACCAGCCATCCGGAGGTCCGCGACGCCCAGGCCGCCCTGCAGTCGACCCATCGCCTGGTGAACATCGCCAAGCGCCTGGGCAAGCGCATCCACGTGCTGCACGTCACCACCCACCAGGAGATCGACTTCCTGGCCCGGAACAAGGACGTGGCCAGCGTCGAGGTCACGCCCCAGCACCTGACCCTGGTCGCGCCCGAGGCCTATGAGCGGCTGAAGGGCTTCGCCCAGATGAACCCGCCGATCCGCTCGGCCGAGCACGTGGCCGGCGTTTGGCGCGGGATCGAGACGGGCATCGCCGACGTGCTGGGCAGCGACCACGCCCCCCACACCCGCGAGGAAAAGGCCCGGCCCTATCCGGCCTCGCCCTCGGGCATGCCCGGCGTCCAGACGCTTGTTCCCATCATGCTGACGCATGTCGTGAATGGCAGGCTGTCGCTGGAGCGCTTCGTCGACCTGACCAGCCACGGGGTCAACCGCGTGTTCGGCCTGGCCGACAAGGGCCGCATCGCCGAGGGCTTCGACGCCGACTTCACCATCGTCGACATGAAGGCCCGGCGCATCATCACCCACGACTGGATGGCCACCCGCTCGGGCTGGACCCCGTTCGACGGCTTCGAGGCCAAGGCCTGGCCGGTGGCGACCATCGTGCGTGGGACCGTGGTCATGCGCGACGACGAGATCGTGGCGGAGGGGACGGGCGCGCCGGTAAGGTTCCTGGAGACGCTGGCGGGCTGACGCAAAAGGCCCTCCCCCTATGGGGGAGGTGTCGGCGCAGCCGACGGAGGGGGGAGTTTGCCGAGGTGGGTCTACGCCCCCCACCGGCGCCTTCGCGCCGCCTCCCCCACAGGGGGAGGACCTATCTCCCTCGACTTTTCTTCACCACCCTGTCGAATCCACTCCACCTCGCGCGTCTTTCAGCGAGGGCGCGCGCCCGTGCGCCGACGGAGGGTTCGATGAAGTACCTGCTGATGATCTATTCCAGCGAAGCCGAGTGGGCGCGGCCCGAGACCGATCCGATCAAGCCGGGCGTCATCGCCGCGCATGAGGCGCTGCAGGCGGAGCTGCGGGCCGGCGGCGTGGCCTGGCTGGGGGCGCGGCTGGTCAATACCCCGTCGGCTCGCACCATCGCCCAGACCGCCGACGGCCACGTGGTCCATGACGGGCCGTTCGCCGAGACCAAGGAGCAGCTGGCCGGCTTCTACCTGGTCGAGGCGCCGGACATGGCGGCCGCCGAGGCCTGGGCCCGGAAGATCCCGCAGATCCCGGGCGGCAAGGTCGAGATCCGGGCGATCGCGCACGAGGTCGCCTGAGGCTGACGACCGGGCGCGCCGAAAAACTTGCGGGCGAATGTCGAGTCCGGCCAGGCTGCCCCGTCTCTGATCCGAGACCGGCCGGCGCTCCCGCCGATCCGGCCATCGAGGAGGACCGATCCATGCAATACGCCTTGCTGATCTACGAGGACGAGACGGCCTATCGCGACGAGAACGGCCGCGCCTGGAAGGAGATCATCGCCCAGCACCAGGCCTTCGCGGCCGAACTGGTCGAGAAAGGTCTGCTGCGGGGTGGCGCGGGGCTGAAGACCACCAACACCGCCACCACCGTGCGCCGGGCCGGCGGCCAGTGCGGCCTGCACGATGGACCGTTCGCCGAGAGCAAGGAGCAGCTGGGCGGCTTCTACCTGATCGAGGCGGACGACCTGGACGCCGCCCTGGCCTGGGCCCGCAAATTGCCCCTGGCCGGCGACGGCTCGGTCGAGGTCCGGCCGATCATTGACGGGACGACCTGACCGCGATGGGCAGGAGTCTCCTCGACCAGGCGGCCCGGGCGCACGGCGGGCGGGTGATCGCCGCCCTGGCCGCCAAGTTCCGCGACCTGGACCTGGCCGAGGAGGCCTTCGCCGAAGCCTGCCTGGCCGCCGCCCAGGCTTGGCCCAAGGACAGTGAGCCGCGCGATCCCGCCGCCTGGCTCTACAGCGTCGCCCAGCGGCGGGCGCTGGACATGCTGCGGCGGCGCGGGGTGCGGACCCGGCTGGTCCCCGACCCGCCGGCGCCGCCCCCCAGCGCGGAGGACGCCATGATCGACGACGCCCGCCTGATCCCCGACGAGCGGCTGCGGCTGATCTTCGTCTGCTGCCACCCGGCCGTGGCGCCCGACGCCCGCGCGGCCCTGACCCTGCGCCTGGTCTGCGGCCTGTCCACCCAGGAGATCGCCCGCGCCTTCCTAGTGGCCGAGCCGACCCTGGCCCAGCGGCTGGTGCGGGCCAAGCGCAAGATCGCCGAGGCCGGCATCGCCTTCGAGGTGCCAGGTCCCGAGGCCTGGCCCGAGCGGATCGGGGCGGTGCTGTCGACCCTGGAGATCGCCTACGCCAAGGCCCACGAGGACGCGGCCGGGGCCGGGCAGCACGCCGGCTACGCCAAGGAGATGCTGGACCTGACCGCGGTGCTGGCCGACCTGCTGCCCGACGAGCCCGAATGCCTGGCCTTCGCCGCCCTGGTCCGCTACGCCGAGGCCCGACGCCCGGCGCGGCTGGACGACGGCGGGGCGATGACGCCGCTGTCCGAGCAGGATCCGGCCCTGTGGCGGCGACCGCTGATCGACCAGGCCGAGGCCCTGCTGCACGCCGCCGCCCGCCGCCGCCAGCCAGGGCCCAGGCAGCTTCAAGCCGCGATCCACGCGGCCTGGTGCTCGCGCGCCAGCCTGGCCGAGCCCGCGCCCTGGCCGGCCGTGCTGGCCCTCTACGACGCCCTGCTGCGGTGGCGCGACGACGCGGTGGTGCGGCTGAACCGGGCCGTGGCGGTGGCCGAGGTGACGGGGCCGGCCCAGGCCCTGGCCGAGGTGGACTGGCTGGACTCCGTCGCCTTCCGCGACTTCGGCCCGTTCCACGCCGTGCGCGCCGACCTGCTGGCCCGGCTGGGCCGCGGCGGCGAGGCCGTCGCCGCCTACGACCGCGCCCTGGCGCTTGATCCCGCCCCGGCCGAGCGCCTGTGGCTGGAGCGGCGGCGGGGGCGGGCGGCAGGGCCGTGATTGCCCACACTGCAGCCGTCATCCCGGGCCTTGTTGTTCAGTCCGGGGACATAGCTGACACCTCGGCCCCTGCTTCGCTAAGTCTAGCCAGCCCTTGGGCTGGTGACGT
>NZ_JAVDWJ010000009.1:0-209139 GCF_031457295.1 Caulobacter sp. BE254 | reverse complement strand
CCCGCCGCCCGCCGCGGTCCGATCGCCAGGCCCAGGCGGCCCCGCTCGGTTCCACCCCCATCGCCTGCTTGGGCCGGTACCAAGAGCCCTCCCCCCGCGATGGAGACGAGATCAGTATGGGACGGGTTTGAGGTCCGAGGACCGGTGACGCTGCTTTTTCTTCAGGGCGTTGAAAGGATTGGGGCTCTTTGCGCCGCCAACGGGGATTGAGCGCCGTCCATCCCCCTAAAACCGCCGTCATTCCCGCCCGATGATGATGAGCACTGCGCTTACGCCATATCACCACGATAGCGACCGGCGGACCAAACCGTTCGAACGCTTCCGGTCGACTGACTAGCCCCGTATAGCCATATAAACGGACGGCTGTATTCCAATGCATCCGCAGTCGCTACCGGCCCGCGGGCAAGCTCGCCAGCCAGGTCAGGACCTGCGTTTCTAGCGAGATGCGCGCATCGGACCAGTCATGGTCGGTCGGCGTATAGGCGGATACAGCCAGGGAGCCCGGGACTTTCTTCATGGCTTCGATCAGCGTCAGCGAATAGGGTTTCGCGAAGTCCTCGCTGTAGAGAATGAGCAGTCGCCGGCCGGCCAGGCGAGGCGCCAGGTTGGTGAAGGACCAGGCGTCGGCATTTGCAGCCAGTTCATCCGCCATGCTGTCGCCGGTCACATCGACCAGGGTTTCGCGGACGTCATTCATGCGGGTGGCGATCGCGGCATGATCGGCACGCGCGTTCAGCCCCACCTTTCCAAAGTCGCCCGCTGAAAAGATGACACCGCCGAGCAGGGCAGGATCATCGGCCAGCGTGTGCGCCGTCACCCAGCCGCCCATGCTATGGCCACCGATGGCGATGCGGCTGGTGTCTATGCCGAGCTTCTTCGCATTCGCCGGATCGCGAATGAAGGCGAGGGTCGCCTTCGCATCTTCAAGGGTGTTCGCGAACCGGAATGAGCCGCCGCTTCCCCACGAACCGCGATAGTTGACGGTGACCGCGTTCCAGCCCGCTCTGCGCACCGCCTGCGCCAGATCGAGATTGCGCTCAGTGCCGGGCAAGCCATGGAAGAACACGAAGGTGGGATGCGGCCCCGGTCCGGACGCCGTGTAGACGACGCCGTTGATGATCGTCCCGCCGCTCGGCACATGAATGACCTCCTTCCTTGGGGGAAAGGCGGGATCGCGAACTGGATCCGTCGCGATCGCACGCTGGACATCTTGTGCTTGGCCGTAAGCCGGGAGGGCGGCGAAGGCAAAGAACAGCAGTATCGACGCGATTACTCCCCGAGTCATTGCAGCCCCCGCCCAAAGGAAGAGAGCGAAGATAGCACGGAACGCGCTACTGGCTAACGCACCCGTTCTGCCCGCAATCAGGTCGCTGGTCCTACTCTGGAGCTCGGCACGACAGTTTAGAGTTGCAAGCGCCTTGATGCGGCTGAAGATGCACCTCCACCTAGGAGGCGAATGATGCGCTTGGACCGTCGCTGGCTTCTCTCCCTGTCCGCTTGGCTGCCCTTGAGCGGGGTCGTCCATGCGCAGACGCCGGCTCAGGTCGCCGGCTCACCTCCCAAATTCCCGCCGCCCGTTCCAGACATTCCCACCAGCCACATCGAGGCTACGGCCCTGGCGGCGCGCAACGCGGCGACGGTCCGCCGCCAGAACGCGCTGGTCAACCAGGGCAAGATCGACGAGTCGGTCCAGGCCTTCGCGCCCGACACTCGCAATCACGGCGTCGCGGTGGGCCGGGCCGGTCTGACGCGCGTGCTGACCGACATCCTGGGCACGTTTCCCGACTACCATTCCGAGGAATTCGACCTGATGGCGGCCGGGGATGAGGTCGTCATGCGCCAGATCAACACCGGCACGCACCTGGGCGTGAGCAAGATCCCGTTCAACGGCGGCCTGTTGGTTGGCGTGCCGCCGACGGGCAAGAAGTTCAAGGTCCAGTCGATCCATTGGTATACTTTGAAGGATGACCTGATCGTCGAGCACCGCGCCAGCCGCGACGACATCGGCATGATGCAGCAACTGGGCCTGCTGCCCATGACGCCGCGCTACGATCTTCCCAAGGTGTGAGCGCCTCGGAAGGATCTTCAAATCAGGCCTCAACGCCCGACTGGGCGGAAGTTTGCCGTAGAGGCCCTCGTGGCGACCTGACTTTCAGATCGCCACCGCCAGGAATTGTCGGTCTCGGGTGACACCCACCCTTGTGACGGGAACGGTAACGCTGGACGGAGTCAGGCCTTGGCCACTTCCACGGCATAGACGTGGTTGGCGCCGTGCATGTTGGAGGTGAACACGATCCACTTCTGGTCGGGCGTGAAGGTCAGGTTCGGCTCGAGGCGATAGTCGTGGGCTGACATGTCGACCAGCTTCTCGCTAGCCATCTTCTCCACGGTGATCAGATCCTGCGTGTAGTACTGGGTCGCCGCGTCGCGGATGGTCTCGGGGCGGAAGGCGTAGAGCCATTTGCCGTCCTTGGCGTGGGCGACCATGTCCTCGTCGCCGCCGTCGCCGGCGAACAGCTTGCCGTCCCTGGCGACATTGTAGTGCACCGACCACTCGTTCTGCTCGACCCGGCGATAGAGCTTCCTGCCGGTGGCGATCTCGTGCCCGGCGATCCAGAACACCTGGCCGCGCGGGGTCTGCAGGTCGTACCAGATCCACTTGCCGTCGGCCGAGAAGAACTCGTGGCCGGCGATCTCGAAGTTCATGGTCCGGGTGTGGATCTTGGTCAGGCCCGTGCCGTCGGTGCGGATCGTCCAGATGCGGTCGACCCGGTGCCAGGGCCCCTCATGGCAGAACATCACCAGGGTGGGGTCGGTCGGCGAGAACTGGGCGTGGCCCAGCCAGCGGACGGACTTGTGGATCACCGTGCGCGCGCCGGTCTTCAGGTCGACGGTGAAGATCTCGGCCGGCACGTCGGTCTCGAAGCGCTCGGTCATCCGCACGCCCTTGGCCTTGGCGAAGGACAGCGGCTTGCCGTCGGGCCCCAGCGCCGCGTACTCGGCCTGGCCGAAGCGCTTGCGGTCGTCCTCGGTCTTGGGCTGCAGCGGCTTGGCGCCATAGGCCACCGAGCCCAGCAGCAGGGTCCCGTCGGCGTTGATCGAGTTGATCGCCCCGGCCGGGATCTGGGCGATCTTGCGGGTCTTCTTCGTGTCGACGTCGATGGCGTAGATGGTCTTGGGCCGGTCGGTCGCCAGGCCCTCGCTCCCGTCGGCCATCTTCGGCGCGGTGACCGAATAGAGCACGTCGCGCGAATGGCGGGTGGTGAACAACAGGTCGGCGTCGGGCCCCTTGACCAGCAGGGTCAGCTTGAAGGTCTTCAGGTCGCACAGCCAGATACCGCCGGCGCTCTTCAGCACCAGCTTGTCGCCCTGCGGCGTGTAGCCGTTCTGGTGGAAATAGAGGTTCTGCGTGCCCGGTTCGTTGGACAGCCGCACGATGCGGTGGCCGGTCTTCGGGTCGAACCAGTCGCGCGGCGGCTCGGCGGCGGAGGGCGCGGCCGGCGCGGCCTGGCTCAGCGCCTGGCCCGGCGCGGCCACGGCCGCCGCCAGGGCGAGGGCGCCGCCGCCCAGGAACTGGCGGCGATGGGCCGAGATGGTCGCGTTCGACATGAAGCTGCTCCCGAGAAACTGGGCCGAAAGAAAAGGACCTGGAGCGGACGACAATCCGCTCCAGGCCAAAACGAGGAAGTGGGGGGGGGGAAGACTTCCTCAGTAGGTCCAGCGGACGCCGAGAATGATCTCGCGGCCGGTGTGGCGGTAGTCGTTCACGCGGTCGGCCACGTCGACATAGGCGTCGGTGTACTCGTCCGACAGGTTGATGCCCTCCAGCGTGACCGTGAGGTTGTCGCGGACCTTGTAGCTGGTCGAGAAGTCGTAATAGGTGCTGCCGTGGGTGCCGCCCTCGCTGTTGCCGTTCGAGCCCGGATAGCCGGTCAGGAAGCCCGAGCGCTTGGCGGCCGAGACGCGGGCGCTGAGCTTGTCGCGCTCGAAATAGAGCGTGGCGTTGGCCGTGGTCTTCGACTGGCCGGTCAGCTTGTTGTAGTTCGGCGCGGCCGCGGTGCCGTAGTTCACGTTCGAGTCGACATAGGTGAAGTTGCCGATGAAGCCGAAGCCCTTCAGGGCCTCGGGCAGGAAGGTGAAGGGCTGCTGGTATTGCAGCTCGACGCCCTTCAGGGTGCCGCCCGTGCCGTTGTATGGGGTGGTGACGTCGAAGATGTCGCTGGGAACGGCGCCGGCGCTGGTGATCAGGCTGGTGGGCAGGTTCAGCGAGCTGTAGACGGCCTGGGTCGTCCTGCTGGCGATGAAGCTGTCGATCTTCTTGTAGAACACCGCCACCGAGACCAGGGACTCCGGCGCGAAGTACCATTCGGCCGCCAGGTCGTAGTTGGTGGCGCGGAACGGCTCCAGGTCCGGATTGCCGAAGTTGACCGTGCGGGTGGTGGCGCTGACCGAGCCGCCCGGCGTCAGGCTGCCCAGGGTCGGGCGGGCCATGACCTTGGCGACGCCCAGGCGCAGCATCACGCCGTCGGTCGGCTCCAGCGACAGGTTCATCGACGGCAGCACGTCGGTGTAGTCGTTCTTGGCGGTGATGTAGGTGGTGTTGACGAAGCCCTTGGACACCAGCTTGGTCCGGGCCACGCGGGCCCCGAAATCGGCCTTCAGCGGCATGCCGCCCAGGACGGTGGCGTTGACGATCGCCTGGCCAAAGCCGCTGAGGTCGTCCTCGGCCACGTCGCGGGTGTCGCCCGACTGGACGATCAGCGGGTAGCTGAGCAGCTTGGTGTAGGCCAGGGCCTTGTCGATGTCGGCCACCACGTACGAGCGGTCGCCGCCCGGGAACGGGAAGTCGCGGCCGAAGCGGACCACCTTGGCGAAGGCGCCGACGCCGACCACCTGGTTGGCGCCGGTCAGGGTCTGGTTGCGGCTCTTGTCGCGATACTTGACCACGTACTGCTGGGCGTTGATGCCGCCGCGCAGGGTCAGGTATTCGTCGACGTCGTATTCCACCTCGCCGGTCGCGGTGCGCACGATGTTCAGCGCCGTGCTCTCGCGCGAGCGCATCTCGGTCAGGGTGAACAGCGCCGGATTGGTGACGTCGAAGCCGTAATTGATGATCGGCGTGCGGTCGTTGGCGCGAGCGTCGTAGGTGTAGCCGTTGACGTCGTTGCGATCGAGCTGGAACGAGATCTGCTCGGGCATCGAATAGGCCGAGTTGGCCACGCCGATCCGGCCCTTGACCCGCAGACGGTCGCTGAACTCGTGCTTTCCGGCCAGGCTCACCTGGGTGAACTTGGTGTGGTCGCGCTGGATGCCGTTCTCCGAGCGAACGTCCACCTTGTCGAACACGCCGTAGGTGAAGGTGTTGCGGTCGTTGATCGCATAGTCGCGGACGATCGTGCTGCCCACGCCGGCGGCGTTGGAGCGGCTGAACGAGATGGCCTCCAGGTTGGGGCTCTCGGTGAACTGGTCCAGGTCCGAGTACAGGACGTCCAGGTCGAACCGGGTCTTGTCCGACGGCTGCCACTGGGTCGAGAAGGTCAGGCCCAGGCGCTCGGAGTCGATCTTCGAGGCGGTGTAGCGCGGGATGCGCGGATAGAAGGCGTTCTGCACCTTGGCCAGCTCGGCCGGGCTGGTGCAGATCGTGCAGCCGGCGAAGTTGTCGGTGGCGTCACGACCCTGCCAGCGGGTGGTGTTGAAGCCTTCGGCCACCGGCTGGCGCTTGGAATAGGCCACCGAGGCCAACACGCCGAAGGTCTGGTCCTCGTTGGCCCAGCTGACCAGGCCCGCCACGCGCGGCAGGATGCGGTCGGTGATGCTGTTGAGGCTGCCCTCGGCCGAGCCGGCCGCCTTGAAGCCCTTGTAGTCGAACGGGCGGCCCGTCTGCAGGTCGACCGTCGCGCCCAGGGAGCCTTCCGGCGTGTCGGCCGACTGGGTCTTGCGCACGGTGATGCTGTTGAACAGCTCCGAGGCGAAGACGTTGAAGTCGAAGCCGCGGCTGCGGTTGCCGCCGCCTGTGGCGATGGCGTCGACGCCGTTGATGCGCACGCGGGTGAAGTCGGCGTTCAGGCCGCGCACGGTGATCTGGTGGCCCTCGCCGCCGACCCGGTCGATGGTGACGCCGGGCAGGCGCTGGATGGCTTCGGCCAGGTTCTGGTCCGGGAAGGCCGCGATGTCCTCGGCCATGATGGCGTCGACCGCGCCGATGCTGTCGCGCTTGACGTCCAGCGCCTTGCTGAGGCTGCTGCGGAAGCCGGTCACCACCAGTTCCTCGACCTGCGAGGCCTCGTCGGCGGCCGGAGCCTGCGGCGCTGGCGAGATCTGGGCGATGGCCGCGCTGGCCATGGCCAGGGCGACGGCGGAGGCGCCGGAGGCCAGCAGACGCGTTTTCAGGGTGGTCGAGATCATGCGGTTTCTCCCCGTACAAACCGATTTGACACCGGTGTCTTGGTTGGAACCACAACTCTCAAAATGTGGAACCACTTTCCATACCTTGCAACATCCGACGAAAGTCTGCAACTCTGGTATTACCAATTCGACGCATGATGTTGCGTCCGGACAACTAAGTGGGAGCGAGACCACAATCATGCGACAAATGAAAGCCCTTGTATTTTATGGACTTATTCTAAGTTTGATGACGTCCACCGCCCTCGCCGCCCCCGCATCCGACATGACCGCTTTTCCGGGCGCGGAGGGTTTCGGCCAATTCTCGAAGGGCGGTCGCGGCGGTCGCGTGATCAAGGTGACCAATCTGAACGACGCCGGACCCGGCTCGCTGCGGGCCGCGGTCGAGGCCGAGGGACCGCGCATCGTGGTGTTCGATGTCGGCGGCGTGATCCGCCTGAAGAGCGACCTGAAGATCGCCAACGACTTCATCACCATCGCCGGCCAGACCGCTCCGGGCTACGGGATCACCCTGCGCGACGGCCAGTTCCTGATCCACGCCAACCACGTGATCGTCCGCTACCTGCGCTCGCGGGTCGGCGACGAGGCCGGCAAGGAATATGATTCGATCTCGATCGGCGGCGGCTCGGACATCATCCTCGACCACATCTCGTCGGGCTGGTCGATCGACGAGAGCCTGTCGGTGACCCAGAAGGTCACCCCAGAGGTCAAGCGCCTGACCAATGTCACCGTGCAGTGGTCGCTGATCGCCGAGAGCCTGAACCACTCGATCCACGAGAAGGGCGAGCACGGCTATGGCAGCCTGATCCAGGGCTCCTACGGCGCCAAGTACAGCTTCCACCACAATCTGTGGGCCCACCACGAGGCCCGCATGCCGCGCATCGGCAACTATGCCGGGGCCAAGGACGACGCCGAGGGCATCGTCCTCGATTTCCGCGATAACGTTTTCTACAACTGGGGCCAGGGGGCCACGACGGACTTCTACAACTGGGAGCCGGGCGTCAGTCGCGGCTACGCCATGGACCCGTTCTACGGCCGCCCGGACAACGCCTCGAGGTTCGCGGCCGGCGAGGACCTCAACACCAACGCCAACACCCGCTCCAACTTCGTCAACAACTCCTACATCCAGGGCGCCAACACCGGCGGCCCGCTGGCCCTCTACATCCGCAACAAGAGCGGCAAGACCTACTTCTCGGGCAACTGGATGGACGGCAAGCCGGTGGCCGACCAGGCGAGCCTGGTCCTGGCCTCGACCGCCGCGCCAGGCGAGCACGTCGTCGACCAGCCCTTCCCATTCGGACCGGTCGTGACCCAGCCCGCCGACGTGGCCTATCGCCTGGTGCTCGACGAGGCTGGCGCCTCCAAGGCCCGCGACCCGATCGACGCTAGAGTGGTCAAGAGCGTGCGCGACCGCACCGGCAAGATCATCAACAGCCAGAAAGAGGTCGGCGGCTGGTTCACGGCGTCCTCGACCGCCGCGCCCAAGGACGCCGACGGCGACGGCATGCCCGATGCCTGGGAGAAGGCCCGCAAGCTGAACCCCAGGGATCCGTCCGACGCCGCCAAGGACCGCGACGGCGACGGCTACACCAACATCGAGGAATACGTAAACGGCCTGGTGAAATAGACGTCCAGGCTATGGGGCGGGGTGGGTCTTGGTCCATCCCGCATAGGCGTCGATCGCCTTCTGCGGCTCGGTGCTGAACCAGGCGTAGCCGTTACGACGCTCCAGCGACAGTTCGTTGGCGTCGTCGCGCAGGGTCTTGTCCCGCTCGCCGAAGACCGGCCTCTGGTCGGCCACGCCATAGTAGCGCGCCCAGATCGGCGAAGCGCCGGCGCGGTCGACCAGGCGGCGGCCTTGCGGGTCGCCCTTGCCGCCGACCCACGCCTTGTCGCGCAGCGCCGCCCCCTTCAGCCAGGCCACGCCGGCGTGGACGGCGACGACCTCGGCCGGCGTCGGTTTGGGCAGGCTCATCAGATAAAGCAGCAGGTCCGCGCTCTCGCCGCTCGCCAGGGCCGGCGGTTCGTAGTTGCGGCCCGCGACCGGCTCTAGGGTGAAGGGGTCGACCTGCTGTCCCCAACCTGTCAGCCTGCCACCGACGCGGATCTGGGCGGCCAGGATGCAGGCGCGGGCCCGCGCGGCCGCCCGACCGGCGTCGGCGCGCACCTTGGCCGGTAGGAAGGCGAAGTCCCCGCCGCCCCCGGAGACCTCCGTCAGAAGAGCGGCGGCCTGCGAGACGGCGTTGTCGTTGAACGTCACCGCGTCATGATAGCCGCCCTGCAGCGGCCAGACCTGCGGCCAGCCGCCGTTGGGCATCTGGGCGTTCAGCAGGTAGCGCACGCCCCTTTCGATGGCCTGTCGATAGGGCTTCCCCGCGGCGTCCGGCGTCCGGGCGGCCACCTTGCCCAGGAAGCGCAGTTCGGTGGTCGTCGCCCCATTGTCCAGCGTGCCGACATAGCCCCAGTCCGGATCGCTCGCCGCGTCGAAATCATCTTCGGTGAGGCGCCGGGAATTGTTGTCCGAGGCGTAGGGCTGGCCCGGCAGGCGCAAGGCGCCGGCGCGGTTCTGGTTCTTGCTCCAGCCGCCGGCCGGGGTCTGGAAGCTGACGATGACGTCGGCCACGTGGCGCGCCGCATCCGAGCCGTACCACGCGGCGTCGCGGTCCAGGGGCATGCCGTTCCCCTGCCCGCCGTGCGCCCCCTCGGGCTTGGGCGGCGCGGGCTGTCCGGGCTTCAGCTCGGCGGCCAGGGCGGCGCGGTCGTCGCTCTCCTGGACCTGCGATTTCGCGTAATAGGTCGCCCAGGCGCGCCGCTCGCCGGCGGGCAGAGCGACGATCCGGGTGGCCGTGATCGAGTCGGCCGGCGTGTTCAGGCCGATCACCCCCGCCGTCGCCGGCGCGGCCAGCAGGCCGCTGGCCGTCAGCAGGATCGCCAGGGAAAGACGCATGCTCATCCTTGTTTCTCCAACTGGCGTGTTCCTCCAACTGCGGGCAAGGTCGGGCGACCGGGCGCTTGGCGCACCCCATTTTTCGCCGCTCAGGGCAGAGGCTTGAAGCCCTCGGCCCGCACCCTCCACTTGCCGTCCTTGGGAAAGCCCGGCGCCGGGCCGCTCGAACCGTCCCAGCCGCCGGCCATCATCGCCACGGCCGCCAGCAGCGAACCGTTGGACGGGAAATAGGTCTCGGCCGCCCGCGAATAGCCCGCTCCGTCCTGTCCGACCGGCGCTCCCGCCGGCGCGCCGGCTCCCGCCGAGGTCGGCACGAAGGCCTGGGCGTGGACGTCCAGGTGCACGCGCGGGGTCATGCCGCTGAGGCCGAACTTGTTGTTCTTGGCGTCGAAGAACAGCCAGTCCACGGCCTTGTCCGGCTCGCCCAGGCGCGCGGCGGTCATGGCGACCATCGGATAGTCCCAGCCCCAGGTCTGGCGCAGGTCCCAGTCGCCTTCGACGGCGCGCAGGGTGCGCCGCATGGTCTCCTTGTCGACGCCCTTTCCCGGCAGCAGGCCATAGGCCATCAGGAACGAGGGGTGGTCGCGGTTCAGGCACTTTTCCTCGACCGCGTGGCGCGAGCATTCGGCGCTTTTGGCCACGTCCCAGAAGTCGGGGGTTGACTCTGTCGGCAGGTAGAGGCCGTCCTTGGTGGCCAGGGGCGCCAGGCCCTTGATCACCGCGTCCCATTCGGGCTTGCGCGCCAGGCCCCGGCGCTCGCGCCAGGCCTGGGCCGTCTCCAGGCCCCAGCGGTAGTATTCCAGCTCGAAGGCGGGGTTGAAGGTGGTCAGGGGATCGTAGTTCTCCTGCACTGGGATGATCGGCGGGCCCAGCACGAAGCGACCCTTGGCGTCGCGGTGCGGGAAGCTGGCCAGCAGGTCGGCCGACTGCTCGACCAGTTCGCCGTACCGGGCCAGGGTCGCCTTGGTCGGCTTGTCGCGCCAGACCAGCTCGGACATCCAGATCGGGTGCGGCTGCTGCCACATGATGAACGGCGAGACCTTGCTGGGACTGTCCACCCCGTCGGGTCCGACCATCTTGGGCCACCAGGCGCCCTTCAGGCCGTGACTGGCGGCGCGAGCCTGGGCGTCCTTCAGGTGGCCCAGGTACCAGGGCAGGCTGCGCTCCAGATATTCGGGCCGGTTCCACAGCGCGAAATGCCCGGCGTGCCAGGGGTGCATCTCGAGATGGAACTTGCCGTTCCAGCTGTTGGAGAACAATCCCTCCTCCTGCGGCGGGACCTCGCCGGCGGCGTTCAGGGCCATCAGGTACTGGGACAGCACCACCCGGCGCTCCAGTTCGGCCGCGCGGGGATCGGTGCTGCCGCTGAAATCGACCGCGGCGCCCTGCGTCCAATAGGCCTTCCAGTGGCCGCGCACCGCCTGGTCGGCGATCGCCAGCGTCGGCAAGGCCGGCAGGGCGGCGCGGGAAAAGGCGACCTCCAGCCCCAGCGTTCGCCCCTTGGCCCTGGGCGCAACCTTGAAGCCGTGCGGCCCGTCCGGTGTGAAGCTGACGGCCTGATCGGCCTGCAACGCGGCGAAATAGCGGGTCTGGTCGATCTGGCGACGGACGCTCAGCGTCTTCGCGCCCTCCCCCGTCACCTGAGTCACATGGCCGCCCGGATTGGACCAGTCGGACGGATCGGGATTGAGAGACTTCGACACGCCCGGGAACTTCGCCGACAGCCCCAGGCGGCCCTGCGCCACCAGGGCCGACTCGACGTCGACCACGATCATGTCCAGCGTCGGGTGCACGCGGGTGCGCACCGTCACCGTCTCACCGTCATAGACGAACGTGCTGGTCAGCACGCCGGTCCACAGGTCCAGGTCCTGCCGGGTCTGGGTGACGTCCTCGAACTTGGCTGGCTGGCCGTTCTTGGCGCGCAGATCCAGCGCCACGCGGCCCAGCGAGAAGCGGTGGGGGTTCTCGCGCAGCCAGGCGAGGGCGGGCCGGGTCGCGGCCTCGTTCCAGTCCTTCATGTAGGCGTAGGGCTGTTTCGTCCCGCGCACGTCGATCGGCGTGGTCCCGTCGGCATAGGTGTAGCCGTTGGGATTGGGAAAGCTGTGCCAGGCCCACTGGGCCTCGGTCAGCAGGGGCGCGATCTTGGAATAGGCCTCCGGAAAGGTCTGCAGGCCGGTGATGTCGGCCGTGAAGCCGATCTGGCCGTTGCCGACCATCAGCGGCGCGGAGGGATCGACCCTGGTCAGCCGGATGTCGTGACGGCTGACCAGGGCGTGGCGGTCGATCGGCTGGGCCAGTACGGGGCCGCCCAGGGCAAGGACAGCTAGGCCAGCCAGTAGCGCGCGTCGCATTGTTTCTCTCCCAAACTGAAAGCGGAGACCATCGGCGCCGACCCGAACGCCGCGCCAGCGCGTCGGCCGGACGGTTCGGTTCGCGCGCTCGATTGACGCTCATGGTTCCATTCTGTAGGAATGTTTCTCATATTGTGAAAGTCCACCGCAAGCCTTCTTGTGCCTGGACGGGCGTTCAGCGTCGGGGGAATCATCGTCATGGCCGGATCGAGCGTCGCGTGAGCGCCTACGCCAATCCCTATCTTGGCCGCTTCTCCGGCCGCACGGCGGTGGTCACCGGCGGGGCCTCGGGCCTGGGCAAGGCCGTGGCCGCGCGGATCGTCGCCGAGGGCGGCCAGGTGTCGCTCTGGGATCTGGACGCCGAGGGCCTGAAGGCCGCCGCCGCCGAGGTCGGGGCTCTGCACACGGTCGCCCTGGACGTCTCCGACGAAGCCGCCGTCCTGGCCGCCGGCCAGGCCGCCAACGCCGCGCTGGGCCGCATCGACATCCTGGTCGCCTCGGCCGGCATCACCGGCGCCACGGCTCCGGTCCACGACTACCCCACCGACAGCTGGAAGCGGGTCTTCGACATCAACGTCAACGGCGTGTTCTACAGCTGCAAGGCCGTGGTCCCGTTCATGCTGGCCAACGGCTATGGCCGGATCGTCAACGTCGCCTCGGTGGCCGGCAAGGAAGGCAACCCCAACGCCGGCGCCTATTCGGCGTCCAAGGCGGCGGTGATCGGCCTGACCAAGTCGCTGGGCAAGGAACTGGCCACCCAGGGCGTGATCGCCAACAGCCTGACCCCGGCCACCTTCGAAAGCCCCATCCTGGAGCAGCTGCCGCCCAGCCAGGTCGAGTACATGAAGGGCAAGATCCCCATGGGCCGCCTGGGCGAGATCCACGAGAGCGCGGCCATGGTCTGCTTCATGGCCTCCGAGGAATGCAGCTTCACCACCGGCGCCACCTTCGACACTTCCGGCGGCCGCACCACGTTCTGACCGGTCGCGACCTGGAAGACCAGGCGATCCAAAAGGGAGACGACACCATGGGCGATCAGCCGATCCGCCAGGCGCGAACCGCGAAGGGACCCCGCGCATGACCCCCAATCCCCTGCTCGGCGTCCTCTTCCACTGGCTGGGCGGCCTGTCGTCGGCCAGCTTCTACGTGCCCTATCGCGGCGTGCGCCGCTGGTCGTGGGAGATCTTCTGGCTGACCGGCGGCCTCTTCTCCTGGCTGCTGGCGCCCTGGCTGTTCGCCTCCATACAGACCGAAAACCTGATGGGCGTGATGGCCCAGGTTCCGCCCAAGGTCGCGGGCCTGTGCATCCTGTTCGGCGTACTCTGGGGCTTCGGCGGCCTGACCTACGGCCTGACCATGCGCTATCTGGGCCTGTCGCTGGGCATGGCCGTGGTGCTGGGCCTGTGCACGGTGTTCGGCACCCTGATCCCGCCGCTGGTCCAGGGCGACTTCGCCGACAAGCTTTTGGCCACCCCTTCGGGCCGGATCATCCTGCTGGGCCTGATCGTCACCCTGGCGGGGATCGTCGTCGTCGCCTGGGCCGGCGCCAAGAAGGACGGCGACCTGTCGCCGGAGCAGAAGAAGAAGGCCGTCGCCGAGTTCGACTTCAAGAAGGGCATCGCCGTGGCGGTGTTCTCGGGGATCATGTCGGCCTGCTTCGCCTTCGGCCTGTCGGCCGGCGAACCGGTCAAGGTCCTGTCGGCCGCGGCCGGCACGGGCCCGCTGTGGACCGGCCTGCCGACCCTGTGCCTGGTGATGTTCGGCGGCCTGATCACCAACGGCCTGTGGTGCGCCTGGCTGATCTTCAAGAACCGCAGCGCCGGCCAGTGGCTGGGCGCGGCCAGCCCGGTCGAGGCGGCCGACAAGCCGCAGACCGCGGCCCTCAAGCGCTCGCCCCTGCTGGCCAACTACCTGCTGTGCGCGGTGGCCGGCACCGCCTGGTACTTCCAGTTCTTCTTCTACACGATGGGCGAAAGCCAGATGGGCCGGTTCGGCTTCTCCAGCTGGACCCTGCACATGGCCTCGATCATCATCTTCGGCACCCTGTGGGGCTTCGCCTTCCGCGAATGGAAGGACGCCCGGCCCAAGGTCAAGGCCATGGTCTGGACCGGCGTCGCCCTACTGGTCGGGGCGACCGTGATCATCGGCTACGGCAACCAGCTGGCCGCCTGAGCTTGGCGGATCGAAGAACGACCGGCCCGCGCCTTTGAGGCGCGGGCCGGGTTTCGTTTCACGCGGGCCGTCAGTCGACGATCGCGCTGGCCTCGCGCACCGGCGCGACGTCGACGCCGCGCGCCAGCAGGCTGGTGCGGCGGCTGTAGGCCAGGTAGACGACCAGGCCGATGACATTCCAGATCACGAACCGGATCAGGGTGGCGGACGGCAGGCTGATCATGAAATAGAGGCAGCCGACCACCGCCAGAGGGCCGACGATCCACGCCGCCGGGCAACGGAACAGCCGCGGGAGGTCCGGCCGGCGCACGCGCAGCACCATCAGGCACACCGCCACGCAGATGAAGGCCAGCAAGGTGCCGGCGTTGGACAGCTCGGCGATCTGGTCCAGCGGCAGGAACCCGCCGACCAAGGCCACGACCGCGCCGGTGATCAGGGTCAGGGTGACCGGAGCGCCGCTCTTAGGGTTCAGCCGACCCATGGCGCGCGGCAGCAGGCCGTCGCGCGCCATGACGAAGAACACCCGGGTCTGGCCGAACATCATCACCAGGATGACGCTGGGCAGGGCGACGATGGCGGCGGCGGCGATGCCGAAGGCGGCGGCGGGATGGCCCAGGCCGCGCAGGATGAAGGCCAGCGGCTCGCTCGAACGGGCGAACTCCGCATAGGGCCAGGCCCCGACCGCGCAGGCGGCGACCAGCATGTAGATCGCCGTGCAGATCACCATCGAGCCAATGATGCCGATGGTCAGGTCGCGTTTGGGATTCTTGACCTCCTCGGCCGAGGTCGAGACCGCGTCGAAGCCGAAGAAGGCGAAGAACACGATGGCCGCGGCGGCCATCACGCCGCGCGGATGGCCCGCCTCGGTATGGGCGGCGAAGCCGTAGGGCATGAAGGGCGTGAAGTTGTGGCCCTTGATGACCGTGAAGGTCAGGCCGACGAAGACGGCCAGGGCGACGATCTTGATCAGCACCAGGCCGATGTTGAGCGTCGCGCTCTCGCGCGCGCCCTTGGTCAGCAGGGCGGTCACGGCGACGGTGATCAGCACGGCCGGCAGGTTAATGATCCCGCCGGCGTGCGGTCCCGCCAGGATTTCGGGCGGCAGGTTGATCCCGACGCTCTTGAGCAAGCCGACCATGTAGCCGGACCAGCCGACGGCCACGGCCGCGCAGGTGACGGCGTATTCCAGCACCAGGCTCCAGCCGACGATCCAGGCCAGGCCCTCGCCGAGCACGGCATAGGCGTAGGTATAGGCGCTGCCGGCGGCGGGGATCAGGGTCGCCACCTCGGCATAGGCCAGGGCGGCGAACACGCACAGGACGCCGCAGGCGGCGAAGGCCAGGATCACCGCCGGGCCGGCCCGCTCGGCGCCGATGCCGGTCAAGGTGTAGATGCCGGTGCCGATGATGGCGCCGATGCCCAGGGCCAGCAGGTGCGGCCACGACAGGGTCGGCTTCAGCCGGCGGTCGGCCTCCACCGAGACGATCGCGTCGAGCGCCTTGCGGCGGGTCCAGAAGTTCATGCGATTACCCCCAGGGTGGACTTTGACGGGCCGGAGACGACCGGCCGGGATGATGAGGAAACGGACCTCACGACGAACCGAATGGCGCGTCGATGGACGGCGAGGGCTCGGTGAACCACGCCGCCCCGTCCTCGGTGACGTGGAAATGGTCCTCCAGCCGCACGCCGAAGCGGTCGGGGATGACGATCATCGGCTCGTTGGAAAAGCACATGCCCGGCGCCAGGGGCGTCGTGTCGCCGCGCACCAGGTAAGGCCCCTCGTGGATCGACAGGCCGATGCCGTGGCCGGTGCGGTGCGGCAGACCCGGCAGGGCGTAGTCGGGACCCAGGCCATGGCGCGACAGCACCTGGCGCGCGGTCTCGTCGATGACCTCGCAGGGCACGCCGGGCCGCACAGCGGCGAAGGCGGCGGCCTGGGCTTCGTGCTCGATGTCCCAGATCCGCCGGTGCTCGTCGCCCGGTTCGCCGAACACATAGGTGCGGGTGATGTCGGCGTTGTAGCCCTCGACCTGGCAGCCGGTGTCGATCAGCACCAGCTCGCCCTCCACCAGCGCCTGGTCGCCGGGCAGGCCGTGGGGATAGGCGGTGGCGCGGCCGAACTGCACGGCACAGAAGGTCGAGCCGCCGTCGGCGCCCGCGACGCGATGGGCGGTGTCGATGAACCGCTTGACGGCGCTGGCGGCGATCCCCGGCGCCAGGATGGCGGCGGCGCGGCGGTGGACGTCCAGGGTGATGGCCTTGGCGTAGCGCATCAGGGCCAGTTCCGCCGGCGACTTTAGGCCGCGACAGCCGTCGATCACCGGCGTGGCGTCGATGGCCCGCAGGGACGGCGCGGCCTTGTCCAGGGCGCTGAACAGCGAGAACGGCGCGGCCGGGTCCAGCGCCAGGACGTTCGCGCCGATTTCCGCAAGGGCCCGGGCCGTCAGGGCGGCGGGGCTGTCGTGCTCCTGCCACAGCCGGATGTCGGCCTCGATCTTCAGGTCGGCTTGAAGCGAGCCCAGCTCGAAGGCCGGGCAGATCATGATCGGCCGTCCCTTGCGCGGCAGCAGCAGGGCCACCAGCCGCTCGGTCGCCCCCCACGGCACGCCGGTGAAGTAGCGCAGGCTGGCTCCGGCCCCGACCAGCAAGGCGTCGCCGCCCAACGCCGCCGTCAACATCCGGGCTCGCTCCAGCCTCGCCTCGTATTCGGCGGCGGCGATGGCCGGCGGCCGTCCGGCGCGAGGCGACAAGCCCGCCAGCTGCAGGTCCATGGTCGAGCCGCCGACGCCCAGGGTCATGCCGCGTTCCTCTTGCGTAGGTCGCGCCCTCGCGCGAACCGGTCCAGGTCAAACGGGGTCAGGTCGACCGCCGGGGTCGCGCCGCCCATCAGGGCCGCGACCAGCTCCCCGGTCACCGCCGCCAGGGTCAGGCCCAGATGCTGGTGACCGAAGGCGTAGTAAAGATTGTCGGCGCGCCGGCTGGGGCCGATGGCCGGAAGATAGTCAGGCAGGGTCGGCCGGGCGCCCATCCATTCGGCGACGGGGCCCTCCATCCGCACGCCCAGCTCGGCCAGATGACGATGCAGGCGCGCCCACTTGCGGGGATCGGGGGGCGAGGATTCGCGGCCGAACTCCACGAAGCTGGCGGCCCGCAGCCGGTCGCCGAACCGGGTGAGGATCAGCGAGCGGTCCTCGAACACCACCGGCGGCAGGTCGCCCCAATGGTCCGCGCCGCCTTCCAGGTGATAGCCGCGCTCGGCGATCACCGGCGCCGCATGGCCCAGGTCGCGCAGCAGCGCCCCCGACCCGACGCCGCCCGCGACCAGCACCCGCTCGGGCGCCAGCCATTCGCCGTCCTCGAGCAGGACCTCGACACGACCCTTGACCGTTCGCAGCCGGAGGGCGCGTCCAGTCCGCCGCTGTCCGCCCAGGGCCGTGAAGCCCTCATCCAACAAGCTCAGAACCAGGGCCGGATCGCGGACCTGCCCAGTGTTTTCGAATTGCACCCCACCGGCGATCGGCGCCCTGACCGATTGGCGCAGACGGTCCGCCAGGGAATCGGACAACACCCTCAGGCGCGCCTGGCCGATGTCGGCGGCGCGCCAGGTCGCGAGGCCGGCGCGCGCGGTGTCCGGCCGCTCCCAGACGACGACATGGCCTTGCTCGACCAGCAGGTCGGGACGGCCCAGGCTGGCGGCCAGGCGCCGCCAGGCCGGCAGGGCGTCCTGGAGCAGGCTGCTCAGGGCCCGCTTGCCATGGGCCGCGCCTTCCGGGGTCGAGGCCTTGACGAAGCGCGCCGCCCAGGGTCCCCAGGCCGCGATGTCGGCCAGGCGAAAATCCAGAGCGCCGCCCAGCGGGAACAGGCGGCGGAAGGCCGAGGCCAGGGCGGCGGGCGAGGCCAGGGGCTCGACCTGCTCCAGCGCGATGTGGCCGGCGTTGCCGTAGGAGGCGGGCCGCGACGGGCCTTGCGGATCGAGCGCCAGGACAGTCTCGCCGGCGCGACGCAGCGCCAGGGCGCAGGCCTTGCCAACGATCCCACCGCCAATCACCAATGTTCCGGCCGCCTGTCCCACCTGGGCTTTACCTCCGTATCGCCATTTCGTATACCGTAGACGAAGCAGTTAGAGGTGCAAGCCGTATGAGCTCCATGAATTGGTCGGGCGTGTTCCCGGCCGCGACGACCCAGTTCAAGACCGACCTGTCGATCGACATCGACGCCAGCCAGCAGGTGCTCGACGCCCTCGTCCGTGACGGCGTACACGGCCTCGTGGTCCTGGGCACCTGCGGCGAGAACAATTCGCTCGAAGCCGACGAAAAGCGCCAGGTGCTGCAGGCCGCGGTCGAGGTGGTGGCCGGTCGGGTCCCGATCATCGTCGGCGTCTCGGAATTGACCACCTCGCGCGCCGCCCTGTTCGCCAAGGACGCCGAAACACTGGGCGCCGACGCTCTGATGGTCCTGCCCGCCATGGTCTATGTGCCCACCGAGGCCGAACTGGAGGCCCACTTCCGCACCGTCGCCCAGGCGTCCGGCCTGCCGATCATGCTCTACAACAATCCGCCGGCCTATCGCGCCGCGATCACCCTGGACGTGCTGGCGGGCCTGGCCAACGAGCCGACCATCGTGGCGGTCAAGGAAAGCGCGCCCGACACCCGCCGTTTCACCGACCTGGCGCGCGCCTTCGGCGACCGCTTCATCCTGATGGCCGGCCTCGACGACGTCGCCCTGGAAGGCCTGCTGATGGGCGCTCGCGGCTGGGTCTCGGGCCTGACCAGCGCCTTCCCGCAGGAATCGGTGGCCCTGGTCGCGGCCGTGGATCGCGGCGACCTGGAAGAAGCCCGCCGCATCTACCGCTGGTTCATGCCGCTCCTGCACCTGGACGCCGAGCACGACCTGGTCCAGTCGATCAAGCTGGCCGAGCAGATGATGGGTCGCGGATCGGAGCGGGTGCGCATGCCCCGCCTGCCCCTGGCCGGCGCCCGCCGCGCCCAGGTGGTCGCCATGGTCGAGGAAGCCGCAGCCACCCGGCCGCTCCTGACCCAGGCGGCCGCCTAGTCGTCGGCGTTCAAGCGTAGGAGGAAGTCCATGCGTCACACGTTCTTCTGCATCGACGGCCACACGGCGGGCAATCCCGTGCGTCTGGTGGCCGGCGGCGCCCCGCTGCTGCGCGGCGATACGATGAGCGCACGGCGGCAGGACTTCCTCGCCCGCTTCGACTGGATCCGCACCGGCCTGATGTTCGAGCCGCGCGGCCACGACATGATGTCGGGGGGCTTCCTCTATCCGCCCACCCAGCCCGACTGCGACGCCGGCGTCCTGTTCATCGAGACCAGCGGCTGCCTGCCGATGTGCGGTCACGGCACGATCGGCATCGTCACCTTCGCCCTGGAGAACGGCCTGATCACGCCACGCGAGCCGGGCAAGCTGCGGCTGGAGGTTCCGGCCGGCGTCATCGACATCGCCTATGAGACGGCGGGCGATAGGGTCACCGCGGTGAAGATCCGCAACGTCCCGGCCTATCTGGCCGAGGAAGGGATCGCCATCGACGTGCCGGGCTTCGGCCCGCTGATGGTCGACGTGGCCTATGGCGGCAATTTCTACGCCATCATCGAGCCCCAGGGCGCCTACACCGGCATCGACGCGCTGGGGGCGGCCGAGATCCTGCGCCTCAGCCCGATCGTCCGCGCGCTGGTCCGCGACAAGGTCGAGCCGGTCCATCCGCTGGACCCCACCATCCGCGGCGTCAGCCACGTGCTGTGGGCCGACGCACCCCGAGCCCCGGACGCCGACGGCCGCAACGCGGTGTTCTATGGCGACCGCGCCATCGACCGCAGCCCCTGCGGCACGGGCACCTCGGCGCGCCTGGCCCACCTAGCGGCCAAGGGGCGGCTGAAGGTCGGCGACGCCTTCGTGCACGAGAGCATCATCGGCAGCCGCTTCATCGGTCGCGTCGAGGCCCAGGTCGAACTAGGCGGACGAGCCGCGATCATTCCCTCGATCCAGGGATCGGCGATCGCCACCGGCCACAACACCCTGTGGATCGACCGCGCCGACCCGTTCTGGGCCGGTTTTCAGGTGATCTAGACTCCCGCCGACCGGCGGCGTCTAGTATACGATAGGGCTCGCACCGCACGGGAGCGGTCCGCCAAGAGGTTCAGCCTGCGCCCATGAACATCGTCGTCCGCACGCTGTCCGATCAGACCTACGAGATCGTCAGGCGCCGAATTCTGGTCGGCGCGATGCAGCCCGGAACCGCCGTTCGCCAGGATGTCATCGCCGCCGAACTCGGCGTCAGCAAGATTCCATTGCGCGAAGCCCTGGGCCGCCTGGAGCAGGATGGCCTGCTCAGCTCCTACCCCAACCGCGGCTATGTGGTTCGCGACCTGTCGACGGACGAGGCCAGCGAGGTCTTCGCCCTGCGCCTGAAGCTCGAGCCGGGCGCGGTCGCCGAGGCCTGCCTGCGCGCCACCCCGGCCGACCACGCCGCCGCCGAGAAGGCGCTCTCGGCGCTCGAGGCCGAACTGGCCAAGCCCGACGGCGACCATGTCAGCTTCAACCGCGCCTTCCACCTGGCGCTGGTGCGGCCGGGCGGGCACATCACCTTCCAGCTGATGGAGCGGCTGCAGATCCTGGCCGAACGCTATGTGCGGGTGCACCTGGAGCCCATGGGGCGCGACGAGCGGGCCAGCCAGGAGCATCGCGAGATCCTTGCCGCCTGGACGCGCGGCGACGCCAAGGCTGTCGAGGCGCTGACCGTCAACCACATCCTCGGCACGCTGGCGGACCTGAAGCAGCAACTGTCGGCCTGACGACTCGAAAATCTCTGATTTCATACGGTGACCCGGGATTTTTCGGGGCGTCGACGCGCGCCCCCTTTCCGATAGGGACGCAAGGCTCGTCGCGAGCGCCTAAATTGTCCGACTTATCAGAAGGATAACGTCGGTCTCCTTTGCAGGACAAGCGCAAGGAAAGGCGTTTTCTTCCTGCCCCTGACCGGAATTGGTCACGCTGCGCCTGCTCTCAGAATGACGCGCTCCAGCCGAGCCCATAGTGCTCGCAGCCCCTCGCGCGGGCTTTTAAATCCACAAAAACTCTACAAAAACAACTTACTGCATGGACACCAGTTCGACATCTCGGATTTGCGGCAAGACCGGTGCCCGGTGCGGCATTTGTCAGATCGTCGAATGTATATTGTATAATCTTTTTGACGCGACCTCGCGGATATGTCCAATTTGCGACCTGGTAATTGTCAGGGGAGAGGACAGTCCATGAGCAGCAGGCACGCCATGATGGCGGCGACGGCCCTAATCGCGATCACTCTATGTTCGCCGGCCGTCGCACAGGACATCAAGTCGACCGACGCGCAGGCCAACGCCACCGCGGCCGACGACGCCAAGACCGACGATGCGACGCAGGTCGACACCGTCATCGTCAAGGGCATCCGGGGCAGCCTGGACGCGGCCACGAAGAGAAAGAAGAATTCGGCCCAGATCGTCGAATCCATCGAGTCCGAAGACGTCGGCAAGCTGCCCGACAACAACGTCCCCGAAGCCCTGTCGCGCGTCACCGGCGTCCAGATCGAGCGCATCCACGGCGAAGGGACCAACATCACCATCCGCGGGATGCAGGGCGTCTCGACGACCATCAACGGCAACAGCAACAGTGTCGGCGAAGGCCGGTCGGCCAATCTGGCCGACATCCCCGCCGAACTGCTGAAATCGGTCCAGGTCTACAAGACCCGGACGGCCGACCAGGTCGAAGGCGGCATCGCCGGCACCGTCAATGTCGAACTGCGCCGTCCGCTAGATCTGAAGAACGGCCTGACGGTCGCCGGCAGCCTCAAGAACGTCTACGGCAGCACCGGCGACACCAAGAGCCCTTACGCCAGCCTGCTGGTCGGCGACCATTTCGACACCGGGATCGGCGAGATGGGCTTCCTGATCAACGGCTCCTACACCAAGAACAACTACGAGGAAGACTTCGTCGAGAGCGAGTCGCCCAACAAGTTCTTCGACAATACCCCCTCCCTGGCGTCGCTGCCCGCGAACCAGAAGAACATCATCGCGCCCTACGCGGTGAACTACGGCGTTGAGCAAGGCAAGATCACTCGCCCGTCGATCAACTTGGTTGGACAGTGGCGCGTCGACGAGCACCTCGACTTCGTCGTCGAAGGCTCCTACTTCGGCAGCAAGGAGAAGCGCGCGCGCGACCGCCTGCACGTCACCACCCGCGATCCTGAGAGCACGGTCTCGAACGTGGTCCTGGCCGACGACAACCGCACCGTACAGTCCCTGACCCTCAACCGAGCGGTCGGCGTCGACGCCAGCGCCCAGTCCTATTATGAGGAAGTGACGTCGAACAACTATACGACCAATGCCGAAATGCATTGGCACAACGACAAACTCCAGATCAACGCCTCGACGCAGTACAATTGGAGCGACACCAAATATTACGGCGTCCTGACCCTGGCGCATTTCCTGGACGCCGGCGGCAATCCGATCAACACTGTCAATGTCGATTTTAACTCCGACAAGGTGCCGGGCCGCGGCCCTTACATCACCGTCCCCACCAGCGACCTGTCGAAGGTCGACAACTACCGGCTCTTCCAGGCGCACGACGAGCAGACCTATGCCAAGAGCCACGAATTCGTCGTCGCCACCGACGCGACCTATCGCCTGAGCGAGGACAAGTTCTTCCGCAGCGTGATGGTCGGCCTGCGCTACAATGATCGCCACACCACCCGCGACTACGGCTATCGCGACACCTTCCCGACCAGCGGTCTGGCCAATTTCGCGCAGGGCGTCGGCGTCGAGACCTCGAGGCTCGAGGTCGGAGACTTCTCGCCGTCCTGGTACCACCTGTCCGGCAAGGACATCATGGCCAACCTGCCCGCGTTCCGCACCGCCGCGGGCTGGGACACCGAAAAGCCGCCCAGCAACCTGGGTCAGAGCTATGTCGATGACGAGAAGTCCCTGGCCGGCTTCTTCAACCTGAACTACGGGGTCAAGAGCCGCTTCCCGATCGACGGCGTGTTCGGTGTCCGCGTTGTCAAGACGAAGGGCACGATCGAGAGCACCAAATACTCGATCGAGAAGTCGCCGACGCCGGAAGACCCCGGTCGCGTCGTGGTCATCACCACACCGACCACTGGGGGCGGCGACTATGTCGACGTGCTGCCCAGCCTCAACGGCGTCATTCACTTCACGCCCAAGGTCCAGTTGCGCCTGGCCTACACCTACAACATCCAGCGCCCTGACTTCCTGCAGATGTCCTCCTGGAAGACGATCGACACGCTCGCTGGCCGGGTCGACTCCGGCAACCCGGACCTCAAGCCGAACCGCTCGCAGAACTACGACGCCTCGCTGGAATACTATTTCGGTCGCGGCGGAATCGTCTCGCTCGGCGCCTTCCTCAAGAAGCCCGACGCCTACATCTATTGGGCCTCGCGCACCGAGTTCGTCCCGGAACTGGGCAAGGACGCGATCGTCTCCAAGGTTCGCAACGCGGGCCCGGGAACGTTCCAGGGCTACGAATTCAACACCTCCGGCTTCTTCGATTTCCTGCCGGGCAAGCTGCATAACTTCGGCGCCAGCGCCAACTTCACCTACATGGCCAAAGCCACGATCGAATACACCGACTTCACGCCGGAACAGCGGCTGATCCCGGGCGTCTTCGATGCCGACAGCACCTCGAAATATACCTACAACCTGGCGCTCTATTACGACACGCCGCAGTTCAGCGCCCGGGTCGCCTACAACTATCGTGACCGCTACAAGATCACGGTCTACCAGGACAATCCCGAATACTCGCCGTACAACGACGCGACCAAACGTCTCGACGCGGCGGTGAACTGGACGCCGCTCAAGCAACTGACGCTCAGCGTCGAAGGCACCAACCTGACCAAGGAAAACAACAACGTCTATTGGGGCCAGAACCGGATGCTGCCCCTCGGCGCCAGGGTTCAGGCTCGGACCGTGCAGATCAGCGCCCGCTTCCGCTACTGATCCCCTTCACCGCATTGCCGCCTCAGGGCGGCGCCCCTCCCCCCCTTGGGCTGGCTTGTCGCCAGCCCATTTTTTTGACCGCTGCACGGAAGCGGCGCGGCCGTCCTCGTCCTTCGACAAGCTCAGGACGAGGATGGGGGTGGAGCGCCCCTCAGCCCTGCCCGCCCGTCACACGCAGCATGACGACCCCATGGGCGGGGACCTGGAAGTTCTGCGATCCAGCCGGCAGGTCGACGCCGCGCCAGAGGTCCCTCACGGCGGTCAGGCCGCTCTTCCCCGCGTCGCTGGGCAGCAGCCCCATCGTCGCCGCCGCCTCGCCCCGGTTGAACAGGGCCACCGCCACCGCGCCGTCGGCCAGCGGCTTGGTCCAGACCTCGGTCGAACCCTCGCGCCGCACCGCCTTGCCCTGGACGCCCAAGGCGTCCTGGTCCACGGCGATCACCTCGCGGTTCTCAAGCATCTTCAGCACCTCGGGACTGCTCTGGCGCAGGTCGTGCCCCATCATCAGCGGCGCGGCCGACATGGCCCACAGGGTCATGTGGGTGGCGTACTCGTCATGGCTCATGCCGCCGTTGCCGATCTCCAGCATGTCCGGGTCGTTCCAGCCGCCGGGGCCGGCGTGCTCGGCGCGGCCGTTCTTGTCGAAGCCGATCCTGGCCATGGTCGCATAGTCGTCGGTGATGTCGCCGGTCGTGCGCCACAGGTGGCCGCCGACCTTGCGCCCCCACGCCCCGACCTCGAACCGTCCGTACTCGCACAGCGAATAGACGATCGGCCGCCCGGTCGCCCGCAACGCCGCGCCCATCTCGTAGTAGGTGCGCTGGACCTTGTCGGCGTCGTCATAGAACCATTCGCCCGAGCACAGGTCGTACTTCAGATAGTCGACGCCCCAGTCGGCGAAGGTCTTGGCGTCCTGCTGGACGTGGCCGTAGCTGCCCTCATAGCCCGCGCAGGTCCTGGGCCCCGGCGCGCTGTAGAGGCCGAACTTCAGTCCGCGAGCGTGGACGTAGTCGGCCAGGCCCTTCATGTCCGGGAACTTCTCGTTGGGCCGGATCGCGCCGTCCGGCCCGCGGGTCCCCTGCCAGCCGTCGTCGATGTTGACATAGACATAGCCGGCGTCGCGCAGGCCGGTGGCGACCAGGGCGTCGGCCATGGCGCGCACGGTCTTGTCGTCGATCTTTTCGGCGAACTTGTTCCAGCTGCTCCAGCCCATCGGCGGCGTCCGCGCCAGGCCGTCGGGCGCCAGGGTTCCCAGCGGCGGCAAGGCGGTGGTCCTGAAGGCGCGAGCGCGGGCGTCCGCGGCGGTCCCAGGACGCCCCGCCTGCTCGACATGGGCGTACCAGATGTCGCCCGACAGCTTCAGGGCCTTGCCCGTCAGCACCGCGGTCCACTGCCGGGTGGCGTGATCCTTGTCGTTGAGGTTGCGCAGCTCGAAGGTGGCCTTGCCGCCCTGGACCACGAGGTTGCGCATCTCCATCGGGCCGTACCAGGCCGTAGTGACGAAGCCATGAGGCTTGCCGCCCTCGCTGGACAGCTTGACCATGGTCACGCCCGGATAGGACGGCGCGTCGTCGAACAGCCAGACGCCGTCCAGCGGCGTCGCCGCCCGCGCCGTCCCGGCGGCCAGGACTGTGATCCCCAGTGAAAGCGTCATCAGGCCGCGAAGCATGGCGTTCTCCGTTCCATTTCAAGGCGCGCGCCCGAGCCGGGCGTTGGTCGAGGTCTAGGGCTGGGCGTCGCAGGCCGGGGCCGAGCCGCTGCCGGCGCGCGGCGCCTGGGCCGTCGGGGCCAGGACTTCCCACTCCTGCACGGCCAGGCCGGCATAGGTTCCCTGGGCGCCGGAAGCGTCGAACACCGCGCGCACGCACCGGGTGGTCACCGCCGCGAACGTGGCGGACTGGAAACCGTCGACGCCGGTCCCGAAGCCCTTGGGGGCGCGAACCGGCTTCCAGCCCCCGTCCCAGTATTCCATCCGCCAGGCCTTGGGCGGGGCGACGCCCACGCCGGACCCGGCCGGCTGGTCGGCCCAGAACCGGATGCGGGCGCCGTTCAGGGTCACCGGCTGGTCGAAGCGGTACTCGATCCACTGGCTGGCGGGGTTGTGCGGCGTCCAGCTGCCCCACAGGTCGGGCGGCAGGGGCGCGTCGCGGACGAGGCCGTCGTTCAGCGCCTTGATCCAGTACTGCACCGGCACGGGCGCGTTGGACGCGGTGGGCGTCGCCATCGCCGCGATGTTGCGGGTCGGCGCCGGCGGCGGCCCCGGGCGCTTGGTCGGGGTGACCGGCAGGATGGCCGGCGGGCTGACGCGGTCGTCCCAGTCCATCCTGTCGATCGCCACGCTGCGGCGGAAGTGCCCGCCGCCGGCCGCGTCGGCCGTGTGGTAGGCCAGCCACCACTGGCCCTTGAACGCCACCGCGCCGGCGTGGGAGGTGGTCGAGGACACCGGCCGCAGGATCACCCCGCGATAGGTCCAGGGCCCCAGGGGCGACGGGGCGGTCCCGTAGGCGATGCAGGCATGGTAGACGGCCGGCGTGCAATCCGACCGCGGTCCGGCCCGGTTGCCGGCATAGAGCATGTAGTAGACGCCCTTGCGCTTCATCAGCCAGGGGGCCTCGAAGAAGCCGTCCAGGCTGTCGACCTTCACCTCCGGTCCCTTGGGCGTGACCATGTCGGCCGCCAGCTCGATGCCGCGCAGTTGGCCGAACGTGCCCCAGTAGAGGTAGACACGGCCGTCGTCGTCGACGATCGCCGTGGGATCGATGTTCTGGATGTCGTTGGCGACCGGCGTCGTCTGCGAGACGATCGGCCCGGCCGGGTGGGCGTCGGTCCAAGGCCCGGCGGGGCTGTCGGCCACGGCCACGCCGATGGCGAAGCGGTCCTTGGCGTCGCTCACCGCCTGCAGGACGGGGGCGTAGAGATAGAACCTGCCGTCGCGGCCGGGGACGATCTGGCCGGCATAGGCCCGCCCGGCCTCGGCCCACCGGAACACCGCCTCGGGCCGCGCGATCGCCGGATAGTGCAGCCAGTCGCCCGACGCCGGATCGCGGGTCGAAAGCGCCTGCCACGCGTTCATGATGAAGTCGTTGACGTCGGCCGGGGCCTCGTCGCGGCCGGCCAGGATCCACAGGGTGTCGCCGACCACCACCGGGGCGGGGTCGGTCGAATAGTACCGGCCGTCCGCGAGGATCGGGTTGCCGACGGCGTGCACGGCCACCGGCTGGGCGGCGGCCGGCGTCAGCGTCGCCAGGGCACAGGCGAGGCCAGCGCTCCAGGCGACCGGGGCCAGGTCATTCCTCATCGGGATAGGGCCCCTTGCCGCCGTCGGCGATCAGCTGGTCGACGCGGGCGTCGATCACCGGCAGCGGGACCGAGCCCAGCTCCAGGACGGCGTCGTGGAAGGCGCGGATGTTGAACTTCGGCCCCAGCGCCTGCTCGGCCCGCTTGCGGGCGTCGACGAAGGCCAGCATGCCCATGTAGTAGGACAGCGCCTGGCCTGGCCAGGCGATGTAGCGGTCGACCTCGGTCTGGATCTCGTGGTCGGCCATGGCGGTGTTGTCGTGCAGATATTGCTGGGCCCGCTCGCGGCTCCAGCCCTGGGTGTGGATGCCGGTGTCGACCACCAGCCGCGCCGCGCGCCACATCTGGTAGCTGAGCATGCCGAACCGGTCGTAAGGCGTTTCGTACAGGCCCATGTCCTCGCCCAGCGCCTCGGAATACAGCGCCCAGCCCTCGCCATAGGCCGACAGGTAGGTGTCGCGGCGATAGGCCGGCAGGTCCTTGTTTTCGGCGGCCAGCGGCATCTGGAAGGCGTGCCCCGGCGCGCTCTCGTGCAGGGTCAGGGCCATCAGCGAGTACAGCGGCCGGGACGGCAGGTTGTAGGTGTTGACCAGGTAGATGCCCGGGCCGCCCCGGCCGCCGGTGTAGAAGGGCGCGATCTCGTCGGGCACCGGGCGGATGGCGAAGCGGCTGCGCGGCAGGTGGCCGAACCACTGCGAGGCCTTGCCGTCGAAGCTCTTGGCGTCCCAGGCGGCGCGGTCCAGCAGGTCCTGCGGCGTCTTGGCGTAGAAGCGCGGGTCGGTCCGCAGATAGGTCAGGAAGGCCGGAAGGTCGCCCTCGAACTTCACCTCCTTCATCACGTCCAGCATCCGCGCGCGGATCTTGGCGACTTCGGCCAGGCCGACCTGGTGGATCTGGTCCGGCGTCAGGTCGGTGGTGGTGAACTCGCGGATCTTGGACTGGTAGTAGGCCTTGCCGTCGGGCAGATCGTGGGCCGCGAGAGTCTTTCGCGCGCCGGGGATGTAGTCGTCGCGCAGGAAGGCCCGCAAGCGGGCGTGGGCGGGAGCCACCGCCTGGGTGATCGCCTCGGCCGCCTCGCGGCGCAGCGCGGCTTGGACGGCCGGCGGGATGTTGGCCGGCAGGGTCTTGAACGGCGCATAGAAGGGCGAGGCCTCGGGCGTGGCGGCGTCGGCCACCAGGGCCACGCCGGCGTCGCGTCCCAGCAAGGTCACCTGGGCCGGGGTGAAGCCGCGCGCCAGTCCGGCCCGCATATTGACGATCTGCTGGTCGTAGTAGCGCGGGATGTCGCGCATCATCGCGATGTAGCCGCGATAGTCCGCCTCGGTCCTGAAGCTGCCGCGCGCCGATTCCGCGACGTCGCCCCAGAAGCTGCTGTCGGCGTTCAGCGGCTTTTCGTATTCGCGGTACTGCTGCTCGGCCAGCAGGGCGTCGATCTGGCCCTTGTAGACGGCGTAGTTGACCTGGTTCTTCTTCGACAGCTTGGCAACCGGCAGGTCGGCCAACTGCCGGGCCACCGTGGTCCAGCGGGCCAGCCGCGCGGCCTGGATCGCCGGGCCGACATCGGGAAGCTTGAAGGCGTCGGTCTTGGGGCCGTCTTCGCTGGGTCCGGTCTGGGCCAGGCGCCAGGCGTATTCCTCGCCGGAGATCGCCTCGAAGCGCTTGTCCGCCGAACCGGCCCGTGCGGTCGGAGGACTGGCCAGGGCCGAGGAAGCGACCAGCATCGGCGCGGTCGCCGCCACGCACACGACCGCCGTATCGAAAAGCCCGGTTCGCCGCATCTTCAGCCCTTCTGCTCAAGCAACATCATGATGTCCCGGTGGAGCGCGCCGGGGATCACCACGCCCTCGCGCAGGCTGCGGGCCCGCGCGGCATAGCGGCGCTGCGACGGCAGCCGTGCGCCCTGGGCCTCGATCGCCTCGAACATCGCCTCGGCCCGCGTCAGGTGGTCGGCCAGCGCCCCGCCCAGGAAGCCCGCCGGATCCAGGGCGATGATCAGCTCCCCGCCGATCGGCGAACCGCCGCGTCCCGCGTCGGCGGCCAGCGACTCCTGGCTCGTCATGTCGCCGATCAACGGCCCGGCCAGAAGCTCCACCATCGCCGCCAGGGCCGAGCCCTTGTGGCCGCCGAAGGTGCGCATCGCGCCGCCCAGCACCGCCTCGGCCACCGTCGTGGCGGCCCCGTCGGCGTCATAGCCCCAGTGGTTGGGTACGGGGCGACCCGCCCTGCGATGCAGCTCGATCTCGCCCCGGGCCACCGCACTGGTGGCGAAGTCGAAGACGAACGGGTCCCGGCCCGGCCGCGGCCAGCCGAAGGCGATCGGATTGGTGCCGAACACCGGACGCGTGCCGCCCTCAGGCGCGACCCAGGCGTGGCTCGGCGTGAACGCCAGCGCGGCCAGGCCTTCACGGGCCAGCGCTTCGACCTCGGGCCAGAGGGCCGCGAAATGCACGATGTTGTTCAGGGCCAGGGCGGCGATCCCGAAGCGCCGGGCCTTGTCGATCAGCACGGGGCGCCCGCGCTCGAAGGCCAGTTGGGCGAAGCCGCCACCGCCGTCGACCCTCGCCAGGGCCGGCGCCGGTTCGTCCAGCACCGGTTCGGCGTCGACCGAAACCACGCCCTTGGCGACGCTGTTGGCGGCCACCAGCAGGCGATAGACACCGTGCGAGGCGCAGCCGTCACGCTCGCCGGCCACCATGGTCTCGGCGACGGCGTCGACGTGGGCCGGCGACAGGCCCGCGGCGCCCAGGACCTGATGCGCCAGCGCCCGGACGTCATCGAGCGAAAGCCGAACGGTGTCCGGAACCTCGCCCCCCGCCTGCCGGCTCACGCCGTGGACGCGGGCTTGGCGGCGAACAGTTGCACGCCGAACACCGGCCCCGCCGTGCTGCGCTCACGCGGTACGAACCGCACCCGGACCTTGGTCTTGCCCTTGGTCAGGGCCTCGGGCAGCGGATATTCGACGTCGAAGAACTTGCCCGGACGGTCGGCCTCCAGGTGCTGGGAGGCGACCTTGACGTTGTCGACCAGGATGTCGAAGTCGCGCTTGCGCTCGTCGCCCCAGTAGGTCGCCTGCAGGATCAGCGGGCCGGGCCGCAGTTTCATGTCGAACTCGAAGAAGCCGCCCGAGCGGGCGTCGCGGCCGTTGCGGTTGCGATAGGCCACCGGATAGGACAGCTCGGAGGTCAGGTTGTGGTCGCGCTCGGGCTGCATCTCGCCCAGGTGCATGATGTCGACCGACCGCGCGCTGATGTCCTTGGCCCGCGCCTGGTCAGCCAGGAACGCGGCCTCCTCGGTCTTCCAGGCGTCCTCGGTGAAGCGCTTGAAATAGACGGCGCTGCGGCGCTCGTACTGGCTGTAGAACGGCACGAAGTTCAGATCGCCGGGCCGGCCCACGCCCCGGGCGACATAGAGGGCCTTTTCCGGCGCCGTGGGCTGGAAGCCCGCCAGCACCGCCTCGCCGACCAAGGCCGGATCCACGCCCTTCCAGGGTTCGCTGCTGGGACCCAGGTCGGCCGCCAGCACCATCGGTCCGCGCACCACCGCCACCGTCGAATCGTCGCCCGGCGTCGCTTCCAGGCGCAGGTCGAGCGGAAGGGTGATGGCCACCACGTCGCCGGTCCGCCAGCGGCGGTCCACAAGGGCGTAGCCGCCCGCCATCTCGGCCGTGACGGCCAGGCCGTTGACGCTGACCTTGGCCTGGCCCTTCGCCCAACCCGGAACGCGCAGGGCGATCGTGAAGCGTCCGGGCCTGGCCAGCCTGGTCAGGGTCAGGCGCGATTCCGGCTCGTAGGGATAGCGGGTCTCGAGCTTCAGGCCCGCGCCGCGCGCCTTCCACTGGGCTTCGGCCGGAATGTAGAGGTTGACCAGCAAGGTCTCCTCGCCTTCCCAGAAGATCGACTCGCCGTGTTTGGCGTGGCTTTCCATGCCGGTGCCGACGCAGCACCAGAAGGCGTCGTCGTCATTGGTCGAATAGCCCCGGTCCGCGCCGGTCAGCAGCGGCGTCATGTAGGTGAAGCCGCCGGTCTTGGGGTTCTGCGCCGCCATCACATGGTTGAGGTGGGCGCGCTCATAATAGTCGAACAGCCCGCCGTCCGGCCGCCAGCTGTAGAGCTGCCGGGTCAGCTTGAGCATGTTGTAGGTGTTGCAGTGCTCGCAGGTCTGCTCGCTGATGTGGGCGGCGATGGTGTCGGGCGCGGCGAAGTACTCGCGGTCGGCGTTGCCGCCGATCACGTAGCTGTGGTGCTGGGTCACGGTCGTCCAGAAGAACCGCGCGGCCGCCGCGTCCTGCGGCTTGCCGGTCAGCTCGTAGAGCCGCCCCAGGCCGATCAGCTTGGGCACCTGGGTGTTGGCGTGGAAATTGGCCAGTTGGTCCTGCTGGGCGACCAGGGGGTCCAGCACCTTGCGGTCGTAGATCCGCTCGGCGACGATCAGCCAGCGGCGATCACCGGTGCGGGCGTAGAGCTCGGCGTAGCTCTCGTTGAGGCCGCCATATTCGCAGCCCAGCAGGGTCTGCATCTGCTCGTCGTTCAGCGCCGCGAACACGCGCTCGAAATAGCCGCCCAGGCCCACCGCGACGTCCAGCGCCTGCGGGTTTCCCCAGGCGCGATGCACGTCCAGAAGGCCGGCGAAGGTCTTGTGCACGGTATAGAGCGGCGACCACGAGCCGTTCAGGTCGAACCCGCCCGAGCGGATGTCGCCCTTCATCACCTCGCCGAAGATCTCCTCGCCGTCGACGACCGTCCCGTCCTTGCGCTTGCGCTGCAGGGCGCCGACATAGCCCGTGCCGCGCTTGGCCTGGGCTCTCGCCAGCTCGCTGACGATATAGTCGGCGCGTCGGCGGCATTCGGCGTCGCCTGTCTGCTCGTACATGACCACCAGGGCCGACATGTAGTGGCCCAGGGTATGGCCGGCGATGGTGTCGGATTCCCAGCCGCCATAGATCTCGCCCTTGGCGGGCAGGCCCGCGAAGGTCATGAAGTTGTGCAGGAGGCGGTCCGGGCTCAACCGCAGCAGATAGGCGCGATTGACCTCCACCGCGGTCGCGTAGTCCGACGGCAGCAGGCGGACCGACGACAGCGGCAATGGCGCGGCCTTGGCGGGAAGGGACGCGCCGCGGGCCTTGGCCAGGGCGCTGATCGGCTGGGCCAGGCCGGCGAACGCCGCGGCCGCCAGCATCAGATCACGGCGTGTCGCCATCGGTCTTCCCCCAATATTTGATACCGTATACGATCTTAAGGTCACACCCCCTGCTCGTCAATCTGGCGCTGCCGGAAAGGCGACGAGCCGAACCCTTATGGGGGATTGCGCCGGGATTCCCCCCGTCTAGCGGAGCGGCGAAGACGCAACCGTTCCGGCTCCAAGCCAAGTGGTGACCCTCTCCCAGCGAATGTCCAAATCGTCGGATTATATATCGTATAATCTTCTTGACGCCGCGGCGACGAACCGGTTTGTGACAGGATGGGAATTGGGGGCGCGGCATGCCGTTAGGCGGAAGATCAACGGTCAGGCGCGGCGCCGTCCACCTCGGACTCTCGGCGTTCGCCCTAGGTCTCCTGACCGCTTCGGCCGCGAGCGGCCAACCCTTGTCTCCCGCCTCCGCGACGACGACCAGCCCCGCGCCCCTGCTGCCGATCGCCGAGCGCTATGCACGCGCGGACCTGTTCATGCGCGGCGGCCTGGGCCAGTTCATCGTCGACGACAACCTGCAGGCCCGGTTCGTCGCCGACGGTCGTGGCGTGCTCTATCGCCACGGCAAATCCGGCCAGCGCGTCATCACCTACCTGAACCTGGCCGACCGCAGGCAGAAGACGGTCGCTGTCGAGGCTGACCTGGTCCGACAGGTCTCGGAGGCCCTATCGACGCCGCCCGCCTCCCCGCCGCGAATCGAGATCGTCGATTTCGACCCGCGCATCGAGACCCTGACCTTCACCGCCGCCGACAAACCGTGGAAATCGACCCGCGGCGGCGTGGTGGAACACCCGGTCCAGGCCGTTGATCCGGCCTTGTCGCCCGACGGACGGTTCAAGCTGGTCGCCCGCGATTTCAACCTGTTCGCAGTCGACACCAAGAGCGGCCGGGAGGTGGTCCTGACCGCCGACGGCTCGCGCGAACAGCCCTACGGCCGCGACATCCCGCAGCTGTCGCAGATCCTCAAGGCTGGCGTCGAGGAGCCCGACATGCCGGTCTCGGCCCAGTGGTCCCCCGACAGCCGGCGCGTCCTGACCTGGCGGCTCGACACCCGAGGCGTCAAGCGGCTGTCGATCACCCAGCAGAACCCGGGCGGGCTCTATCCGCGCAGCTTCTCCTACATCTACCCGCTGGCCGGCGCGGCGACGCTGCCCCAGGCCCAGCGTCTGGTCATCGACGTCGAGCAGGCCTTCCGCGACGGGGTCGGCAAGATCGTGCCGCTGGCCATCCCGTCCGAGTCCCTGCTCTACCCCGCCGCGCCGGAGATGAGCTGGGACGGCGACCATGTCCGGGCGCAATGGACCCAGCGCGGCTATGGTCAGCTGGTCGTCTATTCGGCCGATCCGGTCAACGGCGCGGCCAGGGTCGTGGCCCGCGAGAAGGTCGCGCCGCTGGTCACCGTCACCTCGTCGAGCCTGCAGCCCGCGCCCGCCCTAGGCGGCGAGCTGGCGATCTCCGAGCGCAGCGGCTGGGCCCAGCTCTATCTGGTCAAGCCCGACGCCCCCGACGGCGGCAAGGCCCTGACCACCGGGGCCTGGGAGGTGCTGTCGATCGACCGTGTCGACCCGCGGGACGGGCTGCTGGTCACCGGGGTCGGCCGCGAGAAGGACCGCAATCCTTATTACAAAGCGCTCTACCGCGTCGGCCTCGACGGCGGGCCTCCCAGGCTCCTGACCCCCGAGCCGCTCGACCACGAGACCACGGTCTCTCCCGACGGCCGCTGGATCCTCGACGAGATGTCGAGCCCGACGACGCCGACCCGCACCGTGCTGCGCGACGCGAGGGACGGACGCCTGATGCTGGAACTGGGCCGGGCCGACCCCAGCGCGCTGTGGGCCACGGGCTTCCGGCCGCCGGAGCCGTTCACCGGCGTGGCCGCCGACGGCGTCACCCCGCTGTACGGCATGATCTTCCGGCCGATCGGCTATGACCCGGCGCGGCGCTATCCGGTGATCGACAACGTCTATACCGGCCCGACCACGACCCAGACCCCGACCTCCTGGCGCGGCTCGGTCTCGGCGACCGGCAACAGCGTCGCCCAGATCGGCGCGGTGGTGGTGATGATCGACGGCCGGGGAACCTCGCGGCGGGGCCAGGCCTTCCGCCTGCCCGCCTACCAGAACCTGGGCGAGGTGGGGCTGGACGACCACATCGCCATGATCCGGCAAATGGCCGCGAAGGATCCAGGGCTGGACCTCACCCGGGTGGGCGTGTTCGGCGGCTCGGCCGGCGGCTACGACGCCGCGCGGTTCGTGCTGCGCCGGCCGGAGTTCTTCAAGGTCGCCGTCGCCTCGTCGGGCAACCACGACCTGCGGCTCGACAAGGCCTGGTGGCCGGAAGTGTCGATGGGCCTGGCGGACGAGGCGACCTGGGAGCGCAACTCCAACATGTCGGTGGCGGGCGCCCTGCAGGGCAAGCTGCTGCTGGTTCATGGCGACATCGACGACAACGTCCCGGTCACCGAGAGCATCCGCCTGGCCAACGCCATCATCCAGGCCGGCAAGGACGTCGACCTGGTGATCCTGCCCAACACCACCCACGCGGTCTATCAGCCGTTCTTCTGGCGCAAGCTGCGCGACTATTTCACCCGCAATCTGCTCGACGAAGCGCCGCCGGCCGCCCAGCCGGCCGCGCGCCTCGTCGCCACCACCGCGAAATGACGAGGCTCCGATGACGAACCTTCGCCCGCTGGCCCTGACGGCCCTGCTGCTGGCCACCACCCCGCTGGGCCTGGGCGCGACCAGCCTGGCCTGGGCCCAGGAACCGCCCGCGGCGGCCAAGAAGGTCTTCGCGCCGATCGCCAGGACCCCCTATCGGACCGCGCAGTTCCGGCTGGAACTGCGCACCGACACCCAGACCCTGGCCCGGCTGTCGCCGACGGGCGAGACCGGGTTCGACTTCACGCCCGGCGCGCGGGAAGCCGAGCGCCAGGGCGACGGCTACGTCCATGTCGGCGACATCCACCTGCGCCTGCGCACCGAAGGCGGCGCCTGGCGCGACTTCAGCTCGGCGCACCAGCGCAAGCCCATCCGCCGGCTGGCGGCCGGCGGGGCGACCCTGGCGGCGGCCGACATCACCGCGTCTCTGGGCCCGGATTCGCCGCTTCGCGTCGAACGCCGCTGGGTCGCCGAGGGCGGGGCGCTGGCCCTGCGCTTCGTCCTGACCAACACCTCCAAGCAGGCCGTGGAGGTCGGCGGCCTGGGCCTGCCGATGGTGTTCGACAACATCATCACCGACCGCTCGCTGGAAGAGGCCCACGCCCAGGCCAGCTTCGTCGATCCCTATATCGGCCGCGACGCCGGCTACCTGCAGGTGACCCGCCTGAACGGCAAGGGTCCGGCCCTGCTGGTCCTGCCGGAGAAGGCCACACCGCTGGAGGCCTACCGGCCGATCCAGCAGGCCGGCCGCGGCGCCAAGCCCGGCGACATCTTCACCGACCGCAGCGAGCGGGGCCAGACCTCGGAGGGCTTCTACGACTGGACGGTCGCCAGCAAGGGCTTCGCCGAGCAGGACTGGAAGACCGCCGGCGAACAGTGGAACACGCCCACCAGCTTCTCCCTCGCCCCCGGGGCCAGCCGCACGATCGGCGTGCGCCTGGTCACCTCGCCGTCGATCCGCGCGATCGAGGACACCCTGGTCGCCAACGGCCGCCCGGTCGCCGTCGGCGTCCCCGGCTATGTCGTGCCCACCGACCAGGACGCCGCCCTGTTTCTGAAGTCGCCCAAGCCGGTTACCCGGATCGAGAGCTATCCGGCCGGGGCGCTGACCGCCACGCCGGTCAAGTCCGGTTCGGGATGGTCGCGCTACGCCGTGCGCGCCTCGGGCTGGGGCCGCGCCACCCTGTCGATCACCTATGCCGACGACACGGTCCAGACCGTCTCCTACTTCATCACCAAGCCGCTCGACCAGACCATGGCCGACCTGGGCCGGTTCTCGACCACCAGGCAATGGTTCGAGGATCCGTCGGACCCGTTCAAGCGCTCGCCGGGCATCCTCACCTACGACCGCCAGGCCGACAAGATCGTCACCCAGGATCCTCGGGTCTGGATCTCGGGCATGAGCGACGAGGGGGGCGCGGGCAGCTGGGTCGCGGCGATCATGAAGCAGCTGGACAACCCCGACGCCGGCGAGGTGGCCAAGTTGGAGCGGGTGGTCAACGAGACCATCGTCGGCGGGCTGCAGGTGGCCGAGGGCGAGCACGCCGGCGCGGTCAAGAAGAGCCTGTTCTACTACGCCCCCGACGAGTTCCCGACCTATTACGACCCCAAGACCAACTGGAAGTCCTGGACCTCGTGGTCGAAGAAGGACGCTGGCGACCTTGGCCGGTCCTACAACTATCCGCACGTCGCCATCGGCCACTGGGTGCTCTACCGCCTGGCCCGCAACCACGACGGCCTGGTCAAGACCCACGACTGGCGCTGGTATCTGGACCACGCCCAGACCACCGCCGTGGCGATGATGCGCGACGCCCCCTATTACGCCCAGTTCGGCCAGATGGAGGGCGACGTCTTCGTCGACATCCTGAAGGATCTCCGCCGCGAGGACATGACCGCCAAGGCCGACGAACTCGAGGCCCTGATGAAGGGCCGGGCCGACCACTGGAAGACCCTGCCCTATCCGTTCGGCAGCGAAATGGCCTGGGACTCCACGGGCCAGGCCGAGGTCTATGCCTGGATGCGTTTCTTCGGCCACCAGAAGCAGGCCGACGAGACCCGCGAGGTGATCCTCGCCTATGACCCGACCATCCCCAGCTGGGGCTACAACGGCAACGCCCGGCGCTATTGGGACTTCCTCTACGGCGGCAAGGTCCCGCGCATCGAGCGGCAGATCCATCATTACGGCTCGACCCTGAACGCCGTGCCGCTGCTGGACGCCTACCGCGCGGACCCCGGCGACCTGCACCTGCTGCGGGTGGCCTATGGCGGCCTGATGGGCGGGGTCACCAACATCGACCGGGAAGGCTTCTCGTCGGCGGCCTTCCACTCGGCCCCGGACATGATGTCCTGGGATCCCTACAGCGGCGACTACGGCATGGGCTTCTTCGGCCATGCCTATGCGGCGGCGACCTATCTGGTCAACGATCCGACGTTCGGCTGGCTGGGCTTCGGCGGCAATGTCAGCCAGGCCGACGGCGTGGTGCGGATCGCGCCCAAGGACGGGGCGCGCACCCGGCTGTTCGTGGCCCCGATCGGCGCCTGGCTGACCCTGGAAGCCGGCAAGATCGACGCCGCCGCCTACACGCCGGCCACGGGCAAGCTGACCCTGACCCTGGCGGCGCGGGACGCAACCACCCCGGCCGCCCGGCTGCTGGTCGAGGCCACCACCAAGGGCGCCCGCCCCTATCGCCCGGCCGGGGCGGCCTTCGAGCGGGGGGCCTACACCCTGCCGCTGACCGACGGGCCGACCACGATCGAGCTGGCCCCGAACTGATCCGCGAAGGCGTAGCGACATGACCAGGATCGAACAGCGCAGGGCCCATCCATGAACATCGTCATCGTCATGGGCGTCCTGGTCACGATCCTGACCGGCGTCCCCGTGCTGCTCCAGCTGCTGCGCGATCACCCCCGGGGGCTGCTGATCCTGTTCTTCGCCGAGATGTGGGAGCGCTTTTCCTATTACGGCATGCGAAGCATCCTGATCTTCTACCTGACCCAGCACTTCCTGTTCGACCCGAAGACGGCCAGCGCCCACTACGGGTCCTACACGTCGCTGGTCTACCTGCTGCCGCTGATCGGCGGCTTCCTGGCCGACCGCTATCTGGGGGCCCGCAAGGCGGTGATCTTCGGCGCCCTCCTGCTGATCGCCGGCCACCTGACCATGGCGATCGAGGGCGCGCCCGCCACCCAGACCCTGACCTATGGCGGCCACACCTACGACTTCGTCTCCGAAGGCCGCGGCGAAGGCCGGGTTTCGAAGCTGATCGTCGAGGCCAAGCCTTACGCCGTGGCGGCCTCCAAGTCCGGCGACTTCGCCGTGCGGGGCCTGCCGGCCGACGCCCCGATCCCGGCCGTGCTGGCCAAGGGCCAGTACCAGCTGGGCGTCACGGGCCGGGACCCGCTCTATCTGAACGTCTTCTGGTTCGCCCTGGCCCTGATCATCGTCGGCGTCGGCTTCCTCAAGCCCAACATCTCGACCATCGTCGGCCAGCTCTACCCGGCGGGCGATCGCCGGCGCGATCCGGGCTTCACCCTCTATTACTACGGCATCAATCTCGGCTCGTTCTGGGCCTCGATCCTCTGCGGCTTCCTGGGGGTGACGGTCGGCTGGTGGGCGGGCTTCGGCCTGGCGGGCCTGGGCATGGTCGCCGGCTTCGTGGTCTTCGTGCTGGGCAAGCCGCTGCTGCGGGGCAAGGGCGAGCCGCCGGTCCCCCAGCAGCTGGACAAGCCGCTGCTGGGACCGCTGACCCGCGAGGGCCTGATCTACGGCCTGTCCCTGGTGGGCGTCGCGGCGGTGTGCCTGCTGGTGCGCTACACGGTGATGGTCAACTGGACCCTGATCGCCGGCATGCTGGCCTCGCTGGGCTACATCCTGTGGTTCATGATCGCCAAGTGCGACAAGGTCGAGCGCGAACGCCTGGGCCTGGCGGTGTTCCTGATCTTCGGCGCGGTGGTGTTCTGGACCCTGTTCGACCAGGCCGGCTCGTCGCTGAACCTGTTCGCGGCCACCAATGTCGACCTGGACCTGGTCGCCAAGCCGGTGCGGTGGCTGAACGGCGCGATCACCCTGGCCGCCCCCGAACAGCTGGCGGCGGCGGGGATCGACCGGGCCTCGACCTTCTGGATCAACACCAGCTTCAACGCCGCCCAGACCCAGGCCCTGGGCTCGGGCTGGCTGCTGATCTTCGCCCCGGTCTTCGCCTTCCTGTGGACCTGGCTGGGCCAGCGCGGCAAGGACCCCAACCCCGTCGTCAAGTTCGGCCTGGCCCTGCTGCAGGTCGGGGCGGGCTTCCTGCTGCTGCAACTGGGCGCGCACCTGGTCGACGGCGCCTTCCGCATGCCGCTGATCTTCCTGCTGCTGATGTACATGCTGCACACCACCGGCGAGCTGTGCCTGTCGCCCGTGGGCCTGTCGCAGATGACCAAGCTGTCGCCGGCGGCGATGGTGTCGTTCGTCATGGCGGTCTGGTTCATGGCCGTGTCGATCGCCGGCAAGGTGGGCGGCTTCATCGCCGGCCTGACGGCCACCGAGACGGTGGGCGGCCAGGTGCTGGATCCGGCCGCGGCCCTGGCCCGATCGCTGGCGGTGTTCAACTGGATCGGCGGGATCGCCATGGCCATTGGCCTGGCTTTCCTGGGCCTGGCGCCGATCCTCAAGAAGTGGTCGCACGGCTCGGACGAGACCGACCATCATGCCCCGGTGGACACCGCGACGAACGCCGGCTGAGCGGCCGGCCTTTTGGCGGATAGTCGTTCACTTGCCCCCTACGGGTCGCTTCGCGACCGTCTTCCCCCAGAGGGGGAAGAGCCTCTAGCGCGAAGGCTCCGCCCCCTATGGGGGCGGACAGGCGGCGAAGCCGCCAGGTGGGGGCAAGTGGGTGTGATCTCATGCGGAAAGCCGCTGAGCTGATGGGAAGGGTGCGAAGCTCCCGGGCCTCGCCCGGAGTAGCTTTGATGTTTTGCACCACTGGGGACACGCCCTTGCGGCGTGTCCCCACGCGGGAGGCGCTGCAAACCATCCTCCACACAGAAAGACAGCCACCGGCGCTGGGCGCGGTGGCTGTTGAGTTCACCTAGGGGAGGATGGCCCCGGGGCCCCTCGACCACCGCCGCCGATCCCCGGAAGAAGTTGAAAGCCTCAGAAATCCATGGTCAGGCCCACGAACAGGGTCCGGCCCATCGGATCGTAGACGCCCGGATAGGTGTTGCCGTTGCCGAAGGAACTGAGCAGGCCGGCCGCGATCACCGGCGGGTCCTTGTCGAAGGCGTTGTTCATGCCCGCGCGCAGGGACAGCTGTTCACGCACCTTCCAGTTGGCCGCCAGGTCGAAGTAGCTGTAGGCCTTGATCTTGCGGTTGATCTCGACGTAGTCGCCCTGCAGGAACGGGTTGCTGTTGTTGCTCGACAGGTCGGTCCCGCCGAAATAGCGCCAGTTGACCGAGACCGTGGCCGGGATCCACGGCAGGCTCCAGGTGGTCCGCAGCTGGTGGCGCCAGGCCGGGTTGGGCTGGCCGCAGGTCGGGCCGAACAGGCCCTTGCAGTTATAGGCGCCCAGGCCCGGCAGTTGCTCGATCTTGCGGCTGTTGAGGTAGGTGCCCACGAAGCTGAAATCGAGGCTGCCCCAATCGCCGCCCTTGGTCAGGGACGACAGGTCCAGGCGATAGTTGCCGGTGACGTCCAGGCCAGAGGTCTGCAGGAAGCCGGTGTTCTGGTTGGTGGCGACGATGTAGCCGCGGTCGCCGAACAGCACGCCCGAGGTCGGGTCGCGGTGGAACAGGCTGCAGAAGTACGGATTGCTGGTCTGGACGCACTGGTTGATCACGGTCGGGGCGTCGACCGAGCCGATATACTGGTCGACATAGATGTCGAAATAGTCGAGCGACATCGAGAAGCCCGGCAGGAAGCGCGGGGTCAGGACGACGCCGGCGGTACGGGTGTCGGCCACTTCCGGCTTCAGGTCGGGATTGCCGCCGCCCTGGGTGACGCAGGTCTCGGCCGGGCACTCGGGGATCTTGCCGTACTGGGCGGCGGTGACGCCGGTCAGGGCGCAGGCCGCGGCCGACGCCGTCGGCGTAGCGCCGGCGCAAGGGTCCACCGCCGAGACATTGCCCAGGCCTTGGGCCGCGAACAGCTCGCTGATGTTGGCCGCCCGCACCGCGCGGTTGTAGCTGGCGCGGAACCGAATGTCCGAGGTCGGCGCATATTGCAGCTCGACCTTGTAGGTCGAGACCCGGTTGTCCAGGTAGTCGTACTTGGAGGTCCGATAGCCGGCGTTGACCGACAGGCTCTTGATGAACGGCGCGTCCTGGACCAGGGGCAGGTCCATTTCGCCATAGGCTTCGGTGACGCTAAAGGCGCCGGCGTTTTCCTTGGTGCCGGCGGCCTGGGCCAGGGCGTCGGCCTCGAACTTCAGCTCCTCGCGGCGATGCTCGACGCCCAGCGCCAGGGCCAGGCCGTCGTTGGCCCACGGACTCTTGATACCGTACTGGCCAAGGTCGCCGTTCACCGTCGCGCTCAGCACCTTCTCGCGCTGCACACCGTGAGTGTAGGTCGGGGCGTAGAGGTACTTGTAGGCCGCCGCGCTGAGGCCCTGGTACTTGAACACGTCGATCGGCACGCAGCTCGGATCGGTGCCGTCGACCACCGACTTGCAGGTCGGGGTTCCGTTGACGTTGACCACCTGCAGGGCCTTGGCGGCCTTGGCGTTGTCGACGTTGTTCTTGTAGCTCTCGTCGAGCACCACCTGCGAGTAGAGGAAGCCGGCGTCATAGGTCCAGCCCGGCGCGATCTCGCCGCGCGAACCGAGGTTGATGCGGTAGGCGGTGTGGCGCAGGTCGTCGCGGCGGGGCGAGCTGCCGGGTCCGGTCAGCCGGTAGCCGATGAAGGTGTCCTGGTTGACGTCCGCGCCCGCGGCCGAGCCGCACAGCGTCGCGGCCTGGGAGGCCGACATCAGCGGATTGTTGCAGTTGATCTTGAACGTCGTCCCCTGGAACAGGGCGGACGGCGCCGCCTGCGAGAAGGTGTGGTCGTCCATGAACATGAAGCTGCCGTAGACCTCGGCGGCCTTGCTGATCTCGTAGTGGGCGAAGGCGCCGGCCGTGTAGCGGCTGTCCGAACGCTGGATGTAGTTGGTGGGCGCGTAGTTGTAGAGGAACGAGCTGTTGTACGGGACCCAGGTCTTGTTGCCGTCCTTGGTGTTGTTCAGCGTCTGTCCGGCGTTGGGGCCGCTGAGCAGGGTGAACAGGCCGTACTCGTTGTTGCTGGAGCCGCCGCAGACCAGGGCGTCGTTGCGGTCGCCCGTCAGGTTCAGGCCGCAGGCCGAGTAGTCGCGGCTGTCCTGGGTGACCGGCTTGAGCTCGCGATAGCCGGCATAGAAGGTGACATTGCCCTTGCCGTCCGGCGCATTGATCCCGAAGGCCAGGTTGACGTCGGTTCGCGCTCCGTCGGTGACCGAGCTGTCCGGCAGCTTGTAGCCCGCCGCGGTGATCAGCGACCGGGGATAGCCGTTGTCGTTCTTGTGCTGGGCGATGCCGTACTGGGCGTCCAGCCGCAGGCCGTTGAGGTCCTTCTTGAGGATGAAGTTGACCACGCCGGACACCGCGTCCGACCCGTAGACCGCCGACGCGCCGCCCGTCACCACGTCCACCCGGTCGACCAGGGCGCTGGGGATGAAGTTCACGTCCGCCGTCTCGGCCGGCAGCATCCGCTGGCCGTCGACCAGCACCAGCACGCGGCTGGACCCCATGTTGCGCAGGTTGACCCGCGCCGTGCCGTCCGAGCCGTTGGAGCCGTTCTCGTTGGAATCGGCGGTGAACTGCGGCAGGCGGTTCAGCACGCTCTCGATCGAGGTGGCGCCCTGGTACTTGATCTCGTCGTCGCCGACGACGGTCATCGGGCTGGCCGAGACCAGGTTGGGCCGCTTGATGCGCGATCCGGTCACCACCACCGCGTCCAGGGTCGCCGGCTCTTCGGCCGTGGCGACCTGCTGGGCGAAGGCGGCGGGGGGCCCGGCGACGACCGACAGGACCGCAACGGCCGCGGCTCCCGCCATCAGATCAAGGCGCGCCAGTCTGCTGCGCATGGAAATTCCCCTCCAGAACGACCGCGCCTCCCACAGGCGCGTTTCGGCCAGAAGGAAGGCACGATAATATTATTTATGTCAAATATCTTATACGATATACATATAACGTTGAGCGGGCGGCCCTATCCAGCGGCAGTTGCAAGCCATGGCTGGAGCGGAATCGCGGATCACGGAGAGGACAGCGCCGTCCATCGCCACCACGACGGACGGCGGAATTGGTGATGCTTGACAACGGCAGGCGCGGTGGCGTGATGCCCTGATGTTCGGATCGTCGCGCGGCAAGCCGCTGGAACTCGTGCCGTTCAGCCAGGCGAAACCCCGGACCTTCAGCCCGCTGCTGTGCGACGGCCTGACGGCGCGCGGTCTTTCGTCGTTCGCGGACCTGCTCGCCCTGCACGCCCGCCTGCAGCGGGACCATCCGGACCACCGGGTGCTCGCCTCCCTCGACGACCTGGGCCAGGCCTCGTACACCGCCGGCCACGGCACCGACTATCACGGGCTGGACGAGGTCGAGGGCCACGACCTGTCCGGGCTGAGCCCCGAAGTGTTCGAGAACGGCCAGCACCAGGGCTATCTCAGCACGCCCGCCGAATTCCCGATCCGCCTGGCCAACCTCCTGGCGCGCGCCCGCGACATTCGGCTCGAGGCGGTTTTCGGACTTTTGGATTGGGAGACGTCCGGGGACGCCAACGACCTGGTCACGATCAACACCGACCCCGAGGCCTTCCTAGGGATCGCGCGGGAACAGGAGGTCCTTTTTCAATTCGCGCCGGTCCAGTCCGCCGCCGAGGCGATCGCCGCCTTTCCCAACGGCTATTTCCAGTCCGACCTCAGCCCGATGCAAAACCTCGTCCTGGCGCGGCGCCTGGAGGCGGAACACGGCCTGTCGCTGTTCGGGATCGGCGCGCGCCTGCTCGGGTTTCGCCGCGCGGCGGCCCTGGGCGAAGACCGGGCGCGAGCCCTCGCGACGGAGCTCGCCACGCTCTACGCCAAGACCCCTCCGACCGCGGCCGATCAGCTGGCGAGGCTGCTCACCGGCCGCGACTGGCTCCTGCTCCGCTACACGGAAAGCTGAACAAGCCCCGCCTACTGCACCTCGGTGGCCCGGGCCGGACGCGCCTTGTCCGCTTGCGTCCCCTCGCCGCTGAACGGCTCCAGGCGGAAGGCGACGCGGGTCGGCTGCAGCCTGGTGCGGTACTTCATCTGCGGCAGGCCGACATGGCTCCAGGCCGTGTCGCCGCCCACGCCCCATTGGGCCGAGTCGACCAGCAGGGTGACCTCGCCGTGCGGGACGATGTCGGTGGACTTCCACGCCCCCGGCGCGCGGCGATAGAGGTCCTGGTAGGGGAAGGCCAGGGCGTTCATCATCAGCGGCTTTTCGCCGGTGACCTTCAGGCCCGCGCCGCCGCCGCTCAGTTCCATCCAGCGGACGTCGATCTTGTTGCCGGTGTCCTGGGGCCGCATGTAGTCGTGGTTCTGGTCGGCGATCGCCCCGCGCCACAGGCCGATCGGGGCGGACGTATAGCGGTCGACATAGGTCTCGTGCGGACCTCGGCCATACCACTCGACGGTTTTGAGGCTGGTCGGGGCGGTGAACCACAGGCCCACCCGCACCGGCGGCGGCAGGTCGTCCTTCAGCGGGGTCAGCTCCCCGGCCACGGCCACCGAACCGTCGCCGGCCATGGTGTAGGTGGTCACGAAACGGGCCGCCCCCGCGCCCAGGGCGTAGTCGACGGCGATCTCGACCCCGCTGTCGGTCTTGCGCGTGCTCAGGCCGCGCAGTTGCCGCGTATTGGTCATCGTCTGCCAGGGCCGCTGCTGGGAGACGATGCCGTTCAGGGTGTCGTTGTCGGTCTCGGCGCGGAAGAAATTGGGTTGACCGCCCTTGGCCAGGACGACGCCGTCCTTGGCGTAGCCCGCGACCAGGCCGGTGGCCTTGTCGATGGTCAGGGTGGCGCCGGCCGCCGAAGCGGTGATCGCCGCGCCGGTCTCGGCCAGCGCCACCGGGCCCGAGCGGGCGACCGCCGGAGCCGACGTCGCGGCCAGCGCGAACTGCTCCCAGCCGACCGTGTAGCCTGCCGGGGTCAACGGCACGGCGCCGTCCTTGGCCTTGGCGCGCACTGTGACGAAGTATTCCGCGCCCGGCTTGCGCGGCAGGGCCGGCAGCGGCAGGGCGATCGTCTGGCTGGCGCGAGCGGCGGTCGCCAGGGCCGGCAGCTGGCCCGAGGCGATCGCGACGCCGTTCTCCTCCAGCGTCCAGTCGAAGTCGAAGCCCGACAGGTCGCGGAAGTCGTGGCGATTGGTCACCGTCACCTTGCCGGTCGCCGGGTCGAAGCCGCCGAACTGGATCGGCGAGAGCACCTTCTGCACCTCGTAGAGATGCGGGTTGGGCGTGCGGTCCGGCTGGTTGAGGCCGTCGCCGAACTCGACGTCGCCGCCGGGGTTGGGGCCGTACTCGCCGCCATCGCCCCAGTAGCGGCGACCGTCCTTGGCGTAGCGGTACATCGACTGGTCCACCCAGTCCCAGATGAAGCCGCCCTGCAGCTTGTCGTACTGGTAGATGGTGTCCCAGTAGTCCTTGAAGTTGCCGCCGGAATTGCCCTGCATGTGCGAATATTCGCACTGGATCATCGGCTGGGTGCGGGTCGGATCCTTGGCCCAGTCGACCATCTTCTCGATGTCGTCGTACATCGGCGCGTAGATGTCGACGAAGGCGTTGGGCTCGTGCTCCCAGTCCAGCGTGCCCCAGCCGAGATAGGAGATCAGTCGCGAGGGATCGCGCTTGCGGGCCGCGGCGGCGGCCTTCTCGAAGTTGGGACCAATGCCGGCCTCGTTGCCCAGCGACCAGAAGATCACCGAGGGGTGGTTCTTGTCGCGCTCGACCATGTTCATCACGCGGCTGACATGGGCCTGCTCCCAGGCCGGGTCGAAGCCGATCTGCAGCTTGGGCCGCAGTTCCGGATGCTTGTTGGCGTAGTCCATATAGGCGTGGCTCTCGATGTCGGCCTCGTCCATCACATAGAGGCCGTATTCGTCGGCCAGGGCGTACCACAGCTCGGCGTTGGGATAGTGCGAGGTGCGCACGGCGTTGATGTTGTTGCGCTTCATCAGCTCGATGTCGCGGCGCATCGAGGCTTCCGAGATCACGTGGAAGGTCTCGGGGTCGTGCTCGTGGCGATTGACGCCGCGGATGACGATCGGCTTGCCGTTGACCGCCACCCGGCCGTTCCTGATCTCCACGGTGCGAAAGCCGATCCGTTGCGGCGTGGCCTGGATGACGCCGCCCTGGGCGTCCAGCACCTCGACCAGCAGGGTGTAGAGGTTGGGCGTTTCGGCCGTCCATTGGCGCACGCCCGGCACGCTGGCCGCCAGGGTCTCCGTCCTAGCCGCGCCGGCCGCGACCTTGGCTTCCTTGGTCAGCACAGTCTTGTCGCCGTCCAGCAGGCTCATGCGCACGGTGACCGGCTTGTCGCGGGCCGCCAGGGCCACGTCGGTCGACAGCACGCCATCCTTGTAGGCCTTGTCCAGGCCGGCATGGACGAACAGGTCGCTGGCCGCGGCCTTGGGGACAGCCTTCAGATAGACCGACCGCTCGATGCCCGAGACCCGCCAGAAGTCCTGGTCCTCCAGGTAGGAGCCGTCCGACCAGCGGTGGATCTGGATGGCGACGATGTTGGCCTGACCCGGCTTCAGCAGCTTGGTGACGTCGAACTCGCTGGGCAGCTTGGAGTCTTCCGAATAGCCGGCCTCCACGCCGTTGACCCACACCTGGTAGGCCGAACCGGCCGCGCCGATGTGCAGGATCACGTCCTGGCCGCTCCAGCCGGCCGGGATCTCGAAGGTGCGGCGATAGGAGCCGACCGGATTGGTGGCGTGGGGGATCAGCGGCCGGTTGGCCGGGAACGGATAGGTGATGTTGTTGTAGCGCGGCTGGTCATAGCCCTCGGTCTGCCACAGGGCCGGGACCTTGATGGTCTTCCAGGCCGAGACGTCATAGTCCGGGTTCTCGAAGCCTTCAGGAACCGCGTCCGACGACGGCGAGAAGCTGAACGACCACGGCCCGTCCAGCGACTGGTAGCGCGCCGACCGGGTCATGTCGCCGGCCAGGGCTGCCTCGCGGCTCTCGAACGCAAAGTGCGTGGCGCTGGCCGCCAGCTTGCCGCGCGCGAACACCGCCGGGTTTTCCCAGTCCGGACGCGAGGCGTCCACCTGCACCGGCTGGACGCGGGGATCCTCGGCGTGGGCCGCCGTCAGCAGTCCGAACGAGGCGAAGCCCGCCAATAGAATCCGTCGCATACGAACCTCTTCTCATGGGGCGGCTCGCCCCGTCTGTCGGTGTAAATCTGGATCAAACCGCGATCAGCGACGCGGCCTGGCAATGGGCGCGAATGAACTCGGCCTGGGACGGCATCCGCCGGACGGCCTGCGCCGTCGCTTCGGCGATCCGCGCCAGCCGCGCCCCGACCTGGTCGAGGGGCAGGCCCTCGGCCAGCGGCTCGCCGCCCTCGACCTTAGGCCCCTGCCCGTCCAGCACCGCCAGCCAGCTGGTCTTGGTGAAGAGCTCGTCGCTCTCGCGGAACACCCGCCCCGTCGCGCGATAGATGCGCAGCCGCTCGAGCAGGGTGTCGGGAACGGACATCCCGGCCAGCTGCTCCCAGTAGGGCGTGTCGTTCCGTTCGGTGGCGTGGAAGTGCAGGATCAGGAAGTCGCGCACGCTGTCGAACTCGGCCGCCATCAGCCGGTTGTAGCGCCGGGCGTCGGCGGGCTCGAAGGCGCGGGTCGGCAGCATTTCCAGCAGCCGGGCGATCCCGACCTGGATCAGGTGGATGCTGGTGGATTCCAGCGGCTCCAGGAAGCCGCCGGCCAGACCCAGGGCGACGACGTTCTTGACCCAGCCGGCGGGGCGCCGACCAGCCTGGAACCGCAGCACGCGGGGTTCGGCCAAGGGCTCGCCGTCGAGATGGGCCAGCAGGGTGGCGGTCGCCTCGTCCTCGGAGACATGGCGGCTGGAAAACACGTAGCCGTTGCCGGTGCGGTGCTGCAGCGGGATGCGCCACTGCCAGCCGGCCTCCCGGGCGGTCGAGCGGGTATAGGGCGTCGGCGGGCCGGCATTGGCCGACGGGACGGCCACGGCGCGGTCGTTGGGCAGCCAGCGCGACCAGTCCTCGAACGGGCTTTCCAGCGTCTGGCCGATCAACAGGGCGCGAAACCCCGTGCAATCCAGGAACAGGTCGGCGGCGATCCGCTCGCCGTCCTCCATGGTCACCGACTCGACGAAGCCGTCGCCGCCCCGCAGGTTGACGGCGGCCACCTTGCCTTCGCGGCGCACGACCCCGGCCGCCTCGGCGTGGGCGCGCAGCAGCTTGGCGTAGAGGGCGGCGTCGAAATGGAAGGCGTAGGCCAGCTGGGATAGCGGTCCCGAGCCCGGCTGGGGCCTCGCGAAGCGCCCGGCCGCCGCGGCCTGGGCGCAGATCGAATAGGCCTCCAGCGGCTCGGCCCGTCCGGCCTGGCGCAGCCGTCGCCAGGCGCCCTCGAACGGCGCGGGGCCGAAGTCGGGGCCATAGACGCCGAACGGATGGAAATAGCGGTGGCCGAGCCTGCGCCAGTCGACGAACTCGATGCCCAGCTTGAACGTGCCCTTGGTCTCGCGGACGAAGACGTCCTCGTCCAGGCCGATCATGGCGTTGAAGGCGCGGATCGGGGGGATGGTCGCCTCCCCCACCCCGACGATGCCGATCTCCTCGGATTCGATCAGGGTGATCGCCGGTCCATGGGGGCCCAACACGCGGGCGAGGGCCGCGGCGGCCATCCAGCCGGCCGCCCCACCCCCGACGATGGCGATGCGGGTCAGCGGCCCGTCTTCACGCGAGGTTTCGGTCAGCATCGGATCGATCGAACCATGTCTTGCGTGCGGACCGAAGGTGTTTTGTCGAAAAAAGCGCCGACGTGGCGCGCCGCGCGCCACGTCGGCTAGCAGGGGAGGTCAGTAGGTGATGCGCAGCGCGACGCCGAAGCGGCGGTCGTTGAGCTGGTACTGCAGCGGCGCGGCGGGCGTGCCGATGTAGAGCACGTTCATGCGGTTGTTCAGGTTCACCGCATCCACCGAGAACGCCACGTGGTCGTTGATGTCGACGCTGAGCGACGCATCCAGCGAGGCGTAGGGCTTGGCGTATTGCGCCAGCCCGTTCGCGCCGCTGCCCGATGTCTGGTCCAGATAGCTGGAACGCCAGTTGTAGGCCAGCCGCCCGGACACCGGCCCTTTCTGATAGAGACCGATCAGATTGTAGCTGTTCTTCGACAGCTTCTCGAGCGGCAGCTGTTCGGACGAGTCCGATCCGGCCGAGAAGAAGGGGTTCGTCACGCTGCTGTCGACATAGGTATAGTTGGCCTGGACGCCCAGCCCGCCAAGCAGTCCGGGCAGGAAGTCGAAGAACTGCTGGTAGCCCACTTCCAGGCCTTTGACAGTCCCGCTGCCCGTATTGACTACGGTGCTGACATCGTAGACTTGGCCGTTGAAGGTGCGGTCGACGTGACCGCTGGCCAGGAATCCATCGACCTTCTTGTAGAAGACGCCGGCGGTCAGCGAGCCGGTGTCGGAGAAGTACCATTCCGCGGTCAGGTCGTAGTTATCGGACTCGATCGGCCGTAGCGCAGGGTTGCCGGAACTGGCGGTGAGAACACCGTTCGTATCCGGGCGGTTGAGCGTCACATTGGTTGACAGCTGATCGAAGTTGGCTCGCGCCAAGCCCTTGGAAAAGGCGAAGCGGGCCTGGATCGTGTCGGTCAGCTTGGCGCGGAGATTGAAGCTGGGCAGCGCGCGCGTGTAGGTCTTGCTGACATCGATAGGCGAGGCTCCGCCGTTCGCGTCGATCAGCGTGCCGGTGGACGTCGCTTCGGTCCGGACCACCCGCACGCCGAGGCCGCCGTCGATCTGGACACCCGCCACTTCACCGGCGTAGTCGGCTATCGCCCAGCCGGTATAGGTCTTTTCCGTTTGGCTGTTGAGGTCGCGCGGGCCGAACGCGTCCTGGGTCTGGGCGCCGAATAGAGCGTAGAGCGCCTTGGTCTGAGCCCAGACGCCGTCGCCCTTCGGGAAGGCGGGATAAAGGATACCGCCCTTGACGGTGTTGCCGTCGAACCACCGCATCGACGGACCGGGCATCGACAGTTCCGGATGGGCCGACAGCGGCACCAACGGCGTGCCGTTTGGAGCCGAACAGTTGGCGTCTGGCCCCAGGGTTGTGATGCAGACGCCGTGCCAGGTGCCCCGCAGGTCGATGCTGTTGTCGGAATAGCGGGCCCCGCCGCGCAGTTTGTCGAAGAACCCGCCTTCCAGGTCGTACTCGACGTCCGCCGCGAACGACAGGGTGTCGGCGTCGTTGCGCTGCAGGGAGTCGGCCATGTACGGCGTGGTGTAGTTGGCCGGGTTGTTCAGGACCGAGGCGTCACGCACCTCCCAGCGCGGATACTTGCCGGTCAGGTCGAAGTCGACGATCGACTTGTGCGGCGCGGTCAAGCCGGTCTGGCCCGACTGGGAGTACAGCGACAGCACGTGGCCGTTACGGTCGGCGTTGTAGTAAGACTTCAGGTACTGGGCGTCGAAGTTGGCCTTGAAGCGCTCCGTCGGCGTCCAGGCCGCGTTCAGCGTGAAGTTCTGGCTCTGGCTCCAGAGCTGCTGGTCGTAGCGCCCGGTCTCGAAGGTCTGGTTCTGCAGCGCGCCCTTGGTGGCGTAGCCCTCGTCATTGAACGCGAAGCTCGCGCCGGGCAGCGGGTCGGTGCCATAGCTGGTGACGTTGCCGTTGGCGTCCGTGACGTTGGACCGGTTGTTGAAGTCGTAATAGTAGGCGCCCGTCCGGTTGAACCAGTACTTGGTTCGCTGGTACTGGGCGGTCAGCAACAGGGTGTCGCTGGGCTTCCACTGCACGGCGGCGGCGACGCCAAGCCGCTTACGATCACCGGTATCGTCATAGATTTCGAAGCCGTAGGGAATCTGCGCGTTGGCCGGCGCGCTGGCGATCGAACCCGGCTGAACAGCGGCGAACGGGCCAGCCAGGAAACCGTCCTGGCGATAGCGGCTCTTGCTCAGGACGGCGTTGACCAGAACGCCGATCTCGCCGATCGAGGTGTCGAAACGATCGCTGTAGAGGCCCGAGATCGAGCCGCCGTTCTTGCGGACCCGATCGTAGTAGTTGCCGCGGAAGGTGGCGCTGAGGACCCGCTTGGGCGAGTCGAACGGCAACCGGGTGCGCAGGTTCACCGCCCCGCCGACGCCGCCTTCGATGATGTTGGCGGGGGCGTTCTTGTAGACATCGATGCCGGCCAGAAGTTCGGGCGGCACGCCTTCCAGATCGAAGGCCCGGCCGCCGGACGCCGAATAGACCGCGCGTCCGTCGAGGAAGTTCTGCACCTGGGTCAGGCCGCGCACGGCGATCGCCGGCTGGGTGCGGTGGTCGAAGTCGGTGGCGCCCTCGCCATAGCGGCGCTGGATCTGGACGCCGGTCACGCGTTGCAGGGCCTCGGTGGTGTTGGCGTCGGGCAGCTTGCCGATGTCCTGGGCCTGGATCGAATCGACGACCTGGTCGGCGTTGCGCTTGATCGCCTGGGCCGACCGCAGGCTGGCGCGGACGCCGGTGACGACGATCTCGGAAACGGCGGCCGTGTCGGCTGGCGCCTTGGCCGTGGACCCGCTGGTCTGGGCCGTGGCCGAGCCGGCCGTCGCGCAGACCCCCAGGGCCGCCACCGACGCGCTCACCATCAACCTGAACTGAACACCCCTCATCTCGTCATCCTCCTGGCTTCGATTCGTCACGCTCTCGTACGGCGTGATTTCATGTCAGACATATGCCGCTCGCATTTGTACTACAAGTACGATTTTATTCAGTCAGACCCGTAAATGATATTTTTGTATAACCGCCAACCTGGAACAGGCGTTCCACGTGACGGGTGACGCCATCCGGCGCGGCTTTCCTGACAAAGCCATCGGCGCGCCACCCCGATCGGAAGGGCCGATCCGCGCGATCGATGGCCGCCGGTCGATCGAGGGCCGGACCTTAATGGTCAAGCTTGATAGGGAAAACAGGACTTTAGCGACGAACCGTGCTGGACGACCAGGGATTCGGCCGCCTTCACGCCCGAGGTTTCGCGCACGCCCGGCCCACCGCATTTCGCACCCTGACCGCGCCCAAGGCGTCCAGGCCGGTCCCGAATCGCGCCATCGCTCCGGACGGGAGAGAGCGTAGGACTGCCGGTTTTGTCAGGCGGCTCGGGTTGCCGCGACCTATCAATTGTCATACAAATTTGACGCAGACACTTTTATAAAAACACGGGGGCTTCATGGCGTTGTCGCGACGCGGGATCTTCGGCCTTCTGGCCGGACTGGCGATCAGCCCCAGGGCCCTCGCCGCCCCGCCCTCGTCGACACCGGCGGTCAGGGTCACCCTGCGCCCGGCCCTCGACCGCGCGGGGCCGGCGTTCGAAGGCTGGGGTACGGCGCTGGCCTGGTTCGCCAACGTCACCGGAGGCTGGCCCGACGCCGAACGCCGGCGGCTGGCCGACCTGTTCTATGGTCCCGACGGCCTGGGCTGGACGATCGGACGCTACAATATCGGCGGCGGCGCCAGGCCGGGCGACCCGCCCCATCTGCGGACCGGCGCGGCGGTCCCCGGCTTCTGGCGCCAGCCGGCCGGCGCCGAGGGCCAGGACTGGTGGCGCCCCGACGACGAGTCGATGTGGGACTGGTCGGCCGACGCCAACCAGCGCTGGTGGCTCGACGCGATCAAGGCCCGCGTGGACCAGCCGATCCTGGAAGCCTTCTCCAACTCGCCGCCCTGGTTCATGACCGTCAGCGGCAAGGTGTCGGGCGCCGTCAAGGGAACGGACGACAATCTGCGCCCCGGCCTGGAGCCGCTGTTCGCCGCCTATCTGGCCCGGGTCGTCGACGAGCTGCAGCGGCGCCACGGGATCGCTTTCCGAACCCTGTCGCCGGTCAACGAACCCAACACCGACTACTGGTTCGCGGCCAACACCCAGGAGGGCGCCCACTGGTCGCCGGCCCGACAGGCCGCCATGATCGTCGCCTCGGCCGCCGCGCTCCGGACGCGAGGCCTCAAGACTGTGGTCAGCGCGCCCGACGAGACCAATTCGCACCTCTTCCTGGCCGACTGGGAGGCCTATCCGGCCGAAGCCCGCGCGGCGGTTGGCCAGCTGAACGTCCACAGCTACGGCGTCGTCAACCAGACGGGCGTGCGCGACGTGGCCACGGCCTCGGGGATCCGGCTGTGGATGTCGGAGAACGACACGCCGCTCGACAAGGAGCCCGAGACCTTCGACGGCATGGGCTCGCCGCTGGCCCTGGCCGAACACGTGGTGATGGACCTCAAGCGGCTGGAGCCGGCGGCCTGGGTGTTCTGGCAGGCGGTCGAGGACCTGAGCACGCGCGAGGGCAAGCCCGGTTCGAACTGGGGCCTGGTCAAGGCCGACCTGCGCGGCCCTCCCGAGGGTCCGCACGCGATCCATGTCACCGCCAAGTACCACGCCATGGCGCACTTCAGCCGCTACATCCGGCCCGGCTACCGGCTGACGCCGGTCGATGACCTGGACACGGTCGGCGCCGTGTCGCCCGACGGCGCCGAACTGGTCCTGGTGCATGTCAACGGCGGGATCATGCCGCGCGACCTGGCCACGCCCCTGGCGGGCTGGTCGGCCCGGATGGTCGTCACCGACGCGACGCGCCGACTGCAGCAAATCGCCGGAACCGTCGCCCCGCCCCGCTCGATCGTCACCCTGGTCCTGCGCCGGGGCTAGTCGTGCCGTAGCGCCTTGCCCGGCTCGGCGGACGCCGCCGACCAGGCCAGGCCGCCCACCGCCGCCAGGCCGATGGCGATCGCCGCCGCCGCGCCGCCGATGAAGATCAGCGGACCGACGGCGACGGGATCGTCGAACTGCGACAGCCAGCGCCGCAGCATCCAGTAGGCCAGGGGCCAGGCGATCAGGCAGGCGACAGCCACCGGACGCAGGAGCTGGCCGACCAGCAACCGGGCCACCTGGGCGCGGGTCGCCCCCAGCACCTTGCGCACGCCGATCTCCCGCGTTCGACGTGAGGCGTTGAACGCCGCCAGGCCGTAGAGCCCGATGCAGCCGATCCCCGCCCCCACCATGGCGCCCAGGCTGAACAGGTTCGTGCGATCGCGCTGGGGCTTGTAGTAGCGGTCCAGATTGACCAGCGCGGTCTTGCCCTCGAACGGGACGTCCGGCGCCGCCTGGCGCCAGGCGGCTTCCAGGCGCGCGCGGACCTCAGCCTCGCTCAGGCCCGAATAGCGCACCAGGGTGATCGGCCAGCCCGCCGGCCAATAGGCTGGATGGCCGTTGAACGTGTAGAGCTTGGCCGGGGTCTTTTCGGTGGGGCTGTAGAAGCGGGTGTCCTCAACGATGCCGACGATGCGGGTTTTCCGCCCGTTGTAATCGAGCAGCTTGTCCAGGGCCGCCTCGGGCGAGGCGTAGCCCAGCTGGCGCACCGCCCCGCGACTGATCACGGCGTTGGTCACCGTCTCGGGACCCGCATTGGGCACGTACTGCTCGTCGCCGCCATGGGCGAGGTCGAGCAGCCGCCCGGCGACCAGACGAATCCCCAGCGTCTGGAAATAGTCCGGACCGGTCGCGGACCAAAGGAGCGTCGGCGCGAGCGCGGGACCCACGGGCCGGTCCAGCCGTATGGCGGTCGTATTGACGTTTATGGCCTCGTCGGCCGGGGCCGTCGTGCTGGCCGTTACGCCGCTCACGCCGGGGATGCGCTGGGCGGCGCTCCAGAAGGCCTGGCGCTGTTGCGGAGTCACCCCGACGCCGCGCGTGGCGGTGACGAGATAGAGCCCGTCGCGCCGGAACCCGAAATCCAGGCTCTGCATATGATGGACCTGGCCGAGAAAGCCGAGCATCAGCACGAAGGCGGCGACCACCGCGGCGAACTGGACCATGATCAGCCCCTCCCTCAGCCGCGCCCCGAACCGGCCGCCGCTCGGCGTACGGCTAGAAGCCAGGACCTGGGCGGGCTGGTAGGCCGAGAGCATGAAGGCCGGATAGATCGCGGCCGCCAAGCCGACCGCCAGCACCAGGGCGAAGACCACCGCCACCCAGGCGCCGTCCGCGCGATAGTCCAGGCCCAGCGACAGCCCGCCGGCGGCGTTGATCAGCGGCAGGGCCAGCTCGACCGTCGCCAGGCCGATCAGGAAGGCCAGGGCGATGGTCAGGGCCGCCTCGCCCAGGAACTGCAGGCGCAGGACGGCGGCCCCGGCGCCCAGAGCCTTGCGCACCGCCACCTCGCGGGCCCGCAGTCCCGCGCGGGCGGTCGCCAGGTTCACATAGTTGATCAGGGCCAGGCCCAGGGCAACCCAGCCGACCAGCCTCAAAGTCTCGATCGCGGCGCGCTGCTTGGGGTCGATGAGGTGCACGTCTCGCAACGGAACGAAACTCAGCCTCAGCATCTCGTGCGGCGTGACGGCGTCGCCGAAGGCCTTGCCCACCCGGCGATCGACGAAGGCCGGGAGTTGCGCTTGCAGGGCGGAGACCGCAGTCGGATCGTCGAACTTGAAATAGGTCTGCAGCGTAACGATGCCCCAGGCGCTCCAGCCTCCCATCGTCGTCGCGACATCGCGCGGCGTCAGGAGGCGCACGAAGTCCAGCCTCAGATTGCTGTTCTTGGGCAGATCCTTGATCACGGCGGTGACGGTGTAGGCGTTTCGGCCAGCCAGATCGCTGATCTCAAGGCGGCGGCCGACGACGTCGACGGCGCCGAAATACTTGCGGGCCATGGTCTCCGACAGGACCAGGCTGGCCGGATCCCGCAAGGCCGAGGCGCGGTCGCCGGCGACCAGAGGGACCTGGAAGAAGGCCAGGAAGTCGGCGTCGACCAGCTCGATCTGTTCGCTTGAGACCGTCGCGCCCCTATGGATCACCGCCGCCTGGTTCCAGTCCCGCACGCCTCGAACCTGCGGATAGTCGAGCTTCATCTCCTCCAGCAGCCCCCCCATGGCCCCGACCCGCGCGCCCGGCGCGATGCCCGGGACGTTGAAGGCGATGCCGGCGGCGTAGATCTTGTCTCGCTCCGGCGTCCAGCTGTCGTAGCCAGTCTCGAAACGGTGCAGCAGGCTGAGCATGACGAAGGTCGCCACGCCCAGGCTGAGGCCCAGCAGGTTGAGCGCGGCGTAGAGCGGGCGCCGGGTGAAGGAGCGCCAGAAGGCGGTCAGGATGGACTGCAGCATGGCGCGGCTCACAGGGCCTGGGCGACGGAGGCCACCAGCCGGCCGTCCAGCATGTCAATGCGCCGGCTGGCCTGGTCGGCGTGGCTGGGCGAGTGGGTGACCATGACGATGGTTGCGCCGGCCGCGTTCAGGCCCTTGAGGATGTCCATCACCTGGGCGCCGTTCTCGGTGTCGAGGTTGCCGGTGGGCTCGTCGGCCAGGATCAGGTCCGGGTCGCCGACGATCGCGCGGGCGATGGCCGCCCGCTGCTGCTGTCCGCCCGAAAGCTGGTGGGGAAAGTGCCGGGCGCGATGGCCGATGCCGACCCGGTCCATGGCCGCCTCGACTAGCGCCCGGCGCGAGCCCGACCGGCTCTTGCGATAGATCAGGCCCAGCTCGATGTTCTCGGCGATGGTCAGGTCGTCGACCAGGTTGAAGCTCTGGAAGATGAAGCCCAGATGCCGGGCCCGGTGCAGGGCCAAGGCGCCCTCGCTGCGCTTGGCCAGGTCCTCGCCCTCGAACAGATACTGGCCCGAGGTCGGGCGATCGACCACGCCGAGAATGTTCAGCAGGGTGGACTTGCCGCATCCCGACGGCCCCATCACGGCCGCGAATTCCCCGCGCCGGATCGACAGGGAGATCCCGTGGAGCGCGGTGGTCTCGATCTCGTCCGAGCGATAGAGGCGGGAGATGGACTGCAGTTCGATCATGGTCGTCCCTTCGATCGGATCCGGAGAATTTTCGCCTTGGCGACGTCCTGCGCGCCGGCGGTGACGATGCGCTCGCCGGGCTTGAGGCCGCTCAGCACCTCGGCCTGCTCGGGGTTGCGACGTCCCAGCACGATCGCCCGCCGCTCCGCCCGCTTGCCGTCGGCCGACAGCGCGAAGGCCCAGGCTCCGCCGGTGTCGTTCAGCCAGGCGCCCGACGGCGCGACGACCGCGGCCTGGGGCCGTCCCAGCGACAGGCGCAGGTCGATGGTCTCGCCGCGCCGAAGGCCCTGGGGCGCGGCGCCGTCGAACGCCAGTTCCAGGGTCGCCCGTCCTTCGGCGATCTGCGGGAACACCTTCGTCACCCGGGCCGAGACCGCATGGTCGCGAACCGTCGCGGTGGCGCTCTGCCCCGCCGACAGCCGGGGCAGGTAGAATTCGTCCAGCTTGGCGCGCAGCTTGTAGGCGCCCTCGGCGTCCACCTGACCCAGCGGATCGCCCATCCGCACGGCCTGGCCCGGCTTGAGATCGAACGCTGTGAGCCGGCCGGCCGTCGGCGCCCGAACCACCAGTGCCGAACGGCCGGCGCGGGTCTCTTCGAGGCTGCGGCGCAGGTCCTGGGCGCTGCGGGCCGCCTGGGCTCGCTGCTCGGCATAGAAGGCCGCGTCCGAACGCTGCGCCGCCCGCAGGGTGGCCAGGCGATTCTTCTGGTAGTCGACTTCCTCGAGATAGGGTTGCACGGCCGAGGGGCTCAGCATAGCCTTGGCCAGCAGGATCTGCCGCCGGTCCAGGTCCTGCCGCGCCCGGCTCAGGGCGTGGGCGGTGTCGGCCAGGGCCTGTTCCCGGTTCTCCTCGGCGCCCTTGAGGCTCATCAGCCGGCCGGTGTTCTCGCTGAGCCGGGCGGCGATGTCGGCCTCGCGCGACGTCACCTCCAGGCTCAGTTGCGGATTGGACAGGCGGGCCAGTTCCTGTCCGGCCGCGACCAGGTCCCCGTCGGCGGCCAGGACGGCCTCGACCCGACCGGCGGTCTCGGCGGCGATGAACGTGGTCTGGGCGGGCGCGACCTCGGCGCGCAGCGGCGCATAGTCGAGGTAAGGGGCGCGGACCACCGTGCCGAACGACAGGCCCGCCGCGTCGACATCGACCGTGCCGGCCCTGGGCGAAAGCGCCCAGGCCAGCAGCCCCGCGGCGGCCAAGGCGGCGACGCCGGCCGCCCAGCGCTGCGCGGGGGTCATCCGCCACCGCCGTTCGACGCGGCGATCCATGCCGCCGGCGCTGGTTGGGGAAGTCGAGGCGAGCTTGCTCATGCTTACAGGCTAATACAGGTCGCGCAATTCCAATAAGCCTCTGGTTTTATTTGACTTATGGATCATTACACGAGATTCTCGGCTCTTATGACATCGCCAATGTGTCCGATTCCGAACATGCCTGACCGCCGTCCGTGCGCGCTTTTTCTCGACGACGACCGGGACATCCTGGCCTCAGCCGAACTGGTGCTGATGCGCGGCGGGTTCGATTTCGTGGGGTCGGAGACGCCGGAGGCCGCGCATGAGCGCCTCGACCGCGAAGCCGTCGACGTGCTGCTGCTGGACCTCAACTTCCGGCGGGGCGACACCTCCGGCGAGGCGGGGCTGGCGTTCCTGCAGAAGCGCTTGGCGGCTCGGCCCGACCTGCCGGTGGTCGTGGTCACCGGCCATTCGGGCATGGCTATCGCCGTGCAGGCCATGCGGCTGGGCGCCCAGGACTTCGTCGTCAAGCCGTGGAACAACGAGCGCCTGCTGGCGTCGGTGCGCGCCGCCATCGACACGCCCCGGCGCGTCCCGGCCAACCTGCCGCCCCAGGACCTCAATCTCGAGCGTTCGGAACGGGCGCTCATCCAGGCGGCGTTGACCCGGCGGCAGTTCAATGTCTCGCAGGCGGCCAAGGACCTGGGCCTGACCCGGGCGGCGCTCTATCGCAGGATGGAGAAGCATGGGCTCTAAGACCTTGGCCCTGCGCCTGCTCGCCCAGGCGTCGATCTTCGCGCTGGGCGTCCTGGCCTGGCTGTCGGTGACGCGCGGGCTGTACGCGACGGCGCTGCTCTGCGCGCTGGCCGGCGCGGCCCTGGCCCTGGACCTGGTCCAGAAGCTCGGCGCCTGGCGGGCCGCGCGGCCGGCGCCGATCCTGGCTCAAACCGGCTTCGCGGCCGAGTTGACCCGCCGCCGGCTGGAGCTGCTGCTGGACCAGACCCCCTCCCCGATCCTGCTGGGGACGGGCGACAACCGGATCGTCGCCGCCAACCGGGCCGCGCGCCGGGCGTTCGACACCCCGCACCTGCTGTCGGACGCCGCGCGCCTGGCCCTGACGGGCGGCCGGCCCCTGTCGGACCTGACCTCGCCCCTGCGCTGGCGCGACGCCAGTTACGCCGTCAGCCGCGCCGAGCTCGTCGACGAGGCGGGCCAGGCCGACCTGGTCGTGCTGACCGACATGACGGCCGACGTCCGCGCCGCCGAGGCCGCCGCGCTGCGCGACCTGCTGCGGGTGCTGAACCATGAGCTGATGAACGCCCTGACGCCGGTGGCCTCCATGAGCCGCAGCGCCCTGGACCTCCTGCGCGACGGCGGTCCGGCCGCGACGGGCCAGGCGATCTCGGCGCTCGAACGGGCGGTCGCCCGCACCGAGGGCCTGCGCGACTTCATCGACGCCTACCGGACCCTGACCCGCCTTCCGCCGCCTTCGCCCCGCGTCGTCGACCTGGCCGCCTGGCTGGACGTGGCGCGGGAAAGCTTCCGGGCGCAATGGACCGCCCGGGGCGTGGCGCTCGACGGCCCGACGCCGCCGCATGTCGAGATCCGCATCGACGCGGACCAGATGTGGCTGGCGATCGGCAACCTGCTCAACAACGCCGCCGAGGCGGCGCTGGAGCGCCCCGATCCCCGCGTCCGCCTGAGCGTCGCGCGGGTCGAGGCCGAGATCCGGTTCCTGGTCGAGGATTCCGGGCCGGGCGTGCCGCAGGTCCAGGCCGACCAGGTCTGCCTGCCCTTCTTCACCACCAAGGCGACGGGATGGGGCGTCGGGCTGAGCCTGGCGCGCCAGATCGCCCAGGGCCATGGCGGCGCGCTGGCGCTTCTGCCTCCGGACGCGCCCGGCGATCATCCCCCGCTCGGCGGCGCGCGGTTCCGCCTGTCCGTTCCGGACTGAGGGTTCGCCGCCGTCAGCCTTCGACCCTGGCCAGGGCGTCGGCGCCGGTCGACCTCACGGCCTGGGTTAGATGATCCAGCAACCGCGCGGCCAGCCGCGTGCGCTGCCAGTAGAGCGTCACGCCGATGCGCAGGCGCGGCGACAGCTCCACCAGGCGGCCGGCGGCGAGATGCGGCGCGGCCAGCACCACGGGCGTCATCGCCCAGCCCAGGCCCGCCAGGGTCATGTCCAGCATGCCCGGCGTGGACGGCGTCCAGTGGGTGGGCGGCCGGATCGACGCGCCCCACGCCTCCTTGGCCCACCGTGCCTGCAGTTGGTCGCGGCGATCGAAGCGCAGGATCGGCGCGGCCGCCAAGCTCTCGGCGTCCAGCCCGCCTGGGAAGAAGCGAGCGATGAAGCCGGGGCTGGCGACGGCGGCGTAGTCCAGGACGCCCAGCGGATAGGTCTTGCAGCCCGGAACCGGCGCGGGGTCGGCGGTAACAGCGGCCAGGACCTCGCCCGAGCGCAGGCGGTCGGCGGTGTGGGCCTCGTCCTCGAGAACCAGGTCGAGCATGGCGCCCGTCTCCGCGGCGAACAGCGCCGCGGCCCGGGGAAACCAGGTGCTGACGCTGTCGGCGTTGACCGCGACCCGGATCGTGGGCGGTCCCGGCGCCGGGCCGGCCAGCCCCGGCAGGTCGCGGACGACCTCGCTTTCGAGCAACCGGACCTGCTCGACATGGGCGCACAGCTTGGCCCCGATCTGCGTCGCCTGGCACGGAACGCCTCGCGTCAGCAGGGTCGCGCCGACCCGCTCTTCCAGTCCCTTGACCCGCTGGGACACAGCCGACGGCGTCACCCCCAACGCGGCGGCGGCCTTGTCGAAACTACCTTCGCGCACGACGGCGGCCAGGGCGGCGAGCGACGCGTAGTCGAGCATTAGAACACCTTAATCAACATAAGACATCTTAGCTGTACTACATCACGTGCCGCCGTCATCAAAGGCGACATGACCGCCTCCCTCCTCCCCGCCTTCCTCAAGGGCTTCGCCCTGTCCGCCGGCCTGATCATCGCCATCGGCGCCCAGAACATGTTCGTCCTGCGCCAGGGCCTGAAGCGCGAGCACGTCGTGCCGATCGTGCTGTTCTGCGCGGCCGCCGACGCCACGCTGATCGTCGCCGGCGTCAGCGGCCTGGGCGGCGTGCTGGCGCTGCTTCCGGGACTGGCGCTGGCCCTGAGCCTGGGCGGCGCGGCCTTCCTAAGCTGGTATGGAGTTTCTGCGCTGCGCCGGGCCGCCCGTCCCTCGGCCCTGGTCGTCGAGCGCCAGGCCAGCCTGACCCTGGGCGCCGCCCTGGCCGGAAGCGCCGCCTTCACCTTCCTCAATCCGCACGTCTATATCGACACCGTCATGCTGATGGGCGCGGTGGGCGCGGCGCTGCCGCCGATGGAGCGACCGCTGTTCATGGCCGGCGCCGCCCTGGCCAGCCTGGCCTGGTTCTCGTCGCTGGGCCTGGGCGCGCGGTTCCTGGCGCCGCTGTTTTCCCGCCCGGCCGCCTGGCGCGTCCTGGATCTGGGCATCGGCGTCATGATGCTGGCGCTGGCCGCCAGCCTCGTCCACGGCGCCCTGGCCGCCGGCTAGGCGCGGCGCGGCTTGGCGGATCGAACCGCGCGGACAATAGGGATGGCGAGGGGATGGCGGAGACGGAGCCCGCCAGAACCATCTAAATTATCGTTTATATTCAATAATCTCCTTAGAATGGAGACTTTCTACCCACACTCCTACCCACACTTTTTGCTGAATTTAACCTCGCGTCCAGCCTCGTCCACCTGCGTTCGCAGATGATTTTCAAGGCACGAAACGACAGCTTAGGGCCTGCCTTCGGCAACTGACCGTGACTACAATAAAAGACGGATGCACCGGTCAATCAGGCCGCTAGCGCCGGCATCAGGGAACCGCACCCCGGCGAGTTTGCGGCATCCACAAACTACATATGCGGCGTCACTGCCTATAGCACTTGCCTTATGGAGTTAAGCTCGCTTGCTCAGGACATCGCGCGGAAATCCGGCCGCGAGATGATCGATCAGCGCTCGGACGGCCGGGGAGAGACCACGGCGTGTCGTGAAGACCAGATGCACGATGCCCTGAAACCCGCGCCAGGCCGGCAGCACCCGCACCAGATGCCCGGCCCCCAAAGCCTCGAGACAGACGTGGTCTGGCAAAATCGCCACGCCGAGGCCGTCGATCGCCGCGTCCCGTATGGTCGTCATGGCCTCGCAGCCCATGCGCGGCTGGACGCGGACGACATGGGTGCGGCCATCGCCTGACTCCAGGTGCCACTCAAGATCGTCGGCCGAGTCGCTCGTCGCCAGCGCCGGCAGCGTGGCCAGTTGCTCGATGGTCGCCACCTGGCTGGCCACTTGCGGGCTGGCGACCAAGATACGGGTCGAGGTGCCCAGCGAGCGCATCGTCAGCGCGGCGTCGCTGGTCAGGCTTGTGCGCACGCGCAACGCCAGATCGATGCGCTCCTCGATCAAGTCCACCGCACGATCGGTCGCGACGAGTTGCAGCCGCACCCGAGGATAGCGCGCAAGGAACGACGAGATCAGGCCATTGATCGGCTGCAGCATGCCCGTCGGGCAGCTGAAACGGATCCGTCCATGCGGCTCGGCCTGAGCCTGCAAGACAAGCGCCTCGGCCTGCTCGGCCTCGGCGAGCATGGCGCGGCATCGCTCATAGAACGCCAGGCCGGTGTCGGTGACGCGAAACCGCCGGCTCGACCGCTCGATCAGGCGCAGCCCCAGTCTCTCCTCCAAGCCGGAGATCCTGCGACTGAGCTTGGACTTGGGCTCGCGCAAGGCGCGCCCGGCGGCGGCGAAGCCGCCGTGCGCCACGACTTCGGCGAAGTAGGCGTAGTCGTTGAGGTCGATACGCATCAGCGTTCCTCCAATAGAACGCTAAGTGCCATATTCACTGACTACACGCATCATCGTTCTGACTGCATCTATTCGTCATCACCGGCGCACGGCCGGCCCCAAGGAGACAGACGATGACGAACAAGTTCAGCAACAAGGTCGTGGTGGTTACCGGCGGCTCCAGCGGCATCGGCCTGGCCGCGGCCAAGGCGTTCTCCGCCGAAGGCGCTTTTGTGTTCATCACCGGCCGCCGGCAGGAAACGCTCGACGCCGCCGTCAAGCAGATCGGCGGCCGCGTCACCGCCGTCCAGGGCGACATGTCGAAACTGGCCGACATTGACCGGCTCTACGACGCCATCCAGCAGAAGCACGCCCAGATCGACGTGCTGTTCGCCAATGCTGGCGGCGGCGAGATGGTCCCCCTCGGCGCCATTTCCGAGGAGCACTATCAAAGCACCTTCGACACCAACGTGAAGGGCGTGCTGTTCACGGTCCAGAAGGCGCTGCCGCTGCTCAAGGACGGCGCGTCCATCATCCTGACCAGCTCGACCACCAGCATCTCGGGCACGCCTGCGTTCAGCGTCTATTCCGCCACCAAGGCCGCGGTGCGCAACTTCGCCCGCAACTGGATGCTCGACCTGAAGGATCGCCATATCCGCGTCAACGCGATCAGCCCCGGTGTCACCGACACCGCCGGCCTGGACGACCTGTTCGGCGGCGGCGACCAGGCGCAAGGGACCCGGGACTATCTGGCCGGCCTGATCCCCGCCGGCCGCGTTGGCAAGCCCGACGAGATCGCCAAGGCGGTGCTGTTCCTGGCCTCCGACGACGCCAGCTTCATCAATGGCATCGAGCTCTTCGTCGACGGCGGCCAAGCCCAGATCTGAGCCATCATAGAGCCTGCCTCGGGGCGATGTCGCAGCCCGAGGCCGGGCTCCCTTCCAAGGAGACCATCATGATCCAGTCCACGGAATCGGCGGAGCGTATCCGCGAGTTGCTCGACCGAAACCTCCAGGAGGTCTTCGGCGAGGGCGATGACAACAAGCGCCGCGCGGCGATCGATGAACTCTGGGCGGAGGACGCGGTCCTCTACGTGCCGCCCGGCGCGATCGTCGGGCGCGAGGCGATCGACAAGTTCGCCGGCGACCTGCGCGCGACGCATCCGCACTACGTCTACACGCCGCACGGCGACCCTCAGGTGCTCCACAACGCCGGGCGTCTGGCCTGGGGGTCGGGGCCGCGCGGCGCGGCGCCTGAATACACCGGCTGGGACGTCCTGATCGTTCGCGATGGCAAGATCGCAGCGCTCTACGTCTTCCTGGACGAGACGTCGGATGAGTTTCGACGGGCCACCGCCCACCCCGCGGTCTGATCCGCATTCCCGACAACACGCTCGCCCTCACCAGGGCGAGCCCCGGCAGCAAGGAGTTGCCCTGTGTTCACGCCCCTCTCCCCCAACCTGCCCTCAGCCTCGCGCCGGCAAGCCCTGCGCGGCCTGGCCGAAGGGCTTGCGGTTGTCACACTGGCTGGCCTCTCATCGGAGGTCCGCGCGGACGTCGGCGCGCCCATCACCCCGCCGGTAACAGCCGCCATCACCCCGTTTCGCGTCGCTGTGCCGCAAGCGGCGATCGACGATCTCAAGCAACGCCTGCGCATGGCTCGCTTCCCCGAAAAGGAGACCGTGACCGACTGGACGCAAGGCGTGCCCTTGAACAAGGCCAAGGCGCTGGTCGCCTACTGGCGTGACCACTATGACTGGCGGCGCTTCGAGCGGCGTCTGAACGCGGTCCCGCAATTTCGCACCGAGATCGACGGCCTGGGCATCCACTTCATCCATGTGCGGTCCAAGCATCCGGGCGCGCTTCCCATGATCCTGACGCACGGCTGGCCGGGTTCGGTCGTCGAGTTCCTGAAGGTGATCGGACCGCTCACCGACCCCACCGCCTACGGCGGTCGCGCCGAGGACGCGTTCGACGTCGTCATCCCGTCGCTGCCCGGCTTTGCCTGGTCGGACAAGCCCACCGAGACAGGTTGGACGGTCGAGCGGACGGCCCGCGCCTGGGCCACCCTGATGCAACGGCTTGGCTATAGCCGGTGGGTTGCTCAAGGCGGAGATTGGGGCTCGGGCGTTACGCATGCGCTGGCCCATCAACGGCCTGCGGGCCTGGCCGCGGCGCATGTGAACTGGCAGTTCGTCATTCCCGAGCACCTGCCCGAGCACCCAACCGCCGAGGAGCGGGCCGCCATCGAGGCCTTCCAACGCTTCACGGGCGATGGACATGGATACTTCCGCGAACAAGCCACCCGCCCGCAAACGATCGGTTATGCGCTGGCAGACTCTCCGGTCGGGCTGGCGACCTGGATCTACGAGAAGTTCCAGGCCTGGACCGACAACCGCGGCGACCCCGAAGACGCCCTGAGCCTGGACGAAATGCTCGACGACATCTCGATCTATTGGTTCACGGACTCGGCGGCCTCCTCCGCCCGGTTCTACTGGGAGAATGCGCGCAACGGCCGTGGCGTGAACGCCGGTCGTATCGACTTGCCGATGGCGGCGACCGTGTTCCCGCGGGAGATCTTCACGACCACCAAGGCCTGGGCGCAGGCGCTCTGGCCCAACCTGATCTACTGGAACAAGGTCGATCGCGGCGGCCACTTCGCCGCCTTCGAGCAGCCCGCGCTTTTCGCCAGCGAAATGCGCAAGGCGTTCGTCACCGTCCGCGGCGGCTAAACGCCACCGCGTTTCGGCTCCCGCGCCTCCCACACCTTCAACAGCCTTCATGCCGCCGGGCCCGTGTCCGGATCGGCGGCATGGCCCCTCACGCCCGGACACAACCCCTGCAACCCAAATCAAGGACTAAAGCCATGAATACCCAGACCCTTGCCGATGCGCCGAACGCTACGGCTTCCAACCTGACCTCGACCCTGGTTCCGCTCGTCGGCCGCGGCATGATCAGCGCCATCTTCCTGCTGTCGGGCCTATCGAAGATCGCCGCGCCGGCCATGACCATCGGCTACATCCAATCGGTCGGCCTGCCGATGCCCAGCGTCGCCTTCGGCCTTTCAGTGTTTGTCGAGCTTGCTGGGGGCCTGGCCCTGCTGCTGGGCTATCGCACCCGCGCCGTCGCGGCCGTGCTGGCGCTGTTCTCGCTCGTCACCGCAGCGGTCTTCCACAACGCGCTCGGCGACCAGAACCAGTTCATCCACTTCTTCAAGAACATCGCGATGGCCGGCGGCCTTCTGCACGTCGTCGCCTTCGGCGGCGGCCGCATCAGCCTCGACGCTCGCCGCGGCTGAGGAACAGGCCGGAGCGGCCAGCACCGTTCCGGCCAGCATCATTAAGGAAACTTCCCAATGCTCGAGATCCACGCCTTCGCGACGCCCAACAGCGTCAAGGTCGCCATCGCCGCCGAAGAGATGGGCTTGTCCCACAGCCTCGTCCCCGTCGATCTTCGCCAGGGCAAGCAAAGAAGCGACGCCTTCCTGGCCCTCAATCCGAACGGCAAGGTGCCGGTCCTGATCGATCGCGCGCCGGCCGGGGACGCCGACGTCGTGCTCAGCGAGTCCGCGGCGATCCTCGTCTACCTCGCGGAAAAGACCGGCCAACTGCTGCCGATCGATCCGGAGCGTCGGGGCAAGGTGTTCGAACAACTCTTCTTCCACGCTTCGGCCGCCAGCCCCGCCTTCCTGCAGGCCTTCCTGCTCGAGATGCGCAAGGCGCCCGAAGGCGACGCCCGCACGGCGGCGCGCAAGGAAGTGGAACGCGTGCTCGGGGTTCTCGACGGCGTCCTCCAGCGCAACCCTTACGTCGCGGGTGACGCGTACACGATCGCCGACATCGCCCATTTCGGATGGATTTGGCGCCACAAGGCCTTCGGCGCGGACCTCGCCCTGTTCCCGGCCGTTAAGCGCTGGCACGACGAGATCTTGTCGCGTCCAGCGGTCGCCGCTGCGATCACCAGCACGCTGGCGCTGGCGCATTGACTGGCGCGCCGCAGTGCCAACTTGCATCGGGAATGTTCGGTCTCATCAAGGTGGGGCCGAACATCCTCACCCAAGGTTTCCTGTGCTGCGGTCAGACGCATAGGGATTTTCAGGACGTTCGAATGAGAGACCAGACTGTCGAGCCGCGCGTCTACGGAGATGACTGCGACGGATGCGAAGGCCCCGAGGCGACCGACATCCTCCGATTCCAGCGCACGATCCGCGCCATCACCGGCAAATGGAAGATCGAGATCGTCTGCACCTTGATCCAAGGCCCGACGCGCTTCGGCGCCTTGCGGCGCGCGCTTCCCGGCGTCACCCAGCACATGCTGACCGAGCAGCTTCGGAACCTCGAGGCCAACGGCATCGTGATCCGCAACGCCTATCCGGAAATACCGCAGCGCGTGGAATATGAGCTTTCCCAGGCAGGGATAGACCTAATGCCAACGCTCAGGGCGATGCTGGACTGGTCTCTGAAGTATGATGGCCTGCTCGAAACCGGCCAGAACATCGCTTCATAGCGGTCTGCTCTTCCAGACTAGGTCTGAAAATCCATCCTACTTGATGGAAACGGCTTGGCGGACGACTCTAGCGCCATGCAGAAAACCTTGATCCTCACGCTGGCGGCGGCCGGCATCTTGACCGCGACCTATGGCGGGATCGTCGGCCTCTTCTACAAGGCGCTAGGCGACCCGTCCGCGAGCCTTCCGCTCTATGTCGCGCCCGATATTCCGAACGTGCGGCAACACCGGATCCCGTCGCCCTTCGGTCATCGCACCAAGGCCATGGAGGTCGTGAAGGGCGTCGATCTGCGCGGCAAGGTCGTGGTGATCACAGGAGGCCATAGCGGCACGGGCCGGGAAGCGGTCCGGGCCCTGGCTCGCGCTGGCGCACACGTCATCGTCCTGGCCCGCGATGTGAAGCGTGCGCGGCGCGGACTGTCCGGCATCGCCAACACCAGCGTCGAATATGTCGACCTGCTACAGCCCGCCTCGATCGACGCCTTCGCTGCGCGCTACGTCCAGTCGGGACGACCGCTGCACATCCTCGTCAACAGCGCCGCCATCATGGCCACGCCGCTCGAGCGTGACGATCGTGGCTACGAGCGACAGTTCGCGACCAATGTCCTTGGGCACTATCAGCTGACCGTGCGGCTTCTGCCGGCGCTGGAACGGGCGAAGGGCGCCCGAGTGATCAATGTCGCCTCCCGGGGTCACCACGCGGGCGGGGTCCTGCTCGACGACATTAACTTCAACCATACGCCCTACACGGGAATGCGCGCCTACGCGCAGTCGAAGACGGCGCTGATCCTCCTGTCGATCAAGGAAGACCAGCTGTGGCGAGACAAGCAGATCCGGGTCTTCGCCGCGACGCCGGGCCCGGTTCCCACCTCGGACCTGTTCGCCGCCGGCAGTGTTGGCCATAAGCCAGGCCGCCAGGTCGCGCTCGGGCGCCTCGCCGCCGCAACGCTTCGGGCCCTGCATGTCACCGAGGCTCTCAACCTCAGGCGTCGCCCCAAGAACGGGGGCGACCTCTACAAGACCGTGCAGCAGGGCGGCGCGACGGCCACATGGGCGGCCGTCAGTCGAGACCTGGACGGCAAGGGCGGCGTCTATCTGGAGGACTGCGATATCGCGCCGGTCGTGCCCGACGAGGGTCGTGCGCCCTACGGCGTGAAATCCTGGGCCCTCGACCTGAGTGTCGCCAATCGACTTTGGTCGTTGTGCGAGACCATGACGGGCGTGCGGGTCGCAACGAACGGCGCGTGAAGCCGGTCCTCCGGATGCGCTGAATACCGATTGAGACTGCCGCATCGTCGGCATTTTCACGCCAGCGCCATGCGTGTTGGCGGTCTGCGACCAATATCAGTAAATGGAGTTGAAAGTGACGACTGTGTCGAAGTCGAATGACGTTCGCGATCTTCTGGTGGATGCCGAGACCGACGAGGGTTTTACGACAACATCCTGGGGCGAGGCCTCCCGGACACGCCTGTCTCCTGACCACACCCAAGGCGCGCTTGCGATCATGGACTATCGGGCGCCGCCCGGATTTGGCCCCCCGCGTCACTTCCACCACAAGGACGACGAGATCTTCCTGATCCAGTCGGGCGACATCGTGCTCTGGACCCCGACAGGCTGCCGTGCGGCAGGCCCTGGCGATGTCATCCTGCTGCCGAAACTCATGCCGCATACTTGGCGCGCCTATGGCGATGCGCCGGTACGCTTCCAGGTGACGGTGGCGCCGGGGGAGTTTGAGACCTTCTTCGAGCGGATCGTCGACAGAGACCTCACAATCGCCGACGTAGATGCGCTGATCGATTGCGCCAACGAGGCTGGGATGGACATCATCGGGCCTCCGCTCAGCGATGACGAGGTCGCCGCCATTCTACGCGGCGAGAGAGCCTAAGCTAAAGCCGCCGCGCGCCAGAAGCGGCCATTTGGGTCGCTCCAGAAACACGACATTCAGACGGTCGCTCGACGGACATAACCGGACTCTCGTATCCCTCGGGAAACACGACGTTTAGGCAGGTTGGAGCGATGATCGCCCCATTCCAGACACTAGCAGCCGACCGACTGACTTACCCGTTCCCTCAAGCGTGCGCCCTTTCGAAAGGGTAGAGTATGGCCGACTTGATCATCGTGACGCTCTCCGATTGATTTTCGGGGTAGGAACGACGGCGCGGAAGCCGACGGGATAAAGCGGTGCAACACTATCGTCGGGCAAATCGGGGCGCTGTTTCTCCACCGCCGCCATCGAGGAGGGCAGTTCGAAGGGCAGACGGCCCTCTGGGCGGACAATGCCGGTAAGCGCGTCGGCGACGGCCGCATCGGTTGCGCCAAAATCGCCGGCAAGCATCGCGGTGTAGGGGCGAAGGCTGGTGAGGATAGCCGGGCGATCGAGGTGGACGATCGCGATCACCGGCGTTGTGCTGGCAATCTTGCGGACTGCTTCCAGATCGGGGTCGCCAGGCTGGAAGTCGAGAGCGCCTTCGTGCTGGACGCGGCCTGCAGCGAAATTGGGATGAAGCAACTGGTGAGGTGCGGCGAGGCGCACGATCGCAGCGTCCGCCTGATTGGGGCGGTCGACGATGGTAAAACCAAGCGCGGCGAAAGGCTGGGGTGCGAGGCCGCGTAGGAACAATCGGCGGTGGGTCGCCCTCGAGAGCGGGAATAGGCCGCGATTGGCCTGAAGCAGAACGATCGAGCGCGCCTGCGTGCGCTGCGCTTCGGCGAGGAAGTCGGCATTGCCGACCAGTTTCGCCGCCGTGTCGGGATCGACATACGGGTCTTCGAACAAGCCCAGGGCGAAGGTCTGGGTCAGGACCTTGAGCACTGCGCGATCGACCTGGGCCTGCGCAATTTTCCCGTCGCGCAATGCCGCCATAAGGGCGTCGACGCGGGTCGTGCCGCCAAACTGCTCGATGCCCGCATCGACGCCCTTGGCGAAGCGGTCTTCCTCGGCCAGATCTTCCACACCCCAGGCGGGGCTGAAGTCGGACCAGTTTGGCTCAGCCCCGGGTTTTGCGCCGACGCGGCAAGTTTCGTGGCAATCGTTGGTGATGCCCCAATCGGACAGAACGAGGCCGGTGAAATGGTAGCGATGGCGCAGCAGATCGGTCAGGAGATAACGACTGAAGCCGGCGGCGGTCCCGATCGAGTGCCGTTCCGCGTCGTTCAGCTGCTTGGGCAGCGAGTACATCGGCATGACTGCGGCGACATGCGCGGTGAAGGCGGCCTGGAAGGGGATGACGTGCCTGGGCAAAGCCGTCTGGGTCACCGCAGAGAAGCGACCATAGTAGTTGTGGCTGTCGAAGCCCTGATCGGCAGCGGCGCCATAGCCCACCCAATGTTTGACGACGGCGGCGACGCTGTCAGGGCCAATGCCGTCGGCGCCGCCCTGAATACCGGCGACGTAAGCGCCGACCATCTGCGCGGCGAGCGCGGGGTTGGATCCGAAGGTGCCGTCGATGCGCGGCCAGCGCGGCTCGGTGGCGATGTCGGCCTGCGGCGAGAGCGCGATGCGGATGCCCACCGCCTTATATTCCCGGCGGACAATATCGGCGCTGCGCCGGGTGAGCCTGGCGTCTCCGATCGCGGCGAAGCCGAGCGGATCGGGGAAAGCGGTGAAGCCGCCCGCCGCAACGCTGGCCCCTGCTACGCCCTCGAGCTGGTTGCGCGGGTCCGAACTCAAGCTGAGGGGGATGCCGAGCCGGCCCTTCTCTGCGATCGCCTGTAGCCCATTGTTGGCGGCCGCGAGCTTAGCGGGCGTAGCCGCCAAGCGTGTGATCATCGCGGTGACATGCTTGTCGAGGATCTCTTGGGAGGCGTTGGCGACAATGTAGTCGTCGCCGGTCGTGTAGAGCGAGCCGTGCATCATCTGGCCGATCTTTTCGTCCGGCCTCATGCGCGACAGCAGGTCAGCGGCGCGTCTGAGGGGCGGCAGCCGCCAATCCTCATAGGGTTCAACTTGGCCATCGCGGTTGAGATCGCGAAACGCGAGTCCCTGGGCATGCAGGATCGGGATCGTACGCGTGCCGAGGTGGGGTTGGCGCGTGGGCGATGATCCCGCACTCGCCGGGACAGCCAGAGCAATCCCTGTCAGGGCCGCCAGAAACGTAGCCTTTCGCAATTCTTTCTCCCGTTCGTGTTGAAGCGTCCGTCCGACCAGCGTTGAGGTGGCCCTCAAGCAAACGTCCGCCTGTCGCATGGGCCTTCGAAAAGGCGCCATACGCTAACGGCGCCAATGTCAGTGAACGATGCCGAACCAGATCTTCAGAAGCGTCGGCTTGGTCAGATTGAGGCCGTCTTGATACCTACGGATTCAGCCGCAGCATCACGACGCCATGGGGCTCAACAGTGGCGCTGTACGAGCCCTTCCAATTGCCCACCTCCTTGTGCGTCCAGAGGTCACGGACCCTGGCGCGCATGGTGGACGCATCACCGAGATGGCCGTTGTCGACCGTGATGTTCACGGGCGTCGCGCCGCGGTTGAACAGAAGGACAGCGCGGCCGCCGCCAGCGAGCGGCTTCATCCAGATTTCCTTGTCGCCGTCCTTCGACACACGATGGCCCTGTACCCCGAGCCGGTCCTGATCGACGGCGATCACGTCCTTGTTGGTAAGGATCGAGCGCGCGCTTTCGTCCATGGTGGAAATGTCGTTGCCGGCCATCAGCGGGGCGGCCATGATCGCCCACAAAGAGAAGTGAGTGCGATATTCGGCCGTGGTCATGCCGCCGTTGCCGACCTCAAGCATGTCGGGATCGTTCCAGTGGCCGGGACCGGCAAACGACCACAAAGGCTCGTTATCATCGAGGATCTCGAGCAGAGGATGGACCCATTGGTTCTTCGGGTCCCACTTGTCGAAACTGTCGCGGATGTCGCCGGTGGTCCGCCAGAGATTGCCCACATTTCGCGCCCATAGCCACGGCTTGGACCCTCCCCACTCGCACATCGAGAAGACGATCGGCCGCCCGGTCTCGCGCAGAGCGTCGGCCATCACCGCATAGGCTTCCTCTGCGTTGCGCGAGCCCGTCTCGCACCAGTCATACTTCAGATAATCGACGCCCCAGCGGGCATAGGTCATCGCGTCCTGATATTCGTGGCCCTGGCTGCCCGAAAACCCGTCGCAGGTCTCCCGCCCCGCATCCGAATAGATTCCGAACTTCAGTCCTCTTGAGTGGACGTAATCGGCTAGAGCCTTGATTCCGGAAGAGAATTTTACCGGGTTGGCGGTAATGAAGCCGTTGGCGTCGCGTGGTCCCTGCCAGCAATCGTCGACGACGACATATTCATAACCGGCGTCCTTCATGCCCGACTTCACCATTGCATCGGCGGCTGCTCGGACGGTCTTCTCGTCAACGTTGCAGGCGAACTTGTTCCAACTGTTCCACCCCATGGGAGGCGTTTGCGCGAGGCCGTTGGGCGCCTTGTTGACGACCTTCTGGGTTGTTTCCGCCGCCCAGGCATTCTGCGCGACGAACAGGCACGCCGCCGCCACCAAAATAGCTCTTCCCAACAAACCTCGCACCCGACGATGCGCTCGCCCACAGAATTTCATTTCATCGCCCCCAAGCAGGTCGGCCACTAACCGTACTAGCGCCGCGCGCTTCGCCGAAGCGGAGCGTTCTAGAGCAAAGAGTCTGACCCTTCAACATTACTCAGACAATTTACAGGCGTATAGGCGATGGGAACCCTACGCTGCGCGACGGGTGCGCTCTCAGCATCACAAAAGTGCTAGGGATCGTCATGCTATAAATTGTCTGACGAATTAGCGCGCAGGCTCGGGAGGCGCCTAATGGCAGCTTTCCACCCTCCCCTGCCTTCCGGATGCTCCGTTCCAGCGGCGAGGTGGCGCCATTGTCGGACGTTGCCAGCGTTACTTCCCACAAGAGCTGGTCGGAATAGATATGTTCCGGTCAGGCGCTTTTTGACGCTACAGGCAGCGATCTCCACGATCGTGATCCCTCAAGGCTGCGCCGATGACGGGACGGCCAAGGTCGGACGACGGCGCCCTAGCCAAGGCCTAGGTGCCCTGGCCGTAGAGGATTTTCTCTTTCAGAATCTCGTTCAGTACGGGCTTGGGCAGTTCCAGCGCCTGCAAGATTTCCCCTGCCGCCTCTGGCGGGAACATGTGGTCCCAATCCTCGCGACGGATGGCCTCGATCATGTAGCTGACCGCTTCCTCTTCCGAGATCTCTCCAGGAGACGGCATGCCGTCTCCTTTCGTGGCTTCGGTGGCGATAAACCCAGGATATAGCGTGGCGAACTTGATCCCGAACTGTTCGAACTCGATCCGACAGGTGTCGATGAGCAGGCGGGCCGCGGCCTTGGCGGCGCTGTAGGGTCCTGCCAGAGGGACGCCGAAAAAACTGGCCAGGGAGTTGGTGTGGGCGACCATTCCCCCGTTGCGCTGCTTCATGTGATCAAGAACGGGGAACAGATAATTGACCACGGTGTCGTAGTTGGAGCGCATGTAGGACTTCACTTCCGCGGCGGTCATCGCGGTCATGCGCAGCGCCGGCGCCCCGCCTGCGTTCAACAGGACAAGATCGATACCGCCCCAGTGCGCGATGACTTTGGAGACTACCTCGGCCGCGCCCTGTTCGTCGGCGCCGTCGGCGGGGAGCGACAGGGCGACACCGCCCGCCGCTTCGATCTCTTCGACAAGCGCCAAGAGCCGCTCCCCGCGTCGGGCCGTGACCGCCACCCGCGCGCCCTCTTGAGCAAAACGCAAAGAGATGGCGCGGCCCATGCCGGACGACGCGCCTACGACCAGAACAGATTTGCCTTGGAAGTCCATATCAGACCGTCTTTCCGATGTTTCAGTGGATTGGGATAGATCGACGCGCGCGGCGCTGCTCGGGTGGTCTCGAGCTTCCTGTGTCCGAGCAGAAGTTGGCGGGCGCGCAAGTTGCTGGCTTTCTTGTAGATCAGTGCGACCTTCGTTCGGCGGAGGCTGTGGGCGCCATAGGCCTGCGGCTTGAGTTCGATCATCGACGCTCACTTGCCGTCGAGCCGCCCCCTTCCCTCCCCCTCAAGGAGGAGGAACCAAAAATCAGAACGTCACCACGGTGCGGATGCTTGTCCCGGCGTGCATCAGGTCGAAAGCCTTGTTGATGTCCTCCAACGGCAGGACGTGGGTGATCATCGGGTCGATCTGGATCTTGCCGTCCATGTACCAGTCGACGATCTTGGGGGTGTCGGTGCGGCCGCGCGCGCCGCCGAAGGCCGTGCCCTTCCAGACCCGGCCGGTGACCAGTTGGAACGGCCGCGTGGCGATCTCCTTGCCGGCCTCGGCCACGCCGATGACGATGCTTGTCCCCCAACCGCGATGGCAGGCTTCCAGCGCCTGGCGCATGACCGTGGTGTTGCCCGTGGCGTCGAAGGTGTAGTCCGCCCCGCCGTCGGTCAGGGCCACCAGATGGGCGACGAGGTCGCCTTGCACGTCCTTGGGATTGACGAAGTGGGTCATGCCGAACTTGCGGCCCCACGCCTCGCGGTCCGGGTTCAGGTCGACGCCGATGATCATGTTGGCGCCGACCAGCTTCAGGCCCTGCAGCACGTTGAGGCCGATGCCGCCCAGGCCGAACACGATGGCGTTGGCGCCCGGCTCGACCTTGGCGGTGTTGACCACCGCCCCGACGCCCGTGGTCACCCCGCAGCCGCAGTAGCAGGCGGTCTTGAACGGCGCGTCCTTGCGGATGCGGGCCACGGCGATCTCGGGCAGCACGGTGAAGTTCGAGAAGGTCGAGCAGCCCATGTAGTGGTGGATGACCTGGCCCTTGTAGGAGAAGCGGCTGGTGCCGTCCGGCATCAGGCCCTTGCCCTGAGTGGCGCGGATGGCGGTGCAGAGGTTGGTCTTGCCGCTGAGGCAGCTTTTGCACTGGCGGCATTCGGGCGTGTAGAGCGGGATCACGTGGTCGCCAACGGCCAACGAGGTGACACCCGGACCGACCTCGACCACCACGCCCGCGCCCTCGTGGCCCAGGATCGAGGGGAACAGGCCCTCGCTGTCCAGGCCGTCCAGAGTGTAGGCGTCGGTGTGGCAGACGCCGGTGGCCTTGATCTCGATCAGCACCTCGCCGGCCTTGGGGCCTTCCAGGTCGACCTCGACAATCTCAAGCGGCTTCTTGGCCTCGAAGGCGACGGCGGCGCGGGTCTTCATGTCGGGATGTCTCCAGTCAGATGAGCGATCTAGGTGCGCCGCGCCCGCTGCGTCGCTAGTCCCGAAGGGCGCAAAACATTGTTGCCGAGAACTTCCCTGTCTGAGCGCCCTCGCCGCGTTTAGGCCAGCGCAGCTTCGTCCAGCTTCAGTGACCGCTCAACTTTGTTGGCGAGCTTGCGGTCGTCATGTGCCCAGGGATGGAAGCCCGGGAGGTAGTAAGCCAGGTATGGCAGGAAGACTTGCCGCAACATGCCAGGCTTGAGGAACAGAAAGAGCGCCAGCTTCCGCCAGGTCTTGGGGGTGTCGATGTTGTCCTGCTGCAGGAGCAGGTGAAGGTCGCGGGTGCGTTCCTTCCAGAAGTCGTTCGTCGCTTGCCACATCACCATCACCCGGAAGAACCAGCGCTTGAACGGCGATAGATCGCGCGTGACATACATGAAGGTGTCGAACGCTACGCCCTTGTGCTCGATCTCTTCCACCGCATGCCATTGCCACAGGCGACGGACTTCGGCCGGCGCGCCAGCCAAGTGACGCTCGTCGGCAAGCAGGGCGTGGGCGAACATGGCGGTAAAGTGCTCAAGAGCCGCCGTGGCCGCTAGGTTCACCTCGGGCTCCAGGTCGCGGCCGCGACGGGCATCCTCGCGGTTCAGCGCCTCGATCTCTTTGGTTTCGTAGCCCGCGTCGTGGACCTGCCGATTGAAGGCGATGTGCTCGCGAGAGTGATAGGCCTCTTGCTGGGCGAAATCGGCGACCTGGCTGCGCAGCGGCTCGGGAAGCTCGTTCAGGTAGTGCCGGACACTCTGGACGAAGTACCCCTCGCCCGCCGGGAAGCTGAGAGACAGAGAGTTGTAGAAGGCCGTCGCCACAGGATCGCCGCTCATCCACCATCGAGGATGAGACTGCCCCCGTCCGAAGGCGACGTTACGCGGCGTGATGTGAAGGTCGGCCGGAGCGGTAGGTGCGGTCATCGGCATCTCCATCGAGTTCAGCGAACCGTGTCACACAGTCGATATAGCTTCAACTATAAAATGACGCAGACGTCATCTTTGGCGATTTGCCTCAAGCGCGACACTTGAGCCGTCATGAATCCCCAGATGCATGTGCTCCCCGGTCATGTCGCCTAGCTCGCTGCTGGTGTCGATCGCGAAGCATTGACTCATAAAAATATAGCTTTCACTATATTTCCGTCGCCGCCCGTTTATGCCTTGTCGTCCTGGCGACCAACCGCCCCGCTAACCCCGACACCGGCCTCGGCAGACCTTGTTTCACAAGCATCCAGCCCTTCCGCCGCGTCCAAAGGAGTCTTCATGACCGTAGTGCTTCACACGCCTGAAACCGGCCTCGTCAAAACCGATATCTCCGACGGCTGGACCGCCATCGAAGGCGAGCCCACCATGACGACCTGGTTCGAGTATCAATCCCCAGACAAGTCGATCGTCACGGGGACGTGGCGGTCCACGACGGGGGCCTACCTGGCCGAAGCCCGCTTCCATGAGTATGTCTATCTGGTCGAAGGGGTGATTGAACTGACCCCCGACGGCGGCGAGACGGTGATAGCGCGCGCTGGCGACGCCTTTACGGTCGAGGCCGATTTCAAGGGCGTGTGGCGGATCGTCGAGCCCGTCTACAAGCGGTTCTTGCTCAAGATGGGCTGAGGGCCTGGCCGGCCGCCGAAAGGCGGCCGGGCCGCCCCTAGAGGCTGACCGAAACACGCATGGGCGACTGGATCAACTGACGCATCGAACTGCGCGGCATCCAGTCGTCCATAGCGGCCGCAGCCTCGATCTGGACGCCCGGCGCGGTTACGCCACGCAAGACAGCCTCCACGAGGGCGCGCGCGATGTTGCGGCCGGGGCAGATATGGGCCCCACCGCCAAACGTCCCATCGCCCCGCTGCGGCCGAGACAGATCCATTCGGTTGGGCTCGGCGAACGCCTTGGGATCGCGGTTTCCGGCGATCCACAACATGACGAGCGGCGTATCGGCCGGCACCGTCAGGCCGTCATACTCGAATTCCCGCAAGGCGTAGCGCTGGGTCAGCACGACGGGCGGGTTCAAGCGGATGGTCTCGAAGAGGGCCGCCGGCACGAGACTTTGATCGGCCCTCACCCTGGCCAGAACCTCGGGATTGCGAACCAGGCCGTAAACGGCGTTGACGGCGGCAACGGCGGCGGTGTGGAAGCCGTCGATCAGATTGGCCGCCAGCATCATTCCCAGGCTTTCTGGCCGCCCGGGCTGAAGAATGGCCGAAAAGTCGGCGGCCATGTCCTGCAAGATGGGATTATCGCCTTGAGACAAGCCGCGTTCGACGGCGGCGCTGACCATATCCAGGTACTCAGCCGCCGCGGCGTCCGCGCTCAGGGTCTCCTCGGGGGTGCGCGCCAGATAGAACATCGGCGACAGCGCCGAGATCAGATGGCGGGCGCGGGCCTCTTCGTCGGCGGTCAGGCCCAGCACCTGGGCCCAGAACCGGGCAGTCAGGCGTTCGGCCACGTCCGTTCCGAAATCGACCTGTGTCTTGGCGCCGGCCTCTCGGAGCAGCGTCGCCACCGTCGCCTCGATCAGCCCGGCGAAGCGCGGCAACTGCTTGGGCACGAACTGGCGCATGAACAATTGCCGGGTTGGTCCATGCAGCGGCGGATTGGCGGTAAAGACCTGGTTGGACACCAGCTTGGCGAGCGAGGCGGCCGCCGGGATCTCGGGCTCGACGGGCGCGCCATCGGGACCGACATTGAAGGCCGAAGACGACAGCACGTCGGCGGGCATGTTGCCGGCGGCCTCCGTGGCGGCGATCCGTCTCAGCGGTTCGGCGCCGAACACCAAAAGCCGCGAGCCCGCGCCTTGCGCCAGACCGTCCGGATAACGCTCGAAAAGGCGCACCAGACTGCCGTCGAGGTCCGCGGCCCAGCCGGCCAGTTCCGCAGGTTCCAGGGATGGCAGGTCTTCGATCCGACGAGGCAGATGACTCATGGCGTATCCTTAGTTTCTCAAGAGCGAACCGATTGGGCTTGGCGTCAGGGCACCCGGAAGCTGACGCTGCGGCCGGCTACGGGCATCCCGCGCCAGGCACATCCACGCGCGCCGAAAGAAGCCGCGCCGTCGGGCTGGTCCGGCACGTCGCCGGGTCGGTGGTGTCGGCTGTGCAGACGAAGAGCGTGCGCCGGTCCTCTCCCCCCAGCACGCACGCTACGGCCTGCTGCTCGGTGACGATGCGGTCGAGCTCTCGGCCACCCTCCCCGATGCGCACGACCGCATTGGCCGACAGTCCCGCCACCCAGATCGCGCCCTCAGCGTCGAGGCAGACGCCATCGGGCGTGACATCGGGCGGCAGGCTGGCCCAGAGGCGCCGATCGGTCAGGGTTCCGTCGGCGTTGCGCCTGAACGCCGTCAGTTGACGCGAGGCGCTTTCGGCCACGATCAGGGTCGCGCCATCGGGCGTGATCACCATGCCATTGGGAAAGAACAGGTCCTCGCCAATGGCCTCGGCGGCGCCATCGGGCGATATCCGCGCCAACTTGGCGAGCTTGACGCTAGCCGGATCAATCGGCGGATCGAGGGAAAAGCCGAAATTACCGACATAGGCCTCGCCGTTGGGCGCCACGACCATGTCGTTGGCGTGCCAGGTTGCGATGGCCGACAGATCGGCGTGGTCGATAAAGCCGCCATCGGCTTGTTGCCTCAGGACCCGCCGCTCATGCATCGACACCACGAGCATCCGGCCATTCGGCAACCAGCCGATCCCGCCGACCGGGGCGTCGAACTGGGCGATGGTCTCAAGCCCGCCATCGGGCCTTAACGCCACGATCCGATGGGCGTGCATGTCGGCCAAATAGAGGCGACCGTCATGCCAGCGCGGCGACTCGCCAAACGCCAGGTCGGAAATCAGGGTCTGGAAGCGCTTGCCCATGGATCCCTCGTCGCTGCCGCCGCCAATCGGCGCGCTTCATGCATATATAGCTATGACTATATATCCATCGTCAATCTCCACACACGTCGTGATCTGCGAATTTGCTCGTCGCGACGCGCCAAGTTGCGCCATCAGCCAAGGGGAGACCAGAACCGGCTTGATCTGCCAGCGCAATGAATATAGCAAAAGCTACAACGATGAGGAGGCGAGATGAACAGCCGCTCGAACAGGCCGGCGCAGCGCGGTCTCGATGGGATCGAGAAGGGCGTCCCCGCGCTGCCCCATACGCTCCCCCTGGATCAGGTGGCGCATCAGGGCTGGAACCTTCTGAGGGAGGATCTGCCGATGCCTGCGGCCATCCTCCGGGCTTCGGCGCTGCGCAACAACAGCGACTGGATGCGGCGTTTTCTTGCAGCCACTGGCGCCAAGCTGGCGCCGCACGGCAAGACCACCATGGCCCCGGCGCTTTTCGACATGCAGATGGAGGACGGCGCCTGGGGCATCACGGTCGCCACGCCGCACCAGATCCAGGTCGCGCACCGGTTCGGCTTCAAACGCCTCTTCCTCGCCAACCAGTTGGTCGGACGCGCCGCGATCGGCTTGGTGATCGACCTGCTGAAATCCGACCCGGAGCTGGACTTCTACTGTCTGGTCGATTCCGAGGCCAACGCCGAGCAATTGGCCCGCGCGGTCGCCGAACGGGGACTCGAGCGGCCCCTGAAAGTGCTGGTCGAAATGGGCTACTTGGGCGGGCGCACCGGCTGCCGAACGCTGGAGGAGGGTCTTGCGCTGGCCCGGCTCGTCGCCGCGCGGCCGCAAACCTTGGCCTTGGTCGGGGTCGAAGGCTTCGAGGGCATCATTCGAGAACAGACGGAGGAAGAGACCGTCGCCAAGGTCGAGACCTTCCTCGACAGCCTCGTGGCCCTGTCGGAGGCCTGCGCGGTGGAGAAGCTCTACGCGCCCGGCCCGACCATCTTCAGCGCCGGCGGCTCGACCTTCTACGACTTGGTCGCCGCCAAGCTTGGCCAGATTAAAGCTCCCGGCGAGCGCATCATCCTTATTCGGGCCGGCTGCTACCTCACGCATGACTCGTTGATGTACACCGAACTCTTTCGGCGAATGACCCTCCGGTCGCCCGAGGTCGAGGCCTTCGGGGCCTATTCGGCAGCGCTTGAAGTCTGGTCCTATGTCCAGTCACGTCCCGAGCCGGGCCGGGTGATCCTGGCGTTCGGCAAGCGCGACGTCTCCTACGACCATCTGCCAAGACCGCTGGCCTGGTATCGCCCAGGCGACCCGGCCGCAACGCCGCAAGCCATTCCGGACGGTCACGCCGTGGTCAATCTGAGCGACCAGCACGCCTTTCTCGACGTCCCCGAAGACTCGCCGCTGCAAGTCGGCGATCTGGTCGGCGTCGGCATTTCCCACCCCTGCCTGACCTTCGACAAGTGGCAGGTCCTGCACCTGGTGGACGACGCCTACACCGTGACCGGCTCGATCCGGACCTACTTCTAGGCCGCCTTGGCCCACGCAAAACACCTTGGGAGGTTTCATGACCAATCCGCTCCGCAAGCGGCTTCAGGCGGGTAAGACCTGCGTCAACGGCTGGTCGCTTTTGCCGTCCAGCTTTGCCGTCGAGTTCATGGCCAAGGTCGGCTGGGACAGCATCACCGTCGACATCCAGCACGGCCTGCACGACTACCGTTCGGCCGCGGAGTGCTTTCAGGCGATGACCGGCTATCCCGTGACGCCCCTGGTTCGCGTGCCGTGGAACGAGCCCGGCATCATCGGCAAGGTGCTTGATGCGGGGGCGTGGGGGATCATCTGTCCGATGATCAACACCGCCGAGGACGCCAAGGCCCTGGTGCGCGCTTGCCTCTATCCGCCGGCGGGCGAGCGCTCGAACGGCCCGATCCGCGCCGGGGGCTACGGCGTGCCCGGAGCCTATCAGGGCTTCGCCAATGACGAGGTGCTGATCCTGCCTCAGATCGAAACGGCCCAGGCCGTGGAAAACCTCGAAGCCATTCTCGACGTCCCGGGCGTCAGCGGCGTCTATGTCGGCCCTAGCGACCTGGGCTTCTCGATGGGCCTGCCCCCCATTCTAGACCGCGAAGAACCCGAGATCCTGGCGATCTACGAACGCGTGCTGGCCGCCGCGGCCGCGCGCGGCAAATTCACCGGCATCCAGAACCTCGCGCCGGCCTATGCGGCGCGCATGGCTCAGATGGGCTTTGGAATCGTCACCGTCAGCAGTGACGTCGAACTCCTGGCCTTCAGCGCCTATACGGCCATCAACGCCACCCGGGCCGCGGCTGGCGAGCGCGCCGCGCCTTAACACTCGCAACGGGCGCGCTGACCAACCCCGCCCCCGCCTACCTGAGGTCAGGAGAACCCTATGGGCCCGTGGAAGAATTGGTCTGGCGGCGTCACGTGCGCGCCCGAAACCTTCGCGCAGCCAGAGACGATAGAAGCGCTCTGTGATCTGGTCCGCGCCGCGCCCAAGGCGCGGATGGCTGGCTCGCGTCACTCGTTCATGCCCCTGTGGCTGACCGACCAGGTCTTGATCAACCTGGACCGGCTACCCGGGGTGCTTAAGGTCGCCGAGGACCGACAAACCGTGTGGGCCCCGGCCGGCGCGACGCTTAAGGATCTGACCGCCGCGCTCTGGACCGAGGGCCTGTCGCTGCTCAATCAGGGCGACATCAACGCTCAGACCCTTGGCGGCGCGTGCGCGACAGGCACCCACGGCACTGGCGAGGCGCTGGGTAACCTCGCCAGTCATACCCAAGGGTTCAGGGTGGTTCTGGCGGACGGCGAGCTCGTCGAGTGCGACGCCGCCCATAGGCCCGAGCTTTTCCAGGCCCTGCGCCTGTCGCTGGGCCTGCTGGGGGTCGTCGTCGCCATCAAGCTCAAGGTCGCCCCGGCCTATCATCTGGAGGAGCGGATCTTCAAGCTGCCGCTCGACGCCGTGCTCGAGCGTTTCGACGAACTGGCGGCGGATCATCGTCACTTCGAATTCTTCGCCTTTCCCTATGCCGACGAGGTTCTGGTCAAGACCCTCGACCCCGTGGACCCAAACGGCGCATTCGAGCCGCCCGAGGAAGACGACGAGGCGCTTTTGGCCGGTTTTTGCGAGATGTCCGCGGCCGCGCCGCCGTTGATCCCTGATCTCCAGCGACTGCTGATGCGCTTTGCGCCGTCTGAGCCCACGCCGCGACAGGGCCCCGCTTTCCAGATCTTCCCCAGCACCCGCGTGGTGCGCAACGAGGAGATGGAATACGAGGTCCCCAGAGCCGAGGGCGTCGCCGCCGTCAGGGACGTAATCGCGGCCGTCAAGGCAGACGCCCTGCCCGTCTGCTTCCCGCTGATGGTGCGCACCGTCGCGGCGGACGACATCTGGATCAGCCCTCAAGGCCAAGGCCCCTGCACGGCCATTTCGTTCCACCAGTATCCGAAGCTCCCCTGGCGAGAGTTTTTCCCTGCTATCGAGGCGCGCCTGCGCGCACGCGGAGGCCGGCCCCATTGGGCCAAGCACCACACCCTGGGCGCGACCGATGTGCGCGCGCTTTATCCTCGATTGGACAGATTCTTGGCCGCGCGTGAGGCCGTCGATCCGCATGGGAAATTCCTCAATGGCCATCTGGGGGCGCTCTTCGCGGCGCTCTCTTAGCCAGGCGCTCCGCAGCCCCCGCGCCGTGCTGCGACCAAAACGTCGTCAGAAGGCGACGGCAGGTTTTAGCTTTTACTAGCCTCGAAATCCCCCCCACCCGGCCACCGACCCCTAGACGATCATATGCCTCAAGGCTCCAGGCTTTGATTGACAGAACAATTATATAGCTTTTACTATATCTTGAATGAACAATGTCGCTGAGCGGCGCAGCCTGCAGCAATTTTCCCAGAGCCCGCCGGCCGCGGCGGCCAGACGAGCGATCGAGACATGACTCAGCCCAGGACCTACCTCATCACCGGCGCGGCCAGCGGAATTGGGGCGGCGATCGCCACCAAGCTCGCCCGGGCGCGTCAGAACGTGATGCTCGCCGACATCAACGCCGCAGGCGCCGCCGCCCTGGCCGAGACCTTGGGCGAGCGCGCCAGCGCCGTCGCCCTCGACATCCGAGCCCCGGTCGCGTGGGAGCGCGCGTTTGACGCCACCCTCGCGCGCTTTGGGGCCTTTGACGTGTTGATCAACAACGCCGGCCTCGTGCGCACGGGCTTGGCCAGGAACGTCGCCATCGCCGATCACCAGTTGACCATGGACACCAATCTTATGGGACCGGTGACCGGCATGGTCGGGGCCTTCAAACGCTTCCACAAGCAGGGCGCGGGCCACCTCGTCACGGTCTGCAGCATGACCTCCTTCCTGCCGTTCCCCGGCGTGGCCATCTACGGGGCCTCCAAGCACGCCCTGCGCGCCTTCCACCACGGCATGGCCATCGAGGAGCGCCATAGCGGCATCGATTTCACCATCGTCCACCCCACGGCGACCGAGACGCCGATGCTGGAGCAGGAGGCGGCCGATCCGGACGCGGTCATGTGCTTTGTCGCCCCGAGCGTTTCGGCCGAGGCGGTCGCCGACACGGTGGTCAAGGCCATCAAGCGCAAGGCGATCGAGGTTTGCATGCCGCAGGCCGGCTCCGGGACGGTCAAGGCGCTTGGGGTCGATCCGAAAAAGCTGCGCGCCTATGCCGATCACCTCGAGGCGATGGGTAAGGACGGACTGGCCAAGCGCCAATCGGCCGCGGCCTGACCCCGCCCTTCGGGCCGCCGGTCGCGGCCCTGTTCAAGGAGTTACCGATGCCTTCTACATCCAAAGGCCCGGCCGATATGGCGCCGGAGGAATGGGCCGTGCGGGTTGACCTCGCCGCAGCCTATCGGCTGGTGGCCCTCAACGGCTGGGACGATCTGATCTTCACCCACCTCTCCGCCAAGGTTCCCGGCGGCGACCACCACTTCCTGATCAACCCTTATGATCGGATGTTCGAGGAGATCACCGCGTCGAGCCTGGTGAAGATCGACCTGGATGGAAACCCGATCGAGGCGACCAAGGCGCCGGTCAACGCCGCGGGCTTTACCATTCACTCGGCCATTCACATGGCCCGCGACGACGCCAATGCGGTCCTGCACCTGCACACCCCGCACGGCCAAGCCGTGTCGGCCATGAACGAGGGCCTCCTGCCGCATACGCAGACAGCGCTGATCGCGGGCCATGACATCGCCTTTCACGAGTATGAGGGCGTGGCGACGGACCTCGACGAACGGGAGCGGCTGGTGGCCGATCTCGGCGACAAGTCGGTGATGCTGTTGCGCAACCACGGCACCCTGACGACGGGACCCACGATCGCTCAGGCCTATCTTCGCATGTACTTCCTCGAGCGCGCCTGCGAAGCTCAGGTGATGATGCTTTCCGCCGGCCGGGCGAATCTGCATGCGCCGCCTGCCGGCGTGGCCGAGAAGGTTCGCGACCAGTCCACCGGGCCGGGAATGTCCGTGGTCTCCGATCGCCTGGCCTGGCCCGCGCTGCTGCGCAAGCTTGATCGCCTGGACCCCAGCTACAAGACCTAACCTCGGGAAGCTGTCTTCCCGCTCGCCTCCATGAGGATAGAGGCCGCGCCGGCGCAAAAAGCCGGCGCTGCTTTTTCGTTTGGAGCAGCGCCCCAAAAAAAGGGCCGATCCCGCATCAGAGCGGGACCGGCCAGTAACGCCCCAGGAAATTGCAAGGGGGCGCGGAGGGCTTGATCAGTAGTGGTAGCGGAGGAAGACGCCGAAGGTCCGGGGCGGCGCATAGCTCAGCATGTCATAGCCTAGGCCCGCGATCGGCGAGATCTCGACCAGCACCGCCTTGTTCGTGAGGTTCTTGGCCCAGAGCCCAGCTTCGAAATGCTCGTCCGGCGAGCGCCAGGCCAGTTGCCCGTTGAGCTGAAACACCGCAGGCGATGACAGGCGTTCGGTTTGGCTCGGATCGAAGAAGATCCTTGTCCGATAGGACGCATCAAGCGAGGGCTCGATCGAGGCGCCCGACGCCAGCTCGACCTTGTACTTGGCCGACAGGCTGGCGTTGAACCTCGGGGCCTCCGGCATCTGATTGCCCGAATAGTCGCCACCCTCGGACTTGTAGTCCTTGTACTTGGCGTGGAGCAGCGCCAGGCCGCCGGTGAGGGTCAGGTTGCGGATCGGAACAGCGGTGATCTCGGCCTCGCCGCCATAGACCTGGGCCGAACCGGCGTTGTCGAGGATCTGCACGGTGCGGGCCCCGCGAACCACGAAAGCGAAGGCCTGGAGATCCTTGTAATCGTAGTAGAAGGCCGAGAGGCTCAGACGCAGGCGGCGGTCGAACAGGCTGCTCTTGGAGCCGACCTCGTAGGCGTCGACCGTCTCGTTGCCATACGGCGCCAGCTGCTCGGCATAGCTTTCGTGGTCGGCCTGGCCGCCGAAGAAGCCACCGCTTTTGAAGCCGCGGTTATAGGTTGCGTAGATGTTGGCCTGGTCGGTGAGGTCGTAACGCAGACCCAGCCGTCCCGAGAACGCCCCGAAAGTCTTGCGCTGGGCGTAGGGCGGCACCAGGTCGAACGCCTCTTCGGCGGTCTCATGATAGTCGAAGGTTTTCTTGTCCGCTGAATAGCGAAGGCCGACAGTGGCGGTAAGCTTGTCGGTCAGACTGTAATCAGCCTGGCCGAAGAGCGCATAGGTGTCGGTATTCTGGGTGTAGGCGTAGCGCAGGAACACCACGCTATTGTCGACGCTGACGCCGGTCGGATTGCTCGGCGACGTAAAGAACGGCCGGAAGTCGCGCAGGACGTCGAAGGTGCTGTTGTTCTTCAACTCGTCGCGCATGTAGTAGGCGCCGAGCACCCACTTCAGCTTCCCGACGTCCGCCTGCAGCCGCAACTCTTGCGACCACTCCTTCTGATAGGCGATGAAGTTGTTGTGCAGGATGTCGGCAGGGCTGACGTCGCTGTTTTCGTCGATGTTTCGCCTGACGTTCTGGAACGCCGAGACTGAGACGAGGTCGACACCGCCAAAATGGTGGGTGTAGTTGAGCGACGTCGAATAATAGTCGACGCGGTCCTTGCCCTGGACGTCGGCGGCGACGCGATAGGGATCCGCGCTCGGATCAGCATAGCCGCTGATGTCGGCGCACGCCCCGCTATAATAGTATCCCGGCTTGCACAGACCATCAGCGCCGGTAGCCGCCGCGGTTGACGGAAACAGGGGACGCTGCTTGGCTTGGCGGGCGCCGCCTCGATTGGCGTACCGCGTCACCGACAGCAAGGCCTCGTCCTTGTCCGATGGGGTAAACAGCAACGAGCCGCGGATCGCGCCGCGATTGGCGTTGTTCACGTGGTCGCCCGTCACCGTATTGAGCGTCGCGCCGTCGTCGCGCAGGTATTGGCCGGCCAGTCGGAAGGCCAGCTTGTCCTCGATCAGCGGGCCGCTAACCGCGCCATTGACAGTCAAGGCCTTGAAGCGGCCGTATTCCACCGAGCCTTCGGCGCTGGGCCTCCAGGTGGGGCGATTGCTCGTGATGCTGATCGCGCCGCCGGTGGTGTTCTTGCCATAGAGGGTGCCCTGCGGCCCGCGGAGAACCTCGATTTGGCCAAGGTCGAAGAACGAGCTGAGGGTGGCGAACGGCGATCCGATATAGACCCCGTCCACATAGACCCCGACCGCGCTGGCGGTCGTCGGATTGAAGTCGCTCAAGCCCACGCCGCGGATGAACATCTTCGGATTGGCCGCCGCGTCCCCGCCGGAAATACGGACATTGGGGGCGGCGTTGTTCAGATCGGACAGGACCGCCAGCCGCTTGTCGGCGATGGCCTGGGACGTGAAGGCCGTCACCGCCACCGGCACGTCCATGAGATTTTCGGATCGCTTGTTGGCCGTGACCACGACCTCGGCGACGGTCGAGGCCGCGTCCTGCGGCGCGGCCGTCTGGGCCTGCGCGGCGGCGGCGGACATCAGGGCGGCGCCACAGGCCGACGCCATGCACCAGCGCTTGTCGATCATAGGATATCCCCTTTTTCTGGTTTGCGTTTCCTCAAGCATAAGCTAGCGAAAACTATATTCATTGCAATGGCTACCCATGGTGGAGCCTGGCGTCGGCTTTTTGCCGCAAAACCACCCGTCAGCAGCCTATCGAGGCTAGATTAACCCTCACCTCGCGATAGCCGGAATTGCGTCCGCGATATGAAATGGAGCGACGTGCGCAAATCTCGACCCGCGTTATGTAGCTTTTGCTAGAATTCCTGGCGCTACTTGCCCCTAAGACCGCGGACCACATTTTCGAGGATGCGCGATACCGGCCGGTCGCCCCCCCCCCCCCGCCCGTTCCCCAGGCTTCCGCAGAAGGTGATCGGACCGGTCGAAAAGATATTTCCGCCGGCGGGCGTCTCGGCATGGACCCTGTCGGCGCGCACCAGGCGGTCTGGGGTTTCGCCGGTCATGGTCAGGGCTTCGGTCAGCATTTCGTCGCGGACCACGCCGAAGCTCTGGGGCGGGTCCTCCTAACTGGCCAGGACGCGCACAACGCCGGGCGCGCCCAGCGGGATCGGCGCGATCGAGCTCGAACCCCGCCGCGCCGCCGCGCCGCCGCCCGACGGGCCATAGCCGCCGAACGTCTCCTGATCGACGCCGTCGGACCTTGAAAGACGCCGAACGAGGAGAGGTCCTAAGACGACACCGATCTCAAAGACGCCGTCGCGAGACGCCGGACATGAAGCACCGTGACCGTCAGCAGGGCCAGAGCCAGGCAGGCTCCCGCGACCAGCAATCCGCCCCGGGCTTCGGCGTCGGTGACCCACAAAGAGCAGAGCACCGGGCCCGCCGCCGCGCCCAGCGCCTGAACCGTCGGCACCAGGGCCGCAGCCCGCCGCGTCGGGTCGGACTCGATGACAAGAGGCATCTGAAAGGGCATGAAGAAGCCCCAGAAAAAGCCATGCAAGCTCGCTAGGGCCATGAACACGGGCGCGGCCGGCAGCCTCCAGATCCACACCAGGACCACAGCAAACGCCGCAACGCTGACCAAGCAGGCCGGGTAGTAGGATAGTCGTTTGGCCAGGAGCGCGGCGACACCCGAGCCCAGGATCGACAGCGCCAGGCTCAAGGACACGGCGCCACCGACCTCACCCGGTGCCATTTTCGCCTGGCCAGCCAGTTGGGGCAGGTAGGCGAAGAAACCAATGAAGAAGGCGTAGGTCAGGAAGACCGCCGCCAAGCTCGCGATGGCGCGCGCACCATGACCTTGGGCTCCGCCCGCTTCGGCTTCCACGTCCGTTGGCAGCGCCGCCGCCGCGCTGGGCAACGCAAAAGAGGCGAGCGCCCCAATCAAGGCCACCACGGCGGCGGCCGCAAAGCCGCCGTTCGCGCCGAACCGATCCATCAGGGTCGCCGGCAAGATCGCGGCGAAGCCCACCTGCAGCAGCCCTTGGGCGACCAGAAAGACGCCGGCCCAAAGCGCGGGGGTGGACGCGCGCGTAATCATCAACATCGTCAGCCAGACCAGAACGCCCTCGGCCAAGCCGGCGGCGGCGCGATCGGCCAGGACCAGAGGCCCTGAAGCGCACAGCATGGCCCCATTGAGGATCGCGAGGGCCAGGCCCGCCAGCAACCCTTTCAAAGCGAGCTTGTCGGGCTTGGCGAACGCGCCGGCCAGCACCACGCCCAGCGCCAAAGTCAGAAACTCCACGGTGAAGGACCAGCCCACCAGGCCGACGGTCAAGCGCTGCTCGGCGACCAGCGCGTCTAGCAGGATGGGCTGCACACCAGAGAACAGCAGGGCGACCGTGCCGACGGTAAGATAGGCCACGATCTGCGGCCCGCTTGGCGGACGGCCTATCCAATGGTCGTCATCAGCCGCCTCTTGCGTGCGATCCAGCAGCCGCATGCCCATCCGCAAATCTCCCTGAGCCGCCGGGCGACATCATGGCCGCCCCCGCCGAATTAGATGTAGCTTTTGCTATACCGCGATAGATGTCAACGCACCCCAGGGTGCGCGGCCCCGCCCGGCGCCTCATTGGTGGGCGATCCAGGGCGCCAACGCCTTCGCGTTGACCGCCGCGCCCTTGTACGGGGTGTTGCAGGCGACTACTCTGCCAATCGGCGCCCCAAGGTGCGCCCATCGACCGCATTCTCACCCAACTTCGCGAGCGCTGTGACCCTCATCAAATCCGAAAACGACGCCGCAGCGCGCCCGTCCAGGGCGCCGCGGAAGAAGTTGGCTTCCGCGGCCGACGCGCCACCGGCCGAACGCGGCAAACCCAGGGATCCTCCAACGGCGGGCAAGCCGCTGCAGACCTATGAGCGGCTGATCGCCGCAACGGGCGAGCTTCTCGGGGAAATCGGATTTGAGCGCCTGACAACCAACGCGATTTGCGCGCGCGCCAACTTGTCGCCACCGGCGCTTTATCACTACTTCGACGACAAGTACGACATCCTCGAGGTGATGGCGCGACGCCTACTCAAGCGCCAGAACGACGCTTACGCCGCCTGGCTTTTCAAGGGTGGCGCTTGGGCCAATCCCGAGACAGCGGTCGAAGCGCTTGAGGAATGGTTCGGCATAGCCACCCAAATTCTCGAGAGCGAGCCTGGCGCGCTCTGGACGATGCGGGCGCTGAGAGCCTTGCCTAACCTGGCGCATGTTCGCCTGGAATCCCAGCGGCAGAGCGCCGACCAGATGTTCGCGTTTTACCGACGCCTCTTTCCCGCCGTCGATCCAGACACGCTCTGGTGCCGACTTCGCATCCGGTCCGAATTCGGCTGGGCGGTCGATGAACTGGCGCTCGAGGAAGACCGCATCCCCCGGCCGATCCTCCTGCGGGAAGCGGCGCGGCTGCTGACCCGCTCGCTCGACGATGACCATCGCGCCAAGCCGACCGGGTAGAGACTCAATAATATAGTTATTGCTATATTGAAAATCGTGACGTATTCAAATCAAGGCCCACGCGGGCCTGATTGAACGGCGCGACTGTCGCTCAATGAGGGTCGCGGCCAGACCGTCCCATTGAGCGAGCGACCATGACCGCAAACGCCCTATGCCCGCGCCCCGATGCGAAGGCGCGCTTGGCCGCGCTGGGATTGCAACTGCCCAAGCCGCCGGCCGCGGTCGGTAACTTCGCCGCCGCCGTGCGCGATGGGCGCCTTCTCTATCTCTCGGGGCAAGGTCCCGTGCATGCCGGCGGCGTTCATACGGGCAAGGTGGGCGCGGAGGTTTCGCTCGAGGAGGCCTATCAGCACGCGCGGCTGACGACGCTCAACCTGTTGTCGGTGATCGAGGAGGCCGCCGGGCTCTCCAAGGTCAGCAAGGTCGTCAAGGTGCTGGGCATGGTCAACGCGGCGCCCGACTTCATCGCCCATCCGGCCGTGATCAACGGCTGTTCAGATTTGCTCATTGAGGTGTTCGGCCCCGAAGTCGGCGCCCATGCGCGATCGGCGGTCGGAATGGGGTCCCTGCCATATCAGATTACGGTCGAGATCGAGATGATCGTCGCGCTCGAAGATTGACCGGCAGCGGCCCGCGAGACGCGCGAATACCACTCCACTCCAGCCTGATCCCAGAAGGGGGTCGCCGATTGTCGGCGACGAGCACCATGCCCAAGATCACATTCATTCAGCACGACGGCGCGACCTTCGTCGTCGACGCCCGTCTAGGGCAGTCGCTGATGGAAGCCGCCATCCAGAACAATGTGCCCGGCATCGACGCCGACTGCGGCGGAGCCTGCGCCTGCGGCACCTGTCAAGTCCATGTGCAAGCGCCCTGGCAAGAGGCCTTGACGCTTCCCGGCGCCACGGAAACCGAGATGTTGTCGTTCACGAGCGACCCGCAACCCTCTAGCCGGCTGGCCTGCCAAATCACCCTCGATGAGCGACACGAGGGCTTGGTGGTGCGCGTGCCGGCCCACCAACACTGACCTCCAAGGAGAGCCCCATGCCGACATCCTCTTCGCCCCTGGCGTCCGTTCTTGGCCCGTCGCACATCGCGTTGGAAGTCACCGACCTCGAGCGCTCGCTGGCGTTTTACCAGCGCGTGCTTGGGCTCGAGATCTTTTATGACGAGCGCCAGACAGGAACGCCGCCGAGCATCAAGGGTATAGTCGCCGGCTTCGCTATCGAACTGGGTCAAATCCAGCCGCCGCCGGCCTCAAGCAGCCCATCCCAGGTGCGGCCGCAGGCAGGCGCTCCCTGCATGGCCTTCACAATCGAAGACGCCGTCGGCGCTCATGGCCGGCTCAAGGCGGAGGGCGTGTCGGTCGAGAGCGCGGTCAAGGAGACCGAGGGCGTCAAGTTCTTCTATGTCTACGATCCCGATGGTTATCCCTTCGAACTCATAGAATTCCCGCTCGGAGCGCGAGCCTTGGCCGATCTGCGCGCCTATTTCGACGCGCCTTCAACCGTTTAGGCCCGCGCTAGGGCCTGGGCGGTGTTGTCCCCCTCCCCGCGCGCTCCCGTGCAGAGGGACTACTCTGAGGCGGCTGGCCGAGAGCGCGCTGAGCGGCGGTCGGGGCGTGATGCGCGTGTCGAGCGAAGGCGGCGTCGCCTGCGCGCTTCTCGTCTCCCCAGCCACAGCCACGCTGGTTGAGGACGGCGCTGGACCCTGGCGTCTACGACGTGGAGCTGTGGGAGATCACCCGCGAGGAATGGCGGGCGTGGAGAGTCCGAGCCGAAAGACAGTGATCCCCCCATCCCCGCCACTCCCGACATCTGTATGACAGGCCGGCTCGCGCCAGGGTTCCCCGTTGCCGGGGACCGTGGCGAACTCAACCGCCCCATCGCCGTAAGCGGACTAGACGACGGAACACCACATGTCGGGGAAGCAAATCGTAATCCTGGGGGCAGGCCACGCCGGCGGATGCGTCGCGGCGTACCTTCGCCAGTACGGCCACGAAGGCTCGATCACCTTGGTGGGCGAGGAGCCGATCGCGCCGTATCAGCGACCGCCCCTGTCCAAGGCCTGGCTCAAGGGCGAGGCCGACGCAGAGACCTTGGCGCTGCGGCCGCTGGCCTTTTACGCCGACAGCGGCATCGATTTTCGGCCGAACGTGCGAGCGATCACGATCAACCGATCGACCAAAACCGTGACGCTCTCCGCCGGAGGGCCGATCGCCTATGACATCCTGATCATCGCCACGGGCGCGCGCCCGATGACCCTGCCGGTCGACGGCGCGGATCTACCAGGCGTGCTCTTTTTGCGCACCGCCGCCGACGCCGAACACCTCAAAGCCGCCCTGGGCCCTGGCCGACGCCTGGCGGTCATCGGCGCCGGCTATATTGGACTGGAGGCGGCCGCTTCGGCGCGCGCGCTGGGATCGGACGTCGTGGTGATCGAACGCGAAAGCCGGATTCTGGCTCGGGTGGCCTGCGATGTGCTGTCGAGCTTCTTCCAAGCGCGCCACGAGGCGCGTGGGGTGCGCTTCATCCTCGGCGGCGGCGTCACGGCTTTTGAGGGCGCAGACGGCGCCATCACCGGCGTGCGCCTGTCCGACGGACGCGTGGTGGCTTGCGACGCCGCCCTGGTGGGCGTCGGCGCGGTTCCCAATGACGACCTGGCCGCGGCCGCCGGCCTGGAGTGCGCGCGCGGGGTCGTCGTGGATCTCCAAGCTCGCACGGCCGACCCCTCGATCTTCGCCATTGGCGACGTCGCTCATCGGCCCATGCCGATCTATCAGCGCATGTTGCGCATGGAGAGCGTGCCCAACGCGCTGGAGCAGGCCAAGCAGGCCGCCAGCGCCATCGTGGGTCGCCCGCCGCCCGCAGGGGAGACGCCGTGGCAATGGTCGGACCAGTACGACATCAAGCTGCAGATCGCCGGCTATCCATTTGATGTCGACGATGTGCTGGTTCGCGGCGACCCGGCCGCCGGCAGCTTCGCCGTCTTCCACATGAAGGGCGACCAGATCCAAGCGGTGGAGGCCATCAACGCCCCGCCCGAATTCATGATGGGTCGCCAGTTGATCGGCAACCGCAAGGCGGTTGACCGCGCGCGGCTCATCGACCCGTCCGTTTCCATGAAGGAGGTCTTCGCCTAGCGCGGCGCGAGCAGCACCATGGCCAGGATCATCCATGTCGCTCACGACGAAACTCACTGGGCCCGATCTAGGCGCCGCTGACCCCCGGAACGTCGAGAAGGGCCTCCAGGTTGTCGACCGCCTCTTGGGTTTCAATCTGCGGAAAGATCAAGATCTCGCTGTTGGTGATGTCCTGGTCGGGCGTGCGGCCGCCATCGGTCGCGGCGCGAACCGGACCGTTGGAGCGCTCGCCCATCGGCGGATAGAAGCTGGCCTTGGCGCGGGCCTGGCGTCGGCGGTGGAACTGATCATCGGGCCGATGATCCCCAGGCCCCCGCGTCCAGCACCTTGCCGATGATGGCCGGTTCGTTCCAGAGCACGCGCACCAGTGGTTTTAATGCATGGCCTGGAAGCAGGTGACGACCGCTCTGTAGTCGGGGAGACCGTGCTGGATATCGAGCGTGACGCTGTTCCCGCCCATCTGCGCGAAGCGCTCCGCGGTGAAGTTGCATGGAATGAGTGACCAGCCGTTACGCAGATCTTGGCCGCTTGCAATCCGGCCCCGCGCCTATCGCGTCGTCGGCGCGGAGACTGGAATGAGCGCCCCATTGATCGCTCGGCTGGCCTCGTTGGCCAAGAACACGATGACGTCGGCCACAGCGGCCGGCTTCGTCCAGGACGCGGGATCGATATCGGGCATGTCCCTGCGGTTTTGCGGCGTATCGAGGATCAACGGCAGGACGGCGTTCACGCGGACGCGCCCCGCCAATTCGGCCGCTAAGCTCTCGGTCAGTCGCGCCACGCCCGATTTCGAGGCGGCATAGGCCCCCAAGCCCGCGCCTGCGCGTTCGGCGACCGACGCGCCGATGTTGACGATTGCGCCACCGCTTGGCAGGCGCGGCGCTGCGGCCCGGCACATGTTGGCGCAGGTCTTGAGATTGGCGTTGAACAGACGGTCCCAAAGGATCGGATCGCCACCGTCGATCATCTCGAAGGCGAAGGCGCCAGCGACGTTGATCAGCGCCCGCACGTCGCCAAGAGCCGTCCAGGCCTGCTCGAAAGCCTCGGCCGCCTGGTCGGCGTCGGCGAGATTCACGCCCGATACCGTGAAGTCTAATGTCGGCTCAGTGACGGCCGCATAGTCAATGAGCGCAATCTTGAAGCCCGCCGCCTTGAAAGCCTGAGCGACGGCCTGGCCTAGCACGCCCAACCCGCCCGTGATTATAACGCCCGCCATAGAGCAGACTCCCGTGATCTGAGACTAACCTTTGCCGACGTAGCGCCGGGCTCGACGCGCCGAGGCCCAGAGATCCTCCAGCGCTATTTTGAGAACGCCGCGTCCATAAACCGGGCGAGAGCTACGTCGAGCGTCGTCACGCCGCCTGCGTCGTGCGTTGTCAGGCACACCTCGACGCGGTCATAGACGTTGAACCATTCGGGGTGGTGATCGAGGCGGTCGGCCTCGGCCGCGATCTGGACCATCCATTGGATGGCGTCGGCGAAGCCGGCGAAGTTGAACGTCTTGGACAGAGCCTCGCGCGGCGCGGTTTGGGCGCTCCAGCCCTGGAGCATGGCCGCGGCGATCTCGGGTCTCAAACGTTCGCGCAGCTCGGGACCAGAACACGCTTGCGGCTGCGCCAGGGTCGCGCCCTCGCCGCTCGAGGCCTTAGCAGGGTCGGTCATGCCGAAAGCAAAGCCTGCGTGGTTTCATGCTCTTTGCCTTGGCCAAGGCTGGTCGCGCGCACGGCTTGCGGGATGGCGAAATACCGCTCAGGCGTGCCGATCCGCAGTCGGCGACGGGCGTCGACCAAGCGCTCCCCCAGCAATTTCTCATAGTCTTCGCCGACCAGCCAGACGGCCTTGCGCCCTAGACGATAGCCTTCCCAGATAGCCTGTCCCTGCGGATTGGACAGCCCGCCCGGCAAGGTCTCCAGCCAGCTGGCCAGCGCGATCGCGGCCCAGCCCCAGCCGCCAAGCTGAGCGAACGAGAAGGCCACCAGGGAGGCCTCGCCCAGGTGCTCGTCGGCCTTGTAGCCGGTCAGCACATGCCAAAGGTCATGGACGTCTCGTGTGCGGCGCCCCATCCAGACGTAAGGATGCTCGGCATGCATGTCGCTAGCGCCGGCCTGGCTGATCTCGGCCAGTCCCTCGGCGGAATAGCCGGTGGCGTCGAGGAAGGCCCGGTAGACTCCGCCGACGGTGTCAGGCTCAAAGCGCTCAAGCCACGTCCGGTCCATGAGCTTTTCGGCCAACTCCACGCGACGGTAGGCGACTTGGCCGCCGCTGCGGCTAGTCAGGAGACGCTTGTAAAGCCGCACATCTTCGTCGGCGTTCAGAGCGCTCATGATGACGAACACCTGCTCGGTATCGTGCTTGTTGGCCATGAGTTTGCGAAGCGCTGCGAACGCGCCTCCCCAGTCACGCCGGGCAACCAAGGGTTTGTCGATTTGAGCGCCAGCGATCGAATGGGTCATTGCGCGTCTCCAAGTTTTGATCGCACAACCATCAATCAGGAACCGCTCAGTGTCAATATATCTGGAACTATCTGGTGTCACTTTCTGGCTCGGCGGCGCTGATCCGCGCGCGCGCTGAAGAAAGGCCTTGCTCCAAGCTCACTCCGGCTTGACCCCAATGAAGGTAATGGCTCTACCTCCGACGAAAATCGGATGACATCGATGACGCACTCTGACGTGGCGTCGCCTTCTCGTCGCTACGCCGGCAACTCCGCCGAGGACCGACGGGAGATGCGGCGCGAGAAGATCCTTGAAGCCGCGATCCAAGTGTATGGCGAGCACGGCTACCGCGCCTCTACGGTTCAGGCGGTGTGCGATGCGGCGGGCCTGACCAAGCGCTATTTCTACGAGTCCTACCGCGACAGCGAGGATCTGCTCGCGGCCTGCCTTCGCCGGGTGGTGGTGGAGTTCGCGGGCGAATTGGCGCAGGCCGCGCCGGCGACGCAGATCGGCCGCGAAGAACGCGCGAGACTCATTCTGCGCGCCTATTTCGAAACCCTGAAGGAAGATCCGCCACGGGCCCGGCTGTTCTTGCTGGAGACCGATGGGGTCGGGTCCGACGTCGTGGACGCCATGCGCGAAGCGCAAAGCGACATCGCCGACGTGCTGGTTCCAATGCAAGCGGGCGCGAACGGGCGCGCATCGCTCCAGCGGCTTGGCGCGGTCGCCGGGACCGCGCGCATATCGTCCGTTTGGATCGCCGACGGCTATGCCTTGCCCATCGACGACGTGGTCGAAAGCGCCCTGCGCCTCTTCACCGGCTTGCTCGAGGGCTAGCCAGTGAAGAGGGCCCGTGAAGCGCCGTTCGCCTAAGCGCCGTAGCCCAGGATGGCCTTGGTTTCGAGGAAATCGTGGAAGCCGTGATCGCCCCATTCGCGCCCATTGCCGCTTTGCTTGTAGCCGCCAAAGGGCGCGCTCAGGTCGTTGGCCCCATTGACTGACACCTGGCCCGCCTTGATCTGCCCCGCCACGGCTCGGGCCTGCACCAAGTCCTGGCCGCTGACATAGCCCGCCAGTCCGTACGGGGTGTCGTTGGCCAGGCGCACCGCATGGTCCAGGTCGTCGTATCCCAGGATGCACAGCACCGGACCGAAGATCTCTTCGCGCGCGATGGTCATGGCGTTATCGACGTGAGCGAACACCGTGGGCCTGACATAGCTGCCAGCCTGAAGATCGTCTGGCCGCCCCAACCCGCCCACGACGAGCACGGCGCCTTCGTCGATCCCCGATTGGATCAACGACTGGATCTTGCGCCATTGGACCTGGTTGGCGACCGGGCCCATCGTCGCATTGCCGGTCGGATCGCCGACCTTGATCCCATCGACGGCGGCGCGGGCCGCCGCGGCCGCCTCATCCATGCGCGCGGCTGGCACCAGCATCCTGGAAGGCGCGTTGCAGGACTGCCCGGAATTGACCATTAGAGCCCGGACCCCGGCGGCGACACTGGCGCCGAACGCCGCGTCATCGAGCACGATGTTGGCGCTCTTGCCGCCCAATTCCTGGGCCACCCGCTTAACGCTGGCCGCCGCGGCCTTGGCCACTTCGACGCCAGCCCGCGTCGAGCCGGTGAATGAGACCATATCGACGTCGGGATGGCGGCAGAGCGCCGCGCCGACGCCAGCGCCGTCCCCGTTGACGAGGTTGAACACGCCGGGCGGCACGCCGGCGTCATGGATGATCTCAGCGAGAATCTGACTTGAGAAAGGCGCGGTCTCGGAGGGCTTGAGCACCATGGTGCAACCCGTAGCCAGCGCCGGCGCGATCTTGCAGAGCATCTGGTTGAGAGGCCAGTTCCAAGGCGTGATCAGCGCGCAGACGCCGATGGCCTCGCGCAGGATACGCGTCTCGCCGCGCGGCTCATCGAACACGAAATGCTCCAGGACCTGCTTGGCGATCGCCAGATGGGCCATGCCGGCCGGAACCTGGGCGCTCTGGGACAGCACAGCCGGCGCGCCCATCTCCTGGGTGACCGCGCTTGCGAGGTCGCCGAACCGCGTTTGGTAGGCGTCCAGGACCCGCCCCAGGACGTCCAAACGCTCCTGGCGACTTGTCGCCGACCATGCCGAGAAGGCGCCGCGCGCCGCTTCGACGGCGCGATCAACGTCCGCCTCCGATCCCATGGCGACGCGGCCATAGACCTGATCGGTGGCCGGATCGACGACATCAAGCGTCACCGAACGGGCCGGTTCGACCCAAGCCCCGCCGATATAGAATTGCAGAAACTCGCGCATAGCATCTCCAGACAGGCTGACGACGACCCGGACGCAGGCCGTTCAAGGTTACCAGGCCGCCCAGAACCGGGACGCCAAACGCTGCGTCGCGCCGGCGTTCTATTGACCCAGAGCCAGCGAGCGTCCGAGTCGCGGCAGAAGGGGGCGGAATGGGGCGGAATGAGTAACTATAGTTTTTACTATAACGATGATCGAATGGACCTGCAATCGCTCTCACGGCTTATGGCGCCTTGGATTTCGCCTCAACACGGAGCTATGCCCCTCCAGGCGCTGCCGACCGACAATCGCTTAGCATAGCTTTAACTACATAAAGCCGTGCGCTGATTGCGGCGTCCTCGATCATTTTGTCGAAGGATCGGACACGGTCAACGCCGGCGGCCAATCGGCGCGCCCCGCTTCCTTACGAACCCGATGGCTCGCCGTCTGGCCGACATAGAGAACCCGACATGAAGCCCAACTCCTCCCAAACAGATCTGATCGCTGGCGCGGCCAGCGGAACCGGAGCCGCCATCGCTCAAAAGTTGGCGGCCACGGACGTGCGACGCTGTTGGCGGTAGCCGCAGATCTGGGGCCGGCGGCGATTTGGTTGGATTACGGCGCTGGGATGGGCTGCAGGCTTCGATTAGAAAGGCGGCGGGCAAGCTCAGCAGACCGGCTCTGATATGGCCAAAAGTTGACTTTTCGGGACGCATTCGTGAACGCAAATCCCGATCTCACCGCCCTTGATAAGCTCAAGACGCGCATCCAAGGCCTATGCGCCAAGACCACGGACAACGGTTGCACCGAAGACGAAGCCTTGTCGGCCGCCGCCAAGGTCGCCGAGCTGCTCAGTCGCTACGACTTGTCGCTGACAGACGTCGAAATTCGTGACGCATCGTGTGAACGGCTTGAATACCAGACCCACCGCAACAAGCGCATACCGCTGGGCGATTGCATTGGGGCCATCGCGAATTTCTGCGATTGCCGAGTTTGGCGCGAGAAAAACCCGACGGGCGACGCGCGATACGTATTCTTTGGCCTCCGCTCCGATATCGAAGCTGCTCGGTACCTGACCGAATTGGTCGACAGCGCCGTCCGGTTTGAGCTTGGCCGCTACAAGACCACCACCGACTATCAGCGGTTTCGGCACCAGGAGCGTCACATCGCGAACGCGTCCTTCACTCTGGGCATGATCGCGTCGATCGCAGACAAGTTGACCGCGATGAAGGCCGGGCGCGACCAGGCCAACAGCGCCGGCGGGCGGGATCTTGTCGTTCTCAAATCGGCGGTCGTCGACGCTGAACTCGGCAGGCTCGATCTGAAGCTAAGAACGGTGCGCGGCCCAACCCGCATGGTGTCGCCGAAAGCATACGAGGCCGGCGGCGACGCGGGCGCGTCCTTGGCCATCGATCCCCACATCCGGAAGGCCACCTAACGCCCGCCAAAGACCCGCCTATGGCGGGTGCCCGCCCTCAATTCGCCGTGACCGAAAGTGCTCCATCAGCGTTAGGCCAACCATGAAGATGATCAGCTTTCCCGACGGCGCGAGCGTCCCGGCCCTGGGCCAAGGCACTTGGATGATGGCTGAGCGATCTGACCGGCGGTCGCAGGAGATCGCCGCTCTCCGGGAGGGCGTCGAGCTTGGCATGGCCCTGATCGACACCGCGGAGATGTACGGCGAAGGCGCCGCCGAAGAATTCGTCGGCGAAGCTGTCGCCGGCCTGCGCGATCGCGTGTTCCTGGTGAGCAAGGCCTACCCACAGAACGCATCGCGCGCGCGCCTCCCACGGGCCTGCGAAGCCAGCCTCAAACGCCTCGCGGTCGAGAGGCTCGACCTCTACCTTTTGCATTGGCGCGGAAACGTTCCGTTGTCCGAGACCGTCGAGGCGATGGAGCGCCTCGTCGAGGCAGGAAAGATTGCGCGCTGGGGCGTGAGCAATCTGGACACCGACGACATGCGGGAATTGCTGGAAGCCGGCGGAAAAGACTGCGCCACCAATCAGATCCTCTACAATCTGTCGCGTCGCGGCCCGGAATTCGAGCTCCTGCCCTGGCTTCAACAACGTTCGATCCCGGTGATGGCGTACAGCCCGGTTGAACAGGGGCGGCTCGTCGGACATTCAGCTCTGTGGGACGTCGCGGACCGCAAAAACGTCACCCCCGCTCAAGTCGCTTTGGCGTGGCTATTGCGTCAGCGGGACGTGATCGCCATCCCGAAGGCGAGTTCGATCGCACACGTGCGCGACAATTACGCGGCTGCTACCCTCGAGCTCGACGACGAAGATCTGGCTGCGCTCGACACCGCATTCCCAAAGCCAAGCCGCCGCCGTCCGCTGGAAATGCTCTGAGTTGACCGACGGGTGTCGGCTCGAACGCCTGCCCCCGCTAGCACCATCCGAAGGCGGTTTGGCGTAGCTTGGGCAAATCGAACGTCGGTGCCCGGGCTTGTCCTCAGTGCGCCAAGGTGTGTGGTGAGACACAGACCCTCGGACCGGCGTCGGCCCTCAGCATGCGAATTCCGCGCTTACCTCCGCTGGCCGAAGCGGATTAGAGCCGCTCCATGCCCGTTCCCGCCGCCCTCGCCGCCGCCCTCATCGCCTGCACCGCGCCGAGCGTTCACGATGGCGACACCCTGCGCTGCGGTTCCGAGCGGGTGCGGCTCTTCGGCGTCGACGCGCCCGAAGTGCGACGCGGCCAGACCCCAGCCGAGCCCTTCGCCTATGAGGCCCGGGATGAGTTGATCCGCCTGACCCGTGGCCGCGTGGCCTGTCGGTTCGTCGCGCGCGACCGCTATGGCCGCTTCGTCGGCAAGTGCTGGTCCAGCGCCAGTCCGGACGTCAACGCCGCGCTCATCCGCTCGGGGCTCACCACCGAGTATCGTCGCTACAGCAAGGGCGCCTACGCCAAGGCCGAAGCTGACGCCAAGGCGGCCGGTCGCGGGCAATGGGCCGACGGCGCGGCCCCGGCCAAGCCATAGAGGCGTAAGCCCGAACCGCGCCTTCGAGGAAGGTGCGGGCCGTCCCGGGCGACGCCTCAGCCGGGCTTGGGCAGACCCACGGCCAGCAGCTCGTCCTTGGTCACGTACCGCTGCGAACCATAGTAGGCCTTCAAGCGCGCCGGATCGTTCTGGCCAGGATCCATCAGCCAGCGCGTGTGCCAGGTCATGAACCACAGCCAGTCGGCCTGCGGTCCAAGCAAGGCCGGATCGGGGATCGGCCCGTTCTCGTGCAGGCAGATCGGCACGCCGTCGCCGACGATCGCCTTGACCGCCCCGAACATCGGCTCGAGCGCGCCATGGTCCTCGACATAGATGTCGGCGCCGACGACATCGACGCGCTCACGCCCCGGATACCAGGCCGGATCGACGTTCTGGCCGGCCCAGCCCAACACCCAGATCAGGTTGTCCAGGCCCCGGCGGCGGGTGAACTCGTCGTACATCAGCGCCCATAGCGCCTTGAAGGCCTGCGGACCGTGCTTGCCCCACCAGAACCAGTCGCCGCTGAACTCGTGCAGCGGCCGCCAGAGCACCGGCACGCGTCGGTCGCGCAACACGGTCAGGAGGTCGGCGATCGCGTCCAGGTCGCGATGCAAAGCCCGGTTCTGCGGCGTCCCGGGCTTCAAGGCGGCGACCAGGTCGAAGTCCTTCTTGGAGTTCTCGTACCCCGTCCCGACGTCCGGCGCCCCCCAGTGCCAGCACAGGGTGACGATCCCGCCCGAGCGATGCCACGCCGTGGCCCGCTCGTTGACCGCGGCGTTGTCGCGCGGGTCCATGTAGTCGAGGCCGAGGATGGCCGGCTGGCGGCCGGTCACCCGGGCGAGGTAGTCCAGCTCGACCCGAGGACCGGCGCGGGCCACGCCCAGCTCCTGCTGTCCGGTCAGGGTCTTGCGGCCGTAGAGCCTCCAGAGAAAGTCGTAGAGGGCGCTGGCCTGCGCCGACGCGCGAGGATTGCTCAGGCGGCGTGAGGACGCCGCCTCGCCTGCCCCGCCAACCGCCGCCAGCGCCAGGCCCGTGGCCAGGGTCGTGCGCCTGGAGACCCTCATGCCGTTCCCCTCTTGTCCCTGGCCCCTAGCCACGCTCGGAGAACCGGTCATAGGCGTCGATGCGCCGGGCCAGCAGGTCGATCTCGCCGCCGTAGATTTCCTGGCGCAGGAACAAGAGCTCGGCATCCTTGTCGGCCTCGGCGACGTCGACATACCAGCAGCGCGAGGGCACCGTGTCGTCGCCGTTCCAGCGATAGCCGCGGGCCTTGAGCCGGTCCTTCATGGCGAACGGCGAGTTCTCGGCCCAGATCCGCCAGGTCGGAAGGCGCGCCCGCTCCAGCAGGGCGGCCAGGGCCGGAACGCCGCTTCTGGGCAGGTCGGTCGCCAGCAGTTCGATGGCCGCGGCGCAGTCATTGACCGCCCGGTGACGGTCGTAGAAGAACCCGGCCCCGGCGGCCAGCCAAGCCAGCTTTACGCCCTCGTGCCCCTCGGCGGCCCAGTCGACCTGACTCATCGAGCAGGCCCAAGGCTTGGTGCGAAAGACCTCGCAGAACCGCTCGAGGAAGCGGCGGTCGAAAGCGGCGTTGTGGGCGATGACCAGGGCGGCCGGCGCCGCCGCGGCCGCCACGGCGTCCAGGTCCAGGGTCTGGCCCGCGACCATGGCGTCGTCGATGCCGGTCAGGGCGGTGATCTCCGGCGGGATCGGCCGGGCCGGCTGGCGAAAGCCGTGGAAGGCCTCGCCGATCTCGTAGATCCGCCCGTCCATCCCATAGCGGAACGGGACCATGGCCAGTTCGATGATCTCGTCCTGGCGCCAGTCCAGGCCCGTGGTCTCGACATCGACGAACAGCCCCGTGCGGACGACGACGCCGTCGGGGATCGCCACCGGCGGCCGCGGGACCAGCCGGCGCAGCACCCGATAGTCGCCGCTTTCCTGCAGCGCCGCGGCCATCGCTTCCAGATCCAGAGCCGGCTTCTCCATACCGCCCGGCATAGCACTGGAGCCGATTCCCAGGCCAGCCAAGGCCTCATGCGGATCGATCCCCACTTCGCGTTCCGGTCGATTGACTCTCGCCCGCCCATGAGAACAATTAGAGAACAACCTGGACATCCGCCATGCCCCCTCCCCCGCGTCGCGGGCGCCTCGCCGCGCCCGCCGGCCAGCCGCCCCGTGTCTGGCGCAAGAGCATCGAGAAACTGACCCGCCGGCGCGAACGCACCGGCGATCCGACCAGCCGCACCCTCTGCTTCACCTTTCCCGGCGGGCGTCGCGCTTCGCGCAGCAACGTGACCTTCGTCTCGCCCGAACACGTCCCCGAGTTCGACGGCGAGGAGGCCTGGTTCGAGATGGAACTGACAGCGGGCGTCCCGTGGTCCTATTGGCGCGCCGTGCGCCGGGTCGATCCGCCCGCGGCGGGCAAACCCGACGGGACGGCGCGGCGATGAGCGTCCAGCCTAGCCTCTTCGACCTGCCGCCCGCGCCGCGCCGGCCGATGCCGCAAGGCTTCGCCTACCAGCCCGACCTGATCGGCCCCGCCGAAGAGCGCGATCTGGTGCGGCGCTTCGAGGGCCTGGACTTCAAGCCCTACGAGCACCTCGGCTATCTCGGAAACCGGCGCGTCGCCAGCTTCGGCTGGCGGCGGGACGACAGCGGCCAGATGATCGAGACCGGCGAGCCGATCCCCGACTTTCTGCGTCCGCTGCTGGGCAAGGTCGCCGCCTTCACTGGCCTGCCCCGCGACAGCTTCCGCCACGCCCTGGTCACCGAGTACGCCCCCGGCGCCGGCATCGGCTGGCATCGCGACCGGCCGCCGGCCGTGGCCATCGCCGGCGTGTCGCTGGTCTCGCCCTGCAGTTTTCGCCTGCGGCGCAAGGCCGGAGACAAATGGGACAGGGCCACGATCGAGGCCCAACCCCGCTCGGCCTATCTGATGAGCGGGCCTGCCCGCAGCGACTGGCAGCACAGCATCCCGCCGGTCGAGGCGCTGCGCTATTCGGTGACCTTCCGCACGGTGCGCCCCCGCCTCGGCGGCGCTTCTGACGCATACGTGTTGGCCCCTGGCGAAACCCCAAACGGCGCGACAGCGTTGGGGCCGGGGACGGAGGACCCAGCATGATCGAACGAACCTACCAGCAAGGCGACCAGGTGCTGCGCACCGGCGTCAACCTGCCCCATCTGGGCGTCTACAGCGGCCAGGTCTACGAGGTCGAGGACTTCGAGCGCCACCACGCCGAAGGCCTCTATGTCCGCGGCGTGCCCGAAGGCCTGGACCCGGGCAGCTTCCAGCCGATCGAGGCTTGAGGCCCGCCAAGGTCGGCGACGCCCGGTGAAGATCGCCACCTTCAACATCAACAACGTCGTCAAGCGCCTGGACAACCTGATCGACTGGCTGGCCGAGGCCGAGCCGGACGTCGTTTGTCTCCAGGAACTGAAGGCCGAGCAAGGCGTCTTTCCGGCCGCGCCGCTGACCCAGCTGGGCTACAACGCCGTCTGGAAAGGCCAGCGCAGCTGGAACGGGGTCGCGATCCTGGCGCGCGAGGCCGAGCCGATCGTCACCCGCACCGCCCTGCCCGGCGATCCGGCCGACATCCAAGCCCGCTACATCGAGGCGGCGGTCAACGGCGTGCTGGTGGCCAGCCTCTACCTGCCCAACGGCAATCCTCGGCCGGGCCCCAAGTTCGACTACAAGCTGGCCTGGTTCGAGCGCCTGATCGCCCACGCTGAAGACCTGCGATCCAGCGGCGCGCCGGTGGTGCTGGCCGGCGACTACAACGTCGTGCCCACCGAGGCCGATATCTATCAGCCCCACTCGTGGGCCGACGACGCGTTGCTGCAGCCGGGGGTCCGCGCTGCTTATCACCGCCTGCTCGACCAGGGTTGGACCGACGCCCTGCGCCAGCTCCATCCGACCGGCCCGCTCTGGACCTTCTGGGCCTATCTCCGAAACCGCTGGCCGAACGACAAGGGTCTGCGGCTGGACCACCTGCTGCTGACGCCGGATCTCGCCGATCGCCTGGTCGAGGCCGGCGTCGACCGCTGGGCGCGCGGCGAGCAAGAGGCCAGCGACCATGCGCCGACCTGGATCCAGCTCGCCGACTAGCGATCGATGTTCCCCTTTAGTTCCAGATCCGCTAGGCTGCCGCCATGGGCGAGCCCGGGATTCGCAAGATCATCCATATCGACATGGACGCCTTCTATGCGTCGGTCGAACAGCGCGATGATCCCAGCCTGCGCGGCCGGCCACTGGCGGTCGGCCACGGGGCCCGGCGCGGCGTGGTCGCCGCCGCCAGCTACGAGGCGCGCCAGTTCGGCGTCCGCTCGGCCATGCCCTCGACCACCGCCTTGGCCAAGTGCCCGCAGCTGGTGTTCGTGCCGCCGCGCTTTGAGGTCTACAAGGCCGTCTCGCGCCAGATCCACGCGATCTTCGCCGACTACACCGACCTGATCGAACCCCTGTCGCTGGACGAGGCCTATCTCGATGTCACCGCCAACCGCCGCGGCCTGGAGACGGCTTCGGAAACAGCCAGGGAAATCCGCGCCCGGATCCTGGAGACCACCGGCCTGACCGCCTCGGCCGGAGTGTCCTACAACAAGTTCCTGGCCAAGCTCGCCTCGGACCAGAGAAAGCCCAACGGCCAGTTCGTGGTCCCGCCCGGCAAGGGCGAGGCCTTCGTCCAATCCTTGCCGATCGGCCGCTTCCATGGGGTCGGCGCGGTCACCGAGACCAAGATGAAGCGGCTGGGCATCCATACCGGCGAGGACCTGCATCGCCAGAGCCTGGCCTTCCTGCAGCACCATTTCGGCAAGTCGGGACCCTGGTACTACGCCATCGCCCGCGGGCAGGACCACCGGCCGGTCAATCCGGACCGGGTACGCAAGTCGTCGGGCTCGGAGACCACCTTCGACCTGGACCATGTCGCGCCCGAGCCGATCGAGGCCGGCGTCCTGGCCATGGCTGACGACGTCTGGGCCTGGTGTGAGAAGACGAGCGCCCGGGCCCGCACCGTCACCGTCAAGATCAAGTGGGCCGACTTCCAGCAGGCCACGCGCAGCCGCTCCCTGCCCTCGCCGATCACCGACCAGGAGACCCTGCGCCAAACCAGCCTGGATCTGATCCGCTCGGTCTATCCGCCGCGCCTGGGCATCCGCCTGGTGGGCGTGACCCTATCGAACTTCGACCAGGCCATCGCCCTGAAGGACGAACAGCTAGGCCTTGGCCTTGACGTGGCGCCCAGCGGCGTGTCGATGGCCCTCAACCCTGCTTAGGATCCAGACCATGTCGTCCCGCCGTCGCCCCAGCGCCCGGATCCTGACGCCCGCTGGCTGGGCCGGGATCGCGGCGATCATCGGACTGGCAGGCGTGGCCGGCATTACCTTGTTGACGGTGTTCACGCCTCGCTAGGTCCAAGCACCTTGGTGCGACACCACCAACTCGAACCTCCGCGCACTATCCTTCACCCGCCCAGGCCAAAGCCGGCCTGGCGACCGAAACCGCGATCGCCAGAAACGCCCTCGACGGGCTTTAGGCCGGCTTGGCGCCCGGCGTCCCGCACTTGGCGAACTTGCCCTTGGCGTCCTTGCACTTGGTCGGCTTGGCCGGGGCGCTGGCGGCCGGGCATTTGATGAACTTGCCTTTGGCGTCGCGGCATTGGGCGGCGAAGGACGGGCTGGAAACAGCCAGGGTCAGCAGGGCGGCGGCGGCCAGGGCCAGGGTGCGGCGCATCGATCAGTCTCTCCGGTCGGGGAATCCGACGGTCAAGCCTGACTTAGGATCGGTGACGCTTTGATGGCGCCGCACCGCCGCCGCGCCCATCTGCGATCGCCCGGGGCGGACGCTCCTGGAAATATTCGGGACCGCCGCTGCCGGACAGCGCCGCCGCGACCCGCCTGAGTTTGAGGCGGCGCGACCCTCTAGGCCGCGCAGCGGTCCATCGGCTCGAAGGCGGCGATCGCCGACCCCTGCGTCACTTGGCGCGCCACGGGCGCGGTGCTCGGGGCCGGCTTGCGGCGCATCAGCACCACCCCGCCCGCGACCACGGCCAGGGCCGCGACCACAAGACCGACCTGGCCGATATCCAGGCTCGGCAGGACCGACAGGCCCTTGCCGGCCAGATAGCCTGGCGACACCAGGGCGCCGACCCAGACGAAGGCCGAGGCGACATTGGCGATCTGGAAGCTGTGGGTCTTCATCCGCGCCATGCCGGCCATCACCGGCACGAAGGCGCGCAGCGGCCCGAAGAACCGGCCCAGGAAGATCGAGGCGACGCCATAGCGGCGCGAGAACAGGCGCGTGCGGGCGATCGTCCGGCGGTGCGGCCGCAGGAGCGGCAAAGCCAGGACCCCGCCGCCCAGGCGCCGGCCCAGGCCATAGGAGACCGCGTCGCCGAGCGCCGCGCCGGCGACCGACCACAACACCACCGACACCGGGTCCAGGGCGCCGGTGGCGATCAGACCACCGGCCAGCAGCATCAGGGCGGTGGCCGGCACGAAGGCGCCGATCAGCACCAGCGACTCCAGGAAGGTCGCCAAACCAAGCACCAGGCCCGCCCAGGCGCGGTGGTCGGAGATCAGGGCGGACAGCGGGGCGAGATCGAAATGCATGGCGGATTTCCTTGGACCCAACCAACATGGGAAGCCGCGACGCGGTTGCGAGACCGATCGGTATCATCGGGCACTAAAAACGGCCTCTGTGGCCGATCCGCATCAGCAACCAAACGGCGCCAGAGACTCGCCCCCGGCGGGTCTTGCGGCCCCAAGGTGAAACCCCGGTCAGTCTCCATGAACCCCGCCAGCACCGACGCGATCAGCGTGACCGGCTCGGCGACCTTGGTTCCGGTCTCGGCGTCAACGCCCTTACGCTACTGGGTCACCTTCAGAACGGTTCGTCCCTCCCGCCGAGACTTAGGCGGCAAGCAGTCCTCCGCTAGCGCGTCCAGAACACATGCACCTCGTCATGGCCGGTCTCGACCGTGAACACCTCGCCGCCCAACCGGGCGTCACGGGCCATGGCCTCCCAATCGATATAGAGGCGCAAGGCCTCCGGAATGACCGTGGTCTCCTCCACCAGCTCCTGAAAGCAGTCGGCGAGGCTGGAGAACACCCCGCGATATTGCTCGTCCAAGGCGCTCGTCGCCGCCTCCAGATCGCCGCTGAAATGCTCGAGCACCAAGGCGCCGAGATGGCCGCGCTCGCGCAGGAAGCCGGCGATCTCGACGAGGTGGTCGAGGTCGGCATATTCGCGGACCTCGACGCCGCCGAAGTCCTCATGATCGTGAATGGCGTATTCCTCCGCGCCCGCCACCGGCGAGGCGGCCAGCATGGCGGCCACCGCCTCGCGCACGGCCTCGGCGTCATCCTCCACGGCGATCCAGGCGCCATGCAGCCGGCCGCTGTTATAGGCCGCCAGGCAGGCGACATAGATGCGAGGCTCCAGCTTTTCAGCGGCTTGTCCCATCTTCCTCATCCTTCAAGCAGGGGTTCAGCATGAACCCTTGCCCGTCGGCGAGACCGGGGGTGCAAGCGGAGGGGCGGCTTCGCGGGGGCCCGGCTGCAGGGCAAAGCCCGAAGCTGGGCGGAAGGCGATCCGAAGCGCGCCAGGGGCGGAGCCCCAAGCCCCGGGCCGCGGACGCGGCCAGCAAAAACGAAAGACCGCGGACGCCACGACCAGATTTGTCGCAGGACACGGCAAGACTGATGCTCATCATGCGCTCGCGCCCTTTTCGGATCCGGAGTCTCGACCATGGACCAACCCCAGATCGTCCCCTTCCCCACCGGCGATGAGCGCGAGTTCGGCTACGGCGTCGCCAAGGTCACGCTGGGAGCCATTCCCGGGGTTGGCGGAGTCGCGCAGGAACTCCTCGACAAAATGATCGGCAGCCCGCTGCGGCGACGCCAGGAAGCGTGGTTCGCCGAGCTTGGTCTTGCCTTGGCCGATCTCACAGCGCGTGTCGAAGGCCTAGATCCTGAGACCCTCGCGCGCGACGAGGCGTTCGTCTCCACCGTGGCCCGGGCGACCCAGATGGCTCTGGCCAGTCACGGGCAGGTCAAGCGTGAAGCGCTACGCAATGTCGTGCTCAACACCGCTGCGGGCGTACGCCTCGACGAGGTGCTGCTGGGCGCCTTCCTGTCCTATGTCGAGCGCTTCTCCGAGGGCCATTTGAAACTGCTGGCGCTGTTGGCCGACCCGATGGCCGATCCGGCCTATGCAAAAGAGGCTCGGTCGATCGCCTTCGGTGGCTCGATCCACGGGATAATCGCCAAAACCCACCCGGATCTGGGCCAATCGCCTGCCTTACTGGACCGTCTCTACGCTGACCTAGCTCGCGAGGACTTAGTGGGAGGGTCCTTCAAAGCGATGATGACGGGCGGGGGCCTGCAATCGCCCCAGACCACCGAGTACGGCCTGGCCTTCATCGATTTCATTCGCGCGCCGCAAGTCTGACCGAACGCCGCGCTCAGCAAGGTCCGTCATGTCCAAGCCCGCCGATCAGACGCTCGCGCCTTGCACCCCCGTCCTAGCCGGCCCGGCCTAGAACGTCGGCATGCATGAAGCCTACAAGCCATTTCGAAACTATATGCGCCGGTTCGCGCTGGAACCGGCCTTGGTCCATCTGTGGCGTCTAAGCCAACATCTGGAGCACGACGGTCCGCTGCCCGGGGAGATGGGCCCGCCTCCGGAGCGTTGGGCCCAGGGCCGGAAGCTCGGCGGTCATCTCTTCGCCTGGGACCTGGACATCTTGGCGCGCGAGATCGTTCTGAACGCTCAGCCCGCGGGCGCGGTGCTCGAACGCTGGAACGATCTGGCCCCCGCGATCAATCATCTTCGGCGCCTGGACAATGTCGCCACCCAGGCTTTCTTCGCCGATGGCGGCGACGTCATGAGGGAGATGCACCGCCTCGCGCACCGGCAGTTCCCCTGGCAGATGCCACCTAATCGCAACAGCCTGCTGCGCTACATGCGCATCTTCGGCCGCGAGGAGGTCGAGCCCATCGTCTTGCAGCAGACCGGGTTGACGGTTCTTGAGCTCAACCGACTGACCTTCGCGACGTGCGGCCATTTTCTGCGCCGGCCTGGCCTGTCGACGCAGCAGTCCTATGCTGTCCTCGGCCTGGATGCCGAAACCTCGCGGCGGTATTTCGATCGCTTGTCGTCGGATGTGCCGACGCTTAGGGCCGCCGTTCAGAAAGAGCAGCGCTATGACGGCGCCTGGCTCTATGCCTGGAATCCCCTACGCGCGCGGCCGTTGATCCGTTTTGATCCGGTCCACCCCGATCGCGTCCTCTGCCCCATTCCCAGCCTGCTGATGAGGCGCGTCTCCGAAGGCCTCTACTATGACCTGATCGAGGTCCCGGCCTTCGCCAACGCGTTTGGTCGCTCCTTTCAGACTTATGTCGGCGAGATCCTTTCCCTGTCTTGCCCCGCGCCTCGGTTCGAGCTTTTCGAAGAGCGCGAGTACTGGATCGGGAAGAACCGAAAGGACGGCCTCGATTGGATCCTGCAGGACGCGGACGCCACGCTGTTCATCGAATGCAAGACCAGCCGCCTACGCGTCGACGCCAAGGTGTCGTCCGACACCAAGGCGCTTTGCGAGGCGCTCGATCGATTGGCCAAGGCCGTCGCTCAGAACTACAAGAACATCGAGGATGCGCTGGCCGGTCTCACCCACTGGGCGCCCAGCCAAAAGACCCCCTATCCGCTGGTGGTGACCCTGGAAGATTGGTGGGTGTTCAACCCCACGATCTACGGTCTCCTCGACGATGGCGTGCGGCGCCATCTCGCTGAGGCAGGCCTGGACCCGGCCCTTCCCGACAAGAGGCCCTATACGATCGCCTCGGCCGCTGAACTGGAGATCGCCGCGGGCATTATCGCCCAGGTTGGCATCGACCGGTTCATGCGCGAGAAGACCACCAACGAGCACCGGCAATGGGCGGTGTCCCCGTTCGCCGCCAACGTGTTCGAGGGCGTGGACTTGGCAGGCCAGCACCAATTTTTTGAAGCTGAGTGGAACCGCCTGACTCCAGAACAGGGATAGGCGCCGACAGTGGCCGCAACGTCTCCAGCGCTCCCAAATAGCGTTTCCCTGTGAAGCTGGGAAAACGATGTTACGCTATAAAAAAGCTAACGCTGAAGGGACAGTTCGTGAAAATATCCAAGGCGTTCAAGCTTAAGAAAAACCAGTCCGAGCTGGATTTTATCGACGTAGACACCAGCTTCGACTTGAAGTTATTCGTGGATCCTTACGCCATAGAAATAAGCGAAGATCCGTTAGCCCTAGAATTACAAAACTACATCGTCACATATTTTGAAGTTCTACTTGAGACGATCAGATCTGGTAGCGCGAGCGCTGCCGCGTCCCTGACCTCTCACCTCAGCGAACCGCGCGAGACATTCCTCGGCGTCTCAAAGGGAAGCCCAGCAGGTCGGGGCGTGGGGCCTAACCAGGCTCGCCAGATTATTTCGGCTCTCAAGCGCAGCAAGTCCTTTCAGACCGGAACGCTTACGGACCTAGCGGAGACAGAACTTTTCATTGACGGCATCAGTAGCGACAAGCTTTCCGATCTCACAACGAATGTTATTCGATCGCCGCTTGAACGTTACACACTCGAACAGTGCCAGCTCCATGACATACCGACGCATAAAATCGCAATGCCACCATCATGGAATCCGACCAAGGGTCGATGGGAAACGCACTACGCAAATATACCTATAGTTGGAAAATATCCCGTTCTATTCATTCCAAAGGTTTTGGTACGGAGAAAGTTGTCATTAGATAGCCAGGAATTTTATAACCACCACATGTTGAATTTTCTTCAACAGGAGGAAATTAGAACAGGGGGAAGCCTTGTTAATCTCCTCAAGAACGGCACGAAGAAAGTGTATAAATCTGACCTGAAGGAGGTTCATCCTTTCGCAAAGCCAGATTTGGAGGCCTTCGCCCGAGCCAACCCGGACGTCATTGAGCGCTACAAGCAAATTAAAGGCGCCCAAGGCGCATTAACTGCCCGAGATTTCGATGAGGATTTTGTTGAAACCGCATTCGCCCTAGCGCTGAAGGACGGGCTCGCGAAGATCCCAGCGGGGCGAGACCACGCTGATGAATATCACGCGTACATGGTCGGTGTTCTATCTTTCTTGTTCTACCCTCATCTCGTCACACCGAAAAAAGAAGACCCCCTTCACGATGGTCGAAAGCGTATAGACATTACGTACACGAACGCCTCAAAAGATGGGTTCTTTTCTGCAGTTCGCAGCTGGCCTCCTGCATCGACACTGTACCTATTCGTAGAATGTAAGAACTATACCGGCGACGTGAAAAACCCAGAACTTGACCAGTTAAGTAGCCGCTTTGGCCACCAGCGAGGAAATCTCGGCTTCTTGGTCTGTAGGCAAATCCAAGATCGCGTGCTGTTCACGCAGCGCTGCAAGGACACCGCCTCCGACAAGCGCGGCTACGTGATCGCGCTCGATGACAGCGATTTTGCCGTCATGCTCGACCTCGTCGCCCAATTGAAACGCGCCCAGATCTCAGCGTTTCTTGACGCAAAGCTTAGAGCCATTGTTTGATAGAGGTCGGGAGGCTGCGGCGCCCGGAGTCATCTGTCGGCGTTCTGCGCGCTCACTCCAGGGGAAATCATGGCAACGGGACAGGTGGTCTTTGTGTCGCGCAATGGCGGCATGATTGTCGTCCAGCATGGCGATGGCTTCACGCTCGCTGAACTCTTGGGCGATGAAGGGGCCATCTCGGTCGGTGACATACTTACGGCCAACTGGACCGAGGTTGCCGGCGAGACCATCCATGGCCAAACGCAACAGTTCGACGCCTTTTTTGAGGGAAGTTGGGGCAATCCCCGCATCCCGGTAGAAATGGCTATGCGGATCGGCGGCGGATAGGGATTTCTCGCGGCGCTCGCCTTGCCCTTGAGCGATCGTGGATCACGCCTAGGCTTCGCCGGACCCACCCAAGGTCACAGCCCGATCGAGCGACGCCGCCGCCACGATGGCCCGAAACTCGTCCAGGATCTCTGAATGGCGCCCGCGCAAATAGCGCTCGATCTCGCCGTTCCCGATAAGACGAGACAGATAACCCGACGCGATCACCAGGTGCAGCACGTCGTCGCCGTACGAGGTCTCGAGGGCTTTGAAGTCCTGGGTCAGGGACTCCATTTCCCGCTCCATGCGGGCCATCTGGTCGCTGGTCATGCCCCCGACCTTCTTGGGCTTGTTGGCATGAAGGAGATCGGCCTGCCGGGTCGCCGCCAGCAGCGCCTTGGCGTAGGCGGAGGTGAAGTTGCCGGCCGAGATCATCAGTTCGGCCACTTCGATCTGCCGCATCGGCTTCATCTTGCGCAGGGCGTCGAACGACACCGGATTGACCGCGCGGTCCTTCAGCAGTTCGACCACTTCGGGCGTGACGCCCTCCAACAGGCTGCGCCGGCGGCGGATGGCCTTGGCGTCGACATTGAGGGCGCGGGCGAGCTTCTCTTCGGAAACGCCGCGCTCGATGGCGCGAACGATCATGTAATGCTCCTGGATGGTGGCGAGGCGATTGACCCGCTTGTTGTAGGTGAAGGCTTCGTCGTCGTCGGAAATCAGGCAGCGGGTTTCGCGCTCCCCCAGATCCTTTAAAATCGCCAACCGCACATGCCCATCGAGCAGCATGTAGGGTCCGCCACCGGGTGACCGGACGACGACCAACGGCTCGATGACGCCGACCTCGGCGACCGACTGGGCGATGCGCCGAAACTTCACCGACGTCAGGACCTTCTCGGGCGTTTTGCGCATGGGCAGGATTTCGTCGAGCCGAACCGTGACCAGGTCCTGCTCGAAGGCGGCGCGAACGGGAGCCATGTCAGGCCTCGTGCACGCCGAGGCGCTCGGCCAGGGGCTTGGGCAAGGTGTGCATGGCCTCGGCCCGCAGCAGGGTGACGAAATGGTCGTCGTCCAGAAGCCGTCGAAGTCCATTGACCACGAACAGCAGCCGGCTCTGGGCGAGCGACGCCTTCTTGATCAGCAGCTTCTGGCGATCGGTCTCCTTGCGATAGGCCCTCACCAGGGCATCGGCAGTGACCCGAACGCGCCCTGCCCCATGACCGCGCGCGCCGCTGTGACCTGCCTTGCCGCTGGTCTTGCGCTGCTCGATGATCCTACGGATCGCCACCAATTGGTTGCCAGGCAAGGCCTTGTTCTCGTAGGCGTCGGCCAGGGCGCTTTGGACTTCGGCGTCGCCGGCCTTGGCGATCTCCATGGCGATGGTGTGGGGAATGACGCCGCGCTCGACGGCGTTGATCAGCCGGACCTCGCCGTTCTCGAGCAGGAAGACGATCGCCCAGATATATTCGGGGCTGAAGTCGGTCTTGCGGGCGATCTCGCTGACCGAGTAGCCGCGCTCCTTCAGGGCGCCGATCTCATGGACCAGTTCCATGGGGCTGTGCTGGCGACGCGCCAGGTTTTCCACCAGGCTCATGACGAAGCAGTCCTCGACGCTGGCCTCCATGACCACGGCTGGAATGTCGGTTTCGCCCAGCGCCATGAAGGCCTCCAGCCGTCCCTGCCCGCAGATCAGGTCAAAGCCGCCGTCCTCGCGCGGACTGACCGTGATCGGCTTCTTCAGGCCAAGATTGGCGATGCTGGAGACCAGTTCTTGGAAGATGCGCTTGTTGCGCGAGCGCGGATTGAGAACGGTGATCGCCGCGATCGGTACGCGGCGGATATGCTGTTCCTGCTCGCTCATGCCGCGCTCCGCAGGCGAAAGCGCCGCGTCAGATCGAAGAACGGCTCCAGGTCATCGAAGCGGTAGGCGTCGAGGAAGACGCCGTTGTCCTCGGCCAGCTTCAGCCTGGAGGCTTCGCCCAGATCGATCCACGGCAGGAGATACCAGTCGCGCACGGTGGCGTTGTCGGCGTTCATGCGCGCGGCGATGGTGATGTCGGGCCGCAAGCCCGCGTCGAGCCGGATCTTCCAGCGACCACCGCTTGGGGTGGGTGCGCAGCGAGCGATCGCCAGCGAGGCGGTGAACTCCTCGTTGATCGTCATCAAGTCGGTGGCGGGATCGACCCGCACCGCGCCACCCAGGCCGCGGATGGCCCCGAGCGTCTGTTCGACGATCTTCGGGTGCAGGGCCCGCAAGGCGCGGTTGGTCTCTAGATAGCGATAGTCCCGAGGGATCGCATAACCGACCAGTTCATAGGCCCGGACAAGGCTGCCGAACCGATGGCGATAGGTGGAGCTTGAGGGCATGTCCTCGACCTCGTCGATGATCAGCCCCGAGAGACAGCCGCGCTCGCTCAGCAATCCGTTGAGCCGCTCCAGCAACTCCTCATTGGTGAACCGCCGCGTACGCTCCTCGATGATCCGCCGCGCAGCGAGGAAGAAGTCAGGGTCGACGATCGCGTCGAAGGCGCCGTCGCCGCGCACCCAGTGATCGGGCTCGTTGACCACCCGCTTCTTCTTCAGCTTGAAGGAGACGCGATTGTAGACGTTGTTGCCAACGTACTTTTCGTTGCTCAGCACCTGGTGGACGACACCGCGCGTCCAGGCGCGCCCAAGGTCGGTCACCAGACCCTCCTCATTGAGCAGAATGGCGATCTCCCGCTCGGACCGCCGGTGCAGCACGAACATCCGGTAGATACGCTGGACGATCTCGATTTCTTCGGCCGGTCCCGGCGCTAGAACCACCCGGTCGGTCTGCAGGCTCTTCTGCTCACCGCGGTTCAAAACGCCTTTGGGCTGGCGATGCTCGTCGACCAGCACGCGGCGAAGGCCAAAGCCGGCCGGCCCGCCCTGGCGAAAGCCCAGAGTGATCAGCCGGCACTGGCCGGTGAAGACCTTGGCGGAGAGCTCGCGGCTGTACTCGCCCGCCATCGCCCGCTTCATGCTCTTGATGATGGTGGCCGAAAGGCTGCCGTCGTTCTCGAACTGCTCGGCGCAGTAGTGAACGATTATGCCGGCCTCGCGACACTGGAATTCGTAGAAGGCGCTCTCGTCGGCGTCCTGGAAGCGACCCCAGCGGCTGACGTCGTAGACAAGGATCGCCTGGAAGTCGGCTCGGCCGGCCTTCACGTCGGCGATCAGGCCCTTGAGCGCATCGCGCCCGTCCAGCCGCAAGCCGCTCTTGCCCTCGTCGGCATAGGTCTGGACGATCTCAAAGCCTTTGCGCGCGGCGTACCGGGCGATGATCTCGGCCTGGTTCTCGGTCGAGTACTTTTGGTGCTCGGTGCTCATCCGAACGTACTGGGCCGCCCGCACCGTAGCGCCGGCGGGTTTTTCGTCGCCGGTTACATTTTCCATCTGTCTTCAGTCCCCACGCCAAACGTCACCGAGCCGGAGCACCGTGGCTCTGGCTACGACCCTAGGTCGGGGATGGTGGGAATGTCGCGTTCGCAGAAGGACCGAAAACTTCGGTCAGATTCGGGAAAAACTTTTCCACAAAGTCCCGACCCGCACCGCATGGATTTCGTTGAGGCGATCGCCCAAGCGCTGCGGCGCGAGTACGGCCAAAGCCCCGCGGCGGTGAAGGTCGTGGTGCGCCTGACCCGGGCCAACCCGCGCGCTGTCCGTAACTGGTTCGCCGCCAACAATGGCCCCAGCGGCGAAAACCTGGTCGTGCTCCTTCGCCACTCCGAAGAGGTCCTGGAAACCGTCCTCTTCTTGGCCGGCCGCCACGACCTGATCACCGCTCGCAAGCTCGCGGGCGCACGCGAGAAGCTCAAAGAGATGCTGGAAATGATCGATGACCTTCAAGGCAGCTGAGCTACACCGCGCCCCGCCCACTCCCGCTTCGAACTTCGGATACACCTGCGCCAGGACGTCGCCCGCCCTATAACCAAGCTTCAAATATGTTTGGGGGACATCATGTATCGACAGGGCGCGCTCGATAGTCTGTGCGGCGTTTACGCCGTGATCAACAGCACCAAAGCTATGGCGGATCGACGCGGTGTTCGTATCAGTCGAACTCGATGCCGAGATCTCTTCATCGAGCTTTGCGTCGTCCTGGCCGATGGCGGACGCTTGGCTGACGCGATCACACAGGGCACCGGGATCCGGACGTTTCAGCAGATGGTTCGCGCTGCTCACGAATGGACCGCTGAAAACTACGGCCTACGGCTGAAGAGCGTGCGCGCTTTCAACACCCAGCCTGCAGGCTTGGCTGACTATTGGACTCGCGTGCAGGCGCATGCCGAAACGTTCGAAGCAGGTTCGGTTCTCCTCGGAATGGTGGGACGATACGACCACTGGAGCTGCATCCGCTCGATCAGCGAGCGCAGGATCAGCCTGGTCGACTCCGATGGCATCCAACATCTCAATCGCGACCGCTGCACGGTCGCTGCGCCATCCGGTCGCCGCCAACTGATCCTCTGTCCGACCCAAACTTTGTTGGTCTCCGACTAACAGCGAGCAAGGAGCGGTCACGCTCGTTCGGGCGCATCCGCTCGAATGCCAACCGGCGGGGCCGCTTGGCCGTCGAGGCGCCAAGCCCCAAACTGTCAGGCATTTTTCTTCGCTCACTGACCGCCCTACCCGCCCTTCCGGGACGTCATAACCTTCACTGGCTCAGGTCCCAGACTCGGAGCAAAATTCCCGCACCAGAACGGCCGATCTCCAGAAAAACTGCTCGCCCCAACTCAGCTGACTGCAGTAGGAAACTGCAGCATCGAACTTCAGAGGCCAAGCCAATAACTGCACACCCCATCATCATTACGACCTGCACGAACCGCAAGCGGCACGCGCCGGATCCGGACCTCAGCGCACGCGACTTGGCGTCAGGTCTGTCCGAAGAGGTCGGAGTTGCATGGCGTGAACGGCTGTCGGCGGCCAAGCGGCCCTGGACAGCCGGTTCGCTCTATCTGGGCCGCGCTTTCAGTGATGCGACCCAAGCCACCAAGTCCGTCAAGGGGCGTCTCTATATCGTGTCGGCCGGCTTAGGCCTGATCAGCGCCGAAAACTTCGCACCAAGTTATGACCTGACGGTTGCGCCAAACGCCCCGGACTCGATCCTGCGAAAGACCGGCGGTGATGCGCGCGCTTGGTGGTCACAGGTCGAAACCGCTCTGGAGCCCGCGCCGGCGCTGGATGGCGAAGGCTTGATCCTGGCGGCCCTGTCGCGTCCCTACCTGGACATGGTCGCCGACGCCTGGTCGCGCTGGCCCTGCGAACGCCTGGCCCGTTTGCGGCTATTCTCGAAAGAGACACCCAACGGCGATCTGGCTAAGACCTTCGGCCCCGCATGGATGCCGTACGATGATCGGTTGGATCGCTTTGGCGATGGACTCTATGCCGGCACGCAAAGTGACTTCGCCCAACGCGCGCTCAAGCACTTCGTGGACAAGATCGGCGTCGCCCCCAAAGACGTCGCTCTCCATCGCAAGGCGGTCCTGTCCGCGCTCGAGGGTTTGGAGGCGCGTGAGACGCCAGCTCGGGAACGGCTCGACGACACGCAGATCCGGGCATTGATCGCGCGCGACTGGGCGTTGGTGGAGGGGCGATCAGGCGCGATGCTGCGCCACCTGCGCGACAAGCTTGGCGTGGCCTGCGAGCAAGGTCGCTTCAAGCTGCTGTTCCAAGCCGTAGCCAGTCAGCGCGTCGGAGCCCTGCTTTGACCCGCGCACCGGTGCTGTCGGTTCGCGCGCTGCGCACCCGCCAGGGCGCGAGCCTGGACGTGTTCGCCTTCTTCATCCGCGGCGACGAGGTCATGAAGATCGCCGACATCTCGCGCCTTCACCGTGACGAGAACCAGCTGCGCGGCTTCCAGCGCAAAGAGATCAAGAGCCACGTCTCCGAGATCGCCGAATTCCTGAAGAAGGGCGAGGTCCTTTTTCCCAACGCCATCATCCTGGCGCTCTCCAAGGAGGTGGCGTTCAAGCTTTCGCGCGGTCCCGCGCCTCAAGGCGGCACGGACGCTGTGCAAAGCGGCGTGCTGTGCATTCCGCTACGTCCCGAAGGTCAGCGCGCGGCATGGATCGTCGATGGCCAACAGAGATCGCTGGCGCTGTCGAAAGCCAATCAATCGGACCTGCTAGTGCCGATCGTCGCCTTCGTTTCGTCCGATCTTGAGGTGCAGCGCGAGCAGTTCATCCTGGTCAACAAGGCCAAACCCCTCCCCTCGCGCCTGATCGACGAGTTGCTGCCCGAGGTCAGCGTCGACCTGCCTCGTGATCTGGCCCCCCGCCTCATTCCCAGCGTGCTCTGCAACGCGCTCAACCAAGACCCTGTCTCGCCCTTCCACAAGATGATCAAGCGAGAGTCGGAGGCGGGCGTGGCCGGCCCTGTCATCACCGACACGCCCCTGATGAGCGCGCTGCAATCCAACCTTCGGCCCGGCGGCGCCCTGGGATCCTATCGCACCGCCGACGGCGTTGATCTGCCCAGCATGCTGCAAGCGCTGCATATCTATTGGGGCGCGGTCAGGACAATCTTCGGCGAAGCCTGGGGTCGGCCGGCTCAGGAAAGCCGTCTGACCCACTCGGTCGGCGTGCGGGTCATGGGCGCGTTGATGGACCCGATCTGGACCCGCGCCGACGCGTCCCTTGATCCTCGCGCCGACGTCGCCGCGTCTCTGGCCCGCCTGGCTCCCCATTGCCGCTGGACCAGCGGCGTATGGGAGGAGCTGGGTTGGGCGTGGGACGACCCGCAAAGCACCAGCAAGCATATCAAAGGGCTCACGGACTACCTGCTGCGCCTCGACCGAGAACTCTCCAGGGCCAGCCGATGAAGTTCATTTTTGCCGACAGCCTCGACTTTGTCGATCCGGGCTATGACTTCGTCAACGATCGCAACACGCCCAATCGCAAGCCGTATTGGGACGACGCATATCCCCATGAGATCATGGGCTATGCGCCCTATGACGGCGTGCTGGTTTCGCGCGGCATCGTTGGCGATCACCGGATCAAGGGCAAGTACACCGAAAGCCAGGCCATGCGCTTTCGTCGGGTGGGCGTGCGCGAGTTCATGCGGCTGGACAAGCCGCAGTTCGCCAATCTGGCGCTGTTCGGCGACTGCGGCGCTTTCACCTATGTCGCCCAGGACGTGCCGCCCTATACCCCTGGCGACACCGCAGAGTTCTACGATGACTGCGGCTTCACCCACGGCTGCTCGGTCGACCACATCATCTTCGACTATGACGAGACCCTGGTGGGGTTCGCGGGCGGCTCGGCGGAAGCCAAGCGCCGCTATGACATCACGCTGGAGAACGCCGACGTTTTCTGGCGCGAAACACGCGACATGAAGCGCTTTACGCCACTCGGCGTCGTCCAAGGCTGGTCTCCCAACAGCATGGCCGAAGCGGCGCGTTCACTGGTGGCGATGGGCTACACCTATCTGGCGATCGGGGGGATGGTGCCCCTCAAGTCCGAGCAGATCAAAACGTGTCTGGCGGCCATTCGCGCGGCGATCCCGGCCAGCACGCGGCTCCACATCCTGGGCTTTGCCAAGGCCAACGAGATCGACTCGTTCGGCGCCTACAACATCACCAGCTTCGACACGACCTCGCCGCTGATCCGCGCCTTCAAGGACGCCAAGCAGAACTACTTCCTGCGCGATGACGATGGCCAAGGCGCGCTGCGCTACTACACAGCCATCCGGGTGCCACAGGCGATCGAGAACCCGCGCCTGACGCGGCTGATCAAGCAAGGGACCTTCAAGGCCGAGGACCTCTCGAAACTCGAAGTGGAGTCTCTGGCGGCGCTGCGCGCCTTCGACAAAGGCGAGCGCGATCTGGAGAGCGTGCTGGAGCCAGTGCTGAAGTACAACGCCATCATCGCCACCGACCAAGCCTACGAGGCCGTGCGTCACACAGCGGTCATGCAGCGGCTGGAATCGGCGTATCGGGAGACCCTGACCAAGCGTCCCTGGAAGGCTTGCGGCTGCCCCATCTGCAGCCAGGCCGGCATCGAGGTGATGCTGTTTCGGGCGAGCAATCGCAACAAGCGGCGGGGGATTCATAACCTCGCTGTCTACAAAACCTTGATCGACGATCTTACGAGCCTTGCGGGCGACGCCGAATGACCAAGCTATCCTTCACCGCCGTAAGGGCCAAGCAAAGCCCCGAGCACGAGGTTCTAACCTTCGCGGCCACGGCCAGCGATATCCTGAAGTTCGCCCAGATCGAGCGTGTCTCCCGTGACGCGCAAGGCGACCTGTTCGGCTTCCAGCGCCCGCAGATCGCCGGCCACATCCGCGAGATCCAGGACTATCTGGCCAAACCGGATTCGATCCTGCCCAACGCGGTGGTCGTGGCCTTCACCGACCGTGTGGAGGTGGAAGACCTCGGCTCGGGCGTCGTCAAGATCACCATTGACATGACGGGCGGTGCGCCAGGCCTGGTTGTTGACGGCCAACAGCGCCTCTCGGCGCTGACGGCCACGCAACGCGAAGATTTCCAGGTCTTCGTGGCCGCCATGGTTTGCCGTGACGAGGCCGAACTGCGCCGCCAGTTCGTGCTGATCAACAACACGCGTCCACTGCCTAAATCGCTGATCTATGAGCTGCTGCCCACGGTGAAGGGCCTACCCAACCGCATGGAGGTCCGCTCGACCGCCGCGGCGCTCACCGCCCGCCTGAACTATTCGGACATCTCTTCCCTCAAGGGTATGATCCGCCAGCACACCAACCCGGCGGGGACGATCGTCGACACCTCGGTGCAGCGGGTGCTGATGGCCTCGCTCAGCGACGGGATCATGCGTGATCTGGTTCAAGAGAACACTGGCGAGCGCAAGTGCATGGTCCTGGCCAGCGAGTTCTTCAGAGCCGTCGCTCACGTGTTCAAGGACGACTGGATCGCCCACAAGCCCACGACCTCACGCCTGGTGCACAGCGCCGGTATCCAGGCCATGGGCTATGTCATGGAGACCCTGGCTTCGCTCGACGGCGCGCGCACTTGGACCGATTTCGCGACCGGCCTGCGCTGCCTGGAAGGCAAAACGGCTTGGACGAAAGGATCCTGGAACTTCGGCGAAGGCGACGTTCGTCCTTGGAACGGCGTCCAGAACGTCAATCGCGACATCCTCACCCTGACCCACTACCTGACCTCGATCGTCCGCGCCGACATCAAACGCCGGGCGGGCGCGCTGGCTGACAGCGATCAAGGCGCGCTCCTGGAAACCGCCGACTCATGATCTGCTCAAGCGCGGGCCTGGCTTGCGCGTCCCTCAAGAGCTTCATCGCGCCATGTATGAACTGACCAAAGAGTTTCGCTTCGACGCCGCCCATACTCTGGAGCGGACGATCCACGCTGATGGCAGCCGTCGTATTCATGGCCACTCGTATCGGGCGCAAATCACCCTGCGCGGCCGTCCGGACCCGGCGTCGGGGATGATCATCGACACCAGCGTGCTTGAACTGAAGCTTGAGGAAGCGCGCGAGGCGCTAGACCACCGCTTCCTGGACGAAATCAACGACCTTGGGCCCGGTACGATGGAAAACCTCTGCGCCTATATCTGGCGCAAGCTCGAGGACCAGGTGACCATGCTCCACAGCGTGTCTGTGCTGCGCGACAGCACGTCCGATCGCGTTACCTACTTTGGACCCGCGGCCTGATGTCGAGCAGCGCGCTCGTCGTCTTTTCCGGCGGTCAGGACTCGGCGACCTGCCTGGCCTGGGCGCTGCAGCGCCACGACCACGTGGAGACCATCGGCTTCGACTATGGACAGCGCCACAGGGTCGAACTTGACGTTCGTGAGGCCTTCCGCGCCGAACTGAGCGCGCAGTTTCCGCAGTGGTCGCAACGCCTGGGCCCGGACCACATGCTGGCCCTGCCCTCCTTGGCGGCGATCAGCGATACGGCCCTGACCAGCGACCGCGAGATCGCGTTCAACGAGACGGGTCTGCCCAACACCTTCGTCCCGGGTCGCAATCTCCTGTTCCTGACCTATGCCGCCGCGGTCGCCTATCGCCGCGGCCTCAAGCACCTGATCACCGGCGTCTGCGAGACCGACTTCTCCGGCTATCCGGACTGCCGCGACGACACGATGAAGTCGCTGCAGGTGACCTTGAACCTGGGCACCGAAAGCCGGTTTGTCATCGACACGCCGCTGATGTGGATCGACAAAGCCCAGACCTGGGCCCTGGCCAATGACCTGGGCGGCCAACCGCTGGTCGATGCAATCATCGAACACACTCACACCTGCTATCTGGGCGACCGTGAACATCGCCACGCCTGGGGCTACGGCTGCGGAACCTGCCCGGCCTGCGAGTTGCGCGGCAATGGCTACCGCGCCTGGCGCGAAGGCTGAACGTCCGGCTCTGACGCACACCCGTTTTAGGGTTGCCGGACTTGCAGATGCACGCCAACCGGGCAAAGCTGCGCATGGGGGTGGAGCTTGCATAATCAGATGATTCAGTCCGGGAAGGCGGTGTGAGCGGCCTTTCTTCCGGCGGCTCCTTTCAGAGCGATGCGGCCTGGCTAGATCAGGCCAAAGCGCGTGTGCGCGGCGCCCTAACTGCTGCGCGTGCGCCTGGCGATCGTCTCGCCCTGATCCGTGAACTGGCGCGCCTGTCAGGCGGCCGCACCGATTTGGAGAGCGCCGGGATAACGCTTGGCATCGACGAAGAGATGCAGCTTGGCCGCTTTGGACTGGCGCGAGCCAGCGGCGGTGCGGTTAGTCTTGTCGATGGCGTCCTCGATGAGATCGCGCCTGGCCTGGAGGCCGCGCTGCAAATCGATCCCAGACCGCGCACACTCTTCCAAGGCGGCGTGGCTGATGCGCCGCTCCTGCGCTGTACGAGCCACGCCAGCTACCGCAGCATCACCCAGAAGGCGGCGCTCAACGCCTTGCTGACCATGCCTGACGCCGCATCGCTGATGGTGTCCATGCCCACCGGTTCGGGCAAGAGCCTGCTCTTCCAACTGGCCCCTTTGTGGTGGCGTCGGCAAGAGCCGGGCGCTTGCGTCGTCGTGATCGTGCCCACGGTCGCCCTAGCCGAGGATCACGCTCGGACACTCAGCAAGATTGAAGGGCTGCAGGGCAGCCGGGCGCTAACGGGCGCCCTGAGCCGTCAGGAACGACAAGAAGTCATCGACGCATTTCGGCGCGGAGAAACGCCCGTCCTGCTGCTTTCGCCCGAGGCCGCGTTCGGTTCGGCCTGGGAAGGACTTCTCAACGCCGCCGCGCCGTCCGAAGACAAGTTTGGATTGGCGGGCCGACTTGTAGCGGTCTTCATCGATGAAGCGCACATCGTCGAAAGCTGGGGTCGCACTTTCAGGCCAGACTTTCAGCGGCTGCCCGCGCTCGTCGACGCCTTGCGCGTCCGCAATCCCGCGCTTCGCACTGTTCTGTTGTCTGCGACGCTGACGCCCGCGGCCTGCGCGGTTTTGAAGTCTTCTTACGGGCGCGGCGACTGGCTCGAAGTGCATGCGCATACGCCGCGCTACGACTTTGATTTGGCGATGCGTACGTTCGACGATCACGGAACGCGCGATGCGGTCCTGTTGCGCGCGATCGATCACGCACCAAGGCCCGCGATCGTCTACACCACGCGGGTCGATCAAGCGGGCGATCTGTACGACAGCTTGGTCAAGGTGCGCGGCTACGAGCGTGTCGCGCTCTTCACGGGCGCCATCACCGACGCCGAGGAACGGCGGCGGATCGTCGACGACTGGGCTGAACAAAAACTGGATCTCGTCATCGCGACCTCGGCCTTTGGCATGGGCGTGGACAAGGCCGATGTTCGGGCCGTCATTCACGCCTGCCTGCCCGAAACCCCGTCGCGTTGGTACCAAGAGATAGGGCGCGCCGCGCGCGATGGACGCCAAGGCCTGGGCCTGGCCCTATGGACGCGCACGCGCCAGGACGAACGGGATGCTCGTCGTCGTGGCGATACCGATGAGGAAGATGAAACGCGATCCGACGAAGAGTTGGCACGCGCATTGGCGGGAGGCGGATGGCTCTCGCGACCCAAGGCCGAAGCCAGGTGGATCGCCTTGCGTAACAGCTGCGCACCCACGTGGGACGCCGACGACCGACGTCGCCTGAGGCTGTCGCTGGATGCGGCCCGCGAGGGACTTGGTCGCTACACCGGCGAGCAAAATCGCGGCTGGAATCGCAGCCTCCTGAACCTGCTGCAGCGCGCCGGGGTGATCGAGATCGAGGCGGCCCCGCCGGCTGATGGATCCGACATCGCCCAAGGCGCCGAGACTTGGGAGGCGATCCTCAATGACGACGGCCTTTTGGGCGACGGGGAGGCCTGGGCGGAGGTCTGGGACCGGATCTATCGTGTCCGTGACGCGGAACAGGGGCAAGCCACACTGGAACTGGACCGCTTCCGCCGTCTCTTGGCGCGCGATGTCTCCGGCTGCCTTCTGCGTGAAACCTACGGACTGATCGAACCCAGAAGTGAAGCGCCCGACTGCGGCCGGTGCCCCGACTGCCGCGCCCGCGGCCAAGCGCCGCCCACGCTTCTCCATCCGTCGGGGCTGCAAGCCTCTTGGCCGATCCTCTCTTCTGTCGGCCGCTCGCCGCTGGGCGGCGGGCTGGTGCTGGTGGCGCCGCAAGCCGATGGTTCGGCCGAGGGCCTGGTGCGCAGGTTGGTGAAAGCCGGCGTCGAGCAATTCATCGTCGGCCGACAACAGGCCCTCGCCATCGCCGAAATGCTGGCGGCCTCGACCGCTCGCCTGGGCCTTGTTCAAGACGCCGAGGACTGGATGGCGCACGAACGGATCTTGCCAGACGTGCCGACAGCCGTATTGCCCGCCGACAGCGTCGATGTCTGGCGCTGGCTGCGCGCCGCCCAACGCCTGGCCGCGCAACGTCCCAACCAGACCTTGGCCTTCGTTGTGGATCCCGAGCGGCGGATTGACGGACGCGCCTTGCATCAATTCGCCTCCCAGCAAGCGCCCATCGAAGAAGAAGCGCTCGATGAGTTGGCCAAGTCCGTCGCTGGAGTTTTCGCATGAGCCTGCTGACCGACACCCAGGGCACGCCGGAACGCGTTTGGTCCTCGATCAGCGCGGTTGCGGCGGTCGGGCGCCCCGTGCCGCGTGACGAACTGTGGAGCCTTCTGAGCCCAAAGTTCTTTCGCAATGGCGGTGAGAACGACGCCGGCGACGGATCGGCGGCTAAGCAGGCGGTCGGGGCGAGCGTCAGCCTGGGTTTGCTGGAACTCGACAGCACCGATTACCGACTGAGCCAGGCCCTGCCGGACGATTACCAAGACTTCTCCGATCGCGTTCACGACCGCCTCTGCACGATCGGGCCGGACGATCCGGACTACCTGGTCGTGGAAGCGCTCGCCTGGATGATCCTCAAGGTCGATCAGGCCCAGTCGCTTGAATGGACCGGACAGGGCCCAGACAGAACCGCCAGCATGATCGAAGCCGACATCGGCAATCCGGCAGGTGGGGATCTTCGCTACAACCGCACCAAGATCACGGCCTGGCGGCGCTGGACCCAGTTTTTGGACCTGGCCATCGAACTGCCGGGAGGTTTTGGCTTCTATCCATGCATGACCGGCCGCGTGCGCCGCGAGTTGGCGCGATCGGCGTTGGCCAGAGACGTCGAATTGCCGGCGAGCGAGGTCCTGGCCGAATTGGCCCGTCGCATGCCCTATCTGGACGGTGGCTCCCTTCAGGCACCGGTCATTGCGCGCATGGGTTTTACGCCTGATCGCCGTGATGTTTCGCGCCTGCTGTCGATGGCGTTGCGGGATCTGGCCGATGACGAACTCATCGAACTTCGTGTCCGCGGCGACGCCTCCGGCATTGTCCGGCTCGCCGCCGACGACAGGCCCCAGACCAGCGTCCAGCATATCGTTCTGAAGGGAGGCGCGCTGTGAGCCTGTTGTCGACGCCCTGCTGGACGAGCGAGGATGCGCGCGCGATCCTGCGGACTGAGGCGCTGGCCGGCGCCGACGAGATCTTCCTGGCGACCCACACGCCGGTCAACGGCTTCGACGTCGAAGGCTCGCACGCCACCGACGTTGAAGCGCCGACTGAAAGCGGCCTGCTCGCAGCTCTGGCCAATCCGCACCGCCAACACGCGCTGTGCGTCATTCAGGGCGAGCCAGGCTCTGGCAAGTCGCACATCATTCGCTGGCTCGACGTCAACTGGCCCGAACCTAGTGACCTGCGCCTGCTGATCCAGCGGGCCAATGGCAGCCTGGATGGTACCTTGCGTCAGCTTCAGCGCAAGATCCCCGCTCAGTTCCAGCATCTGTTCGACGGCCTCAAGCAGCAGCAGGCCGCTGGCCTTGTGGGCCGCTCGATGCAGTTCCTGACCTCCTTGGCCGTGTCGCTGCGTCCGGATTATTTCGACTCCGCGCCCGAAGACGTGGAGTGGTGCCGCAAGTATGAGCCGGAGAAGCTGATCCTCAACGCGCAGGTCCGTGAGAACTGGAAGGGTCCTCGCCGGGTGCTCGAGATCATGAGTGGCGGAGACGCTCGAAACTCGGAATCGGCGAGCTTCAATCTCGAGGACGTTTTCGATCTCGTCGACTATTGCCCCGACGCCAAGGACTCGGAGAAATCCGCCACCCTGGCGCGACGGCTCATGGGCGAGGCCGTTCACATTCGCGAGGCCTTGGCCGAAGGTCGCTCGTGGGTGGAGATCAGCAACGACACCTTGGTCCTGCCCGAGAGCCTCAAGCTCGTCGAGGCCCTCAACGCGCGCCGCAACCACGCTGTCCAGCACGTCATCGGCGTCTCGGCAGACGCGTTGAAGCGTCTTTTCGAGGAACTGCGGACGGCTCTCAAAAGGGAGGGGCGGCGGCTCGTCTTGCTCCTGGAGGATGTGACGACTTGGCAAGGCGTCGACGACAGCTTGATCGACGTCCTGGTCACGAACGCGGAGACGCGGCCAGAAGATGACCTGTGCCCCTTGATTTCGGTCATTGGCGTTACGCCCGACTATTACGAGCGCGACCTGAAGGGCAATTACCAACAACGCATCACGATCGATATTCGGTTGGGCAAGTCGGACGGGCGTTTTGAGGAGATCGGCACCCTGAGGGATTCAGAAAGGCGAGCCGCTTTCGTTTCGCGCTATCTGGCGGCCTCTCGGGCAGGTTCGGCGCGGCTGAAGCTTTGGCGCGAAGACGTCCGCACGCAGCACAGCCTGCCGCCACCCAACGTCTGTGAGACCTGCCCGCGCAGCGAGCCTTGCATCGCCACCTTCGGTGAGGTGGATGGGGTTGGCTTGTTTCCTTTCACCCGCCAGGCGGTGGACGGCTTCTTCGCGGCGCTGAAATCGGACGCGCGGGGGCAAACCTTCAAAACCCCGCGCGGCCTGTTGCAGGGCGTCCTGAGCCCCACGCTTCTGAGCACCGAGGTGTTCGCCGAAGGCCGCTACCCAGGTCCCCAAATCGAGCGCACCTACATCCAGAAGGTGGCGCTGGCGCCGCTGCTGGAAAGCCGCTTGACGAACCGCGTCGAGGACGAGACCCAGCGCGGTCGTCTTCGCCGACTGTTCGCCTACTGGGGTGATAATCGCCCTGGCCTTTCCGAAGACGATGACGGGCAGATCCGCTACGCCGGCTTGCGTCGCAGCGTGGTCGAGGCCTTCGACCTTCCCTGGATCGCCGACGATCTTCGAATGCCCGCGCCCGATGTGCGTGCGCTCGAAACGTCCATCGCGCCGGCTGACGGGCCAGACGATGAGGGTCAGCCAAGCGCAGAAGCTACCCCTGCGGCGGAAGCATCGACAGCGCCTCCGGCAACGGCGACAAAACCCACGACGACCAAGGCCGAAACCGCCGTTCGACCGCCAACCCAACGTCCGCCCGCGCCAGCCGTCAAATCGGCCGGCCGCAAAGAGCTGGAAAGGCTGCTGGCCGAAGTCGAGAACTTGCAGGGCGATGAGGCTCTGCCCAGCGCCGCGAAATGGAACTCGCTCGTTCACGAGGTGATGCAGACGATCGATATCCGGCGACTGCAGATCGATCGCTGGACGTTCGACAAGGTGTTCACGCCCGAAAGCGTCAAGATCGCCGGGGCCGGCAAGATCGACCCGCGCCATATGGAAGTCCCGCGCAAGGACTGGTTGGCCCAGGGCCTGAAAGCCTATGCGACCTTGAAGACGGAGGGCGCCGAACTCAGTCTCGAAGAGATCGAGCACGCAAGGCGGCGTCTTGCGGTGCTGGTGCGGCAACTGGAACGTCTGGCCGCCGACCATCTGGACCGCCGCCTGCCTACGCTGGCCTCCGGCAAGGGATGGCGTCCGGTCCGGGCCGCGGTTCAGGTACTGCTGGCGCGGGCTTGGCTGAGGGGCGCGGTATCGCCTGACGCGCCGCTGTCGGAGCAATGGCGGGTGCTGCTCAGCGACGAGGGCGAGGCCGAGGCCGCGCCGATGATGCGCACCCTGCCCTGGCAGGAGGTGTTGACCGCAACGGGCCGGCGCCATGCGGACCTGCGCGCCATGCTGATCGACATGGTCAGCCTGCCTCAGGGGCGCGCCCGCAGCTTCGGCCTGGCGGACCTATCGGTCGCCGCCGCGGCGATGATCGACTTAGCTCAGAGCCTGCGGGTCGATGGATTGCCGCCCGAGGCCGACGCCAAGCCGCCCGTCAGCGAACTGCCGGTCCTGCGCGAGGTTGCGCTCAAAGTCGCCGCGGCGCTCCCGCGTGTCACGGCGCTAGAGCGCGGTTTGCTGGGTGAACGGAGCAAAACCCTTCTTCCGCTCCTTCGCGACAACAGCGTGGCTGAGCACCTTGGCCGGGTCGATCGGGTGGTTCGTGCTGTGGCCGTTGCCTTGCCGACCCGATCGCCCGCCGAGGTGCGTGACTGGGTGGAGTCCTACGGCAAGCTGCGTCGTTTGCTCGAGGATCGGACCGCCCTGACGCGACTGCAAACGATGATGATCGAGGCTGTCGAAGACGATCCGCCGCGGACGCCCGCCCAACAGTTGGCCTGGCTGATCGCCGCGCCGGCAGCGGATCTGAGAACGGTGCTGGATCAGGTTCAGAAAGGCGAAAACACCGTCAAGGAACTGGCTCCGCACGTACACGACCTGGTCCATGCCGCCTCCGGCGGAGTGGATTTGGCCAGCCTGCACGCACGTGGCGAAGCCCTGAAGGCGGCCTCGGCGGCGGCCAAAACCGTTCTCATGCCCGCGAGCGCTCAATGACCGACGCCCTGATCCAGTTGGAAGCGGAAATCGAACTTATTCCCACGGCGTTGCAAGCGCGCGCCTTGGGGTCGATCCTTGGCAAGGTCAGCGAAAAGACCAGCGACTGTGTTCGCCAAGGCCAGCGTTGCGTAGCCCTTATTGACCTTGCCAACCTCCTTGGCGGGCTGTCGGAAGCCGGCGTGAAAAGCGCCGCCGAAAACGCTGTCACGCAATCCCTTGAGATCGGCGAACTGCTCGCCACGGCCAAGACCGCCGATGACCTTGGTGCGATCGACGAGGATTACGGCCAGCTGCCGACGGCGCTACGGGATCTGGACCAGCAGGTTCGCTTCCTGTGGAACATCAGATCAAAAAGCGACTACGCCTCGCTTATTCCCGTCGGTCATCTTGTGGGTCGCATCGCCGGGGCCGAGGCGCTGGGCGCCAGCTTGGTGGAAACGGGTCAGAGGGCCGAAGCGCTCGCGGCCCGAACCCAGCCGGCCGAGACCCTCGCGCCCGAAATCGCCAAGCTAAAGGCCGATCGGGGCAAGGCGCTGGAAGAGATGGCGGCGTTCACCGCCAGCCCCGAGGTTGATCGCTTCCTGGAAGCGGTCACCAAGGGGGCAGCGACCCTTGAAATGGTGACGCCGACCGTCGCGGCCTGGCTGAAAAAGCACGAGGCGCTCGGCGCGTTCAAGGTCACCGGCTAGGCTTCGCAAACGAACCTTGCCAGCAGGCTCCGGCTTGTCGAGGCCTGGGCCAAGCCCTCCGACATCAGGTCGCTGGGTTGGTGCACACACGCATGGCACCCGTCGACGCAAAGCCGCCCATGAAGCCTGTAGAGCTGATCCGCCAGCCGGTTTTCAGGGCTGAGGCTGTCATCAAGGGCTGCGTCTTCGACTTGAGCGTAGGCGGCAAGGAGGCGCGCAGCCACAGGGCTCTTGCCGGCCGTGGCCTGATCGACGCAGGCGCTGATCAGCTCCCATGCCGAAGGCTCGCGTTTGAGCTTGGACTGAAGCGCCGCTTCCACAGCTCGCAATTCGATCGCCAGGTCATAGAGGTCGAAACGCTCGATCCCGATTTGCTCTTTGCCATAGAGCACGCGCAGGACGGCCGGCGGCGCGGCCGCGCCTGGCGGCAAATCCAACGCCTCGACCAGCGTGCGCAAGGTCGAAGGATTGTCAGGATCCAAGGCCCGCCATTGGCCATGATGGTCCCCGGCTTCGAACAATCGCGCCAGCGCCGCGTCCTCAAGAGCGTTGGGGCAATCGGTAATGAACCCGTCGCGCCAATGGGCTTTGGATTGATCAAATTGCTCGGCGTAAGCGCGCGTGGTTCCGTCACCGTATGACCCCGCTTCGCAAAGGGTGATCACCGCTTCCTCGATCGCCTCGAACTGCAATGGAAGGCGCGTATGCACGATCACCTGCCGCTCGTCGCCGCGAGCGGTCTGGACAAAGGACTCCTTCAAACGCATGGCCAGCGCATGAACCACTGACGTCCAAAGGTAACGCCGCAAGGTTGCGGGGTTCGACAAGCTGTCCAAGGCCGCCTGCAGGATCGGCTTCAAAGCTGGCGCTCCGAAGATTTCGGCCACGCGCATGACGCGCGCGATGCTCAGCATCGGATGATGCGACAGGTACGCCGCGCGCGTGTCTTCAAACAGCGTGGCGACGTCGGTCCTGTCCCAGAACCGGAGAACCGACTTCAGACGGGTGCGCAGCGCTGTATCGGCGATCGCCGTGGCCAAGAGTTCGGCCGCCCGGCGCGCCTCAAAGCCATTGACCCCCGCGGCGATGGCGCCGGCTTCGAGGACATAGCGGAAGAGTTGCCCCTCGTGCCAGGCGCGCTCGCCATCGGCGGTTTCAAGCCGCTTGGCCTCCCGGTCGACGAAACGGGTCAGTCGCTCGGTGTCGATGACAAACCGAACACCTTCGGTCTGGACGTGAAAACCGTGCAGAAGCGGTCGCTCATCGCCCGGACCGGTAAAGATCTGGGTGAAGGTCTCCGAACTGGCCGGCGGTCCGTTGAGCGGCGCTTCGGCATCCGCGCCCCAAAATACCCGGGCCATGCCAAGACCGGTGGTCTTGCCCCCCACGCCGTCGCCTTGGAAAAGATCAACGCGCGAAACCCACGGCTCCAATCCAGTGATGGGCAGAGAGCGAGCCAGATCATCGGCGGGTTTGAGGACCGGAAAGCCGCGTAAGAAGCCGCGACTGTCGTGCCGGATCTGGCGGGCCTGATCGGAAGGGTCGCCTACCTTAGCGACGGTAGCGCTCGTACCCGAACCGGCCTCCCAGTCCGACTGCCAGCCAGCGCCATACATACGGCCCAGAACCTCCAGGGTCAGTTGGCCGGGGCGGAAATAGGTGTCATGCAGGTCGGCAAGCAGAGGGCGGGCCTCGTCGGGCAACTGAGCAAGCCAGGCCTGGGCGCCCTCCCCCACCGCGTGTCTGCGCCCATGCTCGTAGTCTTCCGCAGCCAGCCAGGGACCGCGGCCATCGACCGGCGGACGCCAGTAGACATTGACGCCGTCGTAGCGACGCGTGGCGTTGCCCGGCGCCGCCGTGGCCAGGGCCAGAGAGATGTCCTCGTCGGCGTCCTTTGCCCCCGCCGACCTGACGGTCAGGTGCGGAAGGTTGATGCTTTCAAAAAGCGTTCCCGGGATCCAGGTCAGTAGCGCGCGCGCCTTGGGCGTCGAAGTCAGCGCTTCATCCTTGGAACGCGCCTTCAAGGCTTTGCGCCAGAAGACCGCCAGCCCCTCCTGGGCGAACGGCTCCCACGCGTTGGGGCCAAAAAGGGTCTCGACGAAGATCTGCGCCTCGTTCCAGGCGTCTTGATCCGGCGCCTCCAGATCGACGGGCCGGCCACGGCGCTCTCGTCGCGCAAAGGCGTCCAACACCGCCGCCAGCACCTGCCCACGACGAACGAAGAAGTTGTCGGGATTGAGCGGGCTGTCGAAACCCGCCGGCGAGATCATCTCGTGAGGCTTGCGGAACCACCAGGTGTCGCGGCTCGAATAGAGCGACAGCGTGACGCCCGTGATCGGCCGATCATCGACCCCGCGCCCGCCTCTACCCTTGCGCTGGATGAAGCTGGCCAAGTCGCGCGGCGCGTAGTGTTGGTAGACCAGATTAATGTCGGGATCATCGTAACCGACCTCCAGGGACGAGGTCGCAAAGACGATGTCCGAGCGCTTGATCATGCCCTCAACACGGCCGGACGTGCCCGAGAACACCGGCTGTTCGGCCACCGTGAGCGGCGCGCCTGGACGACGGCGCCCCGTCGCGCCCGTCTGGGCGCTGTCTTGCGCGGCGAACCACCAGCACTCGCCCTCCTGGAAGACATCGCAGCCATGGGGCTGCCCACAGCAGCCTTGGCGCGCCTGCCCTGTCAGGGGATCGTCAGGATAGTCCCGTGTCCGCAGCTTCGCGAGTTTTTTATAGGTCTCAGCGTCGGCATAGGCAGCGTGCAGACGGCGGACCTTGTCGATTGAATCCAGGAAAACCAGGCTGCGGAACCCGCCTTGCGACCCCGTGCGCCGCCGCATGCCGTGGGCCAGACACATCAGGCTCTGAATGGTCGTCGACGCGCCGGCGATGTCCTTGCCGCGGGACTCCACCTCGGGCTGGACGAAGTAGAAGTATTCCCGCCCTCGTGGATTGACGGTCTTTTCGCCGTCGAGGGGCGTGATCAGTTGGGCCGGATGGCCAACCAGGCGTTCCCAGGCCTTTGCCGGATCGCCGAGCGTGGCGCTCATACCGATAGCCAGGAGTGGAAGAGCGCTCTTGGCGTTGACGGCGGCCCGCGCCACCAGGCGTCGCAGCGCGTAACCGACCTGCGCCCCGTGAACATGGGAATAAAGGTGGATCTCATCGGCGAGCACCGCGCGCGGCGGCGCGAACCCGTCATCGTCCCCAAACAAGCGCCCGTAGTCGACGTTGTGCATCCACTGATGCAGCGAGTCCGTTGTCGGCAGGAACAATGCGGGCGGGTTGTCGCGAAGCGCCTGCTTTGAGCCCACCCAACCCGAGAACGTCCAGGCGCAATGGGTGCAGGAAAGCTTGTCGGCGCCGTCTACCCCCTGCCCGTGAGACAGGAGGAGTTCCTGTTCGCAGGTGGGGCAGGCAAAGAAGGGGAAGGTGTAGGTGCGATCGCTCACTTGGCGCCAGCCGGCGTCCTCATCCCATTTTTGCAGTTGCCCGAAGGTCCGAGGCACGGCCCCGACCTGCAGACCCACCGTCACGGTCGGCATGCCCGGCTCGCGGGCGAAATCGGACAGATAGCCCGCCAAGCGCTGGGCCTGGTTGGTCGCCAGGCGAATGCGCGGATAGGCCAAGATGGCGCGGACCCCGCGTACACCCTCCAGGCGGTCGGCGGCGGCGCCGGCGATCAATGGGAAGATCGCCGCCTCGGTCTTGCCCGACCCGGTATCGGCGGCGATGACGTAGGCGTTCGCTGCCCGACCCGCCCAGGCTTGGCTGATCGCGATCAGGCTGCGGGCTTGAAAACCCGCGACCGCGGCTTTCTCTCCCCAACGCCGCTGCAACATGTCCCGCAGCGCAAAGAGCGCCTGCTGATGAGCTTTGGGCAGGCCTTCGGCGGCGCGCTCGACCGTATCGCCGACCACATCGCGCCGCTCGGGCTTGTCGCGATCGCGCAACTCTATCTTCAGGCTGCGGACCAGATAGGGCCGAGTGTCGGCGTCGTCGGGCTTGAAGCGTTGCTTCACATAGCGAAGCTCGCGCGCCATCTCGCTCATGCGGCTTCGAACACGGCCTTCATCGGCCAACATCAGCCAGCCTTGCGCGGCCAGACGACCAACCGCGCCAGCGACCACTTCCCGATCCAGACCGCCCTGATCGGCCAAGGTGGCGATCGATGTCCAAGCTTCGAAGACGCCAAAATTGATCGTCGTGGCCTCGAGGGTCTCAAGGGCGTTGAGGACAACGAAGTCTTGATCGGACAACGCCGGCGGCGGCTCAGGCGGTTCGCTCTCGTCTGGGACTTCGGTCTCGACCCAATCGACCGTCATGGCGCTATTGGCGGTCGCAAAGACGATCAGCCCTTCGGCCTTGAGCACATCCAGTGTCGGCTTAAGGACGTCCACACCTTTGCCGTTCATCCAGGCAAAGCGCTGACGCACCTTGTCATAGAAAGGCGGCGCGCGGCCGGAGCGCGTTTGGCTGATGACGCCCTCGAGCCTGGCCCGGACGGTCTCAATATCGACCGCGAAGACCTGACGACGCGGATCGACGATGCGGGCCTGCCAGAAACTACCGTATCGCGTGGATTCGGTGAGATTGATCCAGCCCAAGGCGTGAAGCCGGGCAAGATCGGGCAAGAGGTCGCGCTGCGTCGCCAGCTTGGCTTGCAGGTCCTTGATCTTGGCCGCCCCGTTCGCAGACTGCGTGACGCAGACACGCACCGCCGCCAGGAGTCGTGCTTGATCCTGTGTGAGGTCTTCATCGGCGGCCGTCGGCCCCGGCGCGACCTGGGGGCTGTCGTCGAACAGCGGCGGTGCGTCGAACCCGCGTAGCAGGATCTGGACGCCGACCTGACCGCCGCCGCCGTTCTGAAGGTTGCAGGAGCGTCGAGGCTTGGCGCTGAAGACGAACTCGCGAAGGAGTTCGGCCTTGTCCATGGCGTCCTGATCGCCCGGCGCGGCGTCCAACAGCCGACGACTGATCAGGATGATCAGCTTGGTTCTGGCGCGCGTGATGGCCACGTTCAGCCGTTCGGGCGCGAAGATGAAGTCAGCTTCGGCCACCGCAAATTCTGCGTCGGCCACGCAATAGGACATGATGACCGCGTCGCGCTCCTTGCCTTGGATACGATCGACGGTTTCCACGAACGCGCCTTTGGCCAAACTGTTTGGCAGGGCTGAGCGGATGGCGTTGTTCTGCGCCCGGTGCGGACTGACGACCGCCAATCCGTCTTTCCAGAACTCCGGCGCCAGCGTGCCACCCGTTTTGGCGCCGACCATCCGCTCGGCCAGCTTCTGCGCCAAATTCGCGGCCAAACCGGCTTCGAATTCGTTCTGGCTGGCCGCTGGCGGTCCCTCGTGCAGCAGAACGGCCACGGGCCAGTCAGGGTCCAGGAGGTCGGCTTCCCACGGATCAAGCCCGTCACGCCAAGTGTCGATCAGGGCCAGACGCGCATCGCGCACCTCGTCGACCGAGCGATAATTGTCCTTGTAGAAAACGCGCTCGGGAAACTCGGCCAACGGGCCGTTGAGCCTGAAGGTCTCGTCCAGAGGAAACTCCGGAACCTGACCAGACTTCAGGAAGCTGTAGAGCGATCCGCCCAGGTCGCGAGTGTCGACCCGGATGTCGCGGGCCGAGCGGATGGGCGGCAATTGCTGGTCATCGCCGGCGACGACCACCCGTCCGCTGGCCTTCAAACCCGCCAGGGCCATCAACCCGTGGCTGACCACCATCTGCGAGGCTTCGTCGATGCACACCAGGTCAAAGAGGTCCGCCGTAAAACCGTCGCCTCCTGCCGCCTTGCGGGCGGTCAGGCGCGCAAGCGACCAGATCGAACCGCCCATGACCACATAGGGCGCCTGCAGGTCGGCCAGAGCCGCATCCGCCTCCGAGGCGCTAAGACGCTCACGATGTTCAACCAGGCCCGAGAGGCCCGCTGGGGGTCCCGCGCCAATGTAGCGGACGTCACAAAGACCCGGGGCGTACTCGGACGCACGTTTGGCCACGGCGTCCAGCAAGTTGCCTATGGCGTTGCGGGTGAAGGCGCTGACAAAGATCCGAGTCGACAGGCCCGCCGCCGCGCGCGCCTGGATATAGCCGACCACGAGCCAGGCCAGTAAATGGGTCTTGCCGGTGCCCGGGGGCCCGAGCACAAGGCCCGCCCGTGTCGTCGCCAAGCCCTGCCAGGCCGCGATCTGAGCCGGTCGCAGCGGGTAGTCGTCCTTAGCTTTCAGTTGGGGGCTTACGAACGTTTCCAGCGCCGCGCGCCAAACCTCCGGATCGGCCGCGCCTGACGCGAAAGCCTTGGGATCGCGCAGAAACCTGACGAGTTGACCGGGGCCGCTCATGGTTGGGCGCTCGCCAGATTGGTCAGGAACTGCGCGGCGCGCACGCTGTTGATGTCGCCGAACGCCTGATCGATGAACCACCCGTTCGAGGCGGTGCGGCGCAGCAGGGCGTCAAATTCCGGCGCCCTGTAAATCGCCGGCTCCATGCGTACGGACACCCGATCGGGTCGATCCTGATAATCGGCTGACGGCGCCAGGATCGAGCAACTGACCGACCGCCAGTTTCCAAGATTTAGGCGCAGATCCGGATCATTGTCGGTTAGGATGAGGTTGAAGGATCCAGGGCCAAGGTCGCTTGCGCGGCTCGCCTCGGGCACGCTGAAAGTCAGGATCGCCGAGCGGCCGTAGACCGCGTGGTTGATCAGCGTCAGACCCGCCATGCAGCGCCCGGTATCACGTCTGCGTTCGGCGGGCTGGGCCAGGCCTACCAGCGCTTCCAAGAGACCCGCGCGGTTTTCGAGCAACTCACACGCCACCAGGATATCGAGATCGACGGCGTTGAGCGGGTCGAAGCTGGCGTGGAAGCGGAAGGGCTTCTTGGCCAGTCGCAGCAACGGTGCGCCCTTGGCCGTCGACGCCTGATTTTGCATGTAGAGCCAAGCGATGACGCCTTGCAGCGCGTCCAGACGCGCGGCCACGTCAGCCTCGACGGCGCTGACGGGTTTGGCGTCGAGCTTTTGCTCGCGGATGGGCCGGATGACGTCGATCGACAAGAGTGACGAAAACTGTCGTTGGAAACCGGACGCGGGCTGATAGGCGGGGCCGCCGCCGACGCCCTCGAGAGCGCGACTGACCTGCCGCAAGTCATAGGCCACCATGGCCGGCAGAGCGTAGAGTTGCTCCACAACGCTGCGGACGGCGGTGGCCGGAAGATGATGGACGCCCTTGAACTCAGGCTCGGGCACGACCTCGTCGGGCGGGAACAAGCGCACCAGGTGCAGCAAGCCGCCGCGGATCTGGGCGTTGTCCAGGTGCCGGCCAAGGGCGTTTTGCAGGGCCGTGGCTTCGGTCGGCTCGTAGAAGAAAATGTGGGCGAAGACCCCCTGCCCAGCTGGCGCACTGGCGTTGGCCTGGTCGATCGCGGTGAGGTCGTCGATCAGGGCGGCCAGGACGGTAATCATCGCCAAGGCTTCGTCCTCGGCCTCACCGCTCTTTGGGATTTCGATCTTCTGGCTGACGACCTTGCCGCCCTCGACCCGCCGATACCCTATGGCGGCGATGCGGTCGTCGACGGGGTCGTGGTCGACCGACAGCAAAAGGATGACGTCGGCCCGCGGCGGCATCAGGAACGTGTGCTCGTCGACGGTGCGGATGATCTGGTTGGTCGCCAGAGCTTGAGCGCGCGCCTTCAGCGTTTCGGCGCGACGTCCTAGCGACCAGCCAATCCCCGGCTGCTTGGCCAGTCCCGCAGCCTTGGAAAGATCGGCGACCGATCGCACGTCCAAGCGAAGCAAGGACCGCTTGGCCTCATGCGTCAGCCCCGCCACGGCCGAGACATCCCGCTTCTCCGGCGGCAGTTGCGGGTCGATGCTGCGAGCGCAGTGATCGATGAACTCACACTGCTCGCATTTGAAATAGAGGTGAAAGAAGGTCTCGTCGAAGGTGGGCAGCACCTTCTTCCTGGCGATGCCGGGCAGGATGTTGCGGCAAAAGTCGTCAACCATCCGAAGATAGGGCGCCAGGGCAAAACGCTCGACCTGGTGGTCCTCGCCCGTGGCGACGCCGTGATCGGGGATGCGCCAGATCTCTCCATGGTCATCTAGGCGGGCTTGCGCCGACAAACCCATCTCTCGCAACAGTTCTTCCAGCACCCGCACGTAAAAGGCCACTTGCGTCTTGTGGAACGCGGTCGCGCGTCGCGTGGCCTTGACGTCGATGATGGTGAAGACGCGATCGCCATGCCCTGCCGGCGCGGCGAAGCGGATCAGGTCGGGCAGATTGCGCTTCAACGCCAGATCCGTGCCCTCAAGGAATTTGGGCTGAGACCGCGGCGTGAGATTGGCTTGAGCGGCGTAGGGTTTGCTCTGCTGGCCTTGCAGGAAAGAGGCGGTCAGGCGCTCGTCCAGCGGACGCTTGGGCGAGGCTGGCAGGAGTACGCCATCGGTGCGATCGAGCTTGCCGACGACCCGCGCTTCGAACTCGTTTCCCAGGACCGCCCAGGTGTTTTCCTTGACGATCTTTACGACCGGCACGGCGTCCAGTTCAGCGTCGGTGAACAGCTCGTAGCGGGTCTTGCGCTCACAGCGGTACTGGAACCAGGACTTGATCGTCGATCCGCTGAAAGTTCTCGCCATGCTCGACGCCCACGGCGCGAATCGCGCACCTGTAAGTTGTTACAGCGCCATCAGGACCTTACAGCGCCGCTTGTGCAAGGCGGTCCGTACCGTTGCGCCAAAGCCGCGAGCGCCATACTTGCCTCCAGAGGCGAACAACGGCATATTTTCCCCATGAAGTTCAACTCCGACCAAGCGCTAGCAGCAGGCCGTCGGCTCTATGAAGAGCACGGTAACGACTGGTCGCAAGTGCGACGAGCTGGCCGCGAACTGCCCGACGGCGTCATTGATCTGACGCAGCCTAAATCCAGCGACCAGACCAAGTCCGCCAACGGGCGCGCGCGCCGCGCTTGACGTTCAGCTACAACCTCGTTCTGGCGCTGTTTCTCCTCGCGCCCGGATTCGCGGCTTACACCGGCCTTTTCTTCACCAGCCAAAAAGATGGGCGTCTTCACCCTGCGCCGCCGGCGCCGGGCTCGATCGTCACCCTGGCCCTCGTCACGCTGGCCACCCTGCTGCTGCACGCCGCATGGGCGCTGGCGCTGTGCCTCCAAGCCGTGTGGGTCAAGGCCGGATGGTGGCGCCTGACGGTCGACTACGACCCCAATATCTATGTCGATCTGCTCGCGGCAGGGAAACCGGGTTTCACGCTCAACGGTTGGGGCATCTTTTCCTTTCTCGCCAGCCTGGTCGTGCTGTGCGTCGGCGGTTTCCTGGTCACCTTGGCCCTGATGTCCAATGCGGCCGTCGAAAAGCGCTTGTCGGGTTTGCTCTATGGCTGGGCAGCTGACCTCGTCGGCCAGATGCGCGAGAAAGATCCCAAGTATGTTCGCGTCGCGACGGCCTTCGTGCTGACGACCATCGAGCATGAGGGCGCGATGTTCGGCTATGAGGGCATGCTGCAGAACATGGCGCTCAACCCGGACAAGGAGATCATCTCGATCTCGCTGAAGGATGTCACAGCCTTCTACGTCGACATGAAGCCGGGCGAGTTCAAGCGCACGGTGCTGACCAAGACCGAAGGCATTCCGAACATCTATCTCGAAAAGAGCCAGATCCAGAACGTCGCCTTCAGCGTCTATAGAACCTTCAAACCCGATCCCAACGTCGTGGTCCCCGCCGCTGATGTCACCTGACCGCGCGGCCCAGATCAGGCCGCCTTCGCTCTCGGGCTTGGCGAAACAGGCACGCGGTCAGTTGCTGGAACGCAAGCCCAATCCGGTCTCCACCTATCGGGCGCTCGTCCAGGACGCCAAGGCCAGTGTCGTCGGCCCAAGCGCCATCGAGTTTCAACGCAGGTTCAACGGCTTTTACGGCGTGCGCCGCAACGCCGATTGGCGCGGCCAATTTTACGACCTGTTCGAAGCGGCAAGAACCTCCGAGCAAACCCACCAGGTTTTGTTCGAGACGGTGCTGCTGGACCTCTATGCGAAGACAGGCCGGGTTGAAGCCTCGTTCGTCAGCAAACTGGTGGCGACGCTTCGGCCTGAAGCGCCGATCATCGACAGCATCGTCTCCAAGTTCATGGCCAAACGTTTGCCAAAACCGGTGTTAAGGCGAGCTCCAGACAGCGCCGCTGCGTACTACAAGGCGCTCGACGAGATCCTGCGGCGGATGCAGGCCACAGCGGAGGCCCGGTCCTGGTCGCAATGGTTCGATCAGACCTTCCCCACGCCGACCGGCGGCCTCGCCATCGGCCCGATGAAGAAGCTGGACTTCCTGATCTGGGCTGGATCGACCAACGCCCCTAGTCCCAAAGGTTCATCTGGAGCGAAGTGAACTCATCACGAACTCGTCGTCCGCGACATCGGCTAGCTGAACCGCCTCGACACCCGGATCCAGGACCAGGCCGCGCGCGACCTCGTCGCCAAGGCGCGTCAACTCATAGACCACGGTCTTGTCGAACATCTTGGTTTCGACGTAGCCGTTCTGGGCGAGCCATTGCCCCTGAGTTTGGACGAAGTCACGGGTCTGGCGCACGCCGACCTGGGTCAGAAGACTTGTCAGCAGGCCAAGATTGCTGGCGCCCGCGCCCCAGCGCAGCATCCTGAGCATCCAGGCGCGCGTGGCTTTGACATTCGCCTCCGAGGCGGTCTGGAGAAGGTCAGCCGCCGCCAGGCTTGTCGGATCGATCGGCTTGGTCAGGGCGTCCTCCGTTTTTCAGTTCGCGAACGGCGTGCGCCGTTTGGCCGATGGAACCGCGAGCCCGTTCAGCACCAAGGCAGAAACGCGGGCCAGCAAAGCCGATAGACGGGCGGCCGCCCCGGCCGCTCCTTCAGTCCAGAATGATCTTCTTGCCGACCTTCGTTCCCAGATGATCGAGCAGCTTATTGATGCTCAGTATGACGAAATGTTCGGAGTGGGCGACCGCCTCCAGAAAATCACTGATTTCGTTGATCGGAGTCACCGTCGTCGACAGATGCCGCACAGTGATTTCTTCAGCGCCTTCTTTCACGGCCAATGTCAACTGGATCAGGTCGGAGTGATCGGTGTGAGCCGCGACCCTATTGCGCAGCTCTATCAAACGCTCGTGCACCGCCTTGCCTTGGTCGCTTCCAGCATAGACCTGCTTTGCGTCGAGCTTGGAGATCTGCGCTCCAGACGCGGCGTAGCACCGACAGTAGGCCATGACGCCCGCCACGAAGAAGGCTTGCTGGTCGAAAAAGTCGGCCAACTCGCCAGTCTTCACGCCGGCATGGTCGCGCACGCGCTCGAAATTATGACGCGCATTGACGATATGCATGAGCAGGTGGGTCCACTGCGTGAGCCGCTCGTAGCCGGGGGGGCTTAACGTGAACCCCTCGCGCATCACGGTTTCCATGTGTTCGCGGTAGTCGTCGTCACTGATGGACATCACGCATACTCCATATGAACGGGACCTCGATCTTGGGCGCGCAACTGACCCGGCGACGGGTCTGTCCTGCGAGACGTGACATTCGGCTACGGGGGCCTAACCGGTAGGCCCGCTATCGAGCAGGTCGACCTTCACACGGCGAAGGTCAAACACCGCCAAATCCTGCTTTCTGGAAATTCCCGCGCCGTCCAGCCAGGTGGTCTGCGCTGGCGCAGCGCCAGGGTCCATGCCGACCGGCAGGCCGATAATCATTGCAGGCTCCTCCAGATCCCGCGCTCTGTCCTGCGCGCGGCGTAGGAGGTCAAAGTCAGCTCTTGTCCGCATGGGCCTTAGCCCAAACGGCGTGGCGAGCGCGGCGATGTAGTCGCCTTGATGGGGCTTAGCCTCCGGCCCTCTCGGCCGGGGCAGCCAAGAGGCTTGATAGGTTTGAGATCCCGATTGGGCTCCCGCAAGGTCGGCTACGTCCTGCGGCCCATCGGACGGCACTGGCCGCCGCTGCGCAACAAACCTGTCCAGCCGCGCGACTTCCGTCAGCCTCGCAATTAACGGGAGGTCATTATCGGGCAACTCAGGCCAGTCCTGGCTGGGCGGGACCGGGCCGGGTTCGGCGTTGACGACGATCGCCATGCGGCTTCGGTCTGGGGCCAATAGTTCGTCGGCGTCACGCCAGCCAAGACCCGGTGCGATACTGTCAAGCCACGCGCGAGTCATGGCCTCCCGGTGCCGAGCCGCCTCGTCTTCGCTGAACGGGCGGTGGTCTTGCGGTGGATCCCAGAGCAGCGTCGCGGGAGTGCCACCACGGTGATCGGTAACCCACCGGGTCGCCGCTACCCAGCGCGCCGGATACAGCTTGCCGCTCGCGCCGGTGGTTTCAACGCGGTCGAACTGAGCCTTTCCTTCCTTTACGCACTTGGGGACGCCAGGGGCCAGAAAGTCGCGCGACGTCAGACTGCCTTTGGCTTCGCACAGGACATGACGCGACGCGCGATCATCCCAAGCGATCCAATCAGGGATGTCGCCCTTGCTGATCCGCGTCACCGCGACCGAGCCCGGAATGACCACGCCGTTGCGCTTGAGCGAAACGAAGCGGTTGATACCCAGATGCGCCGACAACAGCGCCCGCGCGACAAACCGCCCATAGAGGCCAGAATAGGCTCGCCGCAGTTCAGCGCTCTGGGCCAGGTCCTCAGCCCAGCGAAACCAGTAGGGGTCATCCACGCTCAGATGCGATCGAAAGAGCTTGAGCCACGCTGAGGCTAGAGGCGAGCCTTGAAGGGTTTCTTCGGCGGCCGCGCGGGCCAGCCACCACATGCTGATCGCCGCGGGTCCCAACGTATCGTTACCGGTCGCGTCGTAGACCCTGTGCATCGTCCAACGGTACGACGTCATCGTGCCCCGATCGTAATCTATCGCAGGCACGTGCGCGCCCGGACATACGCATAAGCTTCACCTTAGCGTCGGCCCTCTTTCGTTGCTGTGGCATTAACGCTGCGCCAGTGGCGATTGTCGGCCGTGGCCCGCGGCAGGCCGGTCTTTGAAGCGCGTGAGGGGTTTGACCAATCGATGACGACCGGAGCGGTCGCTAGCGCCAACAAGATTGCTCCTTGGTCTCAAACCTCGCCCCTAGCGCGCCGGCCGCGCACGAAAACACGGTCCGTGGCCATGAACCGCGCCAGCATCGGCCCGATCAGCCTGGCGGGCTCCACCGCTTTTCCGCCATTCTGAGCCGCATGGGCCTGGGCGTAGGCCAACAGGTCACGATGAATCGCGGCCGGAAGGTCCAGGCTGAGTTTGACGGGCGTCTCGTCTTCAAGCGGTCCCAGCTTCAGCTTGCTCATCGGATCTTGCTCTCCGGATAGGGCTCGAGCACCAGGTCGCGGGTCAACAAGACCCGCAGCGGCGCGCCAGGGCGAATGGTCAGGGTGGGCGTCAAGGACAGACTGCGTCCCACCGCCTGCTGGCCGACGTCGCTGACCGACTGGCTAGCTCCGCGGCGGATCGCGCGTTCCAGATCGCTTCCGTTGCTCGACTGCCCAGCCTCCGCGCCGATGGCCAAAACGGTGCTGAGCGCTGCGGCCGCGAGCACCGCTCCCCCATGCCGGTCGACGCCATCTTGCAGGCCCGCCATGCCTTGCGGATCCGTGGCAGGAAGCTTGTCCAGGACGATGGATCGGCCCGAAGGCAGGATCAGCCGCGTCCAGGCGACGGACATACGGCTCTGCCCAGCTTGGGTCGTGGTCGCGTACTCGCCGATCAGACGCGCGCCGGCCGGAATGAGCAGGTGATGGCCGCCCAGGCTGTCGAAGACGTCCTGAGTGACTTGAGCAATGGCCAAGCCCGCCGCGTCTGATCGAAGTCCCGTGACCAGGGCGGCAGGAATGACGGCGCCGGCCTGAAGCAAATAGGGAGAGACCGGCGCCTGCAATCGCTCGGGGCTGGTCAAACGCTCGTCCGGCACCGGTGCCTGCTGCGTCGTGAGCGCAGGCCCAGCAGCCGTTCCCGATCGCCCCGCCCGGGTCGCGAACAGATCGCTGGCCCGCGCGGCGCTCCTGGCGGCAACGCTTCGGTCGGCCTCCTCTGACGCGACGGGCCGCGCGACATAGCCGGGCGGATTGGCCAGGTTCGGCGTCGCCAAGTCCGCGGGGCCCGATTGCACCTCGCCGAGGCCGCGCGCCCGTTGAGCGCTGAGGATGGGCCGACCAAGATCGCCCGGCAGCGGCGGCCCCAAAACAGGAACTGCCTCCCGCCGCTGCAGATAGTCCTTGGGGAGAGCCGAGATCTGCTCTGGCGGTGGCGCCGCCGGTTGAAAGACGGGCTGGGACACAGCGCGTTCGCGCTCGCGCAATGACCAGCCCAAGGCGGCGCAAACTCCGATCACCATCAGTCCGCCCGCGATGATTAGCGCTTTTCGCGAGACCCGGGTCGCCGCCTTGGGCGCACCGCGCAAGCGAAGGTCCTTGGCGATGGCCTTTTGCTCCTCGTCGATGGTCTCGCTCATCGGACCACCTCCGGCGATGTGGCCAGCCGCTCTATGCGAACGCGCTGTCGCCACCGCTTGAGGCCAAACCGCAGTTCGGCGCGGTCGAACAGCCGGTCGATCACCATGCGGCGTTCGGAAATCCGGTAGTTGACCAACTCGGCGCTCTTGCCGTCCGGACTGACCAGGAACAGGGGCGGCAGATCGCTCAGCACGAGGCTGGGCCCAAACTCCACGAAGGTGCGCACGCCGTCGTCATAGACCCGCACAGGCCGCCACCGCGCATTGCCCGTAACGCGATAGGCAAAGCTGAGACTGGCTGAAGCGGGTTCAGCAACAGGCGGAACCGACGGCGCCGGCACGGCGATGACAGGTGCGCCGATCATGGCCGGCGCGGCTTCCGATGACGCGGGATAACGCCAGGCGACTTGAGACAGGAAGGCTCGATCAGAAGCGCGCATCTGCAGGTGATAGGTGCGACGGGTCGTGTTGATGATCAGATTGGTCGACAGGTCGCCTTGGACAGGTTTGACCAGGACATGGACCCGGCGGTTGGCGCCCTCCCCGCTCGTGGTGTCGCCGATCACCCAGCGCGCGGTGTCGCCCGCCGCGATCGGATTGGAGTCCACCAGGGTCTCTCCGGCCTCGAGCGTGATGTCGGTGATCCGTCCCGGCGAAGCGACCAGTTCATAGACCGCCCGATCCACGAAAAGGTATTCCGTCGCGGCCACGACCTGTGGCTGGCGAGGCGGCCTTGCTCTGGACGCGGCGGCTCCAGGCGTGGCCGTCGCCGCGGCCAGGACGGTGATCAGCATGGTTGCGATCATGCGCTGTACTCCCGTGACCAGGAGACGGCGCGAACGTAGATGCCGAACGGGTTCTTGACGAAGGCGTCCGCCGAGCTCGGGGTAACGATCGTCAAGGTCAAGATTGCGCTCCAGCGCTGGGTGGACACCAGTTGGCCTTCGACATAGCGCCGCTCGATCCAGGCCAGGCGGAAGCTGTCGGGTGAAGCCCGCACCACATTGGCGATGTCGACGGAGACCTGCGCCTCGCCGATCTGAGCGAAGGGATCTGCGCCGCGCGCATAGTCGGAAAGCGCCGCCGCGCCGCCCGCGTCTGTGAAGTCGTAGGCTCGTCGCCAGTTTTGGCCCAGGACCACCGCATCAGCCGGCACCGAGCGGGTGTTTTCGATGAACCGCGACAGCGCCCAGGCGATCACCGGATCCGGCGGCCGGTAGCCGCGCGTGGCCGGGCCGACCGCCAGTGTCTGGCCCAGTCGATCGACCTCCACGACCCAAGGCGTGATCGTGCCGTGGGCGGCCTGCCAGATCATGCCGCCTGACTGGACGATGTTGCTGGCCAGGAGGCCAACGGCGATCAAGCGCCAGTTGGCGGCTTGGACCCGGGCCGCGCCAATACGTTCGTCCCAGGCTTGGCCGGCTCGCTGGTACGGCGTTTCGGGAACGGGGGTCGCGCCCATGCGCGAGCCGCCCTTGAAGGGGTTCATCAGCTTTGCTCCGAAAGAGAGGGACTAGCGCCGCCGCTGTGGTCGTCGCCGCTGGCCAGGCCGTGCGCGGCCAGGCTCGCGCCGTGGGCCAGGGTCTGCTGTTGCTTGAGGTCGCGCGCCCAATCGGGCGGCTCTGGGTTATCGGACCCAACAGACGCGCTTCCTGAACCGGAATCCCCGCCGCCGGAGACGGGCGCGGCCTTGGGCTGACCGCCCGCGGCCCCGGGCGCGCCACCGCCGGACGTGGGACCAGGTCCGCCGCCGGTCGGTCCTTCCGGTGTCGGGGCTGCGGGACCGGGACCCGAACCCGCCGCGCCGGCCGCGCCGGACACCGAGGCCAGACTCGCCCCACCGCCCGCAACCATCTGGGCCGCGCCGGCGCCGACCATGGCCATGCCCGCGACCGTCAGGCCCGTGCCGACCGCCGCGCCCGCTCCCAGTTGCGGCGCGCCCGACACCAGGCCCGAGGCGATGCTGGGACCAAAGATCGACAGGCCCAGCAAGGTCAGGGCCGCCAAGGCCATGGCCAGGACCTCTTCCAAGGTTGGCTGACCCGAAGCGGCGCTGGTGAATTCCGAAAACAGGGTCGATCCGATGCCGACGATCACGGCCAGGACCATGACCTTCACGCCCGAGGCGATGACGTTGCCCAGCACGCGCTCGGCCAGGAAAGCGGTGCGGCCGAAAAGGGCGAAAGGCACGAGGACGAAGCCGGCCAAGGTGGTCAGCTTGAACTCGATCAACACCACGAAGATCTGCACCGCGATCACGAAGAAGGCGACGATCACCAGCAGAGCCACGACCAACAGGATGACGATCTGGACGATGTTTTCGAAGAACCCCGGGAAGCCGCCCAGTTCGCTGGCCGCCATGAGGATCGGCTTGCAGGACGAGATCCCCAACGCCGCCAGCTTGCCCGGCCGCAGGAAGTCATCACCTGAGACGCCCGCCCCCGACGCCTTCAGGCCCAGCCCTGAAAAGCTCTTCAAGATCACGAGGCTCAGGCTGTGAAAGTTGCCGATCAGGAAGGCGAAGAAGCCGACATAGAGCGTCTTCTTGACCAGGCGCGCGGTGACATCCTCCCGCGCCCAAGCCCAGAAGAGCGCAGCCAGGGTCATGTCGATCGCCACCAGGGTGGTGGACAGATAACCAACCTCGCCGCCCAGCAGGCCAAAGCCGCTGTCGATGTGCTGGTTGAAGACGTCCAGCATTCTGTCGATGACGCCGGTGTCGCTCATGACGCCGGTCGCCCGAAGAAGCGGTCACGGGCTGCGGCCCAGGCCGCCTGGCAAGCAAGGTCGCCCTGCCCGGCCGTCCGGCATCGCGCCAGTTCGGTATCGACCGGCGCGATGCTCGCAGCCTTGATCGGTTGTGGCGCCTGGGACGCTCTGCCCGCCAAGACAGCGGCCCCAAGCAAGATGATCAATGTGGTCCCCCAAATGAGGGACCGGGTCATGGCTGGGGCGCGGCTCCCATGAACTTGGAAAAGCGCGCCTTGGCGTCAGCTCTGGCCGCGGCGCGATCGGCGGCCTCCAGCGCCTGAGCACGGCCGTTGGCGACAACCACCGCCGTCAGCGCGGATAGCTGCTGGGCTTGAAGCGCCAGAAGTTGATTTCCGGCCTGCGCGGCCTGCAGCGCTCCGCTGGCGTCCTGGCTGGCCGACACCAGGCTTTGCATCTCGCCATGGCTGGTCTCCAGCCCCTCGACGACACCGGCCTGGACGGTCAGCGCGTCCTGAAATCCGGCGACCGAGGTCGTCCAGCGCTCGTCGGCGCGCTGCGTGAGGTCGGCGTCGCTAGCCAGGAGATCGGCCGGCCCGTAGCGCCGATGAAAGGCGTCCTGGATATCGCGCACATTGTAGGCCAGGGTTCGCGCCTGACCGAGCAGCGCCTGGGTCGCCGCGACCTGGGTTTGAAGGGCCGACAGGGACGAATACGGCAGGCTGGCCAGGTTTCTCGCCTGGCCGATTAGCATCTGAGCCTCGTTCTGCAGGCTGGTGATCTGGTTGTTGATCTGCTGCAGGGCGCGGGCGGCCTGCAGGACATTCTGGGCGTAGTTGCTGGGGTCATAGACCGCCACCTGCGCCGCGGCGTGGGGAACAAGACCTGGCGCGCCAAGGATGGCGGTCGCGCCGCACAGGAGCGCCACCAGACGGCGTCGGGAAAAGCTCATCGGGAGGACTCCGCAAGCGTGATGGAAGGCAGGAGGTCGGCGGCCCATGGCAGCCGGCGGTGACGTAGCCAGGCAGCGGCGAAGCCCTCGGGCCCATGGGCTTGGAGAACCGAGGCAATGTCGGCCTGGTCGGTTTTCGAGGAGGCCGCGCACAGCGCCAGGGCGATCGGCCCAAGGCCCAGGTCGAGCAGACGCTCGCCCGCCCGCGACTGGACGTAATAGTCGCGCTTGGGTGTGGCCCGACTGAGGATCTCCACCTGGCGGGCGCTGAGGCCAAAGCGGGCGTAGATCGCCCCGCTCTGCGGTTCCAAGGCGCGCGGGTTGGGTAGGAAGATCCGGGTCGGACAGCTCTCGACAATCACCGGCGCGATGGGACTGGCGTCGATGTCAGTCAGGGACTGGGTGGCGAACACCACCGAGGCGTTTTTCTTGCGCAGTGTCTTGAGCCACTCGCGCAGTTGCGCGCCGAACGCCGGATCATCGAGCGCCAGCCAACCCTCGTCGATCAGGATCAGGGTCGGACGCCCATCCAGGCGGCGCTCGATGCGATGAAAGAGGTAGGCGAGCACAGCCGCGGCGGCGGGTGTCCCCAGGAGCCCTTCGGTCTCGAAGGCCTGAACCGCATGATCGGCGAGCGCTTCATGCTCGGCGTCCAGCAGGCGCCCCCAGGGCCCAACCAGGGTGTAAGGCGCCAAGGCGTTCTTCAGCTCGAGGGTTGGCAGCAGCGCGACAAGTCCGCTCAGCGTGCGCTCCTGAACCGGGGCGGACGCCAGGCTCGCCAGGGCCGACCAGACGTGATCGCGAATGGCCGGCGTCGCGTCCACGCTTTGGGCCGTCAAGAGTCCGACGATCCAATCGGCCGCCCAAACCCGTTGGGCGGGATCGTCCAAGTCGGCCAAGGGCTGAAGCGCGACGGCTGGTCGGTCCGCATCGAGCAGGACGCCGCCGAGATCGTGAAAGGCTCCGCCCATGGCCAACGTCGCCGCGCGGATCGAACCGCCGAAATCGAAGGCGACGATCCGTGCGCCGGCGTAGCGCCGAAACTGCAAGGCCAACATCGCCAGGAGCACGCTCTTGCCCGCGCCGGTTGGCCCCACGACCAGCATGTGGCCGACATCACCGACGTGGGTGGAGAGCCGAAAGGGCGTCGAACCCTCGGTCTTGGCCATCAGCAGCGGCGGACCGCCTAGATGCTCGTTCCACCTAGGCCCGGCCCACACCGCCGACAGCGGCGCGATATGGGCCAGGTTCAACGTCGACAGCGGCGGCTGGCGGACATTGGCATAGGTCTGACCCGGCAAGGTCCCCAGCCAGGCCTCGACTGCGTTGATCCGCTCCTTGATGATCGTAAAGTCGCGGCCGGTAATGACCTTCTCGGCCAAGGCAAGCTTGGCGTCGGCCTGGACGGGATCGTCGTCCCAGACGACCAGGCTCGCGGTGACCAGCGCATAGGCGACGGCGTCGCCGCCAAGGTCCTGCAGGGCCTGGTCGGCCTCCCCCGCCTTGTTGGTCGCATCGTTGTCGACCAGCGCCGAGGGCTGTTGCGTCAACGCCTCCTGCAGCAAGGCGCCGATCGACTTGCGCTTGGCGAACCATTGACGCCGGATCTTGCCGATCAGCCGGTTGGCGTCAGCCTTGTCCAGGCAGAGCGCCCGCGTTGACCAGCGGTATGAGAAGGCCAGACGATTGAGCTCATCCAGCAAGCCCGGCAGGGTCTGGCTCGGAAAGCCGACGATCGTCAGTGTCCGCAAATGTGCGCCGCCCAGTCGGGGCTCCAGGCCTCCGTCCAGCGGCTGGGTCGCGACCAGCGCGTCCAACTGCATAGGGATTTCGGGAACGCGCACCGTCTGGCGCTGGGTCGTCACCGCACCATGCAGGAAGCCGAGGGTTTGGCTGTCGTCCAACCAGGCCGCCTCGCGGGTCAGCCCCTGGATCAGCGCCAGCAGACGGTCCGAGCGCTCGACGAAACCGGCCAACTGAGCGCGCCAATCAACGCCTGCCTGCTCTCGTCCCTCGACGAAGAGGTTCTCCAGGCGACCCGTCCGCTCGGCTGGCGGCAGGTAGACCAGCGTCAGGAAATAACGGCTCTCGAAGTGTGCGCCTTCCTCCAGGAAGGCTTGCCGCCTCTCGATATCGACCAGAGCCGAGGCCGGGTCGGGAAACACGCTGTCGGGATAGGCCATGGCTGGATCGCGGCGGGCCTCGACGAACAGCGCCCAGCCCGAACCCAATCGACGCAGAGCGTTGTTCAGCCGCGCGGCGACGGCGGCCAGCTCGGCGTCACCGACCGACGCCAGGTCAGGCCCTCGAAAGCCGGCGGTGCGCTGGAACGCCCCATCCTTGTTGAGGACCACGCCCGGAGCGACCAGGGCCGCCCAAGGCAGGTAGTCGCACAGGAGCTTGGGTCGGCGCTGGTATTCGCGAAGATCCAGCATCGCTAGACCTCCAGCCGGGCGGGAATGCGAACAGACCGCCGCCCGACATCGAAGATCAGCGGGTCGTGGCGCGCGGCCCAGACGGCCAGCCCGTGACCAGTCACCCAGACCAACAGGCCAACCAGCCACAGGCGAAGACCGAGACCCAAGGCCGCAGCCAGGGTGCCATTGACCAAAGCGATCGCGCGAGGCGCGCCGGCGAGCAGCATCGGTTCAGTCAGGGCCCGATGCACGGGCGCGGCGAACCCCATAGCGCGATCGCCGGCCATCAGATGACCGCCCCGCCGCCGAACGAGAAGAACGAGAGGAAGAAGCTGGAGGCTGCGAACGCGATCGACAGGCCAAAGACGATCTGGATCATCTTGCGCGAGCCGCCCGAGGTGTCGCCGAACGCCAGGGTCAGCCCCGTAACGATGATGATGATCACCGCGATGATCTTGGCGACTGGCCCCTCGATCGACTCCAGGATCCGCTGCAGCGGCTCTTCCCAGGGCATGGACGAACCGGCCGCCTGGGCGTGGCTGGCGACGAGAATGGCCATCCCCGAGAGGCCGGCTCCCAACGATCGCAGGGTCAGACGCGAGAGCCGCGGACGCGGCAATTGAAACGAAACGCCAGGCGCGACGAGACTATGGGACATGGGGTCTCTCCTTCAGGTCAGGGCGGGGGTGAGCTGGTAGGCGCCGTCCGGGCCAAGGCCCTGGAGACGCACGAGGTCGACCAGGCGACGCTGGCGGCCGCGGCCGGTGATGACCGCCACGAGGTCGATGGTTTCGGCGATCAGGGCCCGCGGCACGGTGACCACCGCCTCCTGGATCAGTTGCTCCAGGCGCAGCAGCGCGCCGAGCGCGGAGCCGGCGTGCAGGGTCGCCACGCCGCCCGGATGCCCCGTGCCCCAGGCCTTGATCAGATCGAGGGCCTCGGGCCCGCGAACCTCGCCGATGATGATCCGGTCGGGCCGAAGGCGTAGGGACGAGCGCACGAGATCCGCCAGAGAGGCCACGCCATCACGGGTGCGCAGGGCCACGACATTGCGGGCCGGGCATTGCAGCTCCCGAACGTCCTCGATCAGGATCACGCGCTCATCAAGCGCGGCCACCTGCGCCAACAGCGCGTTGACCAGGGTCGTTTTGCCGCTCGAGGTGGGGCCCGCCACCAGGATGTTGCGCCGTTCGACGACCGCCAGGGCCAGCGCCCTGCCCGCCTCGGCGCTCATCACGCCCTGCTCGACATAGGCTCCGAGCGGAAAGACCACGCTGGCGGGCTTGCGCAGGGAAAAGGTCGGGCCCGAGACCAGGGGCGGCAACAACCCCTCGAACCGCTCGCCGCCGCCCGGCAGCTCGGCCGCCAGACGTGGCCGACCGGCATGCACCTCGACCCCGACATGGTGGGCGACTAGCCGGATGATCCGCTCGCCGTCGGCGGCGCTCAGTGTCAGATCAGCGGGTCGAAGGCCGACATCGAACCGGTCGATCCAGACCGACCCATCGGGGTTGAGCATGACCTCGGCGACGCCAGGATCTTCCAGCCGCGCAAGCAGCAGTGGGCCTAAGGCCGTCCGCAGCATGCGATGGCTGCGCGACATCTCCGGATCGGATTTGGAAGGCTCCACGGCGCATCCCCGTTGTTCACGGGGACGAGTAAGAAGACCGCGTTCGCGACGGCCTCAACAGCCAAATCCGCCAAGAAATCAGCGGCTACAAAAGAGAACCTGCCGGCATGGGAGCGCATCTGCGACCGGCGACCAGCGACCAGCGACCAGCGACCATCTGCGCCGAAGCCCGACCGTTACGTCCGCCTTTTCAGGACGAAGGCACGCGGTTCGGTATCACCAATTGTTGATTGTGCCGGCTTTGCGCTGCACGCACCACCTGTGCCGTAGCGCTTGGCAGTGTTCGATAGTACGAAGGGCTCCAACGATTTCGGGCACCGTATCGGGGCGAAGTACAAGACAGGTCGGCGATGCCGGATTGGAAAGTAGAGGTTGCCCGGCTCGACATCGCTGACGTCGCGCAGAAGTTGGGCATGCAAGTTGCGCCGGGCCGCCGTTCGCCCCGCGTGGCGATCTGCCCTTTCCATGACGATTCCGCGCCCTCGCTCCATCTCTACCAAGACGACGATCCGCACTATCACTGCTTTGCTTGTCACGCGCATGGCGACACCGTGGAGCTGGTCAAGCAGAAGCGCTCGATCGACTTCGCCGAAGCTCTAGCCTGGCTAGATTCGATCTATCGCCTTGGTCTTGGCCCAGCGCCAGGAGCGCGCCGTGCGGCAGGTGGCGATATCCGCCAACGCGCTCTTACCTTCCTGCGGGAACGCGACGACGGGCAAAGCCTGGTCGTCTTCTCGCAAGGTCGGGGATTTACTCCGGCGTTTCTGAAGGCGGCGGGTATCACCGCCGGCTCAATGGATTCGTTCCTCCGTAGCATCAGCGCCGATCGTTCGGCGGCCGAGGACGCCGTCGAAGCTGGGCTAGCCCATCCTGCCGGCGATGATCTCCCCGCCGGCCTGCGGTCATCACAGCTCTCGCCTTTTGTGCAGGGCGAGGCGCTGTTCATCCCCCTGGCCAACCTGCGAGGCAAGGTTACTGGCGTCATGTCCCGGACGCTCGGCGGCGCCGGGCCGAAATATCGCTTCACGGCAAATTTCCGAAAGTCCGACGTCCTATACCGAAGTGACCAGGTGCGCCGGCAGATCGATGCCGGCAAGTCCGCCGCAGCCCTGGATGGCGCCAAGGACAGGTTCGATTTGTTCCTAGTTGAGGGCGTGTTCGACGCGCTCCGGCTAGAAGCGCTCAAGCTCCCGGCGGTGGCCATCCTCGGCGCTGCTTTGAGCGATGTGCAGGCCGACCAGATCGTCGAGTTGGCCGAACACGCACTGGAGAAAGGGCGAGTGCTCCGGCTTCACCTCTTTCTCGACGCCGACAAGGGCGGACGAACTGGGCTTGCCGATGCGCTGCCCCGCCTGTTGCGCCGCGCTAGTGAGGCGGAGTTCCTCGTCGACGCCGTGACGGTCGATCGGCCCGAAGAGGAGAAGGCCGACCCCGATGTTCTGCTGAAGACAATGACGCCGGAGGACGCGGTCACCTTCGTGCGCGCGCATCTCTCGCCAGCGCTCGACGCCCTCGCGGCGATCAGCCTCGGGATCGACTATGCCAAGGCGCCCGAGGTGATCACCAACCTCGACGCAGCGGGCTCGATCATGCTGCAGAACCGCCTCGCGCGACGCCTGCAGAAGCTCGACTGGCCAAAGGTCTGGCGTAAGGCCGAGCCGCATCGCAGCACGCTGGGCGCGGGGTCGGAGTCGGCGGTTCTCGCGCGGGCCTATGCGCGTCTGGCTGAGGACCTGACCCGCCGAGGCGAGAGCGACGCCGCGCGCGCCTTGCCCGAACCATTCGAGGCAGCGACGCGCAGCGCCAACGCCAACCTACTGCATGCCTTGGTGCTTGCGCGGGAATCCGCCGATACTCGCGAATATCCCGTCGACGTGGCGAGCTGGGACCGGATCGACGAAGCCGCGACGGCTTTCCTGCCGGTCCTGTCGGCCCGCTTGCTAGAAGCCGCCGCCCCTCGGCGACCTTATCTGGCACATTTTGAGGCCAAGGATTCTGGAGCGCCTCGCCTCAAGTGCGGGCCCTGTCCCGAGGAGGCAATCCAGCAGCAGTATGTACTGAGTGAACTCCTTCGGATTCGGCCAGAGAACCGAGAGGTGGCCGAGCAAATCCCGGCGGTACGGTACTGGGCAGATCAGCCCAGCCTGGTCGTCACGGGCGAAGCGGCGCCCAGCTCAGCAGTCAGCTTCGCCTACCAAGTCGATATGAGGGCCCTCGAGGAGCGTCCCGACCGGACCCGGCGCCGAGACATGTTCCGCCCGTTCATCGATTGCTGGAACAGTTTCATTCGTCACGTGGGCGGGCGCATCGAGCGTATGCGATGCGAGCTGATCTATGTCGCACGCCTGGACATCAAGTCGTTCTACGACCATGTGCCGCGTCACGCGGTGGCGCGAGTACTCGACCGGGCCTTGCCCAACGACGAGACGCTGAAGACGTTGGGCATCGCGGCGCAGCTGGGCAATCCGGATCAAGACCGGCGCGCCCTCCTGATCCGCTGGCTGCTTGATCACAGCTTTGGCGGCGACGCTCGCGGCTATGCCTATGTCGACCCCGCGACCGGCGAGACGACCTATCGCGCCGGCGGCGGCGCCAAGGGATTGCCTCAGGGTCCGGTGCTAAGCTCGTACCTGGCCAACATCGTGCTCTTCGATCTTGATGCGGCGCTGGACGCCCGGGTCCGCGATCTCGACGCGCAGGCTGCGGCCGAAGACGGCTCGCGCGCCTGTGGCGGGCTCTACGCGCGATATGTCGACGATATCGTCATCGCTGCGCGCTCGCCCGATGATCTACGGGTTCTGCGTAGCGCGATTGAAGCCAAGCTCGAAGCCCTGGGTCTCGAACTCAACGAGAAGTCGGAGCATCTCGCCCCGATGACCGCCGAAGACGCTCGAGATTGGGTTGTCGAGCGCCGGGGCGCGGGCTTTGTCGCCTATGGCGATGTCGATGATCAACCGGCACCGGCAACGGACCTTCGGACTAGCTGGGCTGACATCCCTTCCCTCGACCGCCGTACCGCCTTAAGCGTGCTGCATTGGAGCGCGCTCGACGATCCTGAGCAAACTCCGCGTGAGGAGTTCGAGGCGCTCATCGCCAAGGTGGCCAAGGCCGACGCCTTGCGCCCTCCGGACATGGCCCACATCGCCCGACGCGTCCTGCTTCGGGCCGCCCTAGACGCCCCCGACGCCGCCATGGCCGATGACGAGCGCGACGAGCTGGCCAAGTTTCTGCGCCAATTCGAGGCCCTGATAGCGCCGTTGCGCACCGTGGCGCCTGCGGCTCTCGGACGACTTCGCGCCGAAGATCGCGCTGTTGCCGGCGCCCTGGCCGCCGCGCGTCAGTATACGGCCGTTCTGGCGGGGCTTGAGCGTCTGATCACCGGCGCCCCCGAGAGCAACCCGACCTTCTCGCTGGAGGTGCGCAGGTCCATAGGGCTGGCCAAGGACAGAATTCTTAGCTGGATGCTCGAGCGCCGCCTCTTGGCCGTGCTCGAGGAGCTTCTGGTGCCGCCGCCCGACCGGGCGGCCGTAGCGGAGCAATTGAGCGCGCAGCTGCAGATTCAGCGCGCGACACTCGAGGAGCGCGCCGCGAGGATGATCCGCTCCGAGACCGGCGGCCGATCGATCACCATCGCGGCCCGCGACCGCGCCGACGGACCGAAGTCGCCTGGCGCGGCAATGGTCCAGCTCGGCTGGCTCAGATCCTTCTGTCCCGACGCCTTGGAGTCATCTTGCGCGGACGTCGCGGGGGACGTCGATCTGACGCTCCATCTGATCGCCGCCAGCGCTCAGGTAGAGGGGTTGAGGCCCGCCGCGCGGCTGGAGACACTCCCGATCGCCAGCTTCTCCCGGGCCATTGCAACCTTCGCGGAGGGCGCCTTGAGTGCCCTTCCGGGTATGCCTGGCGACACGGGTGCCCACATCGCCGCGACCTTCCGCGCGTTGGCTGGCGTGGCTGGCGAGGAGTCTGCGCCATTCGCCGAAGCTCTCCCGGCCCTGCTGGCCTTGGCGGCAGGGCCAGGCCGAACCGAGGCACTCGGCCGACGGCCCTATCTCTTCCAGGCGGCCGTCCCGGGGGCGATCGTCCTTCCGGTGCCCCCACTGCCTGACCAGCCCGGCTTGTTCGGCTACGACGCGGTGACGCGGCGCATCCACGCCGTGTTCACGACCAATCTCGACGACAAGATCAAGGCGCTGCCCCGCGATCTGGCTTGGCTCGAGGACGAGCACGTTGGCGGCCTGCCGCACTACGTCGCCGACCTCCCTCGGGATCTAGCCTTCCTGCTCGACCCTGCCAGCCATCGCCGTCGCGTGGACGATGATCTTGCAACGATCGCCGACGTCTTTGAGGGTCTCTATCGACGCCACGGCCCCCGAGGAACCACCACAGCCCCGCTAATCCATGTCTTCTCGCTCATCGGTCCTGTTGCGCGGCCGGCCGGGACTCCGCCCGAGGGCTATTTCTCGCTGTCCTGGCGCGTGCCCCGTCATGAGGCCGAGCGGCTGATCTTCGAACGCCGCGGCGACGGCTTAGCGTTGCAGCGATCGCCGCACGCCGGCGCCGAGCTCTGGAGGATCGGTCAGTCCGTTTCCGACCTGTTCTCGATCCCGCATGAGACCGATGACGATGAGGACGCCGCGGGCGTGGTGGGCGTGGTGGGCGACCGCCGCCTGCTCCAGGCTCGGCTGAAACGCACTGCTTTCAGCCGCCTGCGTGGGCGCTGGATCCAGGACGCCCAGGTAACGGCCGCCTTGGCGACCGAAACGCTGCCCCATGCGCTCGACCGAATTCTGAAAGCGCTAAGGGAGACCTCCGGCGACGATGACGGCGTTGGCCCCTTAGCGCTGGAGTTTTTGCTCTCAGGTCGGGCCATGCGCGCTCGCATGCGGCTAGGGAGTGGAATCGAGGTGCCGGGCGGCTGGGCGCGTTTTCTTGAAACCGTAGGGGCCCGGGGCCTGCGAACCGGGGATGACGACGGCCTCTTCGCGGCCGCCGAGCTTCGCGACGGGTTGTCCCGGCCGGCCGGCGCTTTGGCGCGTGCTGGGGACACCGTGACACTATGGGCGCACCGGACAGACGACCAACGGTGTCGCCAAGCGCTCGAGGCCACGGCACTCGGCTTCGAGATCGCAGCCCTTCGATCCGACCTGCGCGATTTGACCCTGGCCATCCTGGCACGGATGACCCCCCAGGGCCTGGAACGGCTGGGCCGTGTCCGCCCGGACTTAGCCGCCTTCGGCGGCCTTGGTCCGATGCTTCTCGTGGAGCCCCGCTTCGGGCATGGGCAGAGTGGGGGCCGCCGAGGCCAGAGCGATGACGACGACCTCTGGGGCGTTGAGGCCGAGTGGCAGGCGCGCGAGCTGTTTGTCACGCTTAGCGAAGCGTTGAACCTGCGCGCGCTTCAGGGCCGCGCGGCCCTGGAACGCGTCTCTGCAGCGGGATGGTTGACGGTGCTTTCGGTGCTGTCCGGTGTGATGGACTTCGACATGGAGTCCTTGGTCGGTGAGAGCGAGACCTCGCTCAGGCCGGCCTTCTTTCCAGTCAAGGATCCTTCGGCCGCGCTGCCGCTCAAGAGCCTGGCGGCTCGGCTTCTCGCTATAGCACCTGGCGCCGAGCCGGCCGACACGGTGCTGTGGCCATGGGAGCTAGCGCCTTCGCTCGATGAAAGCGGCCTGCGGGCTGCGATCGCCGCCGGGCGAACAGCGCTCGACGCCGTCGGCACCTCCGCGGGCGTGGTGGCGGTGTTGGATCCCCGGCCCCTGCGCTCCCTGATCCCTGGCGAGCAGAAGGCCGAATTCTACACGGCGGAGGGCGATCATTACGAGATTGCCTGGTGGCGCTGCAGCCTGACGGCAGCGGCCAACGAGCGGATCGATCGCACCGAGACCCTGCCGCAGGGCGATCGCCGCTTTCACCCCTGCTCAATGTTGACCGACGGTAGGAGCGTCTTGCTGCTGCAGGTGGTGTCAGAGTGCCTCGCCAAGGTGACGGATCTTCAGGGGGGCTCCCGGACCGCGGACCAGGACGAGCCCTTTGCCAAGGCATCGGCTGAAGAGCCTCCAGCGGCGCCGGAGGCGGCTGCTGAACCCGATCCCGATGCTGCTCCAGAGCCTGACCCGCCGCTAGCCGACGAGGCGGTGCCCGCACCTGGTCCGGGTAACGGGCCAGCAGATGCGGCTCCGCCTCCACCCCAACCGCCACCAGAAGCGCCCCGCCCGCCGTCGCCAGACGGCTCAGGGGCGTTGTCGGCCTGGCGCGAACACCAGGCGCGGTCCTGGTCGCTGCGCGGCGAGGCGGCGGGCTTGGCCTCGACCGGCTACGGTCGCGTGGCGATCCTGCAATACGATTTTGTTGACAGCTACTTTCTGGAGCCGGAGCCGAAATACTCGGTCGACGGCAAGACGCTCGATCCGGATCTCCGCGTCGACGCGGCCGTCGTCGACTATCGCCTCAGTTTCGAGGAACACCGTCGACGCCAGGTCTTGACCGCAGTGCTGGGCTGCTGCGCCCGGTTGGGTGTCGAAGCGCTCGTGCTGCCGGAATATTCCGCGCACCCCGAGACGGTAAGCTGGATCGAACAGCATTGCAGGGATCGAAACTACGCCGTCTCGGTCTGGGCCGGCACGTTCCGCCAGCGGCCCGGTTTCGCGCTGGCGCTGTCGGACGGGCGCTATGAACCCGTGGCAGAGAACTTCTCGGTCACGGTGGCGCGGCCGATGGAAACCCATCTCAGCGTGGTTTTCCGGGAGTCCCAGGCCAGGGAGCCGATCAACTTCCGCTCGGGTCACATCACTAACGAAGCGCCCATTTTCGGCCAGACCTTGGCCGAGGGCGTGCGCCACCGGCAGAAAAAGTACCCCTCGATCGGCATGGGCGAGGAGTTCAAACCGTCCCGGGCCCCGCTTGAGCCGTTGATGGCTAAAAGTCGTTCGCTCCGTCGGATCGAGTCGTTCGTCAGCGAACTGGTCTGCAGCGAACTCTTTGTCTTCAACGGGCCGCTCAACTGGCGCGGCTTCGCCGAGCACCTAGCGGCCAGTTCGACGCGCTACCAGGACGACTACTCCGTCGAGCAGTGGATGGAGGTAATAGTCGAGGACGCGCGGCAGGCGGCGCGGATGTTCAGCGGAGCGCCCGGCCACCGCCCGCGCCGTAGTCTGTTGTTCGTCACCTGCGCGACGAGCAGAGATGCCGACTACCACTACTTCGCCCAGAGCGCTTACCTGGCGAGCGGCGTGGTCACCGCCTTTTGCAATGGCTCGAGCCCGGGAATCACTGGAGGCAGCTGCTTCGTCGGTCAGGGCGGTTGGGAGACTCAGGGCGTGGGACCTGCGGTCCCGAACCCCTATCACGGCGCGACCCCGGGTATCCTCAGCAATGGCGAACACCGCGGTGCTCTTGGTCGGCGGGAAAATGCGCTGATCATTGCTGACATCCGGCCGGACCGCACGGTTGAGGACAAGCCGCGCTCGCAAGCGCTTGGCGCGCCGATGCGCCTTGTGGCTCATATTCCGATTGTCGAGCGCCAGTCGAGCTCGACGGTTCCCGGAACCTGGTCCGGTTCCGCGTTCCGGGATCGAAGAGTCTTCTGGGTCGATCCAACGCAAGCCGGGTCCAAGCTTCTCGACCCGCTGCAGCATCCTGAGCTTCTTCATGATGCTGCAAGTCAGGGCGCGGTTGGCTTCGACGACTTTCTCATCAAGATGCTGGCCGTCATAGAGGCGACCACGCCATTGGGATCCACCTTGGGTCTCGACGCTAAAGGGCGCGAAAAGGTGTTGGCGGCCGCAGTCTCGCTCGGGGGATTGTTCAAGGAGTCGGAGGGGATGGCCCATCGGGCCAAGATGCTTGCCCTGCACCACATGACACACCCTGAACGCCTGCCGTGCCCTTCGCTCCTGGACTGGCTGATCGTCGATCTCGATGTGTCTGGTTTCGAGGGTTATTTGCGTCACCTGAACGCCACGGCCGCAGCTAAGGGCGGCAAGGCCGTTGTACTCTCCGATCTTCCAGCTGCGCTTCGCGACGCACCCTGGCGGTGGACAGCTCGGCGAGAAGATCGAGCGGACTAGGTCGAATGGATACGCGTTACATTGTCCGCTTCGAGCCGGACTTTCCGCGGGGCGACGTCGAGGCGCTCGGTAGGGAGCTCATGGACGGAGGCGTGCTGGCCCCAGGGTTTATTCCGCCCGCGGCGGGCCTGCTCGCCCTCGAAGCCATCGTCTACGCCAAGGACCAGCAGGGCTATGACACCGTCTTTTTGCCAGACCGTAATCTGGTCTCGCGGATGGCGCGGGTGGCCCGCAACGGACACGCCGACCTTCAGGACAAAACCAGCCGCACAGCCCTGATCCTGATGGCTTACAGCCAAGCCATGGGGCTCGACTTCGAGCCATCCGTGGCCTTTCACGAGTTGGGAGCGGAGTCTGGAAACGCGGTCGCGCACGAGGAACTGTCGTGGTTTCGGGCCGCCAACAAGGCCGCAGCGCGCGACTGGATTGCCGTGGCAGCTGGACGGCGGGACCGGGTGGACCTGGGCGCTCCCGCGCCGCTTTTGACCCACGACCTCGCCCTTCCCCTGCACCGCTGGCGGCGCAACTACATCGTCGCCCTGAAGATCGCCCGGTTGGAACTGGAGGAGGCTGGCTCCTCGCTCGAGCGGGCCATCGCCCTGCTCGACTGGATGTACGATGACTTCATCTTTGCCGGTCCCGCCGCAGCCTTCGCGACGATGTATTTCGGGCCCAAGGCCGCCAAGCGAGGACTCTTCAAGCGCCTGCGCGCACCCGAGGCGCGAGAGGAGGCCATCGCCGGCGTAAAGAACGCCGCCTGGGACATGACGCATCTGAGCGATTTCGTCCTGCGAGTCTCGCGCGCCGAGGCCGAACGTCGCCGTTATGTCTTCGCCAGCGGGGACCTGAGCCTAGTGCGGATTGCCGGCACGCTCTTCCTCCAGCCAACGGCGGGCGACGGATGGCCGAGCCTCGGCCAGGCGCTGGCTGAGTGGTGGTCACCCAGAGACGCCCAGACCTTGGCTGATGCAATGTTCGAGCGGGTGGAGAAGCTGCAGGCATCCGGCCGTCCCCTGCCCAATCCAGCCGTCGGCGACATCGATGCGATGACCGTGGCGGGCGAAGTCTGGGTTCGGACCTGGCGGCCATAGGACATGCATGTTCAAACCAGGTCGTGGAGGTTTCCAGAGGTGCCTTGCGCGCAGGTGATGGCGGACAAGCCGCCCTTGAGACAGAGGTTCGCCGTTGTCGTGAAAAATCGGGCAGAACCGGACGTTTCGAACTTCAGCGAAGAGTCAGCCTCGGTCTATGCCAACATCTTCTAGTACCTCGCCCCGGAGCAACCTCCCTTCCGAAATCCTCCGGGCCAGCAGGTCAATGAACGCGGCATACCTCTCCTGGCCCTTGGCCGCAGCCGCCCGGTCCTCGACCCCAGACATAGCCGGCGTCACCTTCAGCCAAGTCTTCACGTAGAGCCCGATCGCCTCATTGGCGATCGTCACGTCTCGTTCGAGCCGATCGAGTTGCCGCGACATCCGGTCCAGCCGGCGAAACAGCGCCGCCTCCCCGACCTCTGCGCTATCGGGCGATAAGTAAGCCTCGATTGCGGCGCGGACGATTTCGGACTTCTGTCGCCGGGTGCGCCGCGCGCGCTCGTCCAGGACCCGGATCGTGTCGCTGGTCAGGAAGACCTTGGTGGGGATCTTCATGCGTCGTCTCCAAGCGGGATGCCGTCGTCGCGGTCCATGGCGGCCTGGCGCGCAACGCCGGTAAATCGCCGCTGCAGCTCAGTGCCCTGCTGGGCCTCGTCGCCCTCCTGCTCTGTGTCCAATTCCAGCACGTCATCGAACGGCGCCAATGGCGCCTCGTCGGGGCCGTCAAGCTCCGGCTCGCGCTTCAGCCCGCCCTCGGCCTCCTCGACACTGCCTCCTCCGCCCGTGGTCGCCGGCGTCATCGCCACCGTCTCCCATTCGGGCGCTGTCGACGAAGACGGAACGCCCGCAGGGCGCTCGAGCGGCCGCACCCGGCCAGCCAGGCGCGGATCGGCGTAGTAGCGGATTTTCGTTGCCCGGATCGGCGGCGCGCCGGCGACCAGGACGACGGCTTCGTGCGGCGGAAGCTGCATCACCTCGCCCGGTGTCAGCAAAGGCCGCGCCGTTTCCTGACGCGAGACCATCAAGTGACCAAGCCACGGAGACAGTCGATGGCCCGCATAGTTGGCCATCGACCTCATCTCCGTGGCGGTGCCAAGGGTGTCGCTGATCCGGCGCGCCGTGCGCTCGTCGTTGGTCGCGAACGCGACACGCACATGGCAGTTGTCGAGGATCGAGTGATTAGGCCCGTAGGCCCGTTCGATCTGGTTCAGGCTCTGAGCGATCAAGAAAGCCTTGATCCGGTATCCGGCCATGAACGCCAGCGCGGCCTCGAAGAAATCGAGCCTGCCCAAGGCCGGGAACTCGTCGAGCATCAACAAGAGCGGTCGGCGCGTTCGAGACGCCTCCAAACCCTCGGTCAGCCGCCGACCGATTTGATTGAGCACCAGACGGATCAGCGGCTTGGTGCGGCTGATGTCGGACGGCGGCACGACCAGATAGAGGCTGACCGGCTTGTCGGCGTCCACTAGGTCGGCGATGCGCCAGTCGCAGCGCGAGGTCACCGCGGCGACGACAGGGTCCCGGTAGAGGCCCAGGAAGCTCATCGCCGTGGAAAGCACGCCGCTTCGTTCGTTGTCGCTCTTGTTCAAAAGTTCACGCGCCGCGCTGGCGACGACGGGGTGTACCGCGCTTCCAAGATGCCGGGTCGTCATCATCGCGCGCAGCGTGGTTTCGATCGGGCGAGAGGGATCGGCCAGGAAGTTGGCGACGCCGGCCAAGGTCTTGTCGGCCTCAGCGTAGAGCACGTGGAGGATCACGCCGACCAGCAAGCTGTGCGAGGTCTTTTCCCAGTGGTTGCGGCGTTCAAGTGCGCCTTCCGGATCGACCAGGATGTCCGCGATATTCTGCACGTCCCGAACTTCCGTTGGGCCCCGCCGAACCTCGAGAAGAGGATTGTAGGCGCTGCTCTCCGCATCGGTCGGGTCGAACCGCAGCACGTGGCCAAACCTGGCGCGGGCGCCGGCGGTCAGTTGCCAGTTCTCACCCTTGATGTCGTGAATGACCGCCGAGCCGGGCCAGACGAGCAGGCTGGGGACGACCAGTCCCACGCCCTTGCCGCTGCGGGTCGGCGCAAAGCACAACACATGCTCGGGCCCGTCGTGGCGAAGGTAGTGATCGCCGACCCTGCCCAGCATCACACCGTCGTCGCCGAGCAGACCCGCAGCCTTGAGGTCGGCCGCCTCGGCCCAGCGCGCCGAACCGTAGGTCGTCACCTTCTTGACTTCGCGCGCGCGCAGGATCGACATCAGAATGGCGACCGCGACGCCGCTCAACGCGCCCGAGACGGCGATGAAAGCGCCGCGCGCAAAGACTGACGGCGCGTATGCGTCGTAGATGAACCACCACACGAAAAACGCCGGCGGCGGGTAGATCGGCCACCCGCCCAGTCGAGCCCAAGGCGGTCCAAGGCCTGGCTGATAGGCCAATTGCCAAGCCGTCCACTGGGTCGCGGCCCAGACGCCAGCCAGGGCCAGAAAGCCGATCAGCAGGATCTGGCCCCACAGGATCTTCGTACCGTTCATTGCTTGCACCTCTAGAGTCCAAGCCCGCGCTTCGTCCCCAACGACCATTCCACGCCGCCACTGGACGTCATGGCTCCCCTGATCTCCTTGCCCAGATGCGCATCGAGAGAGCGCGTCCACGGCACCAACTGAAAGCCGAGACCGTCTTCGATCATCGCGAACCGCCCCGAGGCCAGGTCGACCCGACGGCTGTAGATGCCAGCGACCGCTGCGCCAGGTTTGACCTCGATATGCGCCGCACCGGCCTCGGCTGCGATGTTGGCGGCGACCCGGGAAAGCTCCTGGTTACGCAAGGTGGAAAGGAGATTGCGGGCCGGCGTCAACGCGCCTCCTTGGCGGCTGGCGAGGCCCATGCGCTCCAGCTGTTCCCGGCGCCTTTCAAGCGCCTCTCGCGCTTCGAGGCCAAAACCCGCCCGCGACAAGGCCAGCGGCTCGCGTGAGACCATTTGGCGATCGAGCCAGGTCGCGCCCGACGCCTTGATCTGCGCATCCAGGCTCAGGTCGGAGCGGTGCACCAGCTCCAAGCGGCTCGCCCCATCATCCAGGCTGCGCGAACGAACTTCGACCAAGCCGCCGATCGGCGTGTCGCCGGTCTGCCCGAGACTGCTGAACCGCAGGTGATGCAGCCGGCCATCGACCCCATCCACGATGACGTAGGCCTGTCCGTTCAGTTCGTCGTGAAGGCCACGATCAACCAGCCGGCCGAACACCGGCGCCTCCAGCGCCTGACCCTGGATGACCAGCGCGCTTGGATCTCGATCCTGTCCCCGCAGAGCTCTGTGAAGGGCCTTGATGATGTCGCCCCGCTCGGCGAGCGCTCGCAGCTTGGGTTCGAGGTCTTCGACCAACCGCCACTGGCCAGATGCGTCTGACTGCGCCAGACCGAGCCTCTCGAGATATTGCGCCCGTCCCACCAGACGTACGTCGACTGAAGCAGCATGATCGCCAGCGGGGCGCAGGTCGACGGCGCCTGAGTTGTCGGCGCGATCTCGCAAGCGTCGATCCAGGTGCGTCCACCGGTCCGCTGTCATCTCGCGGTCCAAGAACGCAGCAATCTCAGCCTGCGAACGAGGCCCCAGTTCCAGTGACACCAGCGCTTCGGCGATCTCCCTGAACCCATGCTTCAGGAAGTCTGGGTGGATCACCAGGTCGCGACCGTCCTCGGCTACGCCACGAACGAGGATATGCACATGCGGATTGTCGGTGTTCCAGTGATCGACCGCGACCCAATCCAGCCGCGTTCCTAATTCTCGCTCGGCCCGCTCCATGAGCGCCTGGGTCGTGGCGCGCAGGTCCTTCAGTTGCTCCGCGTCCTCAGGCGAGACCATGAAGCGGAAGTGGTGACGATCATGCTCGCAGCGCTTGGCGAAGGCGTCGTGGTCGGCGGCGCCGTCGCGATCGAACATCTCTGCGCGCTCGCCGTCTCGCGTAGCGCCCTGCCGACGCAAGTAGCTCAGATGCATCTTCATCGGCGCGGCGCGGTAGCGCGAGCCCTGGTGCTGGATGATCCGAGCCTTGATGATCACGCGCCGGGACGCCAACCGCCCGCCGATGCCGCGTCCGCCACCGCGACCATACCGGCCGCCTTTCCCTCTGCCGCCTAGATCAAGCGTCCCGAGACCGGAACGCTTGCTCGCGCCTAGGACCTCTCCGACAAACCCGCGCGCCTTGGCGGCCGTCCCCGCCCCTCGATCGCGCGGTCGACCAAGCTTGAGGCGAAACTCGTTCTCGCGGCTCACGAAAGCCGATCCGTCGAAAGGTCCCGGTCAAGTCGCTGATAAGACTGGGAAATTGGCGAACCGAGGAACCCGCGAGTTGCTGCAGGTTCCTGAAATTCTTCAACACCATCAATGACATGGGACCGTAAGGTCCCTGTCCTTTTATCTTGCCCTAGAGCTGCGCCTTCCCGCGCCCACTCCTCCCCGTTCGCACAACCCATCACCCTACAAACGACGCCGGAGGTCACGGCCACACCTTCCGAGCCTGAACGACAGGCTTTTCCCGTTCGTCCAGGTCTGGCGCGACTATGGGATGCTCTATGAAGATGGCGGCCGCTCGCCAGTCCGTGGTCGGCCTTTCCCGAGGATCAACCAGGCTCGAACTCGTAATGATAGGAGCCAGATTGCGGACGTAATCGCGCGTTTCCAACGGCAGGCTCGACCCGTTGGCTAGCGATCGCGCATATCGTTCAGGCCCGGCGTTGTACGCGGCAAGAAAGCCCGGCGCGCCGAACCGATCGTACATGCGGCGCATATAGGCGGTCCCCGCCAGGACATTCGCGCGAGGCTCAAACGGATCATCGCCAAGCCCGAACTCAGCGGTCAAATCGCGCCAGGTCAGTGGCATCAGCTGCATCAGACCGACAGCGCCCTTGGGCGAGACGGCGCCGATGTGGCCGCGGCTCTCGCGTTGCATCACCGCGTAAATCCAGGCTTCAGGAACGCCAAAGCGCGCCGCCGCCTCGTCTACGGCCGAGGCAATGACCTGCTCTCGGTTTTCTGAAAGCTGGGCGTCCGCGGTCGACGGCATCCACACCAGCACAGCCAGGAAGGGAAGGAAGAGGAAACCGGCCGCGCGCGAGGCGCGCGAAGTCTCTCTGTTCATCTCGGTCGCGATGAGCGTGCGGCCGTGCTCGTCGCCGTCAAGGGCAAGGCGCGAAACGCGCCGGCCGTTCGGCCGCCCTTGACGGCGACTGCGCGCGACCGCCGACGCGGTCTTGACCGGGACGGGGAAAGGACCGGTCAGACGACCGAACAAGGAAAGGAAATGGAGAACGCTCACGACGCGCGCTCCCATGTCCAAAGCGGATGGGCCCCGCCGATCACGCGCTCGATGGGCAGAGGACCAAAATATCGCCCATCAAGACTGTTGGGCGCGCGCCTGTTGAGGAGGAAGACCTGACCGGCCGAGAGCCGGCGACACCCTCGGAAGGCCGGAAGCGCCCTGCCCCATCGGTCATGGGATCGAATGTGTGCAACGACGACGCCGTCAATGGACAGACCGTCGCCCCGCCCACAGACGATCTGACCCTCGGTCGCCACGATCTCTTTCAAGAGCGGAACATTGATCGGCAGGTAGTGGCGCGTCGCCATCCAACGCGCCAATTCGACGGGCGGGGCGACCGCCACGAGCTGGCCCCGGGAGAACCGACCAGGTGTCAGCCAATAGAAGCCAAGCGGCGCGCTCCGGGTGGTGTTGAAGAGCAGCAGGGGCGCGCGGTGGCCGCTAGCCAAACCGATCAGCAAGCATCCGCCCGCCGCGAGAAGAGCCAGGCCAACTTTGCGGGCCCGGCTCACGAGAAGATCGCCTTGCGCAGAAGCCAGGCGCGATGGCGGCGAGTGGAATAAGGCCTGGCCGGCAAGCCAACGCCGACTCGAGCGCCGACGTGAAGCCAATAGTCGGGCGCGGCCAACTCCGGTCGCACACCAACCCGTTCCACCCCGTCGATCGCCTCAAGAACGGCCTGAACCCTCGCCCATCCAGAAACGTCGAGCAGGACCTCGGCGCCGGGCGCGACCTCCGGATAGGTGGTGAACGGCGCGCCTGGCGCGACCGCCCTAAGGACAGCGATGCGGGAGTCCACAGTGCCGTAGTCTTCGGCGCGCCAGCGAATGAAGGCGAAGACCGCGCCCGGCGCGAACATGACCGTGCGCCGCCGGCGGTCATGCACTTGCTCGGCGACCGGCCGACCAAAGCGGATCCAACGCTCGATGCGCTCTTTCAAAAACAGCAGTTCGACGCGCGTGAGGCTGGTGACGGGTTGCTCAGGCATCGCCTTGCCGCCGCACATAGGCCGGCGCGGTCGCGGCGTGCTGCTTGGCCGGTGGCGTCACAACGGCCGCCTCGTCGCTGGTCGAGCGGCGCTCGCCCCGGCGAGACCAGGCCTCAAGGTCCGCCAGTGTGTAGACGATCCGGCCACCGTTCTTTCGATAGACGGGGCCCGTGCCATAGCACCGGTGCTTGGCCAGGGTCCGCTCGGAAAGACGAAGGTGCTTGGCCGCTTCAGGCGCCAGCAAAAGGCGTTCAGGCGCGGTCTTATCGGGTTGATCCATGACTTGGTCCTCGATCGCCGCCCGGGAACGTCCGTCCCAAGAGCGGCCTGCGAGGAAAAGCCTGGCGCCGGATTGGCGGGCCCAGGGATGGTGAAGACCGCCCCTTGGCCATTTTCGCCACCCCTAGAACCCGCCGCGCAGAAGCTTGAGGTAGCCGCCCGACATCAGCGCCCGCCCCCGGCGGACCAGGCGGATGGTCACGTCCCGGACCGAGGAGGTCTTGAAGTCCATTTCGTCGTCCGGGAGCCCGAAAATGTCCGCCGCGATCTGGCGATAGCTGGCGCGGCGAAGCGAAGCGTCGAGCGCATAAAGCGCGCGGGCCAGGCGCTCGCGTTGCGCCAGGCTCAGGCGCGATCGCGGTGGCGCGTCGGTGATCTCCGCGCGCCGCAGCGCCTCGCAAGCGCGCACACGCAGGCTGAAGTCGGCGTCATACGAGAGCACTACCACCCACGGTCCCGGCGTCGGCTGACCGCGCGCGAGAAGCTGAAGACCACTCGGCAATCGGATGTGCGCCTCTTCATCGCTCGTGCGCACCGCCGCCTCCGCGCGAGGAAGGCTGCGCGGCCTCCCGAACGACGCAGGCTCCAATGGGACCACTACCCCCGGCGCGACGTCCGCCCGCCAGAGCACCCCCGCGTCATCGGCCGGAAGCGCCGGATCGGCTGGCATCGTTAGGCCCCAGCGTCGGTCCAGCGGCCGGTGACCGACCACGGCGTGGCGGTAGTTCTCGGCGTAGGCTGGATTTCGCCGAAGAAACTCCCAGCAGAATGCCGGCACCGTCAGCTTGAGATGTGCGCGCCAGCCGCCGCCAGCGCCATCGCTTGGCGGCCGTTCTGTGCTCGAGTTGGCGAGCGGCGCGGCCATCTCGAAACGGCGCCAGCGGGAAATTTGCGGCGCATCTCATTTTCAATGCGAACGCCGCAAACAATGAGTTTCAGATACGATCGAGCTGACACCCGGCAACGTTCGGAGGGCAAAACTCCGATGGTTTCATACGCACCTGATGTTCGTTGCCGGCTCTGCCGCAGAGGTCACGAACGCAGATTGAATGCCGCAGTCAAAAGCTCTTTGACCCGGCTGAGCTCATCCTCGCTAAGCGGCGAAAGCAAACCAATGATGTCGACTAACGGATCCTGCCGCCCATCGCGTGCTGCATAATCACCGAGTTCGAACAGGTCGCGGACCTCAACTCCAAGCGCGTCGGCAACGAGAGACAGGCTGTCAAACTCGGGCGCGGACTTGCCATTCTCGATGCGGCTTAGCTGAACGTTAGTCCGTCCAATACGATCGGCCACTTCCTGCTGCGACAGGCCCAAGCGGACACGGTGGTGCCGAATAAGCGCGCCGACCTGTTCTTGTAACGTGGCCATACGCCCACTGCACCCCGTCGACATCCGACGGACGATGGTGGGCGAACGGCGCGGCAACGCACATATCGCCAAATGTTATTCAAAATCGACTTTTGCCTTTCAATGTTAAATTAGATGCGAGATTCTGTGGGGCAATCTCAGGTGATTGTCCGATGGATGGTTTTACTCCGCCCGCCCCGACCCGCCAGGACCTGGCCCATGCCGTCGAAATCCTCTTTCGGCGGTACGACGACTGGCTGCGCGGCGTGCTGCGCAAGCGCTATGGCGACATGGCCGACGACCTGGCGCACGAGGCCTATCTGCGCACCGCTCCGCTCGAAGCGGCCGGCGAAGTGCGCCACCACAAGGCGTTCTTGCTCAGGGTCGCCGACAACCTTGCGCGCGACCGCCTGCGCAAGGTCCAGCGCGAGAGCGATCACGCCACGCACAGCGAGCCCTTCACGGCGCAGTCCACGGCGCCCTCGCAAGAGCATGCTCTGGCGCTGAAGCAGATCGTGCTGGCACTCCCGGAAGAGTTGCGCGATGTTTTCGTGCTGACCCATATCCAGGGCCTGACCTATCGCGAGATCGCGCGACTTCGGGACATTCCCGAGCGAACCGTGAAGGATCGGATGCGCCGGGCCCTGGCCAGGACGTCAGCGGCCATGCGGGACTAAGGCTGCGCTCGTCATGATCAAAGACCGAGACAAGATCACCCGCTCTACCCGTGAGGCGGCCGACTGGTTCGTACGCCTGAACCTCGGGACCATCGAGACCGAAGAGCTCGAGGCCTTCTCCGCCTGGACGAAGGCCGATCCGCAAAACCGCGCCGCCTACGACCACCTGGACGAGATCAACAAGTCGATGGTGGCGTTGCAGGACGACCCGGACCTGCGCGCGGCCGCCGCGCAGGCACTGGCGCGCGGCCCGGAGCGCAAGCCGGCCCGTCGCCAAGGCGGCGCTCGGCGGGCGCGCATCCTGGCCGCCGCCCTGGCCGCGGCTTGCGTCGTTGGCGCGGTCCTCGGCTGGTCCTTCGTCACGCGCGCCGACTACGTGACGGGCGTTGGCCAAACGCTGAGCGCGCGCCTCGAGGACGGCTCGCGGGTCCAGCTCAACACCGACACCCGGCTGCGCGTACGCTACACCCGCGGCGAACGGCGGATCGAATTGATGCGCGGCCAAGCCTTCTTCGACGTCGCTCACAACGCCGAGCGTCCCTTTGTCGTCGAGGCGGCGAGCGCGCAGGTGCGCGCGCTGGGCACGCGCTTCGATGTCCGCAAGATCGGCCAGGAGGTGCGTGTCACCCTGGCCCAGGGCAGCGTCGAGATCCGCGACCCCAAGGTGCGAACCACGCCTTGGCGGCTCTCCCCCGGCCAAGCCCTGGCCGTTACGCCCACAGCGCCTGCCAACGTCGCGCCCAAGGCCGTCGACATCGCGACGGCGACCAGTTGGACGACCGGCAAGCTGCGGTTCGATAACGTGACCCTCGCCGAGGCTGTCAACGAGCTCAATCGCTACAGCAAAGACAAGATCACGTTTGCTGACGGCGTGCCGACCGATCATCGCATAAGCGGCGTCTTCTCTTCCGGCGACCACAGCGACTTCATCGCCGCGGTCTCATCGCTCTATCGGCTCGACACCGTTCGTCGCTTCAACGGCGACCTGGAGCTTCGGCCTGTCGCGAGGCCGTCGGCTTGACGTCATAATTTTTTCACGCAGCCACCGCCCGAGGACGTCACCGCGGACGTCTCCCCTGCGGTCCATCGGCGGATCAGCAGCGCGTCATCATGATCGCGCCCGCCGGTGGCGGGGGAGTTATGAGATGACGCGTTTGTTCTCGGGGCTATTTGGCGGCGCTTGTCTTTCGATCCTGGCGGTCGCCGCCGCGCCGGCCGCGGCCGTGGCCGCCGAACCGGTGGTGACCGTTAGCCTGCCGGCCGCGCCGCTGCGCGCCTCGCTGATGGCTCTGGCCGATCAGGCCGGCATTAACATTCTCTTCGAGACCGAACTGGTCGCAGGCCTGCAGGCGCCGCCCGTTCAAGGGCGGTTGACCGCGCGCCAGGCGCTGGATCGTCTGCTAGCCGGCAGCCGCATCAGCGTCGAGCAAGTCCGCCCCGGCGTGCTGGTCCTGCGTCCGGCGCGCGTCGCGATCAGCCTGCGGCCCGAGGCCGCCGAGCCGACGAGCGGCGCCGCGGGGGTCGAGCCCCCCGCCACTGTTCCGCTCGCGCAGGAGCCGACGATGGTCGAAGAGGTCGTCGTGGGCACGCACATTCGCGGCGCTCGCGACAAGGCGTCTTCCGTCATCATCCTGGGACGCGAAACGATCGATCGCGGCGGCTATGCGACGCTCGGCGCCGCCATGGCCGCCCTGCCCCAGACCTTTACGGGCACCGCCAGCGACAAGGCCGGGGCGGTGGGCGCCGATGCGACCGGCACAAACGCTGGCCGGGCCACCGGCATCAACCTGCGCGGCCTGGGCGCTGACGCCACGCTGGTGCTGGTCAACGGACGACGCATGGCCGGCGCCGGGATCATGGCCGACTTCGCCGACATCTCCAGCCTGCCGCTATCGGCCGTCGAGCGCGTCGATGTGCTGCTCGACGGCGCCTCGGCGCTCTATGGGTCCGACGCCGTCGGCGGCGTCATCAATGTCGTGATGCGCGATCGCTGGGAGGGGATGGAGACGCGCGCCCGTATCGGCGGCGCGACCCAAGGCGGCCTGGGTCAAAGCCAGCTTGCTCAGACCTATGGCCAGGCGTGGAGCGGCGGCTCGCTGCTCCTAAGCGCCGAATATCAGCGCTCCAACGCCATTCACGGCCGTGATCGCGTCTACACCGCCGACGCCGACATGCGGTCCTTGGGCGGCGCGGACCATCGCCTCTACTACAGCCAGCCTGGCAATGTGCTGAGCGCCAGCGGCGCGCCGATCTACGCCATCCCATCTGGTCAGAACGGCTTGAACCTGACGCCAGCCTCGTTCCTCGCCGGCCAGGTCAACTACCAAAACCAGAACGCGGTGGCCGACATCATGCCCACCCAAGAGCGCTTTGGCCTCTACGCTTCGGCGACCCAGGAGGTCGGGTCGCGCGTCAACCTCAACGCCGAGGTTCGCTATAGCGATCGCCGCTACGCGATCTCCAACCTGGCGCCGATCGCGGGCTTGACCATCAGCCGCGCCAACCCGTTCTTCGTCTCGCCCAATGGCGCGGCGTCCAACACCATCGCCTACTCCTTCCAGAACGAGACCGGCGCGTCGCGCAACACCGGCTCGGTGCGCACCAGCAACCTGGCCTTCGGGGCCAAGGTCGATCTCTTCGCCGGTTGGCGTCTGGACGCCTACGCCGCGCACGGCGAGGAGCTGAGTCTCGGCCGCAACGACGGTTTGGTCAGTTCGGCGGCGTTGAACGAGGCCCTGGGCAATACGGCCGACAACCCGGTGTCGGCCTACAGCGCGCCCCGGGACGGCTACTTCAACCCCTATGTCGGGCAAGGCGCCAACAACCAGGCGGTTCTGGATTTCGTGACCTCGGGCTGGGACAGGCGTCGCACGATCGGCAAGCTGGACATCGCCAGCGCCACGGCCGATGGCGCGCTGTTCAGCTTGCCGGCTGGCGCGGTGCGCCTGGCCATCGGCGCTCAGGCGCGCACCGAGGCGCTGAAGACCAGCGGCGTGAGCACGTCCTCGTCCCTGACGCCGATACCGACTCTGGCGCGACGCGGCGAGCGGACGGTGCGGGCGCTCTTCGCCGAAGCGCGGGTCCCGCTGTTTGGCGGCGCGTTTCAGAGGCCGGGGTTGGCCAAGCTGGAGCTATCGGCCGCCGTCCGGCGCGAGGACTACGACGGCGGCATGGGCGCGACCACGCCAAAGTTTGGTCTTGCCTGGGCTCCGGTAGACGATCTGACGCTGCGCGCCACCTACGGGGAGTCGTTTCGTGCGCCCTCGATCGGCGAACTCACCGATCTGCAAGGCGCCACGCCAGTGCGGCTGAGCAATGGCTCGGCCAGCGTGCTCACCCTGATCCTGACCGGCGGCAATCCGAACCTCGCGCCCGAGACCGCCAAGTCCTGGACCACGGGGTTTGAGTATGCGCCGCTCAGCCATCCCGAACTGAAGCTGTCGGGGACCTACTTTCGCACGCAGTTCGAAGGCCGCATCGGCCGGCCGGCGATCGCCTATCTCTCGACCATCCTGACCGCGGCCGACCTGGCGCCGTTCCGGACCACGATCGCGCCGACCACCAATCCCGCCGATCTGGCCCTGGTCAGATCCTACCTGGCCAAGGCCTCGGCGGCGGCCCAGGCCCTCTATCCGGCCGAGGCCTACGGGGCGATCGGCGATGCGCGCTACGTCAACGCCGGCGCCTTCACGGTCGAGGGCGTGGACCTGGTTGGCAGCTACCGCATGTCGGTGGGCGCCGACACGCTCGACTTCGCCGGCAACCTGTCGTGGATGATGCACTACAAGCGCAAGGTGACCGCCACCTCCAAATCGGTCGAACTCACTGGCATGGCCGGCTTTCCGGCCGATCTGCGGGTTCGGGGGTCGGCGACCTGGACCCACGGCGATGTGGCCACGACCCTGACCCTCAATCACCTTGGCGATCTGCACACCGACACGGGTCGTCGGATGAAGCCGCTGACCACGGCCGACCTCCAGGCGCGCTGGGCGCCGTCGGCGCGGTCCGGTCCTTGGCGGGGTCTGGCCGTGGCCCTGACCGTCCAGAACCTCTTCGACAAGGACCCGCCGTTCTACGATGCGCCGCAGATCGTCGGCTATGACGCGACCAACTACGACCCCAACGGCCGCGTCGTGGCGCTGCAGCTGACCAAGGCCTGGTAGGCCTCTAGCCCCCACCTCATCCGGAGTTTCAAGCAATGCGTGTTCTCGCATGGCTGGCGCTTGCCTGCGCCCTGGCCATCCCCGCAGCTTCGGCCGCGGGACCGCCTCCGCGGCCCTACACCATCGACGACATGCTTTCCCTGCAAAGCGTGGGGCGGGCGGCGTTCTCCGGGGACGGGCGGACCCTGGTCTACGAGACGCAAGGGCCGTTGACGTCCGCCGGCCGGTTCGACTTGGAGTTTTTCTCCATCCAGCGAACCGGCCGGCTCTGGGTCGTCGATGTCGCCGCCGGCGGGCCGCCTCAGCCGCTGCTGGGCCCCGCGCCCGGGACGGGAGAGAGCCTGGGCGCCCTGTCGCCTGACGGGCGGCGCGCGATCGTCTACCGCCTGAAGGGCCACACCAACGAGCTTGGTGTCGTCGACCTGGCCAGCCACAAGGTCCGCTGGTCTGGTCGCTGTGTCGACCTGGAAGCCTGGTTCAGCCTGGCGCGCTGGCGAAGCGACCATGAGGTCGTGGTCCTGAGCACCACGCCGGACACGCCCTCCTTCGCGCTCAATCGCGGCTGGCAGACCCAGGCGCGGACGATCGCGGGCTGGGAGGCCGCCGAGGCCGGGCAAGTGGCGGTGAGCGTGCTGCGCGGCGGGCCCGGCGCCGCGAGCAATCCGCCCTGGCGCGACGCCGATCTGATCGCGCTCGACGTCGAGAGCGGCGCGGTTCGTCCCTTGGCGCGCGGACCGTTCATCGCCCTGTCGCTGTCGCCCGATGGTGCGATCGCCGCGCTGACCACCGCGATGGAGCCGGTGACGATCGATGGAGACAGCATCGCCCGCAACGACGCCTTCGACCGCCGTCGCCGGCTGACCCTGATCGATCTGCCTTCGGGCCGGACGCTCCGGCCGTGTCCGCATTGCGACATGGTCTCCGCGGACATGACCTGGGCGCCCGACGGCCGGGGCCTCCTGATCAGCGCCCGGCCGGATGCGGCCAAGGCGGGCGATTGGCGCGAGGTGCGCTACTGGAAAATCACCGCCAGCGGCGAGGCCTCGCTGCTGGCCGGCGATGTTGAGCCCGGGACCGTCCAGACGATCGGCGGGACCAATGCGAGCCTGCGGCCGGACATGGGCTGGGTCGGCGGCGCGCCCGCCGTCCTGGGCCGCCGGCCAGGCGACAGCGCCGTGGCCTGGTGGCGCATCGACCCCGACGGTCCCAAGGCCCTGCTTTCAGACCTGTCGCCTGATGGCGGCCGCCGTCTGGCCCTAATCGAGGACGGCTTTCTGGTCAGGACCTCCGAAGGCGTCAAAACGCTCAGCCCAACGGGCGTGACGCCGCTTGCCTCGGCGTCGGACAAGGTTCTGCCGGCCCCGGCCCAGGCCGGCGAACTGCCAGGCGCGATCCTGGTCGACCGAGGCGGCGAGGTCCGCGTGCTGACGAGCCGGGGGGCCGACCGGGTCGCCGCGCAGCCGCCGGCCGGCGCCAGCCTTCTGGCCGTGGCGGCGGCGACCGGCGCGACCCTTGGTCTGGCCAAGACCGACCATGGCGTCGCAACCCTGATGCTGTCCGAGCCGGGCCGCCCGGCGCGTGTCCTGGCGACGCTCAACGCCTTCCTGGCGGATATCGACATCACGCCGCCGCGCAAGATCACCCACCGCACGCCGCAGGGCGCCATGGTGTCGAGCTGGCTCTACCTGCCCGCCGACCACAAGGCGGGAGACGATCGCCCGCTGATCGTCGTCCCCTACCCGGGCTCGGACTATGTCGCGCCCTCGGGCGCGGCGGCGCCGGACGCGCGCAACTACACCACCAATGTGCGCGCGATGGTCGGGGCGGGCTATGCGGTGCTGACGCCCAGCCTGCCGATGGCGCCGGAGGCCGAGCCCGCCAAAACGATGGCTCAGGCCATGCTGCTGGCCGTCGATGCGGCCCTGGCCGCCGATAGCGGTTTGTCGCGCACGCGTCTGGCCGTCTGGGGCCACAGCTATGGCGGGTACGGCGCCTTGGCCGCCGCGACCCAGTCCCCGCGGTTCAAGGTGGTGATCGCCTCTTCGGGCATCAGCGATCTCTTCTCGATGTGGGGGGAGCAGGGTCACCAGGCGTTCGGCGCGCCGGAAGTCATGCTGCACGCCTCCAGCATGTTCGGCTGGTCGGAGACTGGCCAAGGCCGGATGCTCGGACCGCCCTGGAAGCATCCGCAGCGCTACCTCGACGCCAGCCCCCTTCTGCACGCCGACCAGATCGTCGCGCCCGTGCTGCTGATCCAGGGCGATCTCGACATTGGTGGGCGCCAGTCCCTGGAAATGTTCTCGGCGCTTTATCGGCAGGGAAAGTCCGTCGAGCTGCTCTACTACCGGGGCGAGGGTCACGTCGTGCAGTCACCCGGCAATCTCAAGGACCTGACGCGGCGCGCCTATGCCTTTCTTCAAGCGGCGCTCTCGGCCGACAAGGTCGCCGACACCGTTCCCCTTGCCGCGCCATCGGAGGCCGCGCGCCCTTCCCAGTAGCGGGCGAAGGCTTCCAACACCGTGGCCGTCAGGATCTCGGCATAGGCGTTGCGGAAGATCAGGACCTCGGGGCTCAGCACCGCCTCGAGGTCCGCGCGCTCGAGAACCCCTTGGGCCACCAGCCGCCCGTCGAGCAAGAAGTCGCGTAGCAGCGGGACGTTCCGGGCCAGGGTGCGGCCCATGAAGGTGCTGATGTCGCCCTTCGAGCGGCGCGCGACGATGATCTCCGGCAGCCGATCGGCGAACACCCGCCGGGCGAAGCTGCGCTCGCCTTCCCCCTGACTGAGGATCGGCGCCGGCGTGGCCAGACAGGCTTCGACGACCGGCTGGCTCAGCAGCGGATGACACAGGCGCGCGGCCGCCCCTCGGCGGGTGTGGGCGAAGACACCCTGCGTCAAGGCCAGGCCTCGGATCTGCGCTCGTTTGGCGGGCGGCAACCCGTTCAGTCCCGCCACCCAGGGGTGCCAGGTTCCTTCCGGCCTTTGCGGCGCCAGGATGACCGGCGCGGTCATCAACTCGGCGATCGCGCGGCTGGGGCGGCCGCGCAAGGCCTGTGCCGCCAGGCTCCAGACCGAGCGCCGGGTACGCAGCGCCACCTCGACCAGACGGGCGATACGCGATCCCTCGCAAGGAACACCACGCAATAGATCGCCCGCGAGGTCGGCGGCGGCGAGCTGGTAGAAAACCACGTCGCCGCCGTGGCCGGTGAAGACGATGTCCGCCTGGCTCTCGGCGATCGCCTGCAGCACCAGATCGTCATAGTCGGTGTCGAGGATCTCGAAATTGGGCCGAAAGGACCCGGCGCCGGCCAGGAGTCCTTCCTGGGTCAGGGTCAGCAGAGGTCGCTCGACACATCGTAGGGGCGTGGCGGCCCGCTCGGCGGCGGCCCGGGCATAGACCCGTTCATCGGCCTCGGCCTGACCGCGATAGAAGTTGAGCGCCGCGTCAGCCGGGCGATCGACCGCCTTGAGGCTGGTGGCGACGATCGCCGAATCCAGGCCGCCGGAGATCTCGCAGAGCACTCGCTGCCGGCCGAGCAGGTAGGCGCGCAAGGCGCCGTCCACCGCGCGCCGCAGCCCCGCCTCGTCCCTTCGGCGCGAGCTCTTGCGGGCGGCGGCGGCCGGTGTCCAGACGATCTGCGAGTTCTCCAGGGCGGGGCCAAAGCGGCAAACACCGGGCGGGATCCAGGTGAGACCGGTCAGCGGCGGCGCGGCTCCCATGCGCCGTGGGTCGGCCATCAGGTCGGCCAGGGCCGGCCAGTCGACGGCGACATTGGCGGGCGCGGCCATTCCTTCGGGCGGCTCGTCGCCGATGATCGTCACCCCCTCGCGCGTCCAGGAAAAGGCCGGCCGGCCGCCAAGCGGATCGGCGAACACCACCGCCCCTCCGCCACTGCGTTGGCGAATGACGGCGACATAGTCGCCGAACGCGTGGGCGGCCAGCACACCCGCTATCGCCTGCGGGTCGCTGTTGGCCAACTCGCCCAGGATGGACAGGTCAAAGCGGCTGGCCTCCCCGGCTTCAGCGGCCGCGCGATCGAAGATGTCGCCCACCACGGCCCCGACCGGACCACGCCAGTCGCCGAGCATCGCCACCAGCGGCGCGGCCCTGTCCCGGACGAACACGGACAGGGCGTAGGCCTGGGGTCCGGGCGTCCAGCCCCGGGCCTGCAGGTCGGCGGCCATCGCTTCGAAGGCCACGGCGGTCTGGCCGCCAGGGTGGGTCAGGACCAGATAGGCCACGCCTCAGACCCCGAAGATCGGCGCAAAGGCTGACAGGCGCTCGGCCTCGTCGTCCAGGGCGACGTCGTCCGCCTGCAGCCAGCAGTGGGCCTGAAACGGCCAGGTCCGCACGCCGAAGACCCAGGTCGGCTGATGGCCCAGCGCGCGCAGGAACGCCGCCAGCATCCCGCTGCGAAAAAGACAGACCCCGTCCATGGGCAGCCACGGGGCGAGGCGACGCCATACGGCGAGATCCGCCAGCAGGCCGGCAAGTTCCGGTGGCGCGGTGTCCGGCCTGGCCGCAGGTTCGACCAGCTGACGGAAGGACTGTCGTTTGCTAGCTAACCCGGACCGGATCGCCGCGCCGAGCGCGGCGAGGTGGCGCGCGCGCAGTCGGGGCCTAATGTGCGGCGAAAGCTCCAGCAGGCGCCGCGCGGTGCGGACCGGGCGCTGCGGCTGTTCGCGCCCGGCGATCGTCTCCGCGTCGCTATTACGGGCCAGGCCGGCAGCCACCAGTTCTTCGGCCAGACGGGTGTCGCCGGTGCGCAGGCGCCGCCCGTCGAGGCTGGCCAGACCAGGCGGCAGCGGCAGGCAGAAGTAGGCGTCGGCGTCGATATCGAGGAAGACGAGGTCATCGTCGATCATCACCGCATGGACATGCTGGGCCAGTGGGACTTCCACGTGATTTCTTTCCGGAGCTTTGGCGGCAGGTGTTGACGGAGGCCCTCGCGGACCTCCGCCAACGGTCGGCTCAGATGCCCTCGAACGGACGGGGCAGAAGGACCTCGGGGGTGTCCCCGCTGGTGCCTTCGGTCAGTTGCCGGGCGGAGCCGACGCGGATCAGACGCTGGGTCATGGTGGTCTCCTTTCGATCAACCGCGAGATGCGGCGGCGATCAGGAGGCGGCCGGCGAGACCTATATTCAAATCTATATTCGCCCGTTCTTCGCCGATCGAACGCGGCTCATGGGGGGTCGAACGGCGCGGCGTGAAGGCGTGCGGCAGCGGGCCGCCGGGTCACAGCCTTGGCCGGTCCCAGAGCGATCAATGACGTGGTCGAGGTCATGGGTTTGCCGTGCGGATCGAACCTGCGGTCAACGGCGGGACGCGCGTGCGCCCCGCCGCCTAGATCGGATCAGACGCCCGAGTAGAGCTTGCCGGTCATGTCTTCGGGCACCAGCTGGATGTCGCCGGCCAGGGTCAGGGTCTTGGCCGAACCCAGGGCGATCAGTTTGCGGAAAGCGGGCATTGCAGTCTCCTTCAAGTCAGGGCTGCCGCGAGGTTGCGACCCTCCAAGGAGCTGCGGGCTTGATCCTATATTCAAATCTATAGTCTCGGCGCGATCTGGGCCGAGATCGCCGCCGACAGGATCGCGGCGCTGCGTCGTACGCGTCGGGCGTAGTAGCGCCGCACAGGCTCGGCCAGGGCGCTGGCGTCGCCGGGCCCCTCGCCCCTCGGCCACCCCAACTCTGGCGGCCACTTCTCCGGCGACAGACACAGCCCCTCGGCCAAGACGAACGGCGCCAACTGGGCATGAGCCCGAAACGTCTCCCGCGCCAAGGCGCGGTTGTCGGCCTGATCCGCCAGCCACAGGACCGTTTCAGGAAGGGTCGCACGCGCCTTCACGCCGCCGGCGCGGGCCCGCACCAGGGTCAGGCTCAAAATCCCGGCCAGGCCATAGAGACCCGCCAGACTGGCGGCGTCGTGGACCACGCCGGCATAGCCCGACCGGGTGTGACTGATGAGCCCCTCGCCCGCCAGCCAGGCCAGGGCTTCGCGGACCGGCGTCTGGCTGACGTCGAGCTGCGCCGCCAGCACGTTGACGGCCAAAGGCGCGCCCTGTAGCGGCCCGTCGACGGTCAGGCGCTGACGCAGGGCCTCCAGGGTTCGTTCGAAAAGTTCGCGGTCTCGGCCCAAGGCTTTCGGCTCCGTGAGCCGGCTATCTCCCGCGCCCCTCCACGACGCGTCGACCGGTCCGCAGGCAACCGGACCACAATGGGCCAGCAAACCTGTGGACGCGCGACTCGTCGTGCAACAGTGGGCGCCGGCCCAGCCAATCGCTGCCGGCAATTTGCCCAATCGTTGCGGCTTTTTACGCAACCATTGGGCTTAACCGAACCGATCGGTAGGGAATCCAGGCGCTTAGGCATTCGCTCTCGGGGCGGAGGGTTTTGACCTGCTCCAAAGCGGTTGCTGCATGGGGAATTTGCTGAGTTACTTGCGCTTAGGTTGTTTGCGTCGCGTGGAGTGTCACATGGCCGGCTCAACCCAGGCGCCGCTCGCGCGCCAGGCGCGCCTGCTGTCCAAAATCGTCAAGCTGGTGCGCAAGGAGCGCCGGCTGACGAGCGCCGAAGTTGCCCAGGGGATGGGGATTGCGCTTCGCACCTATCAGGACTTCGAGGCGGGCCGGCGAGAGTTCGATTTCAACAAGGTGCGATTGTTCGCCAAGGCCACACGCGCCGACGCGGTGGGGATCCTGCTGGCTCTGCACTACAACTGGCCGGAACTGGCCTTGATCCTGCTCGATAACAAGATGGCCACGGCCTTCTTCATCGTCATGCGCGACCTGCATGAGGAGGTGGGGCCGCGACTGGGCAGCGTACCGCCGGCTCTCCTGGTCAGCGCTTTTCGGTCCTTGGGCGACGAAATCCGCAAGCTCTTCGCGCGGCAGGACGCCAGCGCCGAGGACTATATCTCGCGCGCCATCGCCAAGAGTTACGAGGCGCCGGATCCGCAGGACGAAGGTTCGTCCTGAGATCCGGCCTCCGTCTTGGCGGCGCTCGCCCGGCCGCCGCGCTTTTCGGTCTATTCGGGTGGCGCGGGCGGTGGCGAGGCCGGCTTTTCGGGCGGGTCGCGGCGGATCCAGGTCAAGGGCAGGACGCCGTCCTCGGTGGCCATCAGCCGCGCATTGATCGGCTCGGGCCAGGCGGGGTCGTCGAGCTTGACGTTGAGCAGCGCGCCGCTGGTGTCGGCCGCGCGCCAGGCCGCGCCGACCTCGGCCTCGCCCACGAAGACCAGGTAGTCGGGACCTTTGGCGAAGGTTCGAGTCGGCGGCGCCAGGCGCACGGTGGCGTCAAGGCTGAGGCTGGCCAGGCGGCCGGTGAAGCCGTCGCCGTCGCGACGGAAGTGACCAAGGATCGACATGGGGTGTCTCCGGCCCGCCGGCGCTGGGGCGCGCCGAAGGCGGCGGCCCGATCGCCGGTGGGGGGAAACCGGTGGATCGAGCCGCCGCTGGCCGGCCGCCGGGGGGAGCGGCAAGGCCGGCGCGGCGACCTTGGGCCGGGACGCCTGGCGGGCGGTTGAGGGCGTCTGTCCAAGGTGGCCAGGACGTTGTCAGGCGCCCAAAGCGATCCCTCAATGGCCTGCGGCCGGTCCGAAGTCAGAGACAACCCGTGGAAACAAAACGGCGGCCCTGCCAGGCGCGACCTTGCGGCCGGACCGCCTGTCGACCTCGAAATCAGTGCGATCGCGCGGCGGCGCCCGCCCCGCCGGATGGCGGAACGGGCGCTTGGCGGCCTATTCGGTTTCGGTCGCCGGCTTGGCCTTCTTGTCGTCGGGACGCGACCAGACCAGGCTGTGGACGCCGTCGATCACGACCAGGGCGGCGTTCATCTCCTCGGTGAAGCTGGGGTCGTCCAGGGTGACCGACAGATAGTCCTTGTTGTCCCTGGAGACCTTCTTCCAGGCCGCGCCGAACTCGGCGGCGCCCGAATAGACCCGGAAGTCGGGGCCCTTGGGGCTGGTCTTGTCGACCGGGCGGAATTGCACCGTCCGAACGTTGAGGCTCAAGCTGCGGATGGACCCCGAGAAGGTCCCGTTGGCGTTGGCCGTGAAGGTGCCGATGATAGCCATGTCGTCTCTCCGATCTGAACCGAGCCGCGCCGATCGCGGCCTCGATGGCGATCTTGAGACCGGGCCCAGGCCCGCCCCGCAGCGCGCCGAAGACCTGTCGCCCGGCGAGCCCGCAGCCTTGGCGAAGGACCAAAGAGCACGGGTTTGTTGCCTCGCGAGGAATGGGCGCTCGCGCCCAGGGGAAGAAACCTGGACTCGCGGTTGCGGTGGCGGAACGGGTCCCGGTCAGATCAGGCCAGAAGAGGACGCGGTCGACGCGCTCGTTTCAGATCACCGGAGAGATGACCTGGTTGTCGTCGGCCCCCTTCGCGGACAAGGCCAACCCAACCTTCTCGGGGGCCATTCGCAGCTTGAGCCTCAACCTCGCGACGGTGCGCCCGCCCGGTCGACAAGGCCTGCCCCAAGGGCTTCGGCTTGCGCGTCCATTCCGGCGCCGCGGTCTTCGGCGCGGCCGGGAACGAAGATCGCCAGGGACAGTCAGGATACCTGCCGGACATCCGTGGCGGCGCCAACATCAGTCGCGAGATGAAAGCCGCCCCTGTCGTGATCGACGGCGTTCACGGCCTGGTCTGGCCGCGTCCCGACGACAAGACGGCCAAGCCGGCGACCAAAGCCGAATAGTCCGCCAAGGGCCCGCTCCGCCATCTGGCGGGGCGGGCGCCGCCGCGCGATCGCGCCGGTTTCGAGGTCGAAGACCGTCTGGTTTCAAGCCGGCCAGCCGACCGCAATCCCAGCCGGGCCAGGGCAGAGGCGCAAAGCGCGCTCAGACCTCCTCTTCCCAATCTGGCACCGTCAGCGGCGGCACGATGAAAGCGGCGGCCGCGAAGTGCTCGCGCAGGCGCGTCATCGTACCGAAAACCTCGACCGTCGCCTTGTCGACGAGGACGCGGTCGTCCTCGTCAGCGATGAAGCAGGCCGGCTCGCCCTGGCCAGTGAACACCACCCGCTCGGCGCTCCAGGATCCTGGATAGGATCCCGACCAGCGCGCGAACGGTACGCCGTGCGCGACGCACCAGGCTTCCAGTTCGTCAAATTGCCCGCCGGTCACTTCGCGGGCGACCAGCCGCAGCGGCTGGCCCTGAAGCAGATCCTGCGCCCTGAACCAGGGGCCATCCCAGTCGGTTGACAGACCTTCGTCGGCGATGAGACCGGCCATTTCGACAAAGGTCTCGCGATCAAGCGCGCCGCCCAGGGTGATCGTCGCGGAACAGCGATCGGACATTACGGCCTCCTGTTGGGAAGGGAGGCGCCGCCACCGGGCGGACGCCTCGCCGGTTGGGTCAATATTCTTCGGGCAGCAGCAGGGTCAGCACGCGTCGGGTCACCGCCGGATCCGAAGGATCGGGCGACCCGGCCACCAGGTTCTGGTCGTAATAGTCGATCTTCCAGAACACCCGCCGGCCCTGGATGACCAGCGAGCCAAAATCGCGCTCGCCATAGGGGTCATCGTCCGGGTCGAAACGGTCATAGGCCATCACCGCAGCCATAGCCTCCGCGACGAAAAGCCGACCAAGGTTGGCCAGACCGCTGGTGAAGTACCAGCCAAGCCCCGGCGTGCGCCGCAGGGCGTCGTTCAGCTCGGCGATCCGAGCGCTTCTGGTGTCGTCCATTGATCCCTCTCCTTGGGGCTGGGGTGCAGGCGCAAGGCGCGCCTGAACCCCTGCCCGTCGGCGAGACCGGGGGTGCAAACGGAGGGGCGGCTTCGCGGGGACCCGGCTGCAGGGCCTGGGCTGGACACGAATGGGCAACTTCACATCCCAGGTCCGAAGCGGGGCGGAAGCCGATCCGAAGTGCGCTGGGGGCGGAGCCCCAAGCCACCTGGCCGCGCAGCGGCCAGAACCAAGGCCGCGGCAGCGGCAAACAGACCCACGCGCTCGCCCCGAGCGCTTCTTCGCAAAATGAAGACTGCAAGGAGCCCGCGCTCGCGCGTGGCGGGAAGCGGCGCCGAGCGGCCGGCGGCGACCTCAAAGCTTATCTTTGAGGTCGCCCGCCAGGCGTCGCGCCCGAGGGAGCGGCGAAAGCCGCGGGACCGAGCGTGACCGCCGGCCGCTCTCCGGTTCTGGCGAAGCTGCGGAGCGCAAGCGAGCGGCGCAGCCGCCCTGGCATCGAACCGGGCCAAGCTTCGGGTCGACGTGGGCTCACACGAACATCCCGTGGCGTCGGACCCTTGCGATCCTGCCGTTTCATTGTCTTTGGCGCTGCCGGATACATGGCTCTGGTAAGCGCCTTGCCCTTGCGAAGCCAAACCCCAAACTCACCGCATCACGCGGAGCTTCCGGCATGCGACAGCTCGACCTCACCGCCCAAGATCAACATCAGGCGACGGATCGCCTCGCCTATCGGGTCAAGGAGGCCGCCGAAAGCCTGGCGATCAGCCGCAGCCGCTTCTACGAGTTGGTCGCGGCCGGCGAAATCCGCGTGTTGAAGGACGGATCACGCACGCTGGTGCGCCGGAGCGAACTGGTGGCCTATCTCGATCGCCTGGAAGAGGCTGGCGACGCGCTCAATCGGCGAGCGCGCCGGCGCTCGCCCAGTCGTTCATGAGGGCGTGACGCTTGGCGAACATGTCGCCGCGTCGGTAGGCGGCTTCGACCTTGTTGGCGACCTTGTGCGCCAGGGCCATCTCGATCATTTCGCCGGGATAGTTGGTGGTCTCGTGAGCCCAATCGCTGAAGGTGCTTCGGAAGCCATGGGTCGTCAGGTCGCTGCGCTTTAGGCCCTTGAGGACCTTGAGCAGGCTCATGTTGCTCAAGCCCTTGCCCGCCCGCAGGCCAAAGAACACCGGGCCGGTGGGCTCGGCCGGCTGCTCCGGCGCGCCCCTGCCCCGCCAGCGCCTGGCGTCGACCTCGAGCCACCGCACGTGCATGGCCTCGAGGATGGCGATCGCCGGCGCGCTGAGCGGAACGCGGTGATCCCGTTCGGCCTTCATGCGCTCGGCGGGGATGGTCCACACCTTCTTGACCAGGTCGATCTCGCTCCAGACCGCGCCGACGACCTCGCTGGTGCGCGCGACCGTCAGGATCGCAAATTCCAGCGCCCGCGCGGCCACGCCTTGGACCTTGGCCAGCCGTTTCATGAAGTCGGGGAGTTCCGGATACGGCAAGGCGGCATGGTGCTGAACCTTCGCCACCTTGGCCTTGGCCGGCAGGATCTTGTCCAGATGGCCTTTCCAGCGGGCGGGATTGTCGCCTGCGCGGTGGCCATAGACCGTGGCCCAATCGAGCACATTCTCGATCCGGCCGCGCACGCGGCTGGCCGTTTCGGTCTTGGACTGCCAGATGGGCTCGAGCACGGCCAGGACGTGGCGCGTTTCCACCTCGCCGACTGGCAGCTTGCCGATGCGCGGCGTGGCGTAGGTCGTCAGCGTGCTCTTCCACTGCTTGAGGTGCTTTTCATTTCGCCAGGCGGCCTTGTTGGCCTCGATATAGGCGTCCACGGCATCGTCGAAGGTGACGCCGCTGCCCTGCCCGAGCTTTTGGTCGGCCTCGGCCTTGCGACGCTCCTCGATCGGATCAAGGCCTTGGATGCGAAGCTGGCGCGCGTCCCTGGCCGCGGCGCGCGCCTGGGCGAGCGAAACGGTATGGGCTGGCCCCAGGCCCATTTGCCGCTGGCGCCCCGGGACCCTGTAGCGAAAAATCCACGAGCGCCCGCCGTCCCCCATGATCTGGAGGTACAGACCGCCGCCATCGGCATGGAGTCCCGGCGCGTCGAGTCGCCGGACCTGAAGGGCGTTCAGACGTTCAAGAAGCCGGGCCACTACCCACACTCCTACCCACTCACCTGACGTCGACTGTGCTGGATCTGACTGGACGCGTCCAAACACGATTTCGCGATTTTCCCTTGTAGAACAAGGAATTTAGCGGACCCGCATGGACGCTGACGGACACGTATGGATGGGGTGGTGGCGGAGACGGAGGGATTCGAACCCTCGATACCCTTTTGGGGTATGCCGCTTTAGCAAAGCGGTGCCTTCAGCCTCTCGGCCACGTCTCCTCCTGAGAGGGAGCGGTTCGATAGCCTGTTCGCGGCGGCATGACAACGCGCTGTCTCGAAAAATCCGCGTTAACGCGAAGCTCAGACCGCGAGGCTAGGTTGAACCCTGTTCTACAAGGGGTCGGAGCTTCATGTCGTCCGCTATCGCACATACGCCGGAACTCGACGATCTCGCGCTGACGGACTCCCCGTCGGCGTCCGGTGACGGCGACTCGGCCGAGGCCACGGGCCGGCGTGGTCCGTTCCGACCGGGCCGGCTGGTTCCGACCCGGGCCCGGATGCAGGTGCGCAGCCTGTCGCGGCTGTTCCGCGTGATCGACGGCCTGGCCTTCGCCGCGATCACCGCCGCCGCGATCGCCATCGCCCGCCCGGCTCCCACGGTCTACGCGCCGCTGGTCCTGGGCGCCCTGGCCCTGCTGCCCGCCCTCTACATGCTGGAGGCCTATACCTTCGACCGTCGCGAAACCCTGGGCCGCCAGGCGCTGCGCGTGTCGGCCGCCTTCGGCGCGGTCGCCGTGGTGGTGACGCTGGCGAGCCTGATCTTCGAACGCGGCCAGGCGGACACCGCCCTGACGGCCGGCTGGGCCGCGGCCATGGCCGTCGCCACCGCCGGGCTGCACCTGGCCTGGTGGCGCGCCGTCGACCACGGTCGCCGCGAAGGCCGCCTGACGCCGAACGTCGTGGTGGTGGGCGCGACCGCCAACGCCGAGCACTTCATCACCGCGGCCCTGGCCACCGGCGACGTCAACGTGCTGGGCGTGTTCGACGACCGCGCCCACCGCGCCCCGGCGCAGGTGCTGGGCGTGCCGGTGCTGGGCGACACCGACGCCCTGATCGGCCACCGCATCATGCCCTATGTCGATCGCGTGATCATCGCGGTGACCTCCACGGCCCAGATCCGCGTCGCCCAGCTGGTCGAGCGCCTGGAGGTCCTGCCCAACCCGGTCAGCCTGTTCGTCGATCTGGATCGCGAAGCTCAGCGCAACGCCTCCCTGGCCCGCTTCGTCGACCTGTCGGGCGCGACCACCGACGCCCGCCGCGCCTTCGTCAAGCGCGCCCAAGACCTGGCGATCGGCTCGGCCGGCCTGCTGGTCGCCGCGCCGGTGATGCTGCTGGTCGCCCTGGCCATCAAGCTGGACACGCCGGGCCCGGTGTTCTTCCGCCAGCGCCGCCACGGCTTCAACAACGAGGCCATTCGCGTCTGGAAGTTCCGCTCGATGCGCCACGAGGCCGCCGACGCCAAGGCCGCCCGCCAGGTCACCGCCGACGACGACCGCGTCACCAAGGTCGGCAAGTTCATCCGCAAGACCAGCCTCGACGAACTGCCCCAACTGTTCAACGTGCTGCGCGGCGAAATGTCGATGGTCGGTCCCCGCCCCCACGCCATCGGCATGAAGAGCGGCGACGTGGAATCCGAGACGCTGGTCGCCCGCTACGCCCATCGCCATCGCATGAAGCCTGGGGTCACCGGCTGGGCGGCGATCAACGGCTCGCGCGGCCCGGTCGACACCGCCGAGCAGGTGCAGGAGCGCGTGGCCCTGGACATCGAATATATCGAGCGCCAGTCATTCTGGCTGGACCTCTACATCATCGCCATGACCATTCCCTGCCTGCTTGGGGACCGGTCGGCGGTGCGCTAAGGACGAAACATGTTCTGGCGTGGCGTACTCGGATATCTGCCGGTCAACATCGCCCAGGGGGTGGTGGGGCTGCTCACCATCGTCCTGTTCACCCGGGTCCTGACGCCCGAGCAATACGGCGTCTACGCCCTGGCCTTCTCGGCCCTGAGCCTGACCCAGACCGTCCTGCTGACCTGGACCGAGGCGGCGATGGCCCGCTTCCATGCGCGCCAGGACGCCGACGGCCGCCTGCCCGACCATTTCGCAACCCTCTACCGCCTGTGGTTCGCCCTGGCCCTGGCCGTGCCGGTCGCCGCCGCCGGCGTGCTGCGCTTCGCCCCCCTCTCCGCCCCGCTCAAGGTCGCCGTCGCCGCGGCCTTCGCCGCCGTGGTGGTCCGGAGCCTGACCAAGCTGTCGCAGGAGCGTCGGCGTGCGGCCGGCGAAGTGTCGGGCGCGGCGCTGCTGGATATCGTCCAGACCGTGGGCGGCTTCCTGCTGGGCCTGGTCCTGGCCCTGGTCGGCCTGGGCGGCGCGGCCCCGCTGCTGGGCATGGGCGCGATCTCGCTGCTGTGCCTGGTGTTTGTCCTGCCCGCCGACCTGGGCCGCGCCAGGGGCGGCCGCTACGATCCGGCCATGGCCAAGGCCTACGCCGCCTATGGCTTGCCGGTGGCCCTGTCGCTGATCCTGGCCCTGGTGCTGTCGACCACCGACCGCTTCCTGCTGGCCGCCTTCCTGAACGAGCAGGCGGTCGGCGTCTATCACGCCGGCTATTCCCTGGGCTCGCGCACCCTGGACGTGGTGTTCATCTGGCTGGGCATGGCCGGCGGACCGGCCCTGGTCGCGGCGCTGGAGCGCGGCGGCCATCCCGCCCTGAAGGACGCCGCCCACGAGCAGGCCGGCTTCATGGTGCTGCTGACCCTGCCCGCCGCCGTCGGCCTGGCCCTGGTCGGCCGGCCCCTGGCCCAGGTGATGGTGGGGGCCGATCTCAGCGCCGGCGCCGGCCGGGTCGTGCCCTGGATCGCCGTGGCCGGCTGGCTGTCGGGCATGACCACCTATTACCTGCTGCAGGCCTTCACCCTGGGCAAGAAGACCATGATGCTGATCGCCTGCATGGCCGTTCCGGCCGGCGTCAACGTGATCCTGAACCTGGCCCTGATCCCGCGCTTCGGCCTGGACGGCGCCCTGTGGTCGACCGCCGCCAGCTACGGCGTCGGCGCCGTCGGCGCGACGATCCTGGGCCGCCGGGCCTGTCCCCTGCCCGTGCCTTGGGCGGTCCTGGCCAAGTCCGGTCTGGCCTGCGCCCTGATGGCCGCCGCGGTCTCGGTCGTGCCGGCCTTCGGCGGCGTGGTCGAGCTGGTCCTGAAGGCGTCGGCCGGCGCCGTGGTCTATGGCGTCGCGGCCCTGGCGCTGGACGCCGGCGGCCTGCGCGGCCGGGTCCAGGACATCCTCCAACGCCGACTGAAGCCCGCATGACCGCCGTGACCGAAACCCTGACCGACAACGCCGCCTGGGCCGCCTTGGACCAGAAGGGCGCCGCGCCGCGCTTGTCGGTATTGATCCCGACCTATCGCGACGACCCCTGCGCCCTGCTCAAGGCCCTGGACGAGCCCGGCGCCGACGCCGAGATCGTGCTGCTGGACGACGGCGGCGGCGACGAGGCCCTGACCCGGCGCATGGCCGCCCGCATCGAGAAGCTGAAGCTGCCGGCCCGGCTGATCGCGCTGTCGCCCAACGAGGGACGCGCCAAGGGCCGCAACCGCCTGGCCCGCCACGCCCGGGGTCGCCACCTGCTGTTCCTCGACAGCGACATGCTGCCCGATCCGATCGGCTTCCTGGCGCGTTGGTCGGCCGTCGCGGCGGACGATACGCCCGTGGCCTTCGGCGGCTTCACCCTGGACCAGACCCCGCGCCGTCCCGAGCACGAGTTGCACCGCTCCATGGCCCTGAAGAGCGACTGCACCCCGGCCCCGGAGCGGGCCAGGGAACCGGAAAAGCACGTCTTCACCTCCAACCTGCTGGTCCGCCGCGACGTTTTCGAAGCCATCGGATTCGACGAAGGCTTCGCTGGCTGGGGCTGGGAGGACGTCGAGTGGGCCATGCGCGTCGCACAGGTCCATCCGATCCTGCACATCGACAACTCGGCCACCCATCTGGGCCTCGACACCGCCGCGACCCTGGCCGCCAAGTACGAGCAATCGGCCGGCAACTTCGCCCGGGTGGTGGCCACGCACCGCGAAGTGGTCAGCGCCTATCCCAGCTACAAGGTCGCGAGAAGGCTGAAGGCCTTGCCGCTGCGCCGGGCCTGGCGGCCGATGCTGAAGACCTTCGCCCTCAACGAGGCGGCCCCGACGCCGCTCCGCGCCCTCGCCCTGCGGCTCTACCGCGCCGCGCTCTATTCGGACGCCGTCTGATGCAGATCTCTCACGAGAAAGTCGACGCCTACGAGCCCGACCGCAGCCTGAAGGGCAAGGTCCGCCGCCGGCTGATCCGCCTGGCCCATCGCCGTCCGGCCCGGGTGAAGCTGGAGCGGCCGATGGTGTCGTTCAGCTTCGACGACGCCCCGGCCACCGCCTGCGAGGCCGGAGCCCAGGTGCTGGAGGCCCGCGGCCTGCGCGGCACCTACTATTTCGCGGCGGGCCTGACCGGACGCGACGGCCCCATGGGCCGGTTCGCCACCGGCGAGGACGCCGCCCGCCTGCACGCCGCCGGCCACGAGATCGCCTGCCACACCTTCTCGCACCTGGACTGCGGCCAGGCCTCGCGAGCCGAGACTCTGGCCGACATCGATCTCAACGCCCGGCATCTGGTCGACTGGGGCGTGGGCCAGCCGGTCAGCTTCGCCTACCCCTACGGCGACGTCGCCGCGCCCGCCAAGACCGCTCTGGCCGGCCGCTTCAAGACCCTGCGCGCCCTGCACCATGGCCTGGTCGCCGACGGCGCCGACCTCAACCAGGCGCCGGCCGTCGGCATCGAGGGCGCGGACGGCGAGCAGGTCGCCCTGGACTGGCTGGACAAGGCCCACCAGCGCAAGGCCTGGCTGATCCTCTACACCCACGACGTCGCGCCCGAGCCGTCGCAGTGGGGCTGCACGACCTCGGCCCTGGAGCGGCTGGTCGACGGCGCCCTGACGGCGGGCTTCGACGTGGTGACCGTGGCCGAAGGCGCGCGTCGGATCGGGCTGTAGGCCGGTCTCAGTCCGGCTTTCCGCCCATCGTCACGAAGCCATGCGCCTCGGCCAGGCTGGCCTGGCCCGCCGCGATCCGCGCGGAAGGGTTGGGGCGAGGCTCGGCGACCTTGGTCAGGGTGTTGCGATCGACATGGCGGAACGGCGCGGTGCGGCCGCGCACCTGGAGCATGGTGGTGGACACGTACGACCAGCCGCCATCGGCGTCGAAGCGCACCTCCAGCTCGTAGGAATCCGTCCGGAACGCCCATTCCAGGAAGTCGGTCGAACAGATCCCGTAGCCGGGACCGCCGCGCTCCGCCCGGACGGTCAGGCCCGAACCGTCCGGTGCGGCGCGGCCGCTGGCCAGGGCCACCTGTCCGCGCGGGATGGCCAGGGTCTGCATGATCAGGCCGGTGGCCGGCTCCCAGAGCCAGTAGCCGACCTGGTCGTGGAAGGTGGTGTCCTCGTCGGACGCGACGATATGGACGTGATAGCGCAGCCCGTAGAGCAGTTGCGGGCCGTTCGCCTGGGGATCGATGGGCTGGATCTCGATGCGTTCGAGATAGTCGCGCCGCTCGGGCCCGTCGGCCTTCGGGTTCAGGTCGACGCCCTTGCGCCCCTCCCACACGCCGGCCAGCGGCCGCAGCGGACCCAAATTGGCCAGGGTGTCCGGATCCACGTCCTCCGGTTCGGTGAAGATGTCGTCGGAGAAGGTGATCATCGTGTCCCTGCCAGGTCAAAGCTGGGCACTGCCTCTAGCGAGATGGCTCTTCGCGTCAAGCTATCCTGGCCGACAGGTACGAGAGCTCCCTAGAGCAACCACCATAGCGCCAGCCCTATCGCCGCCGGCAGGGTCTGGATCAGCAGGATCGAGCGCTTGACGGTCAGGCCGCCCCAGACGCCGGCCACGGCCACGCAGGCCAGGCCGAAGAAGGCGAAGGCCTTGGCCGTCACCTCGTCGGGCCAGAACAGCCCCAGCGCCAGGGCCGCGACCAGGAAGCCGTTGTAGCAGCCCTGGTTCGACAGGGCCGGCTTGACGATCGCCGCCGCCTGGTCGGTCAGGCCGAACACCCTCTTGCCCCGGGTGTCGAACAGCACCGTCTCCAGAAGGACGATGTAGACGTGGATCAGGGCGACGATCCCGGTGACGATCTGGGCGGCCAGCAGCATGGGGTTGTCCCTCCAAAGGCGGGAGTGAGACCCGGTTCGCCCCTCAAAGCAACGCTTAGGCCTGGACCTCGCGGTCCGGGAAGGCCAGCTTGGCGGCGAAGGCGACGAACAGCACCCAGCGGAAATCGTTGTAGACCACCGCGATGCTCTCGGTCAGGGAAACCAGGCTGTAGACGACCAGGAACGGGAAGGCCAGCAGACCGCCGCCGCGGTCGCGGAAGACCGAGATCACCGCCAGGGTCATGGTCTGCAGGTAGAACAGCCCCCAGGCGATCAGGCCCACCAGGCCCAGGCCCAGCCACTGCTCCAGCCAGCTGTTGTGGGCGTGCTGGGCTTGGAAGCCGGCGTTCTTGCTGATCCAGGCGAACGGGCCCCAGCCGCTCTTGTCGCCCCATACGGCGGAGTAGCCATAGCCCTGCCAGGGGCGGTCCTGGATCTCGCGCATCACCGCGCTCCAGATCTTGGTGCGGCCGGTCAGGGTGGCGTCCTTGCCGAGGATGGCGAAGAACACGTCGGCGGCGAACAGGGAGAAGGCGACCAGCAAGACGACGCCGGTCACCCCCGCCCAGGTGGCCGCCGTGCCGACGGCCGGGCCGCGGCGGGCCACCAGCACGAAGCCGACCGCCCCCGCGCCCAACACCAGCGAGACCAGGGAGGTCTTGGAGGTCGACATCAGCACCAGCACCACCGCCAGCCCCGCGAAGGCCCACCAAAGCCGGGCGCGCCGGGGGTTGAGCAGGGCCGCCGCCGACAGGATGCAGAAACCGAAGGCCATCAGGCCGCCCAGGCCGTTCTTCTCGCGCCACAGGCCGCGCCAGGCGCCGGGGAACAGCTCGGTCATCACCCCGATGCGCGGCACGGCCAGGCAGACGACGAAACAGGCGACGATCAACACCGCGAAGGCCGCGCCCACCACCTCGGCCAGCTGCGGCCAGCGGAACCGCGCCGCCAGGGCCACGCCGCCCAGGGTGGTGCAGACCAGGGCGAAACAGCGCCGCACCGTCTGGTCGGGGTTCACCGACCAGAACATCGAGGCGACGGCCACCACCATCAGGACGACCAGGAACGGCTGACGGATCACCACCCGCAGGGTCGAGCCCGGCCGCAGGGCGATCAGGGCGAAACCGGCGGCGTAGGCGGGCAGATAGCCCAGGCGCAGGATGGCCGAGCCGGCCTCGGTGGCGTTCTCGCCGACCGCCGGCAGTTCCCAGCCGCCGCTGAACACCAGCAAGGCGAAGACGGCCAGGCCAAACAGCGCGATCTGCGAGAACATCAGCCGGGCTGGCGCGGCGGGCGCCGCGCCACGCACGACGGTCACAGCCCAACCCTCACAGCAAAGTCCTCACGGCAGGATGGCCTTCAGGAACTTCGGCGGCTGGACCGAGGCCTGGTTGAAGAACACGCCCGCCGTGCGTCCGCCCGCCGAGGCCAGGGCGTCGCGCAGCAGGCCCGGCGGCCGCACGTCCGGCTGCTGGGCGCTGACCACCAGCACCGTCTGGTCCATGTGCTGGGCCAGGGTCAGGGCGGCCTGCGAGACCTCGGCCGACGGGCTGTCGACGACGACGATCTCGGCGTGGCGGCGCAGGGCCGCCCAGTATTCGACCCCGGGCAGGATGTGCACCTTCTGGCGGCCGCGCAGGGCCTCGCGGTTGAAGCGCGTCACCCAGAAGCGCGGCCCGCCCACGCTGTGGGCCGTCAGGTACTTGGCGTCGGGCCACACGCCGCCGCCGGGCTTGGGGGCCGGCGGCTGGACGGTGAAGAAGGCCGAGCCGTCGGGCGAGGCCGGGGCCCCGCTCCCGAGTTGGCCATAGCGTTCGGGATCGGCGGCGATGGCCTGGTATTGCGGCGAGGTGACCAGGTCCAGGTCGATCAGCCAGGTCTTGCGGCCGGCCCGCTTGGCGGCGAAGCGGGCGAATTCGCGGGCGGCCGTCGAGGTCCCCTCCCCACGCCGGGCGGCGACGAACTGGACGACGTGCGCGCGGCCGGGCGCAGGGGCGCCCAAGGACCCCCACAGCTCCGCCATCTCGACGTTCAAATCCACCATTCGCCGAATCGCCGCGCGTTGAAGTCCGTTTACCTTAAGGCCCAAACGCGCTCGCGCGAAAGGCGACGAAAGCGCTCAGGGTGAAGGGCCTCAGCGCTTGTAGCTGGCCGTGGCCAGCACTGGCAGGCCCAGGGTGCGCGAGGCGGACGCCGGGGTCTGCAGGCCGGGGCGCAGCAGCATGCGCACCAGGCCGGCGCAGGCGGCGGTGAAGGCCGCGAACAGGAAGGCCAGCACGATGATCGGCTTCTGCAGGCTCTTGCCTGTCGACGGGGCCACGGCGCGCTGGACGATGCGAATGTTGTCGCTGCCCTCGGCCGACATCTGCCGCTGGGCCTGGTCCTGCTGCTCCTTGACCGTGAAATCCTTGACGCTGGACGACAGCACGTCGCGGTCGCGCGACAGCTGGTTGAAGGTCGGCTCCAGCTCGGAGAGCCGCAGCAGGCGCTGGTTCACGTCCTGGACCTGCTGGGTGTAGGCGTTCAGCGCCTGCTGCAGCGCGGCGACCTCGGCGGTCAGGTCGTTGCGGGTGGACTGCAGGGTCTGCCAGATCGGGTTGGGGCCGCTGCGGCGCGCGCCCTCGCCGTTGGTGCGGCCCGACGAGACGCCCTGCTCCAGCTGGGCGATCTGCGCCTCGATGTCGCGGACCGGCTGGGCGTCGGGGCGATAGCGGGACAGCAGGCCTTCGCGGTCCAGCTTCAACTGGGCCAGCTTGCCGGACGCCGACATGTCGCTGTCGCGGTACAGCACCATGTCGGTCGGCGTGCGGGCCAGCTCGGCCTGGACGGCGGCCAGCCGGCCCCGGCGGTCCTGCAGCTGGGCCTCGGTGGCGTATTTCTGCGACTCGGCCTGGGCCTGAAGTTGGGTCAAGGCGGTCTTCTGGGCGGTGAAGTCGCCGATGTCGTTGCCCGACAGGAAGGCCTGGTAGGCCGCGTCGGTCTGGGCCAGCTTCTCGGTGAACAGCTCGCGCTGGCGCTCCAGCCCATTGCCGTCGCCGCCGATCAGCAGGCTGCGGCGATAGATCAGATATTCCTCGAGCAGGGTGTTGAGCACCTTCTCGGCGACTTCCGGATCCTGGTTGGAATAGGACAGGCGAATGATCGAGTTGTCGGGAGCGGTCTCGATCTTCAGATTGCGGGCCAGGCTTTCGCGCCCCTCGGCCATCAGCTTGCGCTTTCCCTCGGGCGAGGCGACCGCGTACTTGGCGGCGCCGCCGGGAAAGACCCGGCCAAAGCCGACCTTGCGGATCACCCGCTCGCGCAGCTCGCCGCTGCCCAGGATCTCGGATTCCGACTGGGTCACCTGGTCGACGTCGGGCACCGCGCCGCGGGCGGCGTCGCCGGCCCGGGGCTCGTAGACATATTCCTGGCCCAGGCGGACGAAGAGGCTGGAACTGGCGGTGTAGGTCTTCTTCTGGGTGAAGGCGAAACCGGCCCCCAGAGCGAAGATCACCACGAAGACCAGGAGCATCAGCCAGCGTTCGCGCCACAGCAGGGTGACGAAGTCGGTCGGCGCATAGCGGGCGCGCGCCGCCCAGTCGCTACGCGACGGCGGATCATGCGGCACACTCGTCCAGGCGCTCGTCGTCGACATGCGAATCCGATGGGTTCAATCTCGGCCTCACCCTGGTCGGAGCGCGCTTAAGGAGTCGTTACCCATTCCTGTTAAGACTTGTCGCATGCACAGGCGCACCATCCTCTCGGCGGCTTTCGCCCTGCCCTTCGCGGCCACCGGGCTCTCGCTCGGCTTGGCCGGCTGCGGCCACGTGGACCGCGAACCGATCACGCCCACGGCCCGTCCGACGGCGACTTTTTCCGATATCGGCTATGCCGACTGGTCGGACCAGGAGCCCGACTACCGGTTCTATCCGGGCGACGAGCTGGAAGTCAGCGTGCCGTCGGCGGTCGAGCTGAACAAGTCCGTGGTGGTGCAGCCGGACGGCCGCGTCGCTTTGCCGCTGATCGCGCCGGTCATGGCGGCCGACCGCACGATCGGCGAACTGGAAGCCTCGATCACCCAGGCCTATTCCAGCCAGCTGCTGCGGCCGCAGGTGCAGGTGTCGATCAAGGCGACGGCGCCGCTGAAGGTGTTCGTGGGGGGCGAGGTCGGCAATCCGGGCGCCTTCGACATGGCCGGCGACAGCGACGCGCTGCGGGCGATCATCCAGGCCGGCGGGTTCAAGACCTCGGCCAAGCGCACGTCTGTGGTGATCATTCGCCGCGGGCCCAACGGCCGGGCCATGCTGCGCACGGCCAACCTGCTGTCGGGGATGACCAACGGCCGGGCGGACCTGGTGCCGCTACGCCGTTTCGACGTGGTCTACGTGCCGCGCAGCGGGGTGTCCGAGGCGGGCCTGTTCATGCAGCAGTATTTCCGAGACCTGCTGCCGATCAGCTTCAGCTACGCGATCAACGGCTTCAGCGGAAACTGAAGCGGATCAACGCTCAGGCCGGCCGCTGCGCGCCGTGCTTGATGTGTAGGATCTCGACACGATCGCCCTTGACCTCATAGACCACCAGGTAGGGCCTCACCACGACCAGCTCGCGAACGCCATCGCCTATCGGCCGACCTCGGTTTGGATGGTCGGCCAGGCTGCGAACCGTCGAGACCAGCCGAGCCGTAAAGCGTCGGGCCGCGAGAGGCGCGAACTGATTGATGTAGCTGTCGATACCGGCGAGATCCCGAACAGCTCTCGGCGACCAGATCACGCGAAGGGCAGACGTGTCGGCCATCCGTTCAGCCTCGCCCAGAGCTAAATCACGGCGCGTAGGGCGTTAGTCGCCAGCTCCGGGAGGAGGCAGCTTGTTCGGCGTTCCCCATGACAAGAGCCAGGCCTCGACAGCCTCGTTGCTCACGAACTGGCCCGCCGCGATCTCGGCGCGGGCCTCGACGATCGCTGCGACGTCGCTGGCTTCATCCAGGTCGTCAAAGATAGCGGGTTCCAACTTCATGCCATCAATCTAGCACAACCGCGATCACGATGGCAGGGATGCCGGCTTCAGCCGTGGGCCAGCCATTCGCGCGCCTGGCGCTGGGCTTCGGCGACGTCCTCGCTGGCCATCTCCTGCGAGATTTCCTTGCGATAGACCTTGGCTTCGACCGAACCGCGCATGGCGGCCAGGTTGAACAGCATGTGGGCCGACACGTAGTCCAGCGGCGCGCCGCCCTGGCCGGTCGAATAGAGCATGCCCATGCGGAACAGCTCATCGCCCGAGGCGTCGGCGGTCGGCAGCGGGATCCCGTGGATGGCGGCCGGCGGTTCGATACTCATCATCATGGCTTCAAGTCCCCTTCCCAGCCCACTTCGCCATTCCGGCTCCGCTTGGCTCGAGAACAGAAAAGTCCCTCGCCACTGAACATATAGTTAAGGGCGCCGACATCATGAATCTTGCCCATGAATACAGAAACCATTCATAGGTATTACGCTGCATTCACGGGTGTTACTGAATGTAAACTCCCGTCTACAAGGCGTTAACGGGCGCGCTGGCCGAACAGCACCTTTCGGGCCTCTTCCTGCGCCTTTCCGGGCGCTTGCAGGCCCTGGCGGCGCAGTTCCGCGCCCAGCTTGAAGCCCCGGTCGACGGCGTCACGGGCGCCCATGCGCTCGAACCAGGCCTTCAGATGCGGAAACTCGTCAAGCACGATGCCCTGGTTTTTCCATGGCGCAACCCATCCCCAGCACGCGAAGTCGGCGATGGACAATTGGCCGCAGATGAAATCCTTCCCGTCCAGCTGCTTGTTCAGCACGCCGTACAGCCGGTGCGTCTCGTTGGTGTAGCGGATGGCGCCATAGGCGATCTGGCGCTGGTCGCTGACGATGGCGGCGGCGTATTGGCGGAAATGGTGGGTCTGGCCGGCCATGGGCCCCAGCCCGCCCATCTGCCACATCAGCCACTGGTCGATCTCGACCCGCTGGCGCTCGCTGGCCCCGTAGAACCGGCCGGTCTTCCGGCCCAGGTACTGCAGGATGGCCCCGGACTCGAACACCGAGATCGGCTGGCCGTCGGGACCGTCGGGATCGACGATGGCCGGCATGCGGTTGTTGGGGCTGATGGCCAGGAAGTCCGGCTTGAACTGTTCGCCCGCCCCGATGTTCACCGGGATCATCGTGTAGGGCAGGCCCATCTCCTCCAGGGCGATGGAGATCTTCCAGCCGTTGGGCGTGGGCCAGTAGTACAGGTCGATCGGGCGGCTCATCGACGCGCTCCCTGAAGCGTTTTGTCTGAAGACGTTGTGTTTGACCGCCAACATGGTCTCGCCGGACGCCCGCGCCAAGGCCGCCCATGCTGCAGCCTGACGGCGCCGTTCAGATCAGGTTCAGCCAGCGCGGCGGAAACTGTCTTCAAGGTCGAGGGATCAGGCGGTTCGGAGAGCCGCCGACCGAAGAAGGAGACGTCGGACATGAAGCGCTTGTTGCTCACCATCGCCGCCGCGGCCGCCGTGGCCGGCCCCATGGCCATGGCCGGCGACGCTTCGGCCCAGGATCGCGGCCGCGGCCATGGCGATCGCCACGGTGACCGGGATTACGGCCGCCATGACGGCGGTCGCTGGGACGGCGACCGTCACGACGGCCGCGGCGATGGTCGCTGGGACGGCCGCGGCGATGGCCGTTGGGATGGCCGTCACGACAACGGCCGCCACAACGGCTGGGATCGCGGCGACCGTTGGGACGGCCGCCGCTACAACGGCTACTATTACAACAACCGCTGGAGCTATGGCGCGCCGCCCCCCCATTACTACGGCCATCCGGGCTATCGGCCTGGCTACAACGCCTGGCGCCGCGGCGGTTATCTGCCGCCCTATTATCGCGGCAACGGCTATATCGTCCACGACTACGGATACTATCGCCTGCGCCCGCCGCCCCGCGGTTACTACTGGTACCGGGCCGGCAACGACTACGTCCTGGCGGCGATCGCCACCGGACTGATCTTCGACATCATCAACAACTAGGCGATGTCGACCTGAAGCGTCTGGCGACGCTTTCCAAAACTCTTGGTAAGCGTCGCCATTCGCCACATCCTGGCCGCGTATGCGGCGAAATCGCCCGATTGGCGAGTTATTCCCACCGCATTCCCAGGTCAGCGTGGCGGCCGTGTCACTTTCCGACGCGACAGTAACGAGACGCTTCCATGACCAAGCTCCGCCTCACGGCCGCCGTCGCTGCACTGACCCTCGCCGGCTATGCCGGGTCGGCCCTGGCTCAGCAAACCGCGCCCACCGATCCGACCCCGCAGACCACCCAAAGCGCGCCCTCCTCGTCCACGACCTCGCCGTCCTACGGCAGCGACCCGGCGGCCACGCCGGCCCAGGATCCGGCGGCTGACGCCGGCGCCAGCGGCACGCCAAGCTCGGCGACCGCCTCCGACACCTCGACCGACGCCTCGGCCCCCGCCGCCGACAGCAAGGCCGAGAAGAAGGCCAAGAAGCACCACAAGCCGGCGGAAAGCTCCGACCCGGCCGGCGCTTCGACCACGGACACGCCCAAGCCTTAAGACCCGTTCCGAGACCAGATCAGGCCCGTCGCGCTCGCGCGGCGGGCCTTTCTTCGTGCACGCTGAACGAGCAGAGGGCAAATCACGATACTTTCTGTTGCACTCCACTCGGAGTTCGCGCCATGCTGGCGATGCGCCTGACACGGCGGGTCGGCCCGGCCCGTCGCCCAGCGCGAGGGTCGGGACATGGGGCAGGCGGCGCAGCAGAACTGGACGATCAACGACGCCCTCGCCGCGGAGCCCGTCGACGCACACGCCGACGCGGCTTTTCGCGCCACGCTGGACCTGCTCGCGCTGATGCATGATCGCCCGAGCCAAGCTCGGCGACTGCCGGCCATCGCCCGCTTTCCTTATGAAAATCACGCGACCTCCGCCTGGCGCGAGGAGCAACAGCGCTTCCAGCGTGTCTGCGGCTGCGCGGCCAGCGCCGTCAGCGCCCTGACGGCCATGGGCCTGGCCGCGATCTGGAGCCTGACCCACGGCGACGGCGTGCAGCCCCTTGGCCTGGCGCTCCGCACGCTGGCCCTGGTCCTGGCCGCCGGACTCGCCGCGGGCGTGGCGGGCAAGCTGACCGGCCTGGCGCTGGGCGCCGCCCGCTTCCGCCGCGCCACGGTCCGCGCCATCGCCGAACTCGGCCGTACGACGGCCGCCCTTCTCTAGCCCGCGTCCCTAAAAGTCACTCTTCGGGAGACTTTAGATGTCGAAGTGCACCCAGGTCGTCGACGGCGCCGTGATGGACTGTCACGAGGTTCTGGACGAGGCCAAGTCAGGTTGCGTGTCGTGGGCCGACGAAGGCTCGAAGAAATGCGGAACCTGGGCTGACGAAGGCTCGAAGAAATGCGGGACCTGGGCCGACGAAGGCTCGAAGGAATGCGGGACCTGGGCTGACGAAGGCTCCAAGCACTGTTGCACATGGTGGCCGTGCAGCTGGTTCTGCAAGGCTTGGTACTGGGTCGCCAAGTGGGTCTGCAAAGCCTGGTACTGGGTCGCCAAGTGGGTCTGCAAGGCCTGGTACTGGGTAGCCAAGTGGGTCTGCAAGGCCTGGTACTGGGTGGCCAAGTGGGTCTGCAAGACCTTCCTGTGGATCTTCAAGGCCGTGTGCACGATCGTCGGCTGGATCTTACGGACGGTGTGCAGGGCCTGGAACGGGATCGTCTGCACCTTCAAGGCCGGCGGCAAGTCGTCCATGCCGCGCAAGGTCGAGAAGGTCTTCGTGCTGATGCTCGAGAACCGCTCCTACGACCACCTGCTCGGCTTCGCCGCCCTGACCGGGATCGACCCCGCCGGCCAGCCCACGCGGGCCGACGACTTCGCCGGCAAGGACCTGACCCAGCCGCCCTTCGTCAACCTGACGCGGGGCGGCGTCGCCGTCAGCCCCACGCCGACCGCCGTCTTCAAGATCGTCGACGAGGACAAGGACCCGCCGCACGAGTTCATCGACATCCTGCTGCAGATGACCGGATCGACGGCCTGGGACAACAACACCGTCCATCCCTATCCGGCTCCGCAGAACAACGGCTTCGTCTTCAACTACGAGGACGCGGGATCGGCGCATCCGGCCAACGTCATGAACTGTTTCGACCCGGCCAGCGTGCCGATCATCACCACCCTGGCCCGGGAGTTCGCCGTCTGCGACGCCTGGTTCGCCTCCCTGCCCGGCCCCACCTGGCCCAACCGCTTCTTCGTCCACGCCGCCAGTTCCGGCGGGCTGGACGACAGCCCCAGCGGCCTGGAAAGCGCGGCGGCCGAGCTGATCGACGGCTTCAGCTTCCAGCACGGCACGGTGTTCGACGCCCTGGACAGCAACTGCGTCGACTGGCGGGTCTTCGAAGGCGACGAGCTGCCGCAATGCTTCGCCCTCAAGGGCATGACCCTGGCGGCGCTGGGCGGTTGCTTCACCGACATGGACGAGTTCGCCGAGGAGGTGAACAAGGCCGACTTCGAGCCGTCCTACATCTTCATCGAACCCAGCTACGGCAACATCCTGCCGACCACGGCGGGCGACTATACCTGTGGCACGTCCCAGCACCCGCTGGACGACGTCACCCGGGGCGAGCGGCTGATCAAGGCGGTCTACGAGACCATCCGCAACTCGCCGCACTGGGAACGCAGCGCGCTGATCATCACCTACGACGAGCACGGCGGCTTTTTCGACCACGTCAAGCCGCCGACGGCCCCCGCGCCCGGCGACAAGTTGGCGGCGGCGTCCAACAACCACCACAACTTCGACTTCAAGCAGCTGGGCGTCAGGGTGCCGGCGGTGATCGTCTCGCCATGGGTCAATCGCGGGGTCATCGACCACACGGTCTACGACCACAGCTCGCTGGTCCGGTCCCTGGGCCTGTTGTTCAAGTTTTCGCCCCTGACCCGCCGCGACGGCATGGCCAAGGACTTCCTGCACCTGTTCAATCGCAGCGCGCCGCGCACCGACGCACCCACCACCCTGCCCGAAGTTCCGGACTCTGGATTCGAGTGCACTCGGGCGGCCCTGACCTGGGCGCTGGACAACGGCCTGCCCGAGGCCCGCGAACCAGAGACCGGGGAAAGCAGCTCGCCCCTGACCGGCGCGCCCGGCGCCCCGCCCTCGACCCATCACGGCGATCCGCCCCTCACTCACGGCGGCGCCCGGCCGCCGGTGATCGGCGAAGGCCGGCCGGTGCCGGCCTCGTTCTGGGGCTTCATGCACGTGGCCTATCGCAAGGCCACCTCCTACGGTCCCGGCCGGCTGAAGGCCAGGCGCGAGCTGACCCCGCAATATCGCGCGGTCCGCACGGAGGCCGACGCCCGGCGGTTCATCCACGAGGCGCGGCTGCGGGTCCGCAAGCTGACCCGTCCGGGCCGTCCGTTCGAGCCCCTGACGCTGCATGGCGGGCCGCCGCCCCAGACGCCGGCGCCCAAGCCGAAACCGCCGACCCGGCGACCGCCCAAGACCCAGGCCTAGAGCATCACTCGGAAAAGTGGACGCCGGTTTTCCGCAAAAGCGATGCGAAGACAGAAACCTAGAGCAAGACGCGCGATTTCTATATCGCGCGGCTTGCTCTAGCGGCACGAAGAAGGGCCCGCCGCTCGCGCGACGGGCCCTTGTCATGGCGACTCTCGCCAACGCGGGAGAGGGGCTACAGCCCCAGCTTGCTCCGCAGAAGCTCGTTGACGGTGGCCGGATTGGCCTTGCCGCCGGTCTCCTTCATCACCTGGCCGACGAACCAGCCGATGGCCTGGGGCTTTTCCTTCACGGCCTCGGCCTTGTCGGGATTGGCCGCGATCAGCGTGTCGATCGCCGCCTCGATGGCGCCGGTGTCGTTGATCTGCACCAGGCCGCGCGCCTCGACGATCTGCGCTGGACGGCCCTCGCCGGCCCACATGTGCTCGAAGACCTCCTTGGCGATCTTGGAGCTGATCGTGCCGTTCTCGATCAGTTCGACCAGTTGGGCGATGTCTTGCGGCGGCAAGGGCGAGCCGGCGATCTCGTGGCCGCCGGCCGACAGCTTCGACAGCAGCTCGTTGGTCACCCAGTTGGACACCAGCTTGGCGTCGCGGCCCTTCGCGGCGGCCTCGAAATAGTCGGCGCGGTCGGCCTCGATGATCAGCACGCCGGCGTCATAGGCCGACAGGCCGTACTGGCTCTGCAGGCGCTGCTTCTTGGCGTCGGGCAGTTCCGGCAGGGTGTCCTCGATCGCCTTCACCCACGCGGGATCCAGCACCAGCGGCAGCAGGTCCGGGTCGGGGAAGTAGCGGTAGTCGTGCGCCTCTTCCTTCGATCGCATCGAGCGGGTCTCCAGCTTGTTCGGGTCGAACAGCCGGGTCTCCTGGTCGATCTTGCCGCCGTCCTCCAGGATCTCGATCTGGCGACGGGCCTCGTACTCGATGGCCTGCTGGATGTAGCGGTAACTGTTGACGTTCTTGATCTCGCAGCGCGTGCCCAGGTGTTTGAAGCTGCCCGTCTCGCGGAACTTCTCGTAGTCGCCCGGACGGCAGACCGAGACGTTGACGTCGGCGCGCAGGTTGCCCTTCTCCATGTCGCCGTCGCAGGTGCCCAGATAGACCAGGATCGTCCGCAGCTTCTTGACGTAGGCGGCGGCCTCTTCCGAGCTGCGCATGTCGGGCCGGGAGACGATCTCCATCAGCGCCGTGCCCGCGCGGTTCAGGTCGACATAGGTGGCGTTCGGGTCCTGGTCGTGCAGCGACTTGCCGGCGTCCTGCTCCAGGTGCAGGCGCTCGATGCGCACGTCGAAGGTCGTGCCGTCGTCACGCTCGACGGTCACCACGCCCTCGCCGACGATCGGCTGGTCGAACTGGCTGATCTGATAGCCCTGCGGCAGGTCGGGATAGAAGTAGTTCTTGCGGTCGAACCGGCTCTTCAGATTGATCTGCGCCTTCAGGCCCAGGCCCGTCTTCACCGCCTGCTCGACGCAGAACCGGTTCAGCACGGGCAGCATGCCGGGCATGGCCGCGTCCACCAGGCTGACCTGCTGGTTCGGCCCCGCGCCGAAACCGACGGCGGCGCCGGAGAACAGCTTGGACACACTGGCGACCTGGGCGTGGACCTCGAGGCCGAGCACGATTTCCCAGGGGCCGGTGCGGCCTTGGATCACTTTGGAAGAGGCGGTTTCGGTCATGTCTCAATTCCTGGCCACGGGAATGGCCGCCTAGAAAGAGTCTCTTCCCTCCCCCTTGTGGGGAGGGTGGCCCGCGTAGCGGGTCGGGTGGGGCTCGCGGCGTCGAGGGCGCGACAAATCACGTCCACCACCGCATCGATGTCCTCATGCACCGCCCGGGTCGTGAAGCGCAAGGTTTGGAAGCCCGAACCGAGGAAAACTTGGTCGCGACGAGCGTCGTGAGCGCGCTGTTCGATTTCGTCGTGGTGGGGGCCATCCACCTCGATAACCAGTCTTCGGCCGAGGCAGATGAAGTCTGGATAATACCCCAGCAGCGGCGCCTGTCGCCGAAAGTGAAAGCCGTCTGCTCGCAACGACCGGAGCCTCACCCACAAGCGAACCTCCTGCCCGCTCATCGCCTTCCGCAATGTCCTTGCGCGGTTCACGCTCATGACTTGATCCCCCACCCGACCCGCTACGCGGGCCACCCTCCCCGCAAGGGGGAGGGAAAGGTTATCGAGCGTCGCTGAGACCAAGATTTCGCTCAACTTGAAAAATGACCGCTTCTTGTCAAACTAGAGGTCATTCCTGGCCAACCGGAACCGCTAGCGTCACCTCCCGTTGACTCCTCGAACGCGAATAACTCGCCGGAGGAAATCATGGCTGTTCTGAACCTCGATGCTGGAGAACCTTATGTCGCCCCCGCGACTAACGCGGATTCTTCGGCTCTCTTTCCGAGCGCGCCCGTCTATGCTCGCACGCCGACCAAAAAGTCTTCGTCCAACCTGCCGCTGATGATCGGCCTGCCGGTGCTGGCCATCGCGGTCGGCGGGTTGGCCTGGGGCCTGATGAGCCGTCCGGCCCAGACCCCGACCACCGGCGAGGCGCCGCCCGCCAAGGTGGCCGAGGCCCAACCCCTGCCCACGACCCAACCGCCGGCCCCGATGCCGACCCCGGTTCCCGCCACCACGCCCGCCGCGACCCAGGCCCCGGCCCCAGCCCCGACCCAGATGGCCCGCGCCGAGACGGCTCCGCCGCCGCGGGTGACCCAGCCCGCCCGTCGCGCCGCTCCGGCCCGCCGCGCGGCCCCGGAAACCGCGCCCGACGCCGGCTCGGCCTCCGAAAACGTCAGCGCCACGGTTCCGGCCCCGGTCGCAGCCCCGGCCCCGGCGCCGGTGATCGCCGCTCCGGCCGCCCCGGCCCCGACGCCCGCGCCGGCCCCGACGCCTGCTCCGGCGACCGTCCCGGCCTCGCCGGACACCCCGATGTAGTTGTCAGTAGCGTAGCGTAAAAAAGGGCGGCTCCTCGCGGGGCCGCCCTTTATCCTGTCCGGTCGGTTAGCGGCCGATCACCACCAGCGGTCGGCCTTGGCCTTGAAGTCGGCGGCCTTTTCGATGGCCCCGGCCACCGAGAACACCGTTCCCTCGTCCAGCGGCTTGCCGATGATCTGCAGACCCAGCGGCAGGCCGTTGGCGTCCAGGCCGGCCGGCAGGGACAGGCCCGGCAGGCCCGCCAGGTTGGTCGTCACCGTGAACACGTCATTCAGGTACATGGCGATCGGGTCGTTGCTGTTCTCGCCCAGGCCGAACGCCGCTGACGGCGCGGTCGGGGTCAGGATGGCGTCGACCTTTTCCCAGGCGCTGTCGAAGTCCTCGGCGATGCGGCGGCGCACCTTCAGGGCCTTCAGGTAGTAGGCGTCGTAATAGCCCGCCGACAGCACATAGGTGCCGATCAGGATGCGGCGCTTGACCTCGTCGCCAAAGCCTTCAGCGCGGGTGTTCTCGTAGACCTCGGTGAGGTTGCCGCCCTCGGCCCGCAGGCCGTAGCGCATGCCGTCGTAGCGGGCCAGGTTCGACGAGGCCTCGGCCGGGGCCACGATGTAATAGGCCGGCAGGGCGTACTTGGTGTGCGGCAGGCTGATCTCGACGATCTCGCAGCCGGCCTCCTTCAGCCAGGCGATCCCGTCGGCCCACAGCTTCTCGATCTCGGCGGGCATGTTGTCGACCCGGTATTCCTTGGGAATGCCGATCCGCAGCCCCTTGACCGACTTGCCGACGAAGGCGGCGAACTCGGGAACCGGCACGTCCAGGCTGGTGGAGTCCTTGGGGTCGTGGCCCGACATCGAGGTCAGCAGGATCGCGGCGTCCTCGACGGTCTTGGCGATCGGCCCGGCCTGGTCCAGCGAGCTGGCGAAGGCCACCGTGCCCCAGCGCGAGCAGCGGCCGTAGGTCGGCTTGATGCCCACGGTGCCGGTGAACGCGGCCGGCTGGCGGATCGAGCCGCCGGTGTCGGTGGCGGTGGCGCCCAGGCACAGGTCGGCGGCCACGGCCGCGGCGCTGCCGCCCGAGCTGCCGCCGGGGGTCAGGGCCTGGTTCGAGCCGGCCTTGCGCCAGGGATTGATCACCGGTCCATAGGCGCTGGTCTCGTTCGACGAGCCCATGGCGAACTCGTCCAGGTTCAGCTTGCCCAACATCACCGCCCCGTCGCGCCACAGCTGGCTGGTGACGGTCGACTCGTAGTGCGGGACGAACGGCTCGAGGATCTTCGAGGCGGCCGTGGTCGGCACGCCTTCGGTGCAGAACAGGTCCTTGATGCCCAGGGGAATGCCGTCCAGCGAACGGGCAGCGCCAAGCGCCCTGCGGGCGTCCGAGGCGGCGGCCATCGACAAGGCCCGCTCGGGCGTCTCGACCAGGAAGGCGTTCAGGCCGCGGGCGGCCTCGACGGCCTCGATATGGGCCTTCGTCAGCTCCACCGAGGTGAAGTCCCCGGCGGCCAGCCCGTCCAGCGCGCCCTTCAGGGTGAGAGAGGTCAGCGCCTTCATTATTCGACCACCTTGGGGACCACGAAGAAGCCGCCCACCGACTTGGGGGCGTTGCCGGTGACCACCTCGGCGTCGCCGCCCATGGTCACCACATCGTCGCGCAGCGGCAGGCCGGCGTGCACGACGCTGGTCAGCGGCTCGACGCCGTCGGTATCGACCTCGGCCAGCTGCTCGATCCACATCATGATGCCGTTGAGCTCCTGGGCCAGGGGCTCCAGGCGATCTTCGGGCGTGGCGATCCGCGCGAGCCGCGCGACCTTCCGCACGGTGGCGGCGTCAATGGCCATGGGGGCCTCCTGAAATTCGAGCGTGTGGGTTAGCCGTGCGAGGGGCGCTTTGACAAGCTGTTCCCCGTGTTATGAGGACTAATGCCCGTTCTCGACATCGCCGAATTCGCCGCCGCCCTCCCCGATTTCCTGCCGATCGTCGGCCTGGATCCTGGCGAGAAGACCATCGGCGTGGCCGTTTCGGACGTCACCCTGACCGTCGCCAGCCCCCTGGCCCTGATCAAGAAGACCAAGTTCAGCGAGGACGCCGAGGTGTTGTTCAAGCTGATGGGCAGCCGCAAGGCGGCGGGGATCGTCATCGGGCTGCCGATGAACATGGACGGCACCGAGGGCGTGCGCTGCCAGTCCAACCGGGCGCTGGGCCGCAACCTGCTGCGCCTGCAGCCCCACCTGCCGATCACCTTCTGGGACGAGCGCCTATCGACGGCGGCCGTGACCCGGGTGCTGATCGACGAGCATGACGTCAACCGCAAGCGCCGCGCCGAGGTCGTCGACAAGATGGCCGCCGCCTGGATCCTGCAAGGGGCGCTGGAGCGGATCCGGGGGATCAACGAGGCGGCCGGCAAGGGATTCTGACCAGATCCTCCCCCCGTGGGGGAGGTGTCGGCGAAGCCGACGGAGCGACTGTCTGGTCTGTCAAGCGGCGACCAGGGCGCGTCGAGCGTCGCGGGCCTTGGCGTTGAGGC